>CAWDYS010000002.1:0-714015 GCA_963806765.1 uncultured Nitrososphaerota archaeon | reverse complement strand
GGAGGGAAAAGGAGGCGGACCTCGTCCTGGAGTCCGGCCCTATGGCCACCTGCTTCTCCGTCTTGAAGAGGTAGAAGCACCTCCTCCCCCGCTTCCAGTGAAGACCTTCACGGCATGCCAGTCCAGCTGCCTGAACTCGTAGGGGAGCGGACGTCGATGATGGCGCAGTTCCCGCCGACCCGATCTCGACCTCGCCGCTGCAATCCAGGTCATCGTCATCTCCACCCGCCGACAGGGCGTCGCTCAGGTAGATGGGAACCCTGATGACCCTCGGCGACGTCGCCATCCTCACATGCCTTTCGCAGCCGTTCACGAAGAGGCCCAGCCTCATCGGGTCCGGGGCTGCGACGGTTATCTGGACGGGTTCCATTCGGACCCTGAATCCGCCCCTCGCCAGGGCCAGCTCGATCTCCTCCACCGACCTGCCCATTCCCCTTCCCTGTTTCAGGAATGCGAACGCTACGGCCCTCTCCAGGGAGACCCCTTGCTCCTTTTTCCAGGTCGCAAGAGCCTCCCTCTCCACATCCTCCAGGATCCTGGGCGGCGACTCGTGCGAGACGTTCAGTCTGTTTACCGCTGCCAGGGCTCTGTCGTGGATGGCCTTCCCCGTGCCGTCGACGTGGATTCCCCTCGCTATGTTGTGCTCCTTCAGGCTCGCCGGATGACCGATTATCCTGGAAGCTTGGCCCGTGAAGGAGCGATGTCGCCGTGAGGGACCGAGACTGCGCCGCCCGCTGCGCCGAATCTTGGCGCTTCCTCCTCGCCGTAGCAGGCGGGCAGAAGTCTCCGGCGTAGGGGGTGCCGCATCGGCCGCAGATTGTGCCGCATCTGGCGCACACGTTGCCGGAAGGAGGCCCCCGCAGTAGGGGCACTTCGACCCAGGTCCGGCGGCGTCTGCCGGAGGCCGTTCCTCCTCCCCTGCTGCATGCCCGTCAGCTCGCTGTTGGGGTGTCGAGGTAGAATGAGGGCCACGACTTGCCTTGTTCTTCGCATCACCCGAGGTCATCGAAGCCGCGGGTTTTCTCTGCGAATAAAGTAATTCCTGCGCATGATTTCAGTTGAGCCACGCTCGCGCTATGCGCATCGCTTTGCGGCGTGATCGACATCCGGTGCGGGGGGAGGAAGGAGGGAGGGAGAGGATGTGAACGGGAGCTTGCCATCAGCTGCAGACCGGTGATTGACCGTTCCGCAGGGCAGCATCCTTCGGAATCCGATGAAGCGAGGGCAGATGGTCTCCTAGGAGAGAAGTATCGACCGAGCGGTGTGTTAGCGCGTACACGGTCCCGCATACAGAACACCTCCACGCGTTCAGCAAAGACACGTACGCCATGGGTGTTTCATGGCAGATCGCCGGCACTCCGTATGCGTCGAAGTCGTAAGGTTGGTCAGCATCGGCCAGGGCATAGGCGCCGTCCCAGTTCGAGCTCCGATTCGAGGTATTCCCTCTTCTTCCTTCTCCTTCCATCCGCACCTTCACCGGTTCGTCGATGTTGCTTGTCCGATGCACGCGAGGCTCTTCTGGATCCTCGACCCTGTCAGCCGTTCCTTGGTCACTGTCGCCGCTGCTGCCGCGATCATTGTTTTCATTCATGCCCACGTCACCCTCCGAGAGGTCCACGTACGGCTCCAGTCTGGGATTGAAGGAACGTGACGGAGGCGAGCGTCCCTGCGTCCCCGGAGGCTTCGGCGATCTCCCTGTGCTTCTTGAGCAGGCTGCTCAGCTCGAGGGCGAGCGGAGACGACGGCCCCGGGTCGAACTGCCTTATCACCACGGCGAGCAGCCCGTTGACCATGCCGCTGACGCTCTCCTTCCTTCTTACCTTGCCGAGGGCATCGCTTATCCACCTGTCCACGGTCACGTTCAGGCTGACCTTCTTCTCCTCCTCCTGCTGCCCCGTATCTGCCGCGGCTCAATGGGCCTTTCCTCCCCCAGCGACCACGCGCCCTCCTCCTTCCTTCTCTCCTTCCTCAGGCTCCTCTCCTCCATCTCCAACGTCCTGGGAGAACAGCCTGCTCGATCCCGTGACGGTCAGGATGGCATCAACGAATGCCCTCTTCTTCGCCTTCTTCTTGACGGAGTTGGCAAGGCCGAAGACCTCGTTCCTCGTCATCGGAACTCTGTACTGCGTCCTCTCGCCGAGCTCCCTGGTGCGGAGCTCCTCGAGGCTCCTGACGTCCCTCGGAAGCTCTTCCTGGAAGACCCACCTGAAGGCGTACTGTGGCTCCGCGCTGTTGCAGCAGCCGATCCCGTTGCCTACGAATGCGCCGTACCTGTTGAAGAGCCTGCACTCCGCGTCGTACGAGAAGTAGGGTATTTCATGGTCGACTCTCTCCGCGCTGCTCACGATCTGGGTGTCGGCAACGAGGTCGAAGAGCCGCGCGAGGAGCTCGGCCCCCGGCTTCAGAAGGCTGGGTTTCGACATGCCCGGGAGGGTATCGTAGTCCGTCCCCTTCCGCATCACCGAGGTGTAGAGTTTATCGAGCATTGCAGCCATCCTGACGAGCTTGGGCAGGGCCGTCCTCTCGTCGGGGAGGTCGAGCACGGCGAGAAGGCCTGTCCCGTCCCCGGAAGTCCTTGCCACGGTCGACCTTTTGCCCGACTCCACTGTCATGACAATCGTGGAAGTCATGACAGTCATTCTTAAATACTTAGCGGACCCGCGGGCGAGGAGCGAACCAAATGGAATCAAAGCCCGGGAAGAAGTCCTCCACTGAGTTCCCAAGGACGGTTACGATAGGCAGTCAACGTACGCGATGCTGATATCTGCCTACGAGAAGAACAAGGTCAAGCTCCTCGAGAGGGAGAACATCAGGACCGCCACCGAGTATGCGAGGTCGCGCCTCATCAGGGGTATCGAAGAGGACACGCTCGAGGGAAGGTTCGAGATAGTCGCGAAGCGCGAGAATTCGGTGGACGTCATGGACTACTATGAGGGGATAAAGACGGAGGTGGCCATCGAGTGGGGAAGGGGGCGTCGGGGACGATGGATGTATTCTGCAGGCACGACGGGACGGGGGACTGCGACCACGTCGGCTTTGTGCTCGCCGACGCGGACGTGATAAAGCGCGCGCAGGAGCTGAGGAGTGAAGCTCAGGAAGGCCGAGCAGCCGGACGAGGTTCAGGGAGCGCTGCGCCTGTTCGATGTACTCGCCAATGCGAACGAAGACGAGGTCGTCGAGGAAGGTTCGTTCGTAAGGGCTCTGGTGAGGTCGGGAGGGTTCACCAGGAAGGAGGCCGAGAGCGCGGTGCAGAGGCTGCTGGAGAGCGACCTGGTGTACGCGCCGAAGACCGAACTGCCTCAAAAGATTGGAAAGTGGCAGTGCGAAGAAGGGTGTCAGGATGGCGGCGGAGAGGTAGACGCGTCATGGACGGGCGTCGTCGGGTGGAGCTGGATCTATCCTGAAAAGGACGAGACGAGAAAGCTCAGAGCGGAGATATGCAAATGCGGGCACAGCGGGCTGCTTCACGCCAACTTCGCGATTTACCCCGATACGTATCTGTGGCAGGAGGATGGACAGGGTGCCTGCCTTCATCCCGAGTGCCTCGGGCTGGAAGATGGAAAGTCGAGGTGCCCGCAGTTCACCTGGGCGCGAACCGATCGGACGGCGTATCCTGACGAACGGTTTCAAGATGGCATGTTTGTCGACCGGCTGACCGGCTCCGGCTGCAACCACGGAGATGCCACTCAGGATCCTCTCGAAGGAGCCTTTTCCTGACGGCTTCACAAAGCCCAGTCTGCGTACTCGCAGCTGCCCGAGCCCAGAGGCGCCGAGAAGCAGGCTTAACTATCAAGGGACATGAGCAAATTCGGTTACTGTAGTTGCTCCTCGCGGAGACCTCAAGCCCGGCAGAATGGAAGGCCGTGTCATCGGTCATCAAGACGCTGGTCGATGAAGCAACGTTCGAAGCGAGCGGCGAGGCGCTGACCTTCAGGGCGATGGACCCCTCGCACATAGCGCTAATTGACCTCTACTGGCCCAAGAACGTGTTCGAGAGGTACGAGTGCGACAAGCCCTTCAAGTTCAGCGTCAGGGTCGAGGACTTTGTGAAGCTGATCGGAAGGTCCGAGGCAAAGGACAGCATCGAAATCACCTCTACGCAGGAGGACGCCCTGCTCCTGCGCCTGATGGATGGCTACAAGAGGGAGTTCACGCTGCACCTGATAGAACCACGTCCGCCGCCTCGCCGCTGCCAAAGCCGGACTTCGACGTGAGGCTGTCGATGAACAAGGGGGCCTTCGAGAGGGTCCTGGCCGACGTCTCCGTGGTCGCAGACCAAGTGACGATAACCTCGTCAAAGGACGGAGTCTCTTTCTCCGGAAAGGGCGATGTCGGCGCGGCGACCCGTAGCAGCTGACAGAGACAGCGCCCAGGTCCTCGGGCTTGACGTGAAACAGGACGCCCAGGCCAAATACAGCATAGAGTACCTCCTCAACACTTCGAAGGCCGTGGCGAGCGCCTCGGACAGCGTGGTCTGCGAGTACTCGGCCAAGAAGCCCTTGAGCTCGAGTTCAACTGAACAGCAGGGGTCGAGGATTCACCTCTTCTGGCGCCCCGCATCGGCAGCGACTGACCGACAAGCGGGGGTCGACGGTCGGCGCGGGGAATCGTGCCCCACGGCTATGCCAGGCAGACGGTTCAAGAAAATCACCGTGACCGAGCAGCTGTACCAGCAGGTGAGCGAGAGGGCGAAGAAGGAGAACAAGAAGGACGGCGACCTACGCGAGCGAGATCCTCGAGACCATGCTCTACGTCGAGGACACGTTCCGAACTACGTTCCGTTCCTGGAGCTCGTCTCCCTCGACAACGAGTGATCATACGGGACACCAAGAACGACAGGATAGTGGGGGTGAAGGCCAAGGCGGCGGACGGCGGGAAGGTCAAGTTCTACTGCGAGCTGGACGACAACACGGACTACTGCCCGCACACGGCCTTCGCGGCCGCGCTTCCACAGGTTAGGAACGCAATTCGAAGGTAATAACGTGTATGGTTCATTGTGCCTCAACATCGGATTTCCTCGGCCAGACTGTCCGTTTCACTCACTCAGCGATAATCCAATGATGGTGATCGCTCAACTCACCTGGAAATGAAGTATGCTGATCTGTCCCCATTCGTCACCCGCTGCCACCGTGTAGACTCCGGTGGGGAAGGGGAGAAGCGTCACGCCGCCTGACGGCCCGAGGAATTGAATGACTCTCCGCTCGTGCAGTATCCCGCGGCAAGGGCGGTTGCCCCCATCTTGAAATCCAGGTAACTGACAGATGCATAGGATATGTGTGAAAGCGACCAAGGAAATTAGGCCTGGTCACTGGATGGCTCGAAGGCGAATTAGCCGCTCATGAACGGTGCATCCCAAGACCAGCCTCAGGAGCCTGAAATCTGAAGCGGAATCGCAGAGGAGATGTTCGACTGAGTGTAGTAGCCCTGGAAGATCTGAATGGAGACGTATGACGGGACAGGCCGGAATCTTTCCAGTCTTGAAGGGCAGGTATCGCCCAATCGAGTCCACAGTTACGTTGTTTGCAGTGGGGAGCGTATTACGTATCGAGGCCGTGATGTTAATGACTGGCCGGCTCTGAGTTGGGTCGTGTTCAGGGCAAGCGAGAGAGCCAGACCTTGAGCGCTCGCCGATGGTTGACCCGTGGTAACCGTCACCGTGGTAGTGATGACACTCGTTCTTGATTGAAGGGTAGAATCGAGCCCCTGAATCTGGGTGTACTCTATCGCCGAGACCGAGGCGAGGACCACCAATACCAGGACCAGACATGCGAGCACGGCTGTCAGGTGGGGTACGCGAATCCAAGGGGACTGGAATGAGCCACGCTGGCTCTGGCTCTTGCTCGCCTCGACTATTCGGAGAGTCCCTGCCTTCGTCCGTCAGAGCGTAATTCCCTTCGGGGTTGAGCCTTACGAGGTCCCTCATCTTTCCCAGATGGAAGGTCAGAAGGCCATTACTCTCCATACCGGCAGCACGCTTCAGACTCCAAATAGGTCAGAGGCTTTACTGCGAGCTCCTGCAGTATCCGAATCCTCGTGGGATGCCCGAGGGCTTCGAACACTTCCGCCTTTGACGAGTAAAAGAATCGTCATTGTTCTCGGTCATCGCATGCCACGCTGCAGAGAAGATGATTCAGTCGGATATAATCCCTCGGTCGGTGTCCAACCACTGTCGGATGTTCTAGTCTCTGTTCCTACAGGACAAGAATCGTTGTCTAAGGTGAAAGGGGTTCATTCCGCCTTCAGATTAGAACGTGAGGTATGTCACATTCATCCTCCACGCTTACGGACGAGGGCGCGAAGGCCGAGAAGGCACACGGGAGGGTCGCAGGGAACGTGGCGTCAGGAAAATCAGAACGTTTACCTGGGCCGCAGTGTAACCTACTGCCATCGGCATGGCCCCACAATACTCGTACGGTGCTGAATTGCTTAAGAATCCCGTCGAATTTTAGCGAGTCGACAGTGTAAATCACAGTGGACGTAATCGGTAATCGCTGTCAGTTGAATCGAGCTCGGAATTGCGTTGATTATGAAGGAATGGGAGATGTTCGCAGTGCAAGCAGTTCCTCTCCGCTCGTCACACATTGTTCCTTGCTTATGGAGAGGCCGAACTGGCAGTTTGGAAATTGAAGGATGGTTCTGATGCGCTCGGGTCCCCCCCGCCACGCCGATTGGTATGTCACGCAGATGTAAGCAGTTGACCCCGGTTGCATAAGGAGCACAGGAACGGTTGCGCTGGTCGAAGAACTGTTAGCGTTCCACACCTGGTCGGTGAAGGCTGCGGCGGATGGTGGCGAGGGCCACCGTCGCCGTTCCCGTGGACGACGAATGGTCTTGGTTTGACGAGGACATCGCCACATAGACGGTGCTCGCCCCGAGCATCACCACCACTGCGAGTGTGCGATCGACAATCCGATTCCTGCCAGAGCCCGCCGTGCGACCATCTCAGCCGCACACCGTCCCTGTATCGTTGTATGTCGTGACCACGGCGTTAGTACTCGGGTTTACGAATATCCCGACAACACAACTGCTGCTGACCTGTCCGTATTGCTATACGAGATAATCACCTGTATGTCGGTTACCGGAGTTCGGTGGGAAGTACGTCACGGACTGCACGTAATACGTGGACCGGTCCGTACTACTGCTGCCTCACCGCGCTATCCGAGAGGGCCTCCTGGATGATTTTCTGCTGTTGATTCGTGAACGAATAGATCGGTTAGGTCGGGAAGGGGCGCGGAGCGCAACGTTGGTCACCTGATAGGTTGAGGGGGCCGTGAACTGCACGGTGACGTTGAGGGCGTACCTTTGGGAATATGTCAGAGAATACTCGGACGTCCAGTTCCCGCTTACTGTCCGGCTGTCTGTCACGCTGAACGTGACGAAGACGAGCGAAGGCTCCTTCTGCCCCCCGGAAACCTGCTTGATGCCGTAAGAATAGGAGTCATTCACATCCTTGGTCACGTAACCCTGGACTGCAGGAGAAGTGATAACTGCCGAGACAGCTTCGGTATAGTCGGCCGCTGGTGGTCCGGCCACGGGCAGCACTACGGTACCGTTCGGCGAGGTGCTCGTAGAGGTTACCACCGGCAACGGGACGGTCGTCGAGACTATGATCGTGGTCGTCGTGACAGACACAGCAGGTTGGGTGATTGAACTCGAGGAAGTGGTCTGAGCCGTGGTTGCCAACCCTCCTGTTTGGGTTGGGAAGGAGAAGTTTGCAAAGATTGCAAGACTGAACGCTCCGATTAGGGCGATCGTGACCGCAACGCTGATCTGCCTTCGGTATTCAGACAACTATTTTCCTGCAGGCTGTATCGGTACCCATGGGATATACCACTACGTTTCAGAAGGGACGTTGAGAATCGTTCTAAATCGTAGTATTAATAGGCAAATCACAAGTCTTCGTTGGTCGTTGTCTTGTCAGATGGGGAACGGTCGAAAGAAAGTCCCGATTTCTACGACGCGGCTCTCTGAAGGGCACGACCTACAGGGTCTACCGCTACATGTACAAGACCGGAAAGGCCGTGAGGGTCAACGACGTGCAGAGAGACCTCAAGCTCACTCCCGTCCGTGGCGCAGTATCACCTCGGAAGCTGCTCCGGCTCGGGCTCATAAAGGAAGTTCCGGAGGGTTATGTGATTGACAAGGTCCTGTACGAGAATATGGTCAGGGTCGGGAGGGTCACAATACCCTTTCAGGCAGCGTATGTTGCGTTCTTTGCCGCATGTGTTCTGGTACTGCTGACATTCCTTAGGCCGAGCGTCCTGACTTCGACGTACGTCTTTTCGGTCGCCGCGATCATCGTGGCCCTGGCCACCTGCATATACGAAAGTCTGGAGGACGCTTAAGCGCTTCAAGTAGTTTAGAGGGTTCATTGCGCCTCCGCCGGGCTCAGGAGCCCACCTCGATGACGAGCCAAACGGTCTGCTCTATGTGGAACTGACAGCCGTGGGAGGCGAGGAGGGCGGGGATGTTCTGGCCACCCGGGAACTCGGTGACCGGGCACGGCTGACACACTACGATTGTGGGACCGTACCCTATGTAGTAGCCGAAGTGCGTGTAGCTCGGGTTCGTCAGGACGGACCAGTGGCCCGGGGCGGACTCCTGCAGGAAGCTCGCATACGCGAACGGAAGGTCGGTGCCAGGCCACAGTGTGGTCTCCCCAATCTGAAGCGCAGACCCCGGGAACGACTTGGCGATAGTCCTGCTGGAACCCGTAGTTGGAGACGTTGTAGTTCGCGACCTGCGTCTGGAACCTCGCCTTGCGCGAAGGCATCGAGGGTAGCGTTCTCGACCAGTCTCGGACCCGTCCTGTTCGCGTTCACCTCCTGGATGAAGGCGGTAACCCAGTCGGAGGTGACGCCCTTTGTCGGCCACACCCCCTGGAACCACTGCTGGCGGACGACGCCTGTGGCGCCCAGACCGGCAGTTACCTGGACTGTGTACCCGAAAGTCTGGCCGGGAGCAACTGGCTCCTGGAGCGCGAGGATACGAGGCACGGCACTCCGCCCCGGGCGCAAGGCTGGCGACGCACATGTTTTCGGCGTCTGCATAGGTGATCCAGGTCAGCGTGCTGTTGGCCGAGTTCTCCGCGAACCCAATGCCGGGGCTCGCTCGAGTTCTGCCCGTTGCCGGGAACGTCGAATCCTACTCGCACGTAGGCGAGGGCGGCGGTGCCCACGTTCTCGACCGTCGCGGTGAAGTTCACGAAGCCTAAGGCGCCCGCCGCGTGGCGGACACGTTCTGGACCTCAATGACCCCTCGGGGGTTCACCTCGATAGAAGGGAAGCCCAGTAACTCGGCCGCCACGACCGATGTCCCCTTGACGAAGAACAGCTCCGTGCTGTTCGCCACCCGGACGGTGTAGTAATCGCTGAATGGCTTCGTGCCCAGACCGAACAGCGTGTAGGAGACTGAAGCGTGACCAGTGATGGTCGTGGAGGAGGCTCAGGAAGGAATTCGAGCACGTCTGCCCCGGAGTAGAAAACGGACCTGTGCATGGAACCACCTTTACTTGGTTGGCGACTGGCTGGAGCGAGATGCTGTAGGTGACTATCGGAGCGACCAAGAAGACGATCAGGAATATGGCGACGATTGCCAGAGCAGCTCCCGTTCTTCGACGGGATTTCACGCCGGTGTCGACCTCGCCGGGCGATGGCTCGGATTAGGACCTTCTGTTGCGACAGATTGCTGGGAATCTGTCAGGGCCATGCATCACGGCAAGCCCGATTGTTATTTACGAGTTTACCTGTGATTACTTAGCGGCTTCTTGCAAGTTTGGTACGGTTCATTGCGCCTCTGACGACATTGAAATCTGGGGGCAGCCCTTGATTTCCATGCCTCGACCTCGCCCTTCAGCCTCTCGAACTCGGCCTCGAACTCTTTCAGGCGCTTCTCCTGGGCGAGGAGGACCGTGAGGAAGAACGGCTCGGTAAGGAACTCCTTGCCGGACTGCTCGACGGCCTCGGCGTACCTCCAGCAGGACTCCATCATCTCCCGCGCGACCTGCCTGTCCTCGAACCTCAGCGCCTCGATGAAGGGCCTCCAGCCCTCCAGTTCCTCCTTGAGCAGCCTGACCGTGACCTTGTCTTCACTGGCGAACGGCATGAAGCGGCAGTTACGAATCCGGGCTAATAATTGGGGGCTAGAAATTTCCATTGGTTTCAGGGAGAGCGAGCTCGAAAGTGAACGCTGGTCGTTCAGAGGGCTCATTGCGCCTCCGCCAGGGGAAAATGACCCACCCGTTGAGTTGAAAGTAGACCGAAGATTCTGTAGAGGATTGAGAATCTTTTGGCCTCTCTTGCCTGCCTTCGTTAAATGCCCTCGAATCCCCTTCTTCCATGTCCTGTCCCTCACTCCCCCTCTTCCATCACGACCCTTCCGTCTGCCAGCGTGAGCACAGGCTCCCTTCTCCAGTCTACGTGGCCCGCGATTCACTTCGATTTGACGCTCCCGGGGGTGTTGCGCCTTGAGATGCCCTACCTGCGGTTCTGATCCAGAGCGAGAACTTGCTGCCCTTTCTCGCTGCAAGCCGAGTTAGCGCAGATTCGAGAAATCTTATTCGGTCCTCAGAGCTCTCGGCTCTTCTCAGCCTGCACCTGGTACCGCTGATGCTCGCCCGATAGATAGGGCGATACGAGCAGATACTGCTCCCTGAAGTGCTCCGGATAGGCCCACGGCGACTTGTCGTAGCCGAGCGGTCGATCCTGTGCCCGATGAAGAACTCGGCGACGGCCCCGTCCATGCCAGCGACCTTGCACGTCGTCTTGAAGGTGTCCCGGAACTCGTGCCCGTGGATGCGGTACCTCTTGGTTCCCTCCACCCTTCTCTGGACCCCCGCCTTGAACGAGGATTCCCTGACCACGCTGCCCCACGAGCCTCTCGTAGATGGGTTGCCCCCTGCTGCTCACGAAGATGGGGTCCGAGACCTCCACGCCTCCCTCCCGTCTTATGGCGATATCCGAGCCCGTGATTTGTTGCCTCACGTTGAGCCATTCCTTGAGGAACTGCAGGCCCCTGGGCGGCAGGAAGTTGTAGTACTTCGTCATGGTCTTCGGCCTCGTCAGGTTGATCCTCACCGGGCCTCTCTCGACGTCCCAGTCCTCGCACCTCTCGCCGAGCGCCCTGACGAACTGCGGGTAGGCGTAGAAGTTGAACTGGGTCGTGAGGGTCGACTCGTCCATCCCCATGTACAGCAGGACGGTCAGGATCGCCTTGTCTCTGACCGGCACGTGGCCGTCGTTCACGATCCTCCATATCTCCTCAGGCTTGACGTACTGCTGGCCCGAGCCGGGCGTGTCCAGCAGCATGTCCCTGTTGTAGACTATCTTCTCCCGCGGAAGGTCCGCCCTGTTCTTCCTGATAGAAGCCCCGGATCACCTTCACGATGGAGTTCTTCGTCTCCTTGCTCGCCTTCCATGTGTTGAGGAACTCTCCGACGAGGTCGACGTGATAGTACCTCCTCTCCTCGTCCTTCGCGGCCTTGTAGTCCTCCAGCATCTCGGTGATGGAGCCGAAGTATCCCTTCTGTTTCAGCCACTGCTCGTACCGGAACAGTCTGTGGACCCAGGGATCCTTCGTCTTCTCGCTCCCCAGTTTGGAGAGCATCCTCTGGATGCTCGGGACGTTCTTGAACTCCTCGAGCCCCGGCGTCCGCTCGTAGCCGGTTACCTCCGTCCTCAGAGCGCCGGTGTACTTCCTGAGGCGCCAGAGCATGGTCGAGATGTAGTCGGACCTCTTGCCCATGCCGCGCCGCGACCTCGCTCCCCGTGAGCCCCGGGTTCTCCCTTACCACCCTGATGAGCTCCGCGATCATCAAGGGATGGTGGAACTGGTCGCCTGGACCCCCATCGTTCGGGGGGAAGACAGGCTCCTTCACGTAGAACCATCGCGCTATTCTCATTCTAGGATAGTATAACGAGCCCCGAATTTAACGGAGGACGTTAGCGGGCCCGGCAGGATTTGAACCCGCGACCCTCGGCTCACTTCACGGAGGGTACCGAAGGCATGCACGAACCTTAGATTGGTTCTCGATGCCCTATCCATACTAGGCTACGGGCCCGAAGGGACGTGCAAAACAGAGGGTATTAACCAATTACGGACCTAAGGTTCTCTTCGACCGGCCGTTGCACTAGGCCAAGGTCGGTGATGATGGCCGTGACCAGCTCGGGCGGGGTCCTGTCGAACGCCGGGTTCGCCACGGGCACGCCCTTGGGCGCTATCCTCCTCCCCTTGACCCGGACGACTTCGTCGTAGGGTCTCTCCTCGATCACGACCTGGTCTTGGGTGCTGTTAAGATCAAACGTCGACCGAGGGGCCGCCGTGTAGAAGGGCACGCCGTGTCTGTCTGCCAAGACCGCGACTTGGTATGTCCCAATCTTGTTGAACACGTAGCCGTCCCTGGTGATCCTGTCTGCGCCCACTATCACCTTGTCCACCCTTCTGCTGCTCATCATGAACCCGACCGCGGTGTCGGAATCAGGGTGCAGTGGAACCCGTCGCGGACGAGCTCGAAGGCAGTCAGCCTGGAACCCTGTAGCGCCGGTCGCGTCTCGTTGACAATCACCTTGACACACTTCCCCGCCTCCCTGGCGGCCCGGATGACACCCAGTGCCGTCCCGTAACCGACAGTGGCCAGGGCCCCAGCATTGCACTGAGTCATCACGACGTCCCCGTCATCGAGCAGTGTGGCGCCGAATCGCCCGAGTCTCTTGTTGGCCTCCACGTCCTCCTCGGCCATCCTCTTCGCTTCTTCGACCGCTGCAGTCCTGACGCTCTCCACGCTTGACCCCGCCTTCCTGGCAGTTTCCACCACCCGGTCGATTCCCCAGAAGAGGTTCACGGCGGTGGGGCGCGTCCTCCGGAGGCCCTCGGCCGCGCTTTCTATCTCCTTGAGGAGCTGATCGCGGTCCCCGGTGCGAGAACGATTCGCGGCCAGGGCCACCCCCATCGCGGCGGCCACGCCGATCGCCGGGGCGCCCCTGACGACCATGCGCCTGATTGCGTCGGCAACGCCTTCCCATGAGTCGAAGTTCCTGTAGACCAGTCGCTGAGGCAGTGCCGTCTGGTCTATCATCTTCACGCGGCCCTCTTCCCACATGACCGTCCTCAGCGAGAAGAAGTTCTCTCTCAAATCATCCCGCCGAACCCGCGATGCGTCTAAAAGACTTTCTCGGCCTTGAAACGCTTAATATCGCTCCGGCGACGCGAGCCGATGAAAATTGGAGAGCCAGGAGAAGTCACCAGAGGTCTTGGACGCCCTGCTCAGGGGTGGGAAGGTCGTCGTCGAGGACAGCGGCAGGTTCGGGGAGTTTGAGCAGGTCGGATACGGAGAGCGGGAGGGCAAGAAGCTGGTTCTCAAGGACTACGAGGCGCTCTATCTGCTGTTCAGCGGGAGGCTGAGCATAGCTGATGAGCGCGGCAGGCGGGTGACGTTCAACAAGTCTGGCGGAGACGTGCCAGGCGCGGTCGGGGGACGCCTGGACCAAGTTCATCATCTACAGAGACCTCAGGTCGAGGGGGTACATAGTGAAGGATGGGTTCGGGTTCGGGACCGACCTCAGGGTCTACGAGAGGGGAGACTTTCCGGACAAGGCCGCGAAGTTCGTCGTCTTTGCGTTGGACGAGGGCACCGAAAGGGAGGTCGAGGAACTGAGCGATTCCGTCCGCCAAATCGTCAAGATGGGAAAGGAGGCCATCGTCGCCGTGCTCGAGAGGAGGGGAGAGGTCATCTACTACAAGGTCGGCAGGGCGAACTTCCACAAGTAGTGTTACCCTTGAGCCTCCGGGCCTTCCTCTCAATCCTGAGACCGATCAACTGTGCAATGATTGGGTTTGCGGTCATCGTGGGCGCGTTCGTCTCGAAACCTGCAAGCGCCGATGCCGTCAACCTCCTTCTGGGCTTCGTGACGGGTTTCGCCGTCTGCGCCTACTCGATGGTTATCAACGATTACTATGACATAGAGGTAGACAGGGTCAACCAGCCGGACCGGCCCCTCCCGAGTGGGGCGGTCACTGTGCGATCAGCCCTCGGCCTTGCCCTGGTCATGCTCGCAATCGGCGTCCTCGCCTCCGTCGCTCTGCTGAGCTGGGCCGCGATCGCCGTCTCACTGATCTATGCCTTCCTGTCATGGCTGTACAACTACCGGGCGAAGAAGTACGGGTTATCCGGAAACCTGATTGTTGCATCTTCGCTGGCAATCCCGTTCATCTACGGAGGTGTGGTGGCGGGTGGCAGCGTCACGAGCTCGCTCCTGCTCTTCATGGCTGGAACGGCTTTCCTGTCCGGAGTCGGCAGGGAGGTCGTAAAGGCGATGGCGGACACGGTCGGGGACGAGAAGAGGGGAATAAGGTCGTTCGCAAGGGTCCACGGAATGGGGCATGCGGCTGTCACGGGCGCCTCGTTCTTCCTGGCCGCGGTCGTCTCGAGCCTGCTACCGCTGCTGCTGCTCTCTGTCAGCCTGTTCTACAGGTTCGGTGTCATAGTCCCCGACCTGATCTTCATCTACCTTGCGTACGCGATTCTCAGCAGGCCGACGGCCGACCACGCACTGAAGGTGAAGAAGCAGGCGCTCATGGGCATGCTAATAGGCCTCATCGTCTTCATAGGAGGAGCCTTCTAGAATGTGGGTCGAGAAGTACAGGCCGAAGACCATCTCCGAGATGGTCGGCAACGAGGAGGCCAGGATGGTCGTGGCCCTCTGGCTGAAGGAGTGGAGACCGGGGAAAAAGGCGATGTTGCTGGTCGGTCCGCCCGGGACGGGGAAGACCACCATGGTCACGCTCCTGGCGAAGGAGTCGGGGATGAACATGGTCGAACTCAACGCGAGCGACACTAGGACGAAGGAGACGCTCGAGAAGAAGATCGGGGAGGCAATCAGGACGGTCAATCTCTTTGGAGAAAGGTCGTTAATCTTCTTGGACGAGGTGGACGGGCTGCTCGGGAGGGCGGACTACGGCGGCGTCGAGTTCATCAAGGATGCCGTCAGAGCAACCGAGAACCCCATTATCATGGCCGCGAACGACCCGGACGCCGACGAAGTCAAGAAACTGGGTTCATCCTGCGTCACCGTCAGGTTCAAGCCCCCGCCCCCTCGCGAGGTGGAGATGTACCTGCGGAGGATCGCCCAAGGCGAGGGTGTCGAGATGACCGGCGAGGTCCTCCATGACTACGTCGTGCGGGCGGGCGGGGACCTGAGGCACGCCATCAACCTGATGCAGAGCGGGGGCATCTCCGACTCGGACGCCTCCAAGGACGTGTCGGCCACCGTGAGCCAGGGCCTGAACACCTTCTTCGAGGCCCCTGACCCTGCTTCTGCCATGGCCGCGCTCAGGACCGTCTCGCTCCCCCCAGTCGAAAAGGTGCGGGAGATTCACACCTGCGTGCTCAAGTCGAAGCTTTCGCCCGAGAAGCTGGCCGCCGGGCTTGAGGTCCTTTCCAGGGCGGACATGATCATGGGCAAGATCAGGGTCACCAACGAGTGGAGACTGCTGCGCTATCTCGACGCCATGCTGGCGCAGGAGCTCTTTCCCATTGTGAAGGGCGAGAACGTCAGATACGTCTCGGAGGACCTCCCTTTCCCGGTGCTCGTGAGGATATGGAATGACGCCAAGAAGATTAGGGAGCTCTCGGTCAGGTACGCGAGTCGTTCCTCCACAAGCGGCGCGAGCGCGGACGCAGGACCTGCCCTACCTGTTCGCCCTATGCGCGTCCGGAGACTTCAGGCGGCAGCTCGAGAGGACTCTGGACCTGGACGAGACCTATGACAAGTTCTTGGAGAAGGAGGCGGACCGATGAGAATCCTCATCGACGGCTGGTTCACGCTTCCGAGACTTGGAACTGAGGAGTTCTCTCGCCTCATGAAGCAGGGGGTGAAGTATGACAGGGTGATGGGGTTCAAGATGGGCGCGGAGACCGACCTGGAATCAGCCGTGAGGACCATCAAGTCCGCTGTTGGAGAGGAGGTCGAGCTGATGGTGCGCTGTTTCATCTGTGGAAAGGAAGCCTGCGATGGATGCTCCTACCTGAATATGTGTGACAAGAGGAAGGTCTCCTCCTTGTGTCTGTGCGCCGAACACAGCCCGGAGAAGGGCGTCTACGATCTCTACGTGAAGGCCGTTTCCGGCGCCATAGTCAGTTGAATGCCATCTCGGCGACCGGGGTGGAAGCGAGCGACCGCCAGTCAGCCAAGAATCGCTGCAATAGGGACGCGGTGGGGCTCGAGTGGTTGACCCTGAATATCCTTATCCTGTTGAACCTCTTCTCCGTGATCAATCCGGCCTTCACGAGGAATGCTAGGTGCAGCTCCACCGACGAGTGCGAAATCCCGGACCGCCGGGCTATCTCGGAGATGTTGAGCTCGTTGCATTCCAAGATTACCGATATGACCTTGACGTGCCCGTAGGACGAGAAGACATCCTCAACTTCTAGCATCGGCGACCATCCCCCTCAGTTCGTCTATGAGCTGCTCTGCCGAGACGAGCGAGAGTCCAATCATCGTAGTACGCCCTCGTACGCCCTTCCCGGAAATCTGGGTCTCTATGATCCCCTTGCGCGACAGCTCGTTGATGTCGTTCCAGACCTGCGTGTGATGGTTCGCTGTCACTCCCATGCTCTCGCAGAGCGCGTCGTCAGCTCTTCTCGGCCTCCCCTATCGTGATGTAGGCCGAGTCGCTCTTCTTGAGGAGGTTGGAAATAGAGATGAGGATTAGCCTCTGGTGCCTGCCGAGGTAGATCAGCTCTTCCTTCTTGAACTGTGGAGGCAGTGAGGCCTTCGCGCGCCGCACGTGCTCCGGCGTTATCCTTGGGGAGTCGTCAAGGTCGGCCATCCTCCCGGCCCTGTAGATCAGGTCGAGCGCGTACCGCGCGTCACCGTATGTGCTGGCTATCTCTGCGGCCAGCTCGAGCGAGTCGTCCTCTACGCAGCCGTCGTTGAACGCATCCTGGCTCCTGGAGGCTGAGGATGTCGTAGAGCTGCTGCGACGAGTACGGGTCGAGGGATATCGAGTTCCACTGGAGGGAACTGAGCGTGCTGAGGTCCGCCGTCTTCAGGTAGTCCAGCGTCTTCGATATCAGGAGCGAGGAGAAGACCTGCGCGCCCTGGGAGATCTCGCGGAGCCTGGTTATCGTATAGAGAGACGAAGGGTCCGAGGTGACGAGCGAATCGACCTCGTCGAAGGCCACGATGAGGTGTATCTTGTCGCCGGTCAGCGCCCCAAAGAACGACTGGAGCAGCTCCTCGAACCCGAACCCCCTGGAGGGATAGCCGTGCCCGAGGAAGTGCAGGCACTTTGTCAGGACGGCCTGCAGCGACCGGTCAATCCGGCAGTTCACATGGAAGAACTTGACGCGGTTGCCGTAGAGCAGGGCGTTCCTCTCGAGCGTCGCGCCCAGCTTCTTGGCCATCATGGTCTTTCCGCTGCCGATAGGGCCGGAGAGCAGGACGTTCTGGCTCATCTGGTCGGAGCGCTCGACGACGCCCTGAAAGTACGCCTCCAGCGCCTTCATCTGCTCTGCCCTGTGCGGAGTGGCCAGCGGGACGTACTCTGGGACGAGTACGCTCTCATTCCTGAAGACAGAGTGACGCTCGCTCATTCCAAATCGGAATTTAGTCGATTTTCCGTATATAACCGTGATACCCCGGCGAGCAGGGAGAGGCAGGGGTGGGTAGACTGAAAGTGTTTCCCCGTCCTCTTAAATAAGCGAGGGGCGACGAAGCCGAAGGATGGGCTATCTTCCGAGGGGACAGAGCCTGACCTCGTCCATCACTTTCGTCCTGCTCATCGTTAACGCGGCAGTCTTCATCATCACGCTGATAGGGGGAGACCAGGTCCTGCTCATTCTCGCGCAAACCGGTGACCTGTTCTTCGCTGGGTACTACTGGCAGCCCTTCACGGCTATGTTCGTCCACTTCGACATCCTGCACATACTGTTCAACATGTTCGCCCTGGTCTACTTCGGGACCGTGGTGGAGGGCAGCTATTCGAGAACCCAGTACATCTCAGTCTACTTCGCCGCCGGCCTGCTTGGGAACCTCGCCTCGCTCTTCCTCATCCCCTTGGACGCTCCCACAGGCGGAGCATCCGGGGCGATATTCGGGCTGTTGGGCGCATACGTGGCCATGGAGAGGCGGGGGACCGGGCTCGTCATAGCGGTTCTCTATGCCGGCCTGATATTCATCGACAGCTCCGGGCCAGGAGTCAACATCTTCGCCCACCTCTTCGGAGTCCTGACAGGGTTCGGGCTGGGACTGTTCTTCGCGGCGCGCAACCGCTCTCATGAGTCATACAGTTCTGGAGGGCTCTAGACTCTATAAGGGGCAGAGGCAGGACGGAGTGCATGAAGGCAGTTCGCTTCCATCAGTACGGCGGACCGGAGGTGCTGCAATACGAGGACGCGCCCGACCCCGTGCGCGGGTCAGGGGAGGTGCTGGTGAGGGTGAAGGCCTGCGCGCTCAACCACCTGGACATCTGGCAGAGGATTGGCCCCCCGAGGGTCAAGGTGAATCTTCCCCACATCTCGGGATCGGACATCTCAGGGGTGGTAGAGGAGGTGCCCGCGGGCGAGATGGACCTCCAGAAGGGCGCTGAGGTCATAGTCAACCCGGGAATTGGGTGTGGAAGGTGCGAGAAGTGCCTCTCGGGGAAAGACAACCAGTGCAGGTACTATGGGATAGTCGGGAGCGAGTTTGACGGGGGATATGCGGAACTCGTCTCTATTCCCAGGAGGAACGTCCTTCAGAAGCCGGAGAGGATGGACTTCGTCCAGGCTGCTTCGGTCCCCCTGGTCTTCCTCACGGCCTATCACATGCTGGTCAAGAAGGCGGCTCTGGAACCAGGAGAGACTGTCCTCGTCCTTGGAGCGGGGTCGGGCGTCGGGGTCGCGGCTATCCAGATAGCCAAGGCGTGGGGTGCGAATGTTGTGGCCACCGCGGGCACGGATGCGAAGCTGCGCAGGGCAGTGGAGTTTGGCGCCGACAGTGTCGTGAACCACAACACCCAGGATATCGTCCAGGAGGTCAAGAAGTACACAGGGGGCAGGGGAGTGGACGTGGTGGTGGAGCACGTCGGAAAGGCCACGTGGGACAGGAGTATAAGGTCGGTCGCAAAGGGCGGGCGGATAGTGACCTGCGGGGCCACGACCGGTTTCGATGCCGAGACGGATCTCCGCTACGTCTACAGCAAGGAGATCTCGATCTACGGCAGCTTCATGGGTGGGGCCGGAGAGCTGCTCAAGGTCCTGGAGCTATTCAAGCAGCGGAGGCTGCGACCGGTTGTCGACAGGGAGTTTCCGCTGCGAAGCGCGGCGGACGCCCAGGTCCGGATGGAGAAGGGCGAGCACTTCGGCAAGATCGTCCTAACGGTCTAGCCCTCTACAATCTCGTAGACTGTAGTCTATCTTGGCCCGGGCGTTGACCGTAGCGGCCACACTGCAGTACTTCTCCATGCTGCCCTTGACCGCTTCGTCGACGAACTTCTTCCGGAGGTTCTTTCCGGTGAGGACGTACTTCAGGGATATGGAGGTGTACGGCTTGGGATAGCCGAACTCTGGCCTGAGCCCGCTGATCGACACCTTGAGGGAGGTCAGCTCCTGCCTTCTCTTCCCAAGGACCGCCACGACGTCCATCCCGGAGCACGCACCGAGGGAGGCGAGCAGGGCGTTCATCGGGGTGATGCCGCGGGAGACACCCTTCGCATTCGCATCGAAGACCGCGGAGTGACCAGACCCGTCGCTTCCGACGAAGGTGTATCCCTCGACCCAGTCGACGACCACATCTGGTGCTGTTTTACTCAATTTTCACTTCAACCGGTGCAGTTTTTCCTGACAGGGAGCCCTTCTCGAGGTAGCTCCTCCGCCCCCAGGCAACGTCCACCGAGCCGACTATCCTGTGCGAACCGCGGCCCAGCGTCGCGGCCGGGATCTCAAAGAGCTTGACCACGTCCAGGAACTTCGTCTTTGCGTCCTCGACGCTCTCCGGGATGATCGGAGCGCTGCCGTCCTCGTGGACGATTGCGGTCCATATCCGATAGGGGAGGTCTGGGTCGCGGCTCCAGTAGAACTTGGCCCTCCTGACCTCCTTCCCCGTGGTGGCAAGCTTGGCTCCGCCCACCCCACCCTTGCGAAGGGACGCCTCCATCCTCAATCGGACCATCTTGTCATTGTCCTCCCATGCGACCGTCCAGACATCAGGGATGAATGACTCTCTCAGCCCTCCAATCATCCTGAACCCGAGGTTGATCCTCATCGCATCGTCGAGCTTGTACTCCCTTGACTCAGGAATCAGGCTCAGGTCGGTGAGCAATGTCTTCCCCCAGGAGTATTCGCTTCGCCTGTTCATCAGGGACATTGTCTGGGGTCTCGTTGAGCTCAGGGTTATAAATTTGAGAATGGGCACGTGCGCATAGGGGAATTCCTGCCGCAAACGCCTATAAGCCGAATGGGGCACCTCTTCCACTTCTCATGGGCACAGAGGGAGCACCGGTCGACCGCTCAGCTTCGAGGCCCGACGGTGAGACCACCCCATCGGACCAAGATTACCTCAAGGGGCGCTTGGGAGAGCGATACCAGGAGAAGCACCATCACATCCGCGGAAGGGGCCTTATATCCTCCTCGGCGCTCGGCCTGGCGGACGGGCTCATAACGAACCTCGCGTTCCTCACCGGTTTCGGGGGCGCGGTAGGCAGCATCGACCTGATTCGGTTCGCGGGCCTCGCGGCCATGCTCGCGGGGGCCGTGTCGATGTTCTTCGGGGGAATCTTGGGGGCGCGTTCGGAGTTCGACCTGTTCCACGCTGACTCGAAGCGGGAGGCGTTCGAGATTGAGAATGAGAGGGACGAGGAGATACTCGAGCTGAAGACGCTGTACATGGACAAGGGACTCACCGAAAGTGAGGCGGAGACAGTCGTCAACAAGGTCTCCGCGAACAAGGACAGGTTCCTCGAGGACATGCTCGTCAACGAACTCCACATCCACAGATCCCACCTCGAGAAGCCCTACAAGGTCGGGCTCGTGATTGGTTTCTCCTTCCTGATAGGTGCGCTGGTCCCTCTGGCCCCTTACTACCTCGAGGCGCAGAAGAGCGTTTCGGTGACCGCGTCGGTGGTCTTCTCCCTCGTCTTCCTCTTCGTCGCTGGCGCGTGGAAAGGCCGGATAGTCCATAGGGAGATTTGGAGAAGCGGTCTCGAGACTCTGCTGATAGGGGCTTTTGCTGCCGCCGTGCTCTTCGCCATAGGAAGCACGTTCGCTTTCGTCTGAAGACGTCCTGGGACCGGGCGAACGGTGTCCCGTCCAGCTGCTCCCAGTGACCTTCGCCGTCCCGACGACCCTGAATGATCCGTCGTCCCGATTCTCTCTCAGCGGGACTCTCCGGAGTCAATCTTGGTCGTGATGCCCTTGGTGTGTACATCGTCGATGAATACGGCCGACGGTAACCAGCGGAGACGTCGGCTCAGAGACAGACGGTCTGAATCATTCGCCTGTAGACAGACTCAGCCTTCTTGATCTGCCTGATCGGCGCGTACTCGTCGCGGATGTGGGCCTGCTTGACGCTGCCGGGGCCCAAGACAACCGTGGGGGTCCCAAGGTCGGTGTATACTGGCGCCTCGGTGCAATAGGGCGCGACGACAGACCCCGAGCCGGTCAGGGACTCGGTCAGCTTGACCACTTCGGATTCCTTGGAGACCGAGAGGGCGGGCGTCTCGTAGAGGACCTCAACGCGCGCCTTGAATTTCCTGTCTCTCCGGCCGAGATTGTGGATCACCGAGTTCAGCCCGTCGACGACAGCCTTGCTGCCGACCGCTGGAATCACCCTGGAATCGATGGTAAGCTCGCAGGCTTCAGGTATCACGTTGCTCTTCGTCCCTCCGCTTATGACGGTCGGAGTGACCAGCGTCCGCCCGAGGTCGGGGTCCCTGGTCTTCCCAAGCCTTCTGCGTACAGGACCGAGGTTCCTCACGAAGAGGGCGCAGTTCTCGATGGAGTTCACTCCCAGCAAGGGATCGCCGGCGTGGGCGCTCCGCCCCTCGAAGACTACCCGACACGTCAGCCCTCCCCTGTGGGCCCTGACGACCTTCATCTCCGTAGGCTCTCCGACAATGCCGCAGCGGGCCCTGACGCGCCTCATGCTTTCATCCCGGGCGAGAGCGTTTAACCCATCGAACCCTATCTCCTCGCCCGCCGTCGCAATCAGACTGAGGTCATGCTTCAACCGCTTCCCCTTAACAGACGAAATCGCGGCGAGCATGGCCGCGAGGCCAGACTTCATGTCTGCGGAGCCTCTGCCATAGAGTCGTCCGTTTCTGACTCTAGCCTCGTAGGGCGGGGATGACCATGCCTCTGCATCCCTGACGGGTACAACATCCATGTGACCGGCCAAGAGCAGCCCCGGAGATTCCCCAAGGAAAGTCGCAACGACGTTGGAGCGGCCCTTGGCGAATGTCTGCAACTCCACGGAAGCTCCCTCGACATGAAGATCAAGAAGGTAGTCCCTGATGAACCGGGCGCACGGCCCCTCGTTCCCAGGAGGGGTCTCCGTCCTGAAGGCGATGAGGGAAGCCGCGAGTTCTAGGACGTCCATGCTCACAGAGACAAGGCGCCCGGTAAATGAAGGTCGCGGACGCAAGGTTATAGCACGAGTCCCGGGTTGGGTTTCGGGATGGATTGCGCCGTCAGGCTCAGAGGGGTCACCCTGGAGTACGCTGGGATGACGGCGCTCCGCAGCATAGATTGGGTCGTCAGGGCAGGGGAGAGCTGGGCGGTAATCGGTCCGAACGGCGCTGGGAAGACGAGCCTGATGAGCGTGATCAACGGCTACGTCTGGCCGACGGAAGGAGATGTTGAGATTCTCGGAGACCGGTTCGGAGAGATGGACCTGAGGGACCTGCGCACCCGCACAGGGATGGTGAGCGCATACCTCGATGGTTGGATACCGGAGGATGAGAGGGTACTCGACCTCGTGCTGAGCGGGAAGCATGGGTCGACCAGAGTCTGGAGGAAGACCGCGCGGGGAGGCGCGGAGGGCGACTTCGCTCCTCAATAGTCTTGGGTGCCACGACCAGGTCGGGAAGAGGATCAGAGAACTGTCGCAGGGCGAGAGACAGAAGGTCATGATAGCCAGGGCCCTCATGGCGAACGCCTCCCTGTTGCTCCTCGACGAACCCTGCGAAGGGCTCGACCTAGGCGCCCGCGAGCGGTTCCTCGACGGCCTCTCGAGGCTCGCCGGACGACACCGTACAGCCATGATATACGTGACGCACAGGACCGACGAGATTCCATCAGGTTTCACCCACGCGCTCCTCCTTAGGGCTGGAAAGGTCCTCGCGTCGGGACCGATTGAGGACACCCTGACCGGGAGGAACCTCAGCTCGTGCTTCGGCGTGGACGTCCAGGTCGAGCGAGTGAACGGCAGGTACTACACAATAGTCTCCGGCGAAAGACGGTGAGAAGACCAATGCGCTTTTATCGCATGAGGCGACACTCCGTGCCGAACGTAGCGTGTGGGAGAGAATCGAGACCGAGGGAAGGCCGGAGCTGCGAGACCCGATTCTGATAGTCTCGCTATCGACAAGCCTCCCCCAGTACAAGGCGATGTACTCCCAAGCCAAGGAGTCGGGGAGTTCTTGTTGAGGAAGATAGAGTTCACCAAGCTCAGCGACGATCTACGCCTCTGCATTGCCGCCGGTCGCGGTCATTTCAAACGAAGGGATAGTCCGCCTGAGTTCCGCAGAGTTCTACAGCCATCCAGGTCCGCCCGACCTGGTGCTGCTCGTGGGCGACTCGTCCCCCCAGGACGAACAGTACGAGTTCGCCGACGCCGTCCTGAGGTACGCCAAGGACCTCGGCGTCGATCAAGTGATATCCATTGGGACGCGGTGGGCCGAGCAGGTCGCGCCTCCCACGGCAGTCCCGAAGGTGACGGGGTTCGCTACCGACGACGCCGGCGTGAAGGTCCTCAGGGGGCTTGGCGTGGAGGTAGTCGAGGATGAACCGGCGCCCTTCTTCGCCTCGCTTGTGGTGGGGCTCGCCGAGAAGTTTGGGATGACAGGGTACAAGCTATCGGTGGACCACGGAGAGCCGGTCCCGCATCCCTTGTCGGTGATGCGACTGCTGGGTGTGCTCGAGAGGATGGTCGGGTTGCAAGTGGGAACAGAAGAGCTCGAGGCGAAAGCCCGGGACATAGCCAAGGAGATTCAATCCGATGTCTCCCCAGAAACGGCGCGGGAAAGAGGCAGCGTTTACGGATAAACTCATAAATAGAGCACGGGAGATTAATTGATCATGTCATCCGAAGAGGTGGATATGAAAGAGATCCAGCGCCAGCTCTCCAAGGTGATGGATCCCGAGATTGGCGTCCCCATCATGGAGATGAACCTAATCGACAAGCTGGACGTCAAGGATGGGAGCGTCGACATCCAGTATCACGCCACCACCCCGTACTGCCCGCCAGTCTTCGCGCTGAAGATTTCACAGGACATGAAGTCGAGCGTCGAACAGGTGAAGGGCGTGAAGAGCGTGCGCGTCATGGTCAGTGGTCACTACCTCTCGGACGCGGTCAACAGGCAGGTAAACAAGACCGCTGCGCCTGCGGCGGCCGCGGCCCAGCCCCCCAGCCACTAGCGTCTGATATCGGTGAAGCGCCCTGGGGCCGGTACCGGAACTCCATCACCTTGATGAGAAGGTGCGGAGGGTTGGCGAGGCCCTTGAGGGAATCATCAAGGATGGCTCCCCAAAGCAAGCTGCACTCAAGGACGTCTTTAGGCTCAACCACGAGATTGGGAGGATGGCGCGTGAGTCTCCACCCTTGGCGCCGGCTCTCAGGGAGATGCAGCTGGAAATCAACTACATGACGATTCACATCAAGAGGAATGAACTGGACGCGGCGAGGGACGGGTTTGAGAGAGTCGCAGCCGCTCTCGGCAAGGTCAGGGCTGCACGGGCGGTGGCCTCCTCCGACCCTCAACGAGCGCTCACAAGGGATTTATAGCGAAAGAGGCATTTCTCAGCCATTGAAACGGAGTTCCGCGGGTGAGTTCGTCAGGGTCAAGGTCGCAGAGGTGGGATTCACCGACGAGAGCGGCGCGGAGGGGCTCATATGGCTCAAGTCGGAAGAAGGGAAGGCGTTTGCCATGAGGTCTTTCTCGGGCGAGAGTGCAATGCACATGCAGAGGTTCAGCCGAGGCGACAGGTCCTCGATTCCTTCGGTCTTCAACATGGTGGAAGAGCTTGCCGACAAGGAGGGCCTGCACCTGGGTGGAATCGAGGTCTACTCGGTCGGCGAGGTGCTCCGGGCCGACATGCAGTTTCTGGGGAGGGGCAAGGACGTGATACTCGGCGGGTACAGGGCCTCCGATGCCATAGCCCTCTCGCTTCTCTATGATGCACCGATAATGCTTCACCGCTCGCTTCTCGAATCTGAGCAGGAAGAAGGTCCGCAGGCATAGAAACACTCGAAACTAATAAATCGCCCGCGACGGCCGTCAGCCAGTCTTGGTCAAGGTAACCTTCAAGCCCTACGATGAGCTCACTATCCACGAGTATCAGAAGTTCGACCTGCAGGACATGGTGCGCCTACGATGCATCGGGATGCAGGTGGGCAGCATCGCCCCGAACTTCCACTGGGCCGACGGGCTGGTGATGTGGAGGGAATCGTTCCCTCAGAACGAGGAGATGACCAAGGAGAACCTCGAAGGCCGGGCCCACTGGCTCTGGGTCTCGTACGCCGAGATGCCCGAGTTCAAGACGAACCTCACATTCAAGGAGACCAGCGTCACGATACCGGTCATAGACGTCACCGACAGCCCCGTCTTCAGCAGCGCGGCGAGATGGCTGAAGGGAGAGAAGTGAGCCTGGAAGATGGTGCTGGCCCTTGGAAAGCTACCTCCCGAGGTCCTGCGGAAGTACCTGCTCGGAATGACCGGCGCGCATTCATCTGATCTGATCATCCCTCCGTCGATAGGTGTGGACTTCGGAGTAATCAAGCACGGGAAGGACTACCTTGTCGTATCGTCCGACCCGGTGACGGGGGTCAGAGAGAAGGTCGGGTGGTACGCGGTGAACGTCAGCGCCAACGACGTTGCGACGAGCGGAAACAGGCCGAGGTTCATGCAGTCGATAATCCTCCTTCCGGAGGACGCGACCGTCGGGACCGTGGCGAGGATCTCAAGGGAGATGCACGCGACCGCGGCTGAACTGGGAATCACGATAGTGGGGGGGCACACGGAGCTCACACCAGGGCTTAGGAGGCCGATAGTGGTCACCACCGCATTCGCGTTCGCGAGGTCTTTTGTCACAGCTGCCGACGCACGAGAAGGGGACACCATCATGCTCACCAAGAGCGCGGCGGTGGAGGGGACGGCAATCTTCGGCTCGGGCACTTCGAGGTTCAGAGGGAAGGTCGACCAGGCCATGGTCAGGAGGGCGAGAGGTTTCTTCAGGAAGATGAGCGTCGTGGACGAAGCGGTCGCCGCGTACGAGTCCGGAAAGGTTCACGCGATGCACGACTGCACCGAAGGAGGAGTGCTCGGGGCTGTCTACGAGATGTCCTACGCCTCGAAGCTCGGGTTTGAGGTTCATGAGGCGAGCATCCCCATCGCAAGGGAGACGGCCTACGTCTGCTCGAAGCTCGGCCTCGACCCGCTGCGGCTCATAAGCTCGGGTACGCTCCTTCTCGCCGTGGAACGCGGCGCCGAGGAGGTAGTCTCGGGGGCCGTGAGGTCAGCTGGCTCGAGGGCCACGGCGGTGGGGAGGTTCAGAAAGGGCGAGCGGGTCCTCGCGCGGGATGGCGGCAGGATGGAGGTCATAGGCGAACCGCCGACTGACGAGCTCTGGAAGCTCGTGGACGCCAGAGGGATGTAGGAAGAGAGTCAGCCGCGGGCCCTCAGGAAGAGCGACAGGGCGACGAGGACGACCATGGCACCCACCATCAGGAAGAGCGTCAGTCTCCGGTAGTTCCTCATCCTCTTCTGGGTGCTCTCGTCCAAGTCCCGGCACTGGTCTGAGCAGTAGTCCTTGGTGGGCGCTATCGAGATCCCGCACACGGGACAGTGCCTGTGGGCAGGAGCACTTCCACTTGCCTTCTGGGACATCGTGCGGCACGGCCGCGGTAATCGGTTTATAGTTTTCTGGGCGTCAGAAGGGAGGCGCCTGGAGCCTCGCGATGGTGGTCGAGACCCGGTTGATGTACTCTTCGAGCCTCGCCAGTATCGTCCGCGACGTTATGACGCCGAGCACCTTGTCATCCTGAAGCACCAACACCCTCCTCACCCCTCGCTCGGTCATCGTCTTTGCCACGGACTCCAGGCCATCGCTCCCCTTGACGGTTATCAGCCCGGCGGTCATTATGTCACCTATGGTAACGTGGGCCGGGTCCTTTTCCTCGGCGAGTACCTTGGAGAGGTAGTCCCACTCGGTCACGATGCCCTCAGGGAGTGACCCGTTCAAGACTACCACGAACCCCTGACGTTTTTCCTTCATCGCCTTCGCGGCGACGAGTGCATTTGTCTCTCGGGGGAGGGAGAGGAACACGGTCTCGGCGACGTCCCTGGCGAAGAGTACCAATGTTACTCAGAATCGGTGGCGACGTAGATAATGGTTTCCTTGGGGCGGCTGCCCGTCTGCGAGGCGGGTACGGCCGCTATCAGGCTGATTATCCCGAAGATGAGGAAGGCCTGATGCATCGCGCCGATGAAGAGGTTTATGCTCAGGGTCCCTGCGGGAGGCGTCAAGCCGGCGAAGATGGCCTGGAGCGCGCTGAGGGGGACGGATGCGCCGAATATGGCGAAGACCAGCCCCAGGCTCACCAAGGAACCCACGCTGAACAGGGTCGAGGAGACGCCGGAGGCCACGCCCCTCCTGGCGGGAGGGACCGCGTTCATGATTGCGGCCACGTTGGGAGCGAAGAACATCCCGCCGCCGGCGCCCGCGATCACCATCGGAATCGTCAGGGTGAGGTACGAAACACCGAAGGGCAGCGTCGAGAACCAGAAGAGCGCTATTGCGGAGAGGACGAGCCCTGTTGGTGCGAAGTATCTCGGCCCGAACCTGTCGGAGAGGGTGCCGCTGAGTGGGCCCACTATGACGAATGCGACGGAGAACGGTAAGAGGAGCAGACCGGCGGTGAGCGCGTCGTACAGGAGTGCGCCTTGGAAGTAGAAGACGAGGATGAGGGATAGAGAGTGCCGCGATATCGAAGTGAGTAGGTTGGCGAGCGCGCCCGCGGTGAACGCGCGAAGCCTGAAGAGGCGGACGTCCATCATCGGGTTGCGAACCCTGGTCTCCACGTAGCCGAAGATGGCGAGCATTGTGCCCCCCGAAACCATGAGCAGAACGTCCGTCGCTTCCCAGCCTCCGAGGGCCCCGAGGGTCAGCCCAACAAGGAAACTCGTGAGTCCCACCCCGAAGAGCACATTCCCCAGAGGGTCCAGCTTCTCGCCCTTCAGCGGAGGGTTGAGGTCCTTTAGCTTGAGGTAGGCCCAGACAGTGGCAAAAGTCCCGGGTGCCAAGTTAATCCAGAAGATCGACCGCCACCCGAGGAAGGTTGTGAGGACCCCCCCGGCCACCAGTCCGATTATCGACCCCGAGACCCCGGCGACCTGGTTGATTCCGAGCGCCCTGCCCCTCTCGGTGGCAGGGAATACGTCGGTCAGGATTGCTGCGTTGTTCGACCAGATGAGCGCCCCGCCCAAGCCCTGAACTAGCCGCATGAGCACAAGCAGGAGACCGTCCGGTGCGATGCTGCACAACCCCGAGCCGATGGTGAATATCGCGAAACCCAAGTTGTATAGACTGACTCTGCCGAAGATGTCCCCCAGCCTGCCTATCGTCAGGAGCACAGTGGCCGTGACTAGGGAGTATCCCATAATGATCCATATCCCGAAAAAGGTCGGCGTTCCTGGGAGCTCTCTCAGGATTGTCGGGAGGGAGATGAGAACTATGTTGGCGTCGAGGTTGGACATGAACGCGCCGATGGTGGTGTTAGTGAGGACGACGTACCTGTATTGCAATCACTCGCCTTCCTCTTCCCCGCTCGCAATGCCCGAAAGCGAACCTGTATTTTACTAATTGCGCTGTCGCGGATGCAAGGCTGCCCAGATTCTCTCAGCGATGGAGATGACAAGGTCGTCCTGTCGGTGTCGCCCGACGATTTGGAGGGCGGTCGGCATCGAACTCTCCATCCTACTGATTGGAAGGCTGAGCGCAGGGAGGCCGCACAGATTGAAGAGCTCAGTGTTCCGGATCAGGAGAGACCGGATTCGGCCGGTCTCCTTCCCAATGACATCGTCCACCTTCGGGGCTACTATGAGGCAGGTTGGCATGATCAGGGCGTCAATCCCGTCCAGGAGCCTCGGGATCGAACGAATCGAGTCCGCCCTGAGACCCATCGAGTCTCATGTACCGAATCATGCCCGTTCTGCGTCCGCCGTCCATGAGCGCCAGGACATCGCTGTGCATGCTCCGCCTCGGCTTGGGGGAAGAGAGGAGATTCTCGTAAAACCATGCCGCCTCCCTGCACATTATGGTCGCCCGCGCTCTTGAGTACCGGGCGTAGCTCTCCTCGGTCTTCACGTCACGGATATCAAATCCTTCGCTTCTTCTCAAGGTGTCCAAGGCGCCCATGAAGTCCTTGGATACCGCCTCGTCCATGTCTTCGGTGAAATACCGTGTCGGGACGCCGAGCACCGGTCGCTCCTTCCGCACTGTACTTTGTCCGGCGATGGCGCGGAACGCGCTCGACATGTCAGGTACGGTCTTCGTGAAGAGCCCGACATGGTCGAGCGAAGGGCTCAGCGGGAAGATTCCGTCTGTGCTGAGCAGCCCCTGGGACGGCTTGAAGCCGCACACCCCGCAAAGGGCCGCAGGTATCCTCACCGAACCGCCGGTGTCGCTCCCGACGCTCACCAAGGGGCCTTTGGAAGCGGCGACCGAGACGGCTGAGCCTCCACTCGACCCTCCTGAAATCCGAGAAGAGTCTGCCGGGTTGCGAATCGGGCCGCCGAGGGCGCTGGTCGATGTCGCGCCGAGCGCGTGTTCGTGGAGGTTGGTCTTCCCCAGCGGGACGCACCCGGCCCCGAGGAGCAGATCGACGATCTCCGCGTTGGTCGAAGGGACGAACTCCCTGAAAGAGAGGGAACCGTTGGTGGTTGGGAACCCCGAGAAGAAGACGTTGTCCTTGATTGTCACGGGCACACCCAGAAGAGTCGGGGCCCGTATCGCTGTACTGCGCGCAAGCCTCGCGTCGAGCCTCGCGGGCACGGGAGAGTGCCAGTCCGCGGTCCCCCGAGAAGACCGTGACGAAGGCGTTTAGTTTCCCGTTATAGGCCTCGATGTTTGACAACTCGGCCCTCGTGCGCTCTTCGCAGGTGATCTTGCCGGCGAGCAGCTTCCCTCGATATGTGTCAAGCCCTGAACTGTCGCTCTTCGTGACCGGTCTTCGGGGGCAGGAGCGATATTAACTGAGCGGAGACTGCGCTGACTGCCGAACTCAGAGCCTTAGGGTGATCCGGTGGAGTCTCTGGCCGGATCGATTCCTGGTTCGCGATGGGGTTGACGACGAAGGGAATATTGTTGGCCGGCTGTGATGTAATCGAGAGACTGAGTACTACGTAGTAGCCCGAAGGGATTCCGGGGAAGTCGGCGGGACTGATTGATCCTCTCATCTGGTTCGCTGGGGCGCTCGGACCGGAGGCCCCGACATAGGTATCGTTGAGCGACTTCCAGACGGTGTTGTTGTTTATCCAACCGAGGCTGACGCTGGCGCCCGAGAACGTCATAGTCAGGTTGTTCGGGGAGACGACGAAGTTGCTCACCTGGAAGTCATGCTGGTAGAGCACGTCGGTGGTCTTGCCAAGCAGGGTCAGGTTCATCGTGCCGGAGCCCGATACCGCCGCGAGGGTCACGTTGTAGGTCGCGGCGTACGTCGACCCGGAGCCGCCAGGGCTCAGCGATCCGGAGTCTGCTGATGAATAGGCTTCCTGTCATCGTAGCCGTTCCAGAGGGAGCGCCGTTGAGGTAGATGGAACCCGCGACCAGTGCCACGCCCACGATTGTCCCTATGAGCAGGATGATGAGGAAGGTCCTCCCGCTTATTCTTCTCTCAGGCTTGCTCTGGGCCGGCGTCAAGTTCCCATGGAGCCATGGAGTGGACACTATTTCAGGAGTTTCACGGAAGGCTCATGGATGTGGACGGCTGGATGAGGGGCGACGGGCTGGCGCGCTCCGGATTTGCGCTTTTGTTCACTAATCATGACAAGGGTACTTTTGCAGACTTGGTGGGAGTGTGTGACCGATGTCAGCACCCAAAGTGTCTTCGCAGCAGAGCCAGGCTCAACCTGCCGCCGGCATGTCGAAGCTGAAGAAGGTCGAGTGGTACGCAGGGCAGCTCATCTCAGACGCCGCGGCCAAGGAGAAGTCGGGCAGCGTTGAAGAGGCCATAGTCCTCTACCTAAACGCCGCCGACGTTCTGCTACTTCTCGCCAAGGGACAGGACAACTATACAGTCTGGAAGGGTTACTCTGATAGGGCAATCCAGTGCCAGCAGCGGTCCCGTATGCTCATGGCCACAAGGAAGTAGGTCAGTCGGTCTGTTCCAGCGAGTGCTGGACTTTCCGCTCAATCAGTCGCTCGGAGAGGTACATCGCCAACCCCAACACGATGATCACGGCCGCTACGGTCGTGTTCACAAGGATGGAGAGGACGCCGAGGACAACCATCGTCAGGGACGCGTACCGCGCGAAGCGGCTGCTCCTTACCCGGGGTTTGCTCATCTTGGCGATACTGGACCTTTCTTGAGCCCTAGCGCTCGTACACCCCGACGACCCGTGCCTGTTCGAGGACATGACCGTCGATGGAGTGCAGCAGCTGCTCCAGATTCAGGCCCGGCTTGAGGCCGAGAGGCCTGTCGAGGGCGTACACCCAGAAGTAGTAGTGATGCGGGCCGTGCCCGTTCGGCGGGTAGGGGCCCGTGTAACCAGCTTTTCCCGTGCCATTCACTCCTCCGGTGAAGGCGCCTGGCTTCTGACCCTCTGAGAGCCTGGTCGTCTCAGGAGGCACCCCGTACAGCACCCAGTGAGTGAATCCGTGGACGAGGGGCGCGTCGGGGTCATGGCAGACGAGAGCGAACTCGCGCGTCCCCTTCGGTGCTCCGACCCACTCCAGCGGCGGCGAGAGGTTCTCTCCGTCCCCGGCGTTTCGCTTGGGGATGCGGCCCAGCGAAGCAAACGCAGAACTCTTGATGTCAAGATCTCCCAGATTCAGCGGCATGATTCTCTGTTTTTCTCCGCGGCGGTTCGGGTAATTAAGATTGCGAAACGCTAGGCCCCGTGATGGAACGGGGGCCGTTGGACTCCTGGTGAGGTTCCTCCGGGCAGTCCGCGCCAGTCGGCAGCCCCAATAGTTGCTATCGGGCCGGGTTCAGCATCAGTTCCCTCAGTCCGATCAAGCCCAGGGCGATGACGAGGACGTTGGCGGCGAACCATGCGTCTACGAAGTCCATGTTTGTTGCAATCGAGTTCAACCCGAAGCCCACGATCAATCCGAGAATTCCGAACGCGATTGCGATGAGAGCGCCTCCCACGGCCGGCCTCCAGAGGTAGAATCCTGCGGCCATGCCGATGCACCCGAAGACCATCACCCCTATTCCGATGAAGATTATGGTGCCCTGGGTATAGTTGAGTATCGGTCCCAGGAAGTCAACGTATGGTCTGAAGAGGGAGGAGAAGATGTCGTTGTTGCCGAGGTCTCCCGAGAGGATGCCGGCGAACAGGACAAAGAAACTCAGGACTACCGCCAGCCCCCCGAGAAGGTAGGCGACGAGAGAGCCGGCCATCACCACCGCGCTCCTCTGCGGTGCCCCTGACCTAGCTCGGGAATTCAGTCTCCTTCCGAAGACCCTGTCAGCGTCATCCTTGCAATAGAACTTCCCGCCAAGCTTAACGACACAGATGTTGCAGATGCCCCTCCCGCACATCGAGCAGACACCAATAGCGTCGGTATCCTAGTGGACGTAGCACTTCATTCCTTTCTCGGGCCAGCGTCTAACTTTTGCCTAAAAAGGTTTAGCGGAGATTCCCCGGTTCTCCCGGAGAAAGCGATATCATGCACGCTTACCTGGGTCCAGAGAGCCTGACGAACATTGAACAACGAAAAGAAGACGTCGCCCGTTCGGTGCCAGAGGTGCGGAAGCGCCAATCTGGAATCAGTCGGTTCGGACCACGGCCACTGGCACGCCAGCTGCGTGGACTGCGGTTTCACGTTCATCGTGGGCGGCGGGGGCCACTCCTGATGGTCCCAGAGTCGCCCGCGGTGGCGCCAAGGCACCAGACCAGGCAGGGTCGCAGTGAGGAGCCCGGCGCGATTCCCCATCCATTCGAGCGCCTCCGCGATAGCGATTAATATTCGGCGTGCCGCGAGCAGGCTATTGGACCCATACTCCACCGTATCCGTGTGGCATGACAAACAGGAAGCCTGGCATGAAATCATGCCGGGCGTCCGCAGGAGAGTTGTGAACCACTCTTCCGCGGGAATGATGGTGTACTACAAGATAGAGCCGGGGAAGATCTTCGCATGGCACAACCATCCTCACGCTCAGTTCGGCTTCATCTTGGAGGGAGGGGGAGTCTTCAGGGTCGGCGAGGCGGAGTGGAGGGCTAGGTCAGGGGACGGTTATTTCATCCCGCCAGGAGTCTTCCACGAGCTGAGGACGGATGGGGAGAAGCCGTGTGTTCTGATCGACTTCTTCACTCCGGAGAGGGACGACTATCTGGCGGAGGCGCTCGTCCCCGACACCGCGTGAAGGTCAAGAAGCTGCTCTCGGTCACTCCAAGCGGACAATCCGCGTGAACCGGGCAAGCAGATATTGGTCGGTCAGAAGGGAGGTCCGCCATGTCTAGACGACCGAAAGACGACGCCGCGGTGTTCGTTGAGCTGTTCAATACCGCCGGCCGCCTGAAGAAGGAGCGGCGCAAGGGATGGGTCCGCAAGCTCGGGATGAGGCATCCGGAGTCGGTGGCCGACCACTCGTACCGGACGGCCATCATGGCCATGGTCTACAGCGACCTCCACGGACTTGACACGGCGAAAGTCCTGAGGATGGCCCTGATCCACGACCTACCCGAGGCGATAGTCGGAGACTCGATTCCGGAGGAACGCACCAAGAGGCAGAAGTCGATGCTCGAGTCGGCCGCGATGAATAAGATTCTTGGCGGGATGCCGGCCGGGCTGAGAGTCGAGTACTGGGCGATCTGGCTCGAGTTCAACAGAGGCAGGTCAGAGGAGGCCAGGCTCGTAAGGCAGGTCGACAAGCTCGAGATGGCCTTGCAGGCGGCCGAGTATGGACGAGCGCACAAACGACCTAGGACGGAGGAGTTCATCGAGTCGGCCCGAGCGGTCATCGAGGATAAGGACCTCGTCGCGCTGCTGGGGCTCGTGTCCCGGACAGGCTGAACTCACAGAGAGGATCCGAGACGAAGACGCGTCAAGTAAATAAGAGAAGGCGCGTCAACCGTCCCGCGCGAGGGAGAGCGAAGAAGTGAGGAAGAGCACAATACCTGAGTGGGCCATAGCGAAGCCGAGGCCGCAGAGGGCCGATTCAGGGGACGAGCTCGTGCGGGAGATGCAGATCATCAGCTATCTGGTGGTCTTCGGCTCATCAGTGGAGTACAGCAGCCTGACGCCTCCCGAGCGGGCCACGACGGACAGACTGCTCCGCATGGGGGTTCTGGTCGAGGTCGAGACCGAGTCCGGCAGCAAAAAGTTGAAGCTCGCGGAGGCTTGGCGCAGGGCCATCGAGAACCGCCAGAAGAGCAGAGAACGACAGCCCTAATCCAGTGGCGGCAAGCGGGCTCTGGGCTAACTCCACGGCCACATACCAGTTGATTGGACGAGAGGTGTTCCGCTGGGGAGTTGGGCGCCTGATGATGTCTACTTCCGGAATCTTCCGAATATCCTCTTGAGGAAGCCGCCCTCCTGTGGCTCCGATGCTGCGGGTCTAGCCTTTATCTGAGCCGCAGATGGGCTCGACGTCCCCTCAGTCGCGGGAGTTGCGGGTGAAGCTTCGTGGGAGTCTTCCCGAACCTCAGGTGAATTGGCAATGGAAACGGGCACTGATGTGATTGTTGGTTCAATCGCAGGAATCTCCGACGCGGGTAATCTTTCGATGGGCTCCGACGAGACGAGTGTGGTGGCCGCAGGCTCCAAGACCGCCTGCTGGGCGACAGCGGAGGCGGATACCGCCGGCTCCGTCACACTGTGGTCGTAGTCTGCGCTGCCAGCGACTGTTGTGCTCTCGGCTCGCTTCTTGAAGAAGACGTCATTGTAGGACGCTGGCCGGGAGGACGAGACACCGGCCATAGCTCCGCTCCGCAGACCAGATTGAGCTGACGAGGCGCTGCCCGATAGATCAGAGCGGTTAGTGACGAACCTCGAGTGTGCGGCCACCCGCTTGATCCCCTTCTTCTGACGGGTGAGCGGGTCTTCGCCTAGGCCTCGAGACAACTAAGGATCTCCTCGGCCAGCTTCCCGTACGCCCTCGCCCCGTTGCAATCGGAATCGTACTCGAAGATCGACTTGTGGTAGCTCGGGGCCTCCGCAAGCCTCACGTTCACTGGGATGACCGTCGAGAACACAGTCCCGTCGATGAAACCGTTCCGAACCTTCGCCTCGACTTCCCTGGAGAGCAGTGTCCTCCTGTCGTACAGGGTAAGGACCGCCCCTAGGACTTCGAGTCCCGGGTTAATGTCCTCCTTGATCTTCCGGACGGTCTCGAGCAGCTGGACCACTCCTTCCATAGCGAAGTACTGTGTCTGGACGGGAATCAGGACTTGGTTCGCCGCAGTGAGGGCGTTGACGGTGAGTATGCCGAGTGAAGGGGGAGTGTCGATTACGACAAAGTCGTATTCTCCGTTCTCCTTTAGCTCCTTCAGCTTCTTCTTCAGCTTGAACTGCATGTTGATGTCGTTCGCGAGTCGAATCTGGCACGCGCTGAGGTCACCGCTGCCCGGGGCGACGTCAAGATTCTCCCTGCAATGTCTGAGCAGCACGTCGCCGAGCGAAACGCCGTCCTCAAGCAGCAGGTCTGCCATGGTCTTCGCGACCGGAGTGTCTGGGCCCACGAGGTAGTCAGTGGCGTTCGCCTGGGGGTCCATGTCGATGAGCAGGACCCTCTTCCCGGCAGCTGCAAGCTGGCAAGACAGGTTGACGGTGAGGTCGGTCTTTCCGACACCTCCCTTTTGGTTTGCCACGGCTATTATCCGCGTGAAAGCTCTACGCGTCTCTGGACTGGTGCTCTCGCTTGCGCTGGGAACCTTCTCTAGAGCCGTCATTGTCAATGATAGTCGCACTTCACGCGTGTTGCTCTTCATATTAGGGGACGGGTGATTTCATTTCTAGCAAAAGGCCAACTCCCCTCCACCAAGCCGGCGCTACCACGGGCCAATCTGACCCTGTGAGGGCCCGGGGGGAGCGTCTCTATGTGCATGGGAAGCCCGCAGCGCTAGGAAGCGCGGCCGAATCTCCATTTACAATATCAATATTAGACCTTGGCAGGGCCCCCAGAGCGACCCGAATTGGGGTTCAGGAGCTGGCTGGTTCCGGAGGACAAGATATTCTTTGACTTGCTGGAAGAGGAATCGAACAACGTGGCAAGCGGGGCCAAAGTGCTGGAGGAGATGATTACTGATTGCGACGGACTGGACAATAGAAGGGCAGAGTTGAAGGCGATTGAACACAGAGGAGACGAGATAGTTCATCAGATCTATGAGAAGGTCAACGCCACATTCGTGACGCCGATTGACCAAGACGACATCACGAAGCTCGCATCGCTCTACGATGACGTGCTCGACTTCATGGATTCGGCTGCAAACAGGATCATGTTGTACGAGATAAAGGAATCAACCGATGCGATGAAGCAGCTCGCGAGCATAGTCGCCCGCTCGGTTGCCGAGATTCACGTTGCGTTTGTCGCGATGAGGGATCGCGACAGGAAGGAGATTGACAAGAGGTGCATTGCGGTCGACACTCTGGAGAACGAGGCGGATGTCATCCTCAACGACAGCGTCGCGCAGCTGTTCAAGGGCAGTGACGTGATCCAAATCATGAAACTGAAGGAGATCTATGAGGAGCTGGAGACGGCGACGGACAAGTGCGAGGATGTCAGTCAAGAACTGAGAGACATAGTGCGGCGGTATACGTAGGATTCGGGTCCTCTCCATGTTCGCGCCACTGGTGATTGGGATAATTGGAGTCGCGTACGCCTTTGACTTCTTCAATGGATTCCATGACGCGGCGAACTCAATCACGACGGTGGTGTCCACGAGGGCGCTATCTCCCCTTGCTGCGGTCAGCCTTGCCGCGACCTTCAATTTTGTGGCGTTTCTGATCTTCGGATTCGCAGTTGCAAGTACGATCGGCTCAGGGATAATTGCTCCAAGCGCCATAAACGCTGACGTCATCCTTGGCGCCCTGGTGGGGGCCATCGTCTGGGACGTAATCACTTGGTTTTTCGGCCTGCCAACGAGCTCCTCGCATGCACTGATAGGAGGGCTCATCGGAGCAGGGGTGACCGAGGCCGGCACACACGTCTTGGTCATCGCGAGCCTCAGCAAGACGCTTGTCTTCCTGGTGGCATCCCCTGTGATAGGGTTTGTCCTTGCATTCTTCCTCATGACCATGCTGTTCAGGGCCTTTCGTCGATACTCCGCCCAGCTCATCAACGGATACTTCAGGAGGCTCCAGATCGCCTCTTCGAGCCTCGTGAGCCTGAGTCACGGTAGCAACGACGCTCAGAAGACGATGGGAGTTGTCACAGCGCTGCTCGTCTCGACCGGCAACCTGTCGAGGTTCAGCGTGCCCATCTGGGTGGCAATCATGGCCAACTCCGCAATCGCCCTCGGAACTCTGTTCGGTGGATGGAGAATAGTGAAGACGATGGGTTTCAAGATTACCAAGCTTGACCCCGTGCACGGATTCGCGGCTGAGACTACCGCGGCCGCGGTCATCATGAGCTCTTCGCTGCTGGGCATTCCTGTGAGCACTACTCACTGCGTGAGCGGATCGATAATGGGAGTCGGCGCGACAAAGCGGCTCTCCGCGGTAAGGTGGGGGGTAGCCAGGAGGATAGCCTGGGCGTGGCTGATCACCATTCCGGCCTCCGCGGCTGTGGCCAGCCTGGTCTATCTGGCCGTTGTCCACGTCTTCTGATTCCGACAGGGCGCATCAAACCGAAGCCCTTTGGCCATTCGTAGCTGGACGGACAAGGCGCATCTCTCCGGGTCCGACTCGTCGCCTGTGGCTCGAGGGGTTCCAGGTCCCTGTCCCGACCTGGGCTTATGACATCTCACCAGGGGCTGTTTGTTCGGCGCCATGGGATTGACCTACCTCCGACAGAGAACTCCTATGTGAACGAGCGAATCTCGGACTGCTTCGCGTCTGCAATCTGAGCGATGGTACGCTCGCTGACGGCTGAGAAATCATAGTCCTTGGCGTCAAAGCCCGGCTTCGAATACTGGTCTTTGTGCTTGATCAGCAACCATGACTCCCTGCCCCCGAATCCCTTGGTCCGGACGAGGGCGAAGGAGCCGTGCAGCTTCTTCCCGTAGAGGGTGAACTTGATGTTCCCTTCCTTCAGGCCCTCGCCGACGACCTCCTCCGCCTCCTTCTCCTCCGTGATTTCCCTTCTCACCCCTTTGCTCACCTCGACCTCTGGGTTGTAGGTCCCCTCGTCCCAGATCATCACGGGCCCTGCACCATAGCCAGGCGGGAGGACGCCTTCGAAGTGCCGATACTCAAGCTCGTGGTCTCCGGTGGGCATCGCGAGCCGCTTCACGCCGCTGTCGAGTGACGGCCCCTTCGGGATAGACCATGAGCGCATCACGCCGCCTATTTCGAGACGGAAATCATAGTGGAGTGAGGTTGCCTTGTGCTTCTGGACGACGAAAGCGTATCTTCCCTTCTCCCTTTCCTTCAAGTGACAAGCCATCTCTCTATCCGAGAGATAAGCTTCGCCTGAGGGGAGAGATCGGCGTTGCGTAACCACGGGACTTCAACCGCCTGCTGAATCTGGAGCATACACATACACTTTAGAAGAGCAATTGGCAGAGTGAAGGCGAGTTGAATCAGCCGAAGGTAGCAGACTTCAGGAAGATCGGTAGAACGGTCTACACCGGAGGCGTGACGGGAAAGCCGGGGGACGTGCCCATGCAGATCAGGGACATAATGAGGAAACTGCAGGCGACTCTGGCAGACGCTGGGGCAGGCTTCGACACGGTCGTGAAGGCGACAATATACCTATCGTACATGCCGGACTGTGAGCAGTACCTGGACCCAATATGGAACGAGTTCTTTGGCAAGAGCCCTCCGGCGAGGACGGTCGTCCAGGCCGGGCTGGAGAACGGAATTTTCGTCAAGATCGAGATGGTCGCCGAAGCAAGGGGCGGTACCCCGGCCGACTAGAGTCACAGTCCACAGCCATTCAGCCGCGACGGCCGGAGGAACCCTCGTTCTTTCACAGTCATCGTCCTGGTTATATCTCGGACGCTCCTCCCGTGGGAGGATTGGCCAGCACCTCCGAGGGAGAGGGATTGAGACCACAGCGACCACCGAGGTCCGACGCTAACCTGTACCTAACCGTCGCAGCGCCGATATTCTTCGCTCTCTTCTTCGTAGAGTACCTGCCTCTCTTTGCAGTAGGATACTGGACCTGGAGCGGCAGCGTCCACAAGATTCTTTCCGGGGGCTTCCTGATCCTGAACCTTGTCATCGCCGAGTTCTCGGTCAGGAGGTCGCGGTCGCGCTCGACCGTCCCCAAAGCGGGAGCAACCAGGGCGCATGAGAATCAGACCTGAGAAGGGTCCTCGGAGAGGACGACTCGCGGTCCTCTACACCAGGACTGTCTTCCCCGACCCTCATTACGGGCAGTGCCTGCCATATCTCGTCCTGAAGAATCGTGTTCCTGTTTAATTAGAGGTGCGCCCCGACGACAAATCGGCCTTGAGCAAGAGAACGACCCCTGATCCCAAGCCCTCTGTCTTGAGAAGTATGCCGGCCCCGAGAGACACGCTCCGATTGGTTCTAGGCAGAGGGAGGTACATCGATGACCTTCACCTCGATGGGATGCTGTACCTGAAACTGGTCAGGAGCCCATACGCGAGGGCACGCATCATCAAGGTGAGAGGAGGAATAAGAGGTACAGAGTTCAAGGCGAACCTGACCGCCGTCGGCGAGGGTGCCTGGGGAGGCGGGCCTCCCACCGCGCCCTATCCAGCGCTCGCCTCCGACTACGTGAGCTTCGTGGGTCAGCCTGTGGCCGCAGTCTTCGACGAGGACCCATACAGGGCCGAGGACCGGGCTGAAGAGGTGCAGGTGGACTACGACCCCCTCAAGCCCCTGGTCGACCCCGAGGAAGCGTTCACCTTCGAGCCCATTCACCCGGGCACCAAGTCGAATGTCGTGAACAGGGTCCAGCTCGGTCAGGACTTCGGCGATGACGCTCCTGTCGTCCTGGAGGACGAGTTCGTCAACGAGAGGATATGCCCCAACTCCATGGAGCCGCGAGGACTGGTCGCCCATTACGACGGCTCGAGGCTCACCATCTGGGCCTCGACTCAGTCGGTGCACACCTGGAAGAGCGGGATCTGCAGCGCAGTACAGCTGCCGAAGGAGAAGGTGAGGGTCGTCCAGATGGACACGGGCGGAGCCTTCGGGTTGAAGAGCGGCCTCTATCCGGAGTACGCGGTCGCAAGCTACGTCTCGATGAAGACGGGCCGGCCGGTGAAGTGGGTAGAGACAAGGTCGGAGCACCTCCAGGTGGCAGGCCAGGGCAGAGGGGCGAGGGGCAGAGTGAAGTTCTTCGCGGAGCGGGACGGCCGAGTCCTCGGGGTAAAGGCCGACGTGCTCATAGACAGCGGGGCGTTCGCCCTCGGCATCGCCGTCTTTGCTCCGAGGTTCATGGCCAACCAGATAACCGGCCCCTACGCGATTGGAAAGGCCTTCGTGACCGCCACGTCGGTCTACACGAACAAGGCGCCCTACGGCCCGTACAGGGGGCAGGGAAGGCCCGAGTCCGCATTCTTCTACGAGAGGATGATGGACATGGTGGCGGACGAACTGAAGATGGATCCGGTTGAGGTCAGGTTGAGGAACGCAAGCCCGAACCCGTTGGTCTCCCCGCTGGGGCTGAAGATAGAGGCGTTCGAGCCCTTCCTGACGACCGCTGTCAGCGAGCTCGGATACGCAGAGAGGAGAAAGAAGGGGTTTGGCTTCTCCAGTTTCGTGCTGACATCAGCGGTGCAGCCGGGCGAGTCATGCAGGATTGCAATCAGGGGAGGGAAGGTGCGGGTCTGGCTGGGAGGGAGCGAGGGAGGCCAGGACTTCGAGGTCATGGCGAGGGTGATTCTCAGCGAGGAGCTCGGCATACCGAAGGAAGTCATAGAGTTGGAACCCGGCGACACTGACGAGCTTGACCAGGGGATAGGCACCTGGGGCAGCAGGACAGCCATCGTCGCGACAGGCGCCCTCGTCGAGGCTGCTTCGAGGATAAAGGAGGAGGCGAGGGGCAAGCTGGGCGGTCTCGTCCAGGGGGAGCTCCTGAAGCACGAGTTCGATGTCACTGTCTTCCACCGCGAGAACGAGCAGGCCAACTCCTTCGGGGCCAACCTGGTTAGGGCCTCCCTTGACAGGGAGACGGGGGAGGCGAGGGTCGAACAGTGCCTTGCCTACTACGACGTCGGAAGGGCGCTCAACCCCTACATGGTGGAGGGCCAGATAATCGGTGGTTCGGCACAGGGTATCGGGCAGGTGCTCTACGAGACAGCGGAGTACAGCGACGAAGGCCAACCACTTGTCGGAGGACTGGGAGATTCCGGGCTGGTCCACGCCTCCGCGATGACCCCTGTGACCGTGAGACTGGCGAGGCAGACCACCTCACAACCCCAGAGAGTCAAGGGGGTCGGCGAAGCCTCCACGACAGGGGTTCCCCCGGCGCTGGTCAGGTCCCTGGAGGGTATCCTCGGAAGACGGATTCGCCGGACGCCCATGAGACCCGAAGACCTTCGTGCTTCGCCCTGAACCGGGGCGGATTGACGAAGTGCTTCCACGTATTAATAGAACCGCGTTCGCATCGGGGCCGATGGCACCGACTCACAGAAGGTTCAGAGTGGTCGCCCGCGTAAGCAGCGACAAACCTTCAGCGATCAAGCCAATCCTTGAGCGGGCCGTGGGAGAACGGGGCGAGGTGAAGCCGATCGTAGGGGGATTCGAGATGAGGGGAGAGTTCGAGGGAGAGAGTGCCCGAGACCTGAACCGCCAGCTACTGTCAGAGATGCGCAGGGTCGAAAAGAAGACCAGGATTCGGGCCGAATGGACCTCGGGTGAGACCGTCGAGAGGTTCTTCGACTACGTCCCGAAAGGGACAGGAAACCTGCATCAGGAGTAGCTGACGGAGTGCCCGAGTCGTCGAAGCCTGGGTCCGAAGGCCGCTATCGCGCCGCGGTCCTTGCAATCCTGATGACGGGCGTGATGATGAGCGCCATCGACACGACCGCGGTGGTGCTAGGCCTGCCGGTGATGATCAAGGACCTCCATTCCGACATCGCCAGCATGATCTGGGTGATAATGTCCTACCTCCTGGTGATCACCATCCTCGGCACCCAAGTCGGGAGGCTCGGCGACATGTATGGGAGGGCGCGGATGTACAATCTCGGTTTCGCAGTGTTCACCTTCGGCTCGCTTCTCTCCGGGATCTCCGCGACGGGCCCGGAACTCATCGCATGTCGCGTCCTGCAGGGTGTGGGCGGGGCGCTCTTGTCCTCCAACAGCGGCGCGGTGATTGCGGACACGTTCCCGGCGAACGAGCGCGGGAAGGCCTATGGTTTCACGGGGGTCGGGTGGTCGGTCGGCGCGATCCTCGGGATACTGGTCGGGGGTGTGTTCGTCACGTTCCTGAACTGGCGCTACATCTTCTTCATCAATCTCCCCATAGGGCTTGTCGCAACCACGGCAGGGTACTTTGTCCTGAAGGACAGAACCCCGAGGGTGAAGGCGAGGGTCGATCTTCCCGGGATGGGGCTCCTGGGCGCCGGTCTCCTGCTGGTTCTGCTCGGCCTCACGAACATCACCGGGTCGGGATGGTCGCCGACCTATGGTGCTGAGCTCGCCGCCGGCCTCGCGACATTGATGGCCTTCATCCTGTTTGACAGGCGCGCGACCTCTCCCCTGCTCGACCTTGGGCTCCTTCGCCAACGGGTGCTCACCGCTTCCATCCTTGCTGCCTTCTTTCAGGGGCTGGCAAGCTTCTCCGTGCTCTTTCTGGTCATAATGTACCTTCAAGGACCCCGGGGCCTCTCTCCATTCAACGCGTCACTTCTCCTCGTCCCGGGCTATGTCCTGGGTGCCATCATCGCGCCCTTCGCAGGGCGGTTCGCTGACAGGTACGGCGCCCGAACCATCGCGTCGATCGGGCTGGGGCTGCAGATGCTCGGCGTCCTTGTCTACTCAACGCTCTCGCTCGGCACGCCGATTGAGGTGGTGATCCTCGCCTCTGTAGTGACAGGGGTGGGCTCGAGCACATTCTTCCCTGCCAACAACAGCGCCGTGATGGCCAGCGCGCCGCGGAACGCCTACGGGGTCGCCTCTGGCCTGCTCCGGACCTTCGCCAACATAGGGATGGTCTGCAGCTTCGCGATGGCGCTGCTGATTGCTTCCCTCTCCATCCCCCGCCAGACGGCCTTCGCCATCTTCCTCGGCGCCGGCGGCATATCACAGCAGCTCTCTGCGGCGTTCGTACAGGGGATGCATTCGGCACTGACGGCCTCCATCGCGATTCTCGCGATTGCCCTCCTGCTTTCGATACTCCGTGGCAAGGAAGCGAGGACGAGCATGCCGCCCAAGTAGACGCAGGCCGAACGGCAGGCGGCGGCTTTCGCCCGGGGGTGGCGCGGTCCTGCAGACTCCTTATTATCGAGGCAACCAATCAGCGACGCGTGGGAAGATGGGGATGACTCGCAGGACCAGGCTGATTATCCTCGTGGTACTGGGCGTGGTGCCGCCTTCTTTGGCGATCTTCTTGCTCGACAGGACGGTCACCGGGACAACACCCGCGGCCATCCAGGCGGCGATTGCCGGGGGGGTACTCACGGCGGTCGGGACGATATTCTCTGCTGTCTACAAGGAGGTCTCGGCGTACTTCCAGCAGACGACGAGCAATGTCAACGCGAAGGTGACGATGATCTCCCCGATAGTCCAGAAGTACTACAGTCCCTGGATAAACTCCGCCCAGATACTGCACGGGAAACTCGAAAGCCTGACGAAGAGCGACGTCGTGGCCCCGGAGGACATCCAGACCCTCCTCTACTACACCATGGTCTACTACGGGTACAGGATGAAGTTCGTCCTGGAAGCTGGGGGGCTGATTCTACTGTCTTCCACGGCTCAGCAGAAGACCGTCCACGACGCCTACAGGGCGGCGGAGGTTGCCCTCGACTGGGAGGGAGCCAAGACCCACGGCGATGTGTCCTATCTTCAGACGCTCTTTCTGACGAAGAACGTGGCGATCGGGTCGGGCACGGCGAAGGCGGATGGTCCGAGCCCGTCGTCCGGCGCGCCGTACATGTTCTTCCAGTTCAGCAAGGACATCCAGGGCGACAAGATCCTAAGCAGCATGACAGATTCTTTGACCCAGTGGGTCGGCCAGAAGGAGAAGGTGAGGGCGGCCAGCGAGGCTGTGAACAACTTCGCGCTCACCTTCCAGACCAGCATAGACCAGCTCTACACCGCGTGGGGACAGTAGCCCCGAAGACATCTTCGGTCGTTCCTCGGGGGGCAAATTCGAGCGACGCGGTCCATCTAGCGCCCGTTCCAAAAGGATCTTCCAACCACTATTGCTGGCACAGGAAGCCTTGGCCAAGAGGCACGAGCCCAGTGGGCAGAGGTCGGCTATTTCCTTCCTGGCGTGCCCGACTTTCGGTGTCCGTGAGGGTCTGGTAAGTTCCCTCCGAACCCGAACCTGTAGCTGGCCACGATCCTCGAGCCTGCCGCTGGCCGGGCACCGTTCTTCCCATCGCCAAAGGCGATGAGCGTGCGGTCACCTTCCTCCATCACAACATAGACGCAGTCTCGCGGTCCGCTTCCCGTGAACGAGCCGACCTTCTTCCAGGGGAACCCCTCAACGCTGACCTCGAGCTCCGGGAGGACGAATCGCTCTCCTGGGCGCGCGGACGCTCGGCCCAGTGCCGCGTGAAGCGTTGCGGAGATCCGACCATCCTGCGCCACTTCCCTAATCATGCGCATCCCATGGTCGTCTGACCCGGGAGCTCCGTCTCTGGAACCACTGTCCGGCCCGCCGCTTGCGGCACTACGGAGCGAGTTGTCCCCGATCCCCCGCACGTCCCTTTCCCAGACGTCCAGGTAGACGAGGCCTGGGTGGAGGCTGAAGTTCCGACTTCTCGTTCCAGTCTGTGTCGAGCTGTACGTGCCCCTGCTGCATCGAAACGCTGCCGTAGCGCATCCTCGCGCTGAATGTGGACCTGCTGAACTCACCCTTCATGCCGGAGCGCGCTTTCTCGGCGGCTAAATACCCTCTTGAGGTCCCTGCAACTTAACACGAATCAAATCGTTAAATGAAGAACGGGCTCTCACGGCGGCGATGAACATAGCGGTCATCGGGGCAGGGATGATGGGCTCTGTCATCGCGTGGGACCTTGCCCGGTCCAGCGACGTGGACGAGATCAGAGTGGCCGACATAAGCGAGAGAAGGCTCGGCGCCGTGAAGAAGTTGGTCGGCGAGAAGGGCACCACGAGGAAGATCGACGTCTCCGACAGGCCTCTTGTCGAGCGCTTCCTGAAGGGGAGCGACGTCGCTGTCAGCGCGCTTCCCCACGGGGCGGTCCATCCGGTGGACCTTGCGGCCGTCGACTGCGGGGCCAGGCTCGTGAACACCGCCTTTGAGGACGAGCAGATGGCCCTCGACAGGCGGGCGAGGGCGCACGGGGCCGTCCTGATTCCAGGATGCGGCGTCGCACCAGGCCTCTCCAACATCCTTGTGGCGGAGGGCGCCAGTATCCATGGCCCGGGCCGAGGAGGGCCACATCTACGTCGGCGGCCTTCCCCAGAAGCCCGAACCTCCCCTTTCGTACCGGCTGGTGTTCTCGGTCAAGGGGCTAATCCGAGAGTACCTGAGCGCCAGGGTCGTCAGAGACGGCAAGGTGAGGTCCATCGAGCCCTTCAAAGAGGTGGAGCGGGTGAGGTTCCGCCGTCCGATAGGCACCCTGGAGGCGTTCTACACAGATGGGCTCGGGTCTTCCCTGTACACGCTGAGCGGGCTGAAGCAGCTGGACGAGAGGACACTGAGATACCCTGGGCACGCCGAGAGGATAAGGTTCCTGCTCGAAGCGGGCTTCTTCAGTAGCGAGGCCGTGCGGGTGGACGACAAGTCGGTGGCGCCCGTCGACGTCTCAGGGGCGGTCCTGCAGAGGCTCCTGACCAAGGGCGACCCGAAGGACCTCACGGTCATGAGAGTCGTGACCCTGGGTGAGCGCGGCGGGGAGAGGTTCAAAGTCACCTTCGAGCTGGTCGATTACTACGACGATGCCAACGGGGTCACATCCATGGGCCGCACTACGGGTTTCACTACCGCCATAGTTGCGAGGATGCTCGGCAGGGGCGAGATAGGCGGCACGGGCGTACTCCCTCCGGAGACCGCGCTGGGAGGGGAGGCTGTGAGGCGGCTCCTGTCGGAGCTGGCCTCCAAGGGCGTCAGGGTGATGAGGACGACGAGAAGGGTCTGACACTTTGGGCCTGAGGAAGACTTACGAAGGTACTTCGCCAGACCCGTGAAGCCAAGGAATCACAAGGCTTGAGATCAGTCTTCGTCCCATGGTCGGTGGCACTCGGCGAATCAGAGAGGCTCCTAGACGACCTTTCCAGCTACACGAAGGTCGACGGCATCGAGCTGCTCGACTCCTTCTCTGGCATCGAGAAGGCGTCCTACAGCTCTGCCAAGAGGCCTGCTTCGAGGGTCCTTCCGTCGAACAGGGGGCTCGACCTCGACCTCCCCGTGGTCAAGAGGGATGAGTTCAAGGCCGCCCTGAAGTTCATGGGCGATGCAAAATCGAGGGGGTTCAAGATAACGTGCAATTCCGTGCCCCTGTGGCTCGGGACCAACACGCTGGGGGATTCGTCCCTCGTGGATGTCTCGGGGAGGCACCTGGCTGGACCCCGCGACTTCACCGTCTACGGGTGTCCGAACGACCCCGAGGTGATACGGCACGGGGACTTCGTGATGCGGGAGCTGGTCCGGGCGTGGCCCGACATGGACATAATGACCCTGGACCACCTCGAGTACCCGCACATGTTCCTCTGGGCATACCCCAGGGTCGACCTGGAGAGCATGTTCACATGCTTCTGCAAGTCGTGCGAGGAGACCGCGCTGGAGAAGGGCCTCGACTTCCTGAGGATGGAGAACGAGGCGAAACTGCTCCTGGCAACCTTGGGTCGAGGGTCATCACTAGGTAAACAGGGCGCGCCGCCGGTCTTCAACGCGGACGATGTGGTCAACTTCTTCCTCAGGAGGCCTCACCTCGCGGAGTGGCTCAACTTCAGGATGGAGTCCATGGTCAGGTACACCCGCTCGCTGCTAGCCGCAGGACGGGAAGTCGCCAGGGAGTGCAACCCGAAGCTGCGGTTCGGTTTGGATTTCCAGCTTCCGTCGCTAAGCCCTCTGTTGGGGACGGACTTCCTCGCCCTCTCCTTCGACCTGGACCTGATGATCCCAAAGTTTCCCGACTATCTGCCCGGGTCGGTGATCCCGCTGTTCGCCCAGGAGGTCGCCTCTCGGAGCGGTCTTGACACGGGCGCGCTGCTTCAGCAGATTCGGGATGCATTTGACATTGGACCTGGTCCGAAGAGATACTCGCCCTACCAGCCCTACGGGGAGCTCAGGGACATGCTCCTCTACTCGAACGTGTTCGACCACTCCATGATAGCGCGTCAGATGAAGTACCTAAAGAGCCTGGTCGGCAAGATTCCCATCCAGCCCTACATCTGGGAGAGTAACAACGACAGGATTAGCCTCAGGAAGAAGATTGAAGTCTCTGTCAAACGAGGGATTTGACGACTTCTTCCTCTGGTCGTGGGAGGAGGGCATCACCACTGAGCACCTCAGAGCCCTGAAGGGCATCCTGTGAGGGGAGGAGCGCGAGCTTTCCGGTCGGGACAGGACACACATGCCAAGGGAACTGAGGTCCTGAAGGAATCACAGGTCGACCTGCCTTCCCGAGCGGTACTTCCTGACCTGAATTTCCAGGAGAAGTCATCCCAAACCTCAAATCAACTTTGAAGAGCGTCGGAATTAGGAGGGGACGATGAAACAGCGAACCGTCTACGAGCTTCTGAACGAGCTGGGAGGTCGCGCCACCAGCAGACAGATTAGCGAACTTGCCCTGAAGAAGTATCCAGAATACTCACTTCACTCCTACGACAGCGACAGGCTGCGCAAGTTCAGGAACTGGGGGTACGTCAAAAAGAACGCGGACGGGACCTGCGAATTCGTGACAAAGCGCGGCCCCCCCCACCTGAGACAGCGACGACTGCCAACAATGCTGGGAAGAGCCCCGGTGAGATACAGTCGGCAAGTGCTTGGGGAGACTACGAAAACTTCGTGAGGTCCATCAGCCCGGCGTTGTTGTTGGACGCGTAGCGCTTTTTCGCTCTCGTGACCATTTCGTCTTCGCGCTCTGAATATGGAATGTACATCGAACCAGGTCTTGTCAGCGAGACGTTACGGTCTATTACCTCCTTCATCCCCGGATTCATCTCGAACCCCAGGTAGTGCCTGAAGGTTCCCAACGACGCAACCGCGGTCGTCCCGTTTCCCATGAACGGATCGAGAACCAGATCACCGGGGCGACTGGTGAACTCGATGCACCTCCCCACAAGCTCCTCAGGCAGCTTCGTTCCATTCTTCACCTCTCCCCGCCGGTAGGTTCGTTTGATGTCCCAGACATCCTGCGGGTAATGCATTATCTTGTTGAAGTAGTAATTCGGGTCCTTCGTCGCAAAAATGAGATGATAGTGACTGGTCACGAACTTGCGCATTGTGAAGACCCCGAACTGGTATCTCCATATGATGTGGTTGGTGACCGTCAGGTCGGTCTCGTTGATGGCGTTCAGGACTTCTCCGATGTGCGTCCATCCGCTGAAGATCCATGCCGAGCCGCTCTTCTTCATGACGCGTGTGGCAGCCTTGAGCCACCTCACGGAGAAGTTCTCGTACTCCTTGGCCTTTGCGGCCTCTTGGTAGCCCTCCTTCACGAATCTCCCGTCACGATTGTAAATCGATTCCTTGCCGGTGAACCCAAGGCCGAACGGAGGATCGGCGACCACGACGTCCATCGATTCCGTGGGAAGTCTCTCCATCCCCTTGACGCAGTCTTCGTAGAGGACCCTGTCGACCTTGAAGGGGAACGCGGCCTCAGCGTACCTGGTCCTCGCCTTGTCCACTGACCAGTCCTCGGTGGGCTTGAAACGCGACGCGGCGAGGTTTGGGATGTACTTGTTCTTCCGTTGCCGCTTTGGCTCCACGTCTATTGTCACTCCCGGAATCTTAACTTCACAAGAGACCCGTCGCCATTATTAAAGAACCCCTACGGTAGTGAAGTGGGTCTGGCCCCCGCTGGGGGGACGATTCTGTCTGGGACGGACGCGACAGAATCTCTGCTATGGATTGCCCTTGAGTATTACGGCTGACGTCGGGACCCGATCCAAGTTGACTTGGTACTTTGCCCGCCGAGGAGAGCCGTCAGCATTTCTCATCCCTTGCTGGAACAGACTAATCCACCCACCGCGCAATCCATCCCTGATGGTTTCGCCTTCGAGCCAGAGGAAGAGGTACTCCAGTAAGTTGAATGCGATCTTCCTAATCCTGGATGGGGCACTCCTTGCCTTTCGGGCTCTCTCATAGTCGCTGATGCCGCCCTTCAAGCCGTCGTGCCACGCTTTGAAACCACCGTCAGTGTCGTAATCGGCGGCGCCGATGGCGATGACCACTCCCAGGCCACCATACTGAGCGATGCACCGGTCTACGGCCTCCTTGTCATTTATGATGATAGAGGATGTGCTGGACCCGTTGGTGGGGTGGGCTTTGAAATCCCAGACATTCTTGAGCCTATAATCAAACTGTGTCCTTCCGTACTTGGGACCCCGGTCACCTCCACACTTCGTCTTCAGCAATTTGTACGCCTTGAATTCAAAGTACCAGCCAATCCATTCCATCTGCTTCCAGTTATAGTCCGCTCCTCTGAGTTCTTGAACCGATGACTTGCCATCCCAGCGTCCGGGAAGGTCGGATTTCAGAACCGTCAGAATCTGTCGTGCTTCCAAATCTGGGGCGTCCCCAGAGGTCAAGTCCTTCTATTGTCGTCATTCAGTGAATTTAGGTCTTCCCAAGTCGGGGCGGTAAGGTGGGCTCGATGGCGAGGGTCGACGATGCTCTAATGGGACTCGTGGTCCTGCTGGGACAGCCGCAGGGCGAGTGGCTCAGCAGTTTTGACGCTTCGCTTCAATCTTTACGGGTTATGCTGGCAATGCGTTCCAGTTCAAGCGCTGCGAGTCTGAGTTGGCGCATGTTCGTCGCCCCAGCGATGATTACCTTCCCCGACGCGAACAGGGTCATGGTCACACCCACCGGTCCGCGATATATCGCCCCGGGGAACTGCTCTGGTTCGTAGATAACCCGGGGTATCTCGGTGACGACCCGCATCATTTCAAGCGGAGCGTCGAGTTTCGTCGAAGCGACAATGTTCTGCGTTTGAACGACAAGCCTTCGGTGCCCCACCACGCCAGCTTCTGCGAGACTCTCGGCAACGAGATTCAGGTCCTCTTTGGCATGCTTCTCGCTCTTCGTTCCGATGCTGATCAGCTTCCCCGACGCGAATATCGAGACCTTTGCATGCATCTTCGACGACTTGGCGTACACACAGTGGTAGACCTCAGGGTTGTACGAGTAGTTAGGCAGCCTGCCTGCGTCCGCCAAGACGATGCATTGATTCAGGTCTGCTGTCGCAACCACATTCACCACGACGGGTTTACTTGCGCCCATGGCTCATCTCCCCCATCTGTGTTTGATTGGTCCGTTCTGCGCCCAGTCTCTCCAGGAGCGCTGACGCAGGCTCTTCATTCGGGTCTTGAGGAACCAGCTGCCCCCGAAACGCTTTCGTCAGGATGGCGCTTTCCAACCCAGAAGACTGCCCGATTCCCCTGCCTATAGCGTCTTCGACCCTTTTTGAGACCGCTAGGAGCTGGTTGGTCTTCCGGACTATCCGCTTCTGCTCCGTGAGCGAGGGAACTGGTATCGGCAAGTGGGACAGAAGCTCCTTGTTGACGTAGGGCTGACCCGTTCCGCCGGACAGTTCATTGATGTGTCGCTGTTCCAGGAAGAGAGCAAGATATTCCAAAGATATCGCCGGATTCACCCAGCTTGCGAAGAGGGCGTTGTCCGTAATCCAGGCAGGCCCGGACGTAAGATGTATGTTGCCGCAGCTTGACCCCACTCGTCCTATCACCAGCGTGGGGTCTTCTACGAGGCGTTCAGACTGTCTTCCCACACAACCGTTTCCTCCATAGACTGGTATGTCACCCGGTCCGTCGTGACTCTTCATGGCCCTTCCTCTTCTCAGACTCCACAAGCGCACCGAGTCTAACCATCGGCCACGAATCTGGAACCTCCCGGACAGCCTCTCCGTCAATCGGGAGGAGCCCGTCTGCCTCGTCGCTGGACAGGCCACCTCCACGACGACCACCTTCAGCCCGTCTCTTCTGGCGCTCGTCTCTGACTCTCTCCAGAATCCTTCCGGGGGGGACCTGGCGCAAATCACGGTCCGTCAAAGCCCCCCTGCACGCGGCGACCATGAGTGAACACCGGACTTCTTCCATCGTAGTGCGGGCTTCCTCCAAGGCCTGTCTTGCTGTCCCGAGCTCGCCAAGAAGCTCTCCAATTCTTGCCGCAATCCGGAGTTGCTCGGCAGACGGAGGCAACGGCACCTGCAGTCTGAGCAGGTCGGACCCGCTGACGGACGCTTGGCTCACAGACTGGTGGCAGATCATCTCGAACGTTCCGACCTGTTGCTGGAGAACAAGAAACCAGGCCAACCAGCTAGGCTCGGCCAGGCCTTCGATGACGCGCAGCCTGGTGATGTGGTTGCTGTAGACGCAGTCTGTCGTCTCGCCGGTGAAGAGGGCGGTCTTGCCGACGAGTTTCGGAGTGTTCGTGTTGTTGAACAGGATGTCGCCTTTCTGCAGTCTGTACCTTGTGATACTGGTCAGGCTGCGTGGAATCCGCAGTACAGAATCTCGGACCACAACCCCCCTCAAACCGATGTTGTTCGCCCGAAGCTGGACGAATCCATTCCTGTCCCTTTTCCCGCACTTGAATCCTGGTTGCGCCTCGGAGGTCATCGAGCCGAGGTCGGTCCAGAACCATCCAGGGGGGAGAGGGCTATCCTCCAATCTCCGGAACATCTTCTCCTCCCAGTCTTCGGGAGAGTTCGTTGAGAGAGTCGACGGCAGTCTGCAGGTGGGCCAGAACCTCGCTCACCAGCTCGGTTGGTTCGGACGGCTCGTCGCGGTCGTCATTCAGTGTACCCTTTAGCCACACGATGTTCAGATCGAAGTCCCGCTCCCTTATCTGCTCGATTGTGAATCTCCGAAAACGCGCCGTCTCCTCCCGTGGCTTCGAGCTGTAGCACTCTTCGAAATCTCTGAAATGGGCAGCCGTCAGTGGACGTCCTATCGTCACCTTCTCCGCTCCGGTCCTCAGGTCGTACACCCAAGTCTCCTTGGTCGGAAGGCCCTTGCGGAAGAACAGGACGTTTGCCTTCACTCCCGACGAATACGGAGTGAAGGTACCGTTCGGCAGCCTCAGGAGAGTGTGGAGTTCGCACCTTGTCGTCAGGACCTTCATCACCCTCCCGGCGGTCTCAGCGAACAGCACGTTGTCCGGGAGCACCACGGCGGCCCTCCCTCCGGGTTTGAGTATGCTCATCACGTGCTGGAGGAAGTTCAGCTGCTTGTTGGCCGTCCTGACGGCGAAATCTGCCCGATCAGGCGCTTCCCCGGACCCCTTCGAACCGAACGGGGGATTGGTCAGCACGACGTCATAGCGCCTCGATTGGCGGGGTTCGTCGGCCAGGCTGTCCGAGCATTCGAGGTCGGCGCTCAGCCCGTGAAGGAAGAGGTTCATGAGACCGAGCCTACGGGCATCCTGCACGAGTTCGCCCCCGGAGAAGGTTCCGCTGTGGAGCCTCTCTCTCTGACCTCGGGACAGGAGGGCGCCCCCGTCGGTCTGCTCCATCATCCACTCGTAGGTCCCCACCAGGAACCCGGCGGTGCCCGCGGCCGGATCGTGGAGCGTGAAACTGGCCTTTTCCCGGATGTCCGGTCTGACGCAGCGAACCACAGTGCGGATGACCTCGCGGGGAGTGAAGTACTGCCCTGCACCTTTCTGCTCCGCCGCGTACTTTTGCAGCAGTCCCTCATAGGCGTCGGCCGAGATGTCGACGTCGAGAGCCGACCACGGCGTCTCGTCAATCATCACAATCAGCCTCTTCAGGTTGGCAGGCTCGCGGAACCTCGACCGCGAGCCGGCGAAGATGTCCCCTAGCACTCCGCCTTGGGTCGAGAGCGTCTTCAGCACCTCGGAATATGAGTCGAGCAGGTCGTTCCCGGACTTCTGCCTGAGCGAATCCCAGCCACACCCGGCCGGAAGGTCTATGCCCTTCTCTCGGGCGATCTTCAAGAGCAGCAGATAGGTCAGCTGCTCAATGTAGTCCCCGTACCCGATGCCATCATGCCGCAGGGTGGCACAGAACCCCCACAGCTTGTTGACGACCCCGCTCACTTCAATCTCTCTCCTCCTGGTGATTATTTATGTCAGGCCGAACGCACTCGGTGAGCATGGGAGGGCTGGAAGTTGCCTGACATTAGACGCGTAGTGTTTGATTGCGACCCGGGCGTCGACGACGCCCTTGCCCTCATCCTAGCCATGAACTCCCGGCGGGTGGCCCTGGAAGGAATTACGACGGTGTCCGGCAACGTGGGAGTGAATCAGACCACCCGCAACGCCTGCAGGCTCCTCGATTATCTAGGCCTCGACGTCCCGGTTGCCAAGGGCGCGAGCAGGCCCCTGAAGGCTCGGCCTTCGCACGCAGGGAGTGTGCACGGGAAGGACGGCCTGGGGGATAGTCCCCTGCTGCCTCGTGGCTCGTCGAGGAAGACTGAATCCGAGGACGCGGCCAGCTTCATCGTGCGGTCTGTCGAGTCCGGCGTAAGGACCATCGTGGCAACTGGTCCGCTGACCAACATCGCACTGGCATTTCAGAAGGATGGGAAGGTCATGGACAGGGTGGAGGAACTTATCGTGATGGGCGGAGCGATTCGAGTCCCCGGCAACGTGGACAGCCAGTCTGAGTTCAACTTCTACTCGGATCCCGATGCTGCGGACTACGTGCTGCAGGGGACCACGGTTCCCAAGGTGCTGGTCCCGCTGGACGTCACCCACAGGGTCGTCGTGACGCCGGCCGGCCTTGCTGAGATAGGCGGCTCTCGGACCGGGATGCTCGCCAAGTCGGTTCTTGGAAAGTATCAAAGAGAGTACGTCGCTTCCGGGTTCCGGGGGGCCCCCTTGCACGATCCCCTAGCGATGGGCTTTTGTATCGACCGGACCTTTTTGGAGCTGCAGCCGATGCATGTGCGCGTCGAGACTTCCGGGACCTACACGCGGGGGGCCTGCGTCCCTGAGGAGAGGCCCTGGATGCACAGGAGGCCCAACGTGAAGGTCGCTCTTGGAGTAGACTCGGAGAGGTTTCTCGACTACTTCAAGAAGACTGTCTCACGGTAGCCCGCTCGTTGTCCGAGCGCCGGCGAGGATGCCGGCCCAACGCATAAAGCCGAGGAGAGGAGTGATTCGCCGATGAGATTCACCGAGAGGTGCGAGTTCAGTGGGGACCCCGTTGAGGTCTGGGCCAGGGCATCGAACCTCGAGACGATTACCGCATACTGGCACGGAACAAGGGAGTTCAGAGTGAAAGAGGAGGGAGGTAAGACCAAAGCAGATGTCGTCTTCGCTTTCGGAGGAAAGGGCGCGGCGGAGGTGAACGTGGACGGGAAGAGCAGGACACTCACGATAGAATATGTGGACGGGCCTTTCAAGGGCAGACAGACCGTGGCAGTCACGGACAAAGTCTGTCGAGGCTGAATGGGACGTGGCCTTCAAGGGAGTCTACAGGGTGCTAGGACCGTGGAACGCATCCCACTTCAGGTCAGGGACCCGCCACGCGCTACAGAGGATCTGCACGGGCCAGACGGGCTGAACCCCGCGTCGCACTCACCCTCGGAGCCGCGGCCCGATCTTCGCTGTCCCTCTTCAGACCGTTATTCCAGTCTCCGTCCTGATCACGTAGCCGAAGACGTACAGCGCCACCGTCACGCAGAGCAGGATTCCCAGGAGCTCGAGGTAGTCGCGCAGGAATGGCTTTGTCGATATGACCGAGCCGTAGTAGGAGGCGAACGTGACTATCACCACCGCCAGTACGAGGGAGACGCCGATGGCGTCAATCTGGCTTCCCGTGAGGAAGTAGGGGGTCGCGAGGGCCAGGGCGGTGAGGAAGTATGAGACTCCCGTGTAGCCTGCGGACAACTTTGCCGACCCCTTGAAGCCCTGCTTGGCCTGGGCGTAGGCCGCCGAGGCCATGGCCAGGGAGGCCGCTCCCCCGGCGATGATGCCCGCGAGGCCTGCCACCTCGGTCTTGTTGTAGATCCCGAGCGACCCTGCATGGATTCCTGTTATCTCGACCAGCGCGTCTGCGAGGCCCAGCACCACGAACGAAATGTATCGGATTGTGGAGCTCTCGATTCCGGCTGCAAGTTCAGTCTCGTGCTCCTCCTCGTCGGCTAGGACCTCATCGAATGCCGCCTTGTCTTCCGGCGGTACGAGGTGAGCCACCGCCTTGTACCTCTTGATGGAGTCCGCCTCGTGCCTCTCGAGGTAGCGAATCGCGAAGGTCAGACCGAATACCCTCTTGAAGAAGAGCGCCCTGCGGATCAGGCCGGTGTTCAGCCTTGGGTGCAGGTCGGGTACATACTTCTGCCAGAACTCGAGATGCTTGCGCTCTATCAAGGCTAGTTGTTTGAAGACTTCTACGAACGCCCCGTTGTGGTGGGTCTCCGAGAGCCTTGTGTAAAGCGTGTAGTCGGTGAGCTCATCGTCGATTCCTTCCCTTGCAACCTCGATGAGCGCGGGGTCGGCCGATGCCATCGAGACCCGCTGAAACACCACTCCTTTGAATATTTTGAGGTGCGCCGTGTCGGTGCTCTCGCCGAGGACATAGGGGAACTGAAGATTTTTTACCACTCAGCCTCCGGGCAGGCTGAAAGGGAAGGACCGATGGCTCAAGCCATAGGCAACGGGACCCCTGTTGTGGACGCCGCAGTAGTGGAGGAAAGGCGCCACCCAATGAGGGTGCTGCTCACGCTTACCAGCGTCGCCCTCCTTACCACCTACGTGGAGACCATGGTCATCCCCGGCGTCCCCACCATCCAGAAGGACTTCTCCTCCACGGCTAGCGTGACTTCGTGGATCACGTCCGCCCTGTTGATAGTGGGCAGCGCGGTCTCGCCCCTCTTCGGGAAGCTCGGGGACACCTATGGTAAGAAGAGGATGTACCTGGTCGCGATGGCCTTCTACATCGCGGGCGTCGGCGTGGCGGGCTTCGCCCCGACGATCTACTTCCTGATACTCGCTAGAGCTGTGCAGGGGGTCGGGTTCGCCATAATGCCCCTCGCCCTCGCGATCATCACCGACGTCTTCCCCAAGGAAAGGGTAGCCACCGCCCAGGGCATAATCAGCGGGACCTTCGCCATCGGCGCGTCCGCCGGCCTGATCGTGGGATCCTACGTCGTCCAGGACCTTGGCTGGCAATGGGCATTCCACACGGCCTTCGTGCTCAGCATCATTCTGTTCGTGGTGGTCATGAGGGTGATCAAGAGGGACACGACCAGGGAGAAGTCCAAGGTGGACTACACCGGGGCCGCTATACTGATGGGAGGCATCACCCTTATGCTGGTCTACCTGACCGAGGGGCCCACGCTCGGATGGTACTCCTACGAGGAGATGGCCCTGCTGATCCCCGGCGCTGCTCTCACCATCTTCTTCTTCCTCTACGAACGAACGCGGACCAGCCCCCTGATCCACGTTAACATCCTAAGGATTCCCAACATCTTCATCTCGAACATGGTCGGACTCGCCTCGGGCGTCGCGATGTTTCTGCTCTTCTTCGCCGTGATCTACTACGCGGAGCTGCCCGCTCCCTTCGGCCTCGGTCTGGACATCATCGCAGCCGGCCTCGTGCTTGCGCCGGCCACCATCGTCATGCTCGTCGTCGGGCCGCTCCTCGGGAGGATGACGAGCAGAGTGGGACCCAAGCCAGTCCTGCTCTTCGGCGCCATTGTCACGACCCTGGGGGCGGTCCTGTTCATCCTGCACCGCGGGACCAACGCCGACCTCACGCTGGACGCTACGGTGTCTTTCATAGGCATGGTCTCTGTGATCATCCCCATCGTGAACATGATCTCGATCTCGCTGCCAAGGGAGAGCGTGGCCGTCGGGCTGGGGATGAACACGATGCTCAGGAACGTCGGAGGGGCGATAGGCCCCGTCCTCGCCACCACGATAATGACCACCTACACGACGCCGCTGGTCGTGCCCATAGGAGGCGTCCCAGTCATCGTGGGGCAGCTCCCAGACTCCTACGCGTTCAACCTGATATTCGCGGTCGCCATCGTCCTGATGGTGGCGACGGGCGTCATGAGCCTGTTCGTGAGGAACTACACGTTCCGGAAGGCGCCCGCCGGTCCCTCGGGCGATGAGAGTCACCGCGTCGAATGATTATAAGAGACCGGGAAGGGCAAGAGGATGATATGAGAGCTTACGTGTTTCTGGTTACGAAGGCGGGCACCTCCGAGGAAGTGATCGGGTATCTCAGGAAGATAGCAAAGGTCAAGGGAGTGACCCAGGTGGATTCGGTCTACGGACGGTTCGACGCCATCGTCACAGTCGAGGCCCCCGACATGGAGAGCCTCGGGGACATGATATACAAGGTCATAGAGAAGGTCCCCAACGTCATACACACCGAGACCGCGCTCGCCCTGGCCCACCACAAAGTGTGATAGGACGTTGGCCATCATAGCCTATGTCCTGCTGCGGACGAAGCCGGGCACATCCCACGAGATAATCGCCTCCAGGAAGATACCAGGGGTGCAGATGGCCAGCAGTGTCTTCGGAAGGTACGACGCGGTGCTGGTCATCTCCGCCAAGGACATGGATGAGCTCTCCCAGACGCTGTACGACGTTATCGAGAAGCACCCCAACGTCGAGCACACGGAGTGCCTCGTCTCGATCCCGTACCCGCCGGAGGAGAAGCCCAAGGCGCCCCCGGAGACGTTCTCAGTGATATCGTTCCAGTGCCCCAGCTGCAACGGCCTGAACAGGCAGGGCTCTGCCTACTGCCACCTCTGCGGCTACGCCTTCGAGTCGGCGGAAGACTTTCTAGAGGGCAAGCACGAGAGCTAGATACTTTCATCAGGGGTCTTGGGCGGGATTTCGGGTACGTCCTGTCCAATCGCTGTGTACGTCTGGGAGGTCATGCCGGCTGTGTTGCCGGCTTTCTTGAGGCAGCTCGAAGCGCCATGGCCACAGCCCTTTCGGCGCTCTCGGCACCCGAGACCTTCACCGTCCTCCTGCCATCGAAGTACCTTCCGACCCACTCGTCGGCGACGCCTCCAGTCCCCTTCACCGCGATCAGCGGCTTGCCCTTCCCATAGGCTGTAGCGGCCTCGGTGAGCGTTCCCGCCCCTCCACCTACGATTATCACGGCATCGGCAGAGTTCACGATGAGGAAATTCCGGGCAAAGCCGAACCCTGACGGGATTACGACCCCGCAGTACCTGTTTGCCTGCGCCGCCTCGTCAGAGGGGATTATTCCTATGGCCAACCCGCCCGCCTCCGTTGCGCCCTTGCTAGCGGCCTCCATCACGCCTTCGAGGCCCCCGTTGATCAGGACGGCTCCTCTCTTCGCCAAGGCCACGCCTACCCGGTAGGCGGCTTCGTACGCTGCGTCAGTGCAGAGTTTGGCGTCGTATCCGATTACAGAGATCTGCGGCTTGCGGACCATTGGTGGTGGGAGGTGAAGAGGACACTTAAGCGCTCTTGAGTATCTATCTTCGCCGGCGAGATGGCGACCAGAATGGCTCCGGTCTGCGCTCGTTCCTAGGAATCAAGGAAGACTGGGGGGCTGCACCTGCTTGAATGGCGCCTGGGGCTCGAGGAGGAGGGCACCCTCTGGTCGGGCGACTAGTCCGAAGAGGCATACATCGACCTCCTTTGACCGCCGGCGGATGATGCTCGGCGTCCCGAAGCTTGCTTCGGACGTTAGCGAGCTCTTGCTTTCACAGCCCTTGGACTTGGCTCCGCCAAAGTCAGGTATCCCTTTGTCCAATCGAGGGTGAGTTTGAAGTTCGTCAGGAACGAGCGGCCCAAGACCAGGTCGACGGGCAACATGCGTGGCAGGTCGAGCTCGATGACTATGGCTTCCACCTCCTTCGCGGTGAGCCTCCCGAGAGAGATCTCTGGCAGCTTCACCAGGATGGACCGCTCGATTCCGCGGAAGTCATAGATGTAGGGAACCCTGTCAGGATGGGACTTCTCCCAATCGCGGGGCCGAAGCGCGGCCTCGGGGTAGCCAAGGTTCACGCCATCCTTGGAGAGCATGACGCAGAACGGCGTGTTGAAGTCGAGAATTGCCCTGAGCTCCCGCACGACACCGTTTGGCCCCTTGACTCTGGCGAACACGTACATTGGGTCCGCAAGGAGAAGTTTCATTGGGGACCAGCCACCTTTTCCAATCTCAGTGCGGCCGACGCGAAGTCCAGTTCGAGGCGCGTCTGGCGGAGGAGCGTCAGCCCCAATACCACATCTATGCCGACATTCTGCGAGACATCGAACGCGAGGAACTCGACGTCTCTGAAGGACATCTCGCCAAGGTCCACCTGAGCCATCTTGATGCTCGTGCCTCTCCCATACCCCAAATAGCTAGCGACTGCCAGAGAATTTGGCGATGGGAGCCGGGCGTCGCTGGCAGCCTCCGGGTAGCCTAGTTGATACGCATCGACCTTCGGGAGTATGCAGTACTCCGACGTCGGGGCGAGAAGAGCCTGATACTCCCTCGTGACGCCGTTCCGTCCCTTCAGCCGGACGAAGACCGTGGGGAACTTCTGGAACGCCCGCTCGAACGCCAGGGGCGTGGTCAGAGAAGGAGATGATATGGCAGCTCACCAGCGTAGAAGATGCAGATGTCGTTGTGCTTCGTGGTCTTCTCCCTGAGTGTGTACCTGTCTATCTCGGCAGCTACCACCCGGCCCTTCAGGGGTTGGCGATTCCTGTCTCTTTCCGTCACTTCAATCGCCACCCATCTGTCCTTGTATCTTTCCGAAATCTCAGGGAGGGAGAGCACCTCCCGTTGGGTGCTCTCCTTTGTGCCGAAGGAGCTCATGCGGATGGACCCGGCTTCTTGCCTTATGAACTAGCGCTGAGGCTGCGAAGTGCGCCCTTTACCGCTCCCTGGGCTATGAAGACCCGGAACGCGTTCCCTGTTCCCCCTGTTAGAGGAGTTGCGCCTGCCAGCGCCTTGGAGGCTGCCTCGGTGAAGACGGCCTCGGTCAGTTGCTGGCCGTTCAGGTAGCTCTCGGCGGCCGTGGCCCGCAGTGGCTTCTCCCCCACCGCGCCCAACACGACCTTTGCGTTCGAGACGGTGCCTCCATTGAGGGTGGCGCTCACAGCGCAGCTCGCGAGTGCGAAGTCGATGGCGGTCCTGTCGGCGACCTTGAAGAAGGCGCTCATGGACCCGGACGCGGGGGTTGGTAGGTGTATCTGTGTCACGATCTCGTTGAATCGGAGGATGTTCTCTTTGATGTGCCCGTCAACTATGCTGATGCCTGGCATGAACTGTTCGATCGACACCGTCCTTGTTCCGCCTGGACCCTGGATGGTCACGTCCGCATCGAGCGCGAAGAGCGCTGGTGCGATGTCGCCGGCGTGGACTGCGTAGCACAGATGGCCTCCGAAGAGCGTGTGATAGTAGCGGTTGTCTCCTGTAGCCGCGTAGCAGACGTTCCCGCCGTTCCTCCAGCAATCGTAGTTGTTGCGCAGGTACCAGCACCAGACCTCCTGGGATATGTCTCCCGCCACTGTCGCCTGGTTGGCTATCTGGACGGGGTGCCCGCTCACGGCCCCGTGCAGGGCGCCGTAGTAGGTAGCGACGTTGGCGTCGGCTAGGACATCTGCAGGGTGCGTCATGGCCCCAACCGTGAGGCCGCCTGATTGGCTGAAGGAGATTCCGCTGAGACCAAGCCCGTTGATGTCCACGACGTACTCGGGCATCAGCCCCACGAGGCCATCCTTGATCTGGCCCAGCAGGTCCGTCCCACCGGCGATGACCTTTGCGTTCCCGCCGTACTTGCTCAGCATCGAGACCGCGTCACTCACGGACGTGGGCTTGAGGTATCCGAATTTTCTTAGTTCGTTTCTCATTGTTCTTCACTCTCCCCTAGTCACAGGGTCCCCTGTGACTGCATCCACTGAAGTGCAGCCACTATGTCCTCCTTCCTGATCGGGAGGCTGGTGAACCTGTACCCGCCCAGAGCGTTGCTGAGCGCGTTCGCGATTGCCGGGGCTGACGAGATGAGGCAGAGTTCGCCGATACCCTTCGCACCGTACGGGCCTGCCGGGTCGATGCCCTCGTTCCACACGGGCAGGGCTGTGTCAGGGGTCTGCAGGATGGTCGGGACTTTGAAGTCGAGCATGGTCGGGTTCATGGCCCTTCCGGAGAAGTTCAAGTTCGTGTTCGGATCGTTCAGGGTCTCCTCGAAGAGCGCCTGACCGATGCCGAGGCCGACGAAACCGCCCTGGGACTGGCTGTTCGCGCCCGTCGGGAAAATCACCCGGCCGGGATCCATCGCACCGACGTAGTTCACCACTCTCACGTCGGCCGTCTCCGTGTCGACCTCCACCTCTGCGATCTTCACGCCTGGGACGCGGCGCGTCAGGTCGAAGCGAATCAGTCCTGAGCCGATGCCGTAGCCCTTCAGCGGCGCCGTCAGGAGCGCCGCTGCATCCTTGAATGCCATCGAGTTGCTCGGGTTGGTTGTGTCGTAGATGGTGTTGTTCCCGAAGGCGAGGTTGCTCGCTAGGGTCCCCTTGGCCAGCTTTGCCGCCACGATGGGGAACCATTGCCTGCCCAAGTCGGCGGCTGCCGTAATCTGTCCGAAGCCGCTGACTATTGTCCCCTGGCTGCCGGCGGTGACTCCGCAGTCGGTGTTGACAGAGGTGTCGGCCGAGATGTACGTCACGTTGTCCAGCGAGGTGAGGCCAATCGCTTCCGCTCCGTAGATCTGCGCCGTTGTGTGCGTTCCTGCGCCTTGGTCGCAGCTGCCGCAGAAGATGGTCACGCTCGCGTCAGGGTTGACCTGAATCTGCCCAGACGATGGACCGAACCCTGCGCCCTTGTTGCCGTTCATCAGGGCCATGCCTACTCCCCTCCTCTTGGTGCCACTCACGGAACTTGGCGTGGTGTATCCTTGGAACTTCGAGCTCCAGTTGAATGCGCTGACCCCCGCGTTGAACGTGGCCGGCTGTGTGAGAATCGAGTAGGGAAGGTGCGTCACTGGGTCGACCGCGTTAGCACTGGTGCGCATGTTGTTGAGCCTGAACGTGACCGGGTCGACGCCAAGCTTCTCGGCGAGCATGTCGACGGCTGCCTCCATCATGAAGTGGCACTGGCTCTCCCCGACATCCCTCTGGTACGCCGCGAGACCGTATGCGTTGGTGTTTGTGATGTAGGTGTCCATGTGGAAGTTGGGGACGTTGTATGCGTTGTAGAAGTCGTCCGGGCCGTCGGGGATTGCGCCGCCGCGGGCCCCCATGTTGAAGTACAGCTGGATCTGCATTGCCGTGAATGCGCCTGCCTTTGTCCCGCCGAACTTGAGGTAGCCCCGTATGGGGAAGCGGTTCGTCGTGTTCCACGCGTTCTCGTCGCACGTCGGAGACCACTTGACCGGTGCTCCAACCTTCCTCGACATCGCCGCAGCGATGATGAGGTTGTCGCCCCCCGTGCTGTTGCCGAAGACGCCGCCGGCAGCGCCGTTCGCTGTGGCTCCGAGGGCGTTCCTGCATACGACGTCTGCCTAGGGGCAGGCCGAAGTAGCCTGCCAGACTGCCCTGATCGCCGAACGCGTAGTTGGTCTTCTCCCAGGTGTACAGGGTCCCGTTCGTCCACCACGCGACGAGCGCGGTTGGCTCGAGCTCGAAGTGCGTCATAATCGACGTGTCGAACCTCTGCTCCACCACTGCGTCCGCCTGTGACAGTGCGGTGGCCGCGTCGCCGAACTCTGTGGTCATCGGGGCGGGGCCGATTGGGCTGTTCCCGCCTGCGTAGAGCTGCGGCGCGCCCGCCGCCAGAGCTTCTTCGGCATCGAAGACGTAGGGCTGAGGGTCGTACTCCACGCTCACCAGGTCCATGGCATCCGGGACTCCATTGGGATCGCTGGATGCGACGGCGACCACCGGCTGTCCTGAGAAGATGATTGCATCAGTGGTTAGAGGGACGTACGGGCGGCCGGGGTTGTAGTAGTTGTAAGCGGGGAGTTCTTGGCCCGTGAGGGTCACGAATCCTGCTGCCTCCGCCTTCGAGGTGTCGATGCTCTTGATCTTGGCGCTCGGATACGGGCTAGTTATGAGTCCCATGTAGACCAGGCTGCTGGCACCGATGTCCGATGCTGAGATGTCGGCCGAGAAGTGTCTCGCACCGGTGATCCTTGGCATCAGGTCCCTCCTTCTGAGGCTAGTGTTGCCTACCAGATTGAATTGGGTCATGTCTCTTCACGCACCTCCAAGATTCGTCGCCGCAAGCTGAATCGACGCGATTATGTTCAGGTAGTTCCCGCAGCGACACAAGTTGCCGCTCAGCGCTGTCTTGATGTCGTCGACGCTGGGGTTCGGGTTCGCCTTTAGGAGCGCCGTGGCCGCCATTATGTTCCCCGGAGAGCAGAAGCAGCACTGGCCTCCGTCCTTTTCCAGCCATGCGCTCTGCAGAGCAGCCACCACGGGATCGGCTGCGGGACCGGTGGTTGAGCTGGCAACCCCCGCCTCCGTCGTCAGGATGTTCTTCCCTGCCGCCCAAACAGCGAGGTACTGGCACGATTCGTGAGGCGCGCCGTCGATGAGGACCGTACAGGCTCCGCACGACATCCTGTTGCAGGCGATCTTGGTGCCTACCAACCCAAGGGTCTCCCTCAGCACCAGAGCGAGCGTCTCCCGTGGCTCCACGAAGACGGTCTGGCTCAGCCCGTTCACAGTGAACGTCACCGATTGCAGGGCGAAGGGGTCCACCGTGACAGCCTGTTGGGATGAGGTGACGGAGGTCTCAGCCAGAGCCGGTCTTTCGCTGGCAAGAGCGACGGCAGAGACGCCGACAACGGCGCCAACTGCGAGTGTACCTTTGAGAAGAGTGCGTTTGCTTAGCTTGGTTTCTAAAACTGTTTCAAGCGGGCCGACTGAACCTTCGTCGGTACTTCTCAGCTTTTTGGTTCGGCTTGTCCGTCTTCCGCCGAACGCCTTCATTCTTTACCTTTTCACTGTTCTTCAAATCAACTCCGAGCGATTGTCAGATGAACTAAGGCTATTTCTGGAATTCCCCACACCTGTTTGGGGTGTCCACATTTTTGTGGTGAAATGCTGGGAGTTGAAGTAGGGGCTCTTGCGGCGGGCGAACCAGCGCATTCTTACTGAACTGGCCGCCCGTCAGCGCTAGGGCTACTCCGGCCTCGCCGGATGCTTCTATCGCTTCTTCGTGCTCTTGGAAGGCTTTGTGGGCTTAGAAGGCTTGGAAGGCTTGGGCTTTGCGCTGACCTTCGCCAGGATTCTGGATAGCGTGGCTTCTTGCCTGGCGTGCCCTCTCGCTGCGTCCTTGGCGATGCTCTTCTTCAGCGCGGCCAGCTCACTCCTGAGCGTGGAGACCTGCTTCTCCAGCCTCTTGGTTCCTGTTTCGTGGCTCTTCCTGAAGTTGGCGACGTCATTTGAGATTGACTGGGGTGCCGACTCACTTCGAAGCGAGGCAACCTGTTTTTCGATTCTCTTGATGCTTGCCTCGTGGCTCCTCCGGAAGTTTCCGAGGTCCGCCGAAAGATACTGAATATTCTCCCTCACTATCTTGAGCTGCGTGCGCTTTCCCTCGGCCTGAGGTGCCGCCTGCGCGGGCATTTCACTAGGTTGTGTCGGGAGCGCCGCTTCACTCGTCTGCATCGGTTTCATTGTGTTTCCTTCCTCGCTATCTTCGCTTCCGCCAGTTTCGGGGGTCAAATCACCCGATGAGTGAACCTTTCTTGCTAATTAACATTTGTTCATACTGATGGCAAGGTACTGTACCGACTCCCATGAGGAGACAACGACCGGATCATGCACCACTACGGCAGAAGGCCGCGACCGGCGGGCGGTCGTTGTGGCGAGGATGGGCGAGGGAGCAAGGGCTGGTTTAAGTGGGGTGAGTAACGTGGGCCCCTAGGTCGATCCGATGATTGCGCTCGAAGCCGTGGACTTGACGAAGTCCTACAGGCATTCGCAGAGGCCGGCCTTGGACAAGCTGAGCCTGAGGATCGAAGCGGGGCAGATATTCACGCTCCTGGGCCGAAACGGGGCCGGAAAGACCACTTTCCTGAGGATCGCGGGCACGCAGCTCATGCCCACCTCGGGCGGAATCACGGTGCTTGGGCTGGACGCCGTGAAACAGGCAAAGGAGCTCAGGGAGCGGATAGCGATAACGCCCCAGGAGGCGGATACGATATACCCGCTGACCGCCCGCGACCACATCATGCTCTCCCTCCGCATGAGGGGGATGGACAAGTCTGTCGCCAAGGAGAGGACGCGGGCAGTCCTCGAAGCGCTCGAGCTTGAGGAGGCCGCAGACCAGAACACCAGACTGGCTCTCGGGCGGCCTGAAGCAGAGGGTCATCGTGGCGATGGCGATAGCGACCGATGCCGAGCTGATCTTCCTCGATGAGCCCTCGGTGGGTCTGGACCCCGTGAACAGGAGGAGGGTCTGGGACCAGCTGACCCGCCTGAAACAAGAGGGAAAGACGATCGTGCTGACGACGCACTACATGGACGAGGCCGACGCGCTCTCGGACAGCCTTGCGATAATCAACAAGGGCAGGCTCGTGGTCCAGGGGACCCCTCAGAGCGTGAAGGCGTCCTTCACCAATCGGAGCAACCGGGTGGACGTCTACAGCAAGTTCAGCGAGCAGGAGCTCAAGGTCTACGGACGGGTCGTCAGGGTCGCCAGCACGTACAGGGTCATGACCGACGCCGCTGGCGCGAGGAGCCTGGGCGAGGAGGCCGTGGCGAGGGGCGCGAGCATCGCGATGAGCCCGGTGTCGCTCGACGACGTGTTCGTCGACATAGTCGGCGAGGCCGAGAAGGGGGAGGAGGCGTATGACCCTTAGGAAGAGGCTGAAGTCGCTCTGGGCGATAATGTACTACCTGGGGTTCACGCCGATAATGAGGAATCCCATCTTCATCCCGTTCGTCTTCTCTTCGCCGTTCACGCTGCTCTTCATACTCTTCGTGGCCAGCAACGGGGCTGCGCTGCCCTATGGGATTGCAGGGGCGCTGACCATGGTCACCACCCAGCTCGGGCTCTTCGTCGGGACTGACCTGGCATCGTACAAGATCCAGAACAAGTTCCAGGACGTGGTGGTCGCTTCCCCGGTCTCTCCGCTCACCTACCTTTTCGGTGTGGCCCTGTCGGAGCTGATCTTCGGTTCCCCGGCCCTCGTCGTGCTCTTCGGCCTGATGGCGTATCACGGCGCCTCTCCGGCGGCCCTGGCCACCACGGTGGGGGTCGTCGCCCTCCTGTGGGTGACAGTGACCAACCTGGGCTTCTTCTTCTCGGCGTACGCGCCGAACACCCAGAACGCCTTCATCATAAACGGGTTCATAGCCACGATACTCTCGGTGCTGCCGCCCGTCTACTATTCGATCTCCATCCTGCCACACTTCCTCGTCCCGGTCGCCGAAGTCATCCCGACGACCGAAGCGGCCTCGCTCTTCCAGGGCGCGATAGGGTTGGGCTACTCGATCGACCCCGTCTACAGTTTCATCGTCCTGCTCGCCGCCACGGTGATACTCCTGTTCCTGGTCTCCTTCAAGATGAAGTGGCGCGAGACGTGACGCAAAGGTCCGACGTCCAGCCGGTGCCGTCTGGAATTACTCGCGGTCCTTGGAGTTCCGCCAGCTGTGTTCCGGCTCGTAATGGAGCAATCGTCGCGCCTTGTCTATCGACAGCAAGGTCTCATTGGGACCAAGCCCTTTCTTCCTGCCGGGCACGCCCGGAAAGACCTCCGCCAGGAGCTCGTCGTTTGGACGGGACATCACGGTATCGGCGTTCGCTATGAGGAAGACTTCCGCTCCCTTCAGGGGCGCCTCGAGCGCTCTGCGAACCGCCTGGGCGGCGTCGCGCACGTCGATGTAGCCCCACAGGTTCCACTTCCGAAGCTTGGCGTCGCCGTCGAGGGCCGGAAACTCCTCGTAGTCCTTCGGTTCCATTATGTTCGAGAACCTCAGCCCGATGACCTTCAGCTCCGGGTCCCAGCGACAGAACTGCCTAGCCATCTCTTCTCCGAGCAGTTTGGTGAGCGAGTATGCACTCTCCGGTCGCCCGGAGTACTCCTCGTCCACCGGCACGTACGGTGGGGGCACGTCGAACGGCAGTCCCAGGACGGTCTCGCTGGACGCCCAGACGACATTCTTGATTCCGAGGCGTCGGACGGCCTCGAAGACGTTGTAGGTGCTGAGTATGTTGTTCGCGAAGGTGACGGGGTTCGACTGCAGTCTGGCATCGGGAATCGCGGCAAGGTGCACCACGCCGTCCACGCCGTCCCCGCGTGGACCCTCGCAAAGCGCATCGACGGTCTGGCCGAAGTCGGCGAGGTCGACCTGCAGGAAGGGGGACGACCTCTTGGCCGGTGCCGCCCGATCTACGTTCAAGACCTCGTACCCGTGGGCTAGGAGATCTTTGACACAGACTCTCCCTGCTTTCCCGGTTCCTCCCGTTACTACGACCCTTGGCATGACTTCTCTCTCGATGCAGTCCGGAAGTATATTTCCGTTTGGAGGGACTCGGTCGCATTGCGGCGCCTCGGCCTGCTCGCACGGCCGGTATCTTTCCTGAACCCATGTCTCTCGTTCAAAGTTTAAACTCTGACAGCTCCAAAGCCGCCTAGCTTGTACGACTCCTTAGAATCCGGGCCAGAGACAAAGACGATAGAAGAGGTAGAGGCGTCGACGAGGTTCCTCCTGAATTCGTTCAAGGAGAAGATAGCCGACCTGAAGGTCTGCGGCCCGGAGATCAAGCAGGTGCTTCGATTCGGGATTGATGCATCCTCGGCGTCTTCGACCGGAAGGAAGTTCTTCGGAGGCGACGAGGTGGAGTTCGTCGCCATTGATGGGACGGATTCCGTCGACCAGCAGCTGGACCTTCTGGTCTTCTACGTGGGTGCGTTCGCTTATTCGGGGAAGATCCGGTTCGAGGAGGGGAGAATCGATGTCGGCGGCGTTGAGCCACTGGGCGGGGACTTGTGCGTTTCTGCAGCCGTTCCGCTGTCGGAGGAGGATGCCGCCCAGGTCTTCGGCCAGAAGACCGAGTCCGGGGTGGAGGTCGACCCCGAGAGGCTCCCCGGCGCGATTATGCAACTCGCCGAGTACTACCTCGCACTGAAGGCAACGGCGGAGAACAACCATGCGAGGGTGATTCTCCTCGACAGGACACTCGCGGGAGACGTTGCGCACCTCGTCTGGAGCACCAGAGACCTCATCCACGATCATCTGTGCGTACTGGAAGGGATGGAGACCCCGCACGGCATGGTGAGCAACTTCGACCTCGAGCTCGGCAGGATGCTGATTGCCAGCGACGAGCTGGGGATTCCCTCCCCCAGGAGTCAGCTGCTGAGGTACGCGGCGCTCCGGAAGCTCTTCGGAGGAGAAGAGCTGGACCTGCAGGAGCTGATAGGCAGAACGGGGGCGAACAAAGACCGCCTCTCGGGACTCGAGAAGGACTTCGGCGAGCTGGAAGCGGAGTACCATCCCTTCGACAAGGTGCAGGGTTCCTTCAAGCTTAGGCCAGGGGTGTCGGAGTACTGGGACAGGGTGCTGGACGCGGCCTTCGCCACCGCAGACCACATGTTCAACCCGAAGGGCGAACATCCCCTGCGCATGAAGAAGGGCGGGAAGGAGTACTGGATTACCGCGGACGACATCGATTTCCTCGTCCTGATGTTCATCTATGCCCTCACGAGGAAGGCCTGGTCCGACAGGCTGCTCCCGATAGGGCTGATCAAGGATACGGAGGCTGCCGAGCTGGTGAAGACGCTTGTCCCCCTTCTGCAGGCCTCTGGGAAGCTCAAACTCGACCACAGAATTCCCAGCTTCAACAGCGACAAGATGCTGCTGCAGACCAACAGCGTCGTCAACGCAGCCGACGTTCCGACCCCATGGTACACGGTGGAGATGGACTCGACCTTCAGGACCATGGCGCCGGTGAAGGACGAGGGCCTCCCAGCAGGGGAGGCGCGGGTGAACGGAGCCTACAGGAACATAATAATTCCGGAGAGGACCTACGTTAAGACGTACATCCAGCTCTGGAGCAGCGAGAGGAGCCCCTCCGTGAGGAGCCACGTCTTCTCCTACGACAGGCCCGTCTTTGCGGGGTACGACCACTGGGATGAGATGCTCCTCCACAACGAAGACAACAGGGTCGACGAGAAGATAAGACCGGTGTTGCACCTAGAAAGAGGGTCCGAGATGACGAACCTTGCCATGGCCATCCTGATGTGCATGAGCACTGAGGTGATCCCTGAGGCCCTGGGGCACAACTACCCCTTATTCCTCGCTGACAAGAAGGCGAAGGCAGTTCTGGAGCAGAATCGTGAGGCGTACCTAGGCGCGGTCGCCGTCGAGATGGCCAAGTCCGACCTCGACCAGCAGGTGCTGTTCTCGAGAAAGTTTAGGGACTACAGAAGCCAGGTGGAAGCGAGGAGGAGAAGATGACCATGCAAGCGTTCGACGACCTAGATGGCGAGTTCCAGGCCCGCCTGAGGGAGATAGTGTCCACGACCCGCCAGACCACCGACGGGCATTCGACCGTGACCTTCAGCACAGCGAGGATCGAGTGCGACTACACCCCGAATGTGATCAAGAAGCTCGGCTTGGGGCAGCTCGTCGCCGTTCCCAACGTTCAGACTCTCGGGACCAACAACATCTACTCTCTCTATGAAATCGCGGACGTCTATCCCATGCACTTCTCCATGCTGACGCTCGACAGGTCCCAGCCTGCGGCGATCAGGAAGGAGTTCATGGACCTGATCCAGAAGGAATGGGAGAAGGGCTCCAAGAGCACCTGGATCGAGATAGTCGCGGCGCCCATAGGATACATCATGAGGACGGAGGGCGGCGCGGTGTCGTTCGAGAGGAAGCCCTACGCTGCTCTGACAGGCAGCTCGGTGAAGCTTCTGAGCAAGGAATCGGTCCAGCAGCTGATCTGTTACAAGCCCGAGGGCGAGGCGGAGGACTACAGGTTCGGGAGCCTCCTCAGCGTCGTGGACGAGACGATTCCGTTCCTGGTCAACATCGAGAGCCTCCTCCACTACCACGTGGGCGTCTTCGCGTACACCGGCTCGGGCAAGTCGAACATGACCTCTACGGTGATTCGCAAGGCCCTGAAGGTGATACCCGACCTCAAGGTCGTGATTTTCGACGTCTCCTCGGAGTACGGTGTGAACATCATCGACGTCCTGGATGACTATCCGAGCCGCGTGGTCTTCACAGACACGTTCGCCGACAGCGAGGACCTGGCCGGCGAGTACTTCAAGCGGCACGCGACCCCAGAGAGCCTGGTGAAGCTGGAGAAGCAGTTCGAGAAGAAGATCTCCAAGCTGTTCGTAGACGAGAAGGTCAAGTTCGTCGAGATACCTCTGGCCGGAGAGGAGGAGATAGCGAAGTTCAGCACGTACGGCGGGCTCGTCGAGGTGCTGTCGAACACCCTGAGCGACCGGTATGGGGCCGTGCAGCAGAAGATCCTGGTCCCACAGGTGATCAAGATGATAGAGCAGTTCCGGGTCGAGAACAAGCTCGAGCCAGACAGCTCCTTCGACTCGAAGACGGGCAAGCTGATCGCGAGGGTCCAACCCCTGCTCGAAGACCTTGGCGGGAACAGCTCGCTGAAGAAGACCTTCGAGACCCTGGCCAAGGTCGTGGAGATGCTGGGGGAGGAAGGAGAGCGGGCCGATTCGGACGAGTACACCTGGGACAGCCTCGTGGAAGAGATACTGTCGCCGAAGGAAGGCTCGCCAAAGGTCTTCGTCATCAACCTCCCGGAGGCAGAGGAGGCCAGGGTGCAGACCGCGGCGATCATCAGCGACGTGTTCAGGAAGCGGAAGAAGAGCTTCTCCCTGACGCCCAGGGTCCTCTTCATCATCGACGAAGCCCAGGAGTTCATCCCCCAGGAGGTCAGGAAGGAGGACGGGACGCAGCAGTCGAGCAGGGCCGTCGAGAGGCTCCTGAGACACGGCAGGAAGTACCACCTCCATGGCTGGATAAGCACCCAGAGGATAGCCCACCTGAATACGAACGCGCTGCAGCAGCTGCACAGCTACTTCGTCTCGACCATGCCCAGGCCCTACGACAGGCAGCTCATCTCCGACACGTTCGCCATCGACGACGCGTTCATCGACAGGACCCTCGCCTTCCAGAACGGGGACTGGCTGCTCACCAGCTTCAAGGCCACCGCGACCCAGAACATCCCCGTCTTCTTCCACGCGGAGAACAACGAGGACGTGCTGAAGAAGTACCTATCCTGAATTTCCCGCAAGCTGTGGTTGAAGGCTTCGCGGTCGGTTGCCACGCTAGGGCCTTAGGAGGTCGTTTCGCCGTTCAGGAGCGCTTTGAGAGACCCAGGCGGGTCTTGAGCCGCTCTCTCCGCTTGCCAAGGCGGAGGAGGGACGCTTCCGATATCTTGACGAACTGGCGCTTCGGTCCGTACTTCGAGATGAGGCTCTGGAGACCCCCCGTCTCCTCGCTTATGTTTCTGAGATCTCCGAGGAGGTTCTTGTCAAAGAGGATAGGGCGGAGAGAGCCGCCATAGTACCCCTTGCTCACTATGGGAGCATAACAAGTGGAGTACTTGCGAATCAGCGTGTTGATTCTCGTGCGGTCCACGAGCGAAATGTCGCCGGGGATGACCATCACGGCGTCGGCGTCCTCTTTCACCTTCGCGAGGCCCTTCCTGATGGAGTAGCTCTGCCCCTTCTCGAAGTCCTCGTCGAAGACGATTTCACACCTGTAGTCCTTCAGCGCGGACCTGACCTTCTCGGCGTCGGGCCCGAGGACGACGACGACCTGTTTGGCCTTTGACGTCATGCACTCGTACACGACGTGTCCTATCATCGTTCTCTCCCCGATGGTCTCGAGCATCTGGTTCTGTCCGGCCCTCGTGGAACGGCCGAGGGCGAGCACTATGATTGAGACATAGTCAGCGTTCCCTGCCGCCATTTCTCTCGTTTCTCCTGACTCTTGAAAGGGAAGAGATGTCCCATATATTGCTGCCTAGCTAAATGGACGCTCACTTCGGGTATGCTTTTGGCTTCGAGAACTAACTGAATATTGCATCCAGAGGACTACCTGCCTATCTGTGACGCCGGCGACCTTCTCCCCGAGCTTGGTCAGGGTCCGGTCACGAACTCGTACGCGTCCGCTGACAGGGTGAATCCGCCGAGCACGAACTGCTGAAGCTGGTTCGGCTGCGCTGTGAAGTCCACTGGACTCCCGTTGTTTGCCATGTCGGAGAAGACCGCGCCCGCGGTCGAGGTCGTGAAGTTCCATTCGCCGACGCCCAGGGTCGCCGATGCAACCGCAATCACGCCCTGGGAGTAGGTCACGCTCTGCCCTGGCCCGCTGTAGTTGGGGTTCACGTGGTACCACTCCGTCATGAGACCGGTGAAGTAGCCCTGCGTCGCGAACGAGAACCTCAGCTGCGACTGCTGCGCCTGGGATCCCACGAACGTGCTCGCCGCCCTCGCGGGGTAGCTCATCGAGCCGCTCGCGCCGGTGTTCAGATCGCGCGCGGAGGTGACCACCTGACCTCCGCTGAACGACAGGCTCAGCTCGATGGTGTCGCCCTGGTTGACCACGCCGGAGAACGCGACGGCGGCGGGCGAGCGCGTAAGTCCGCCCGGCGCCCATGCCTCGCTGACGAACCCGAAGCCCGGGGTGTAGCCGCCCGACTGGAGCGGCCAGTCCCAGTTTATCCCCACTTGGTACCAGTAGCCCGTGTTCGCGAGGCCGTTCAGGAGGTACGAAGGTCCGTACCCGTTGGCGTCGCACTGTGCGATGGCAGTGACGTTGAACTCCAGCTGGGAGTAAGATTGGGCGAATGCCATCACCTGTTGGACGTCATAGCTCGGGCTGGGCGCCGCAGCGAAGGTCGACGCTGAAGGGCTGGACAGGCAATTCGTCAGGGAGTTCCTAGAGTTGGTCTGAGAGGCCGACGGAAGCACGAAGAACACGGAGACGGTGACCAGCAAGACGATGATGACCACAGCCGCGGCGACCTTGCCGCGGGACAGCCTGGGCTTTTCCTGCGGGGTGGCGGTCCCGCTCTCCACCATGGGCGCGCCGGCGCTGGCGGTCGCGGGGACCAGTCGCGTTCCACAATTCGGACAAAAAGCGTGGTTTGGATCCACTTCGCTCTGGCACACCGGGCACTGCGGCAGGGATGTCTGGCTCCTTCTGGTCGAGTGACGTTCCTCGGCGTATTAACGTTGCCCCGTGTCAAGTCCCTATACCCGATTGCCCGGGATTCCCGACCTGGCCGAAGACGACCGCTGAAGGCGCAGCGTCGCCCCTCGATTACATCCGCAAGCTGCTTTTGGGAGTCCCGGGGGTCCGTCCGTTGCTGTCCTAGGGTGGGAGTGGCTGCGGGTTCAGTTCTACCCTTGAGGCGGCCGACACGAAGGCCGAGTTGAGCTGGAGGGTCGCGAGGGCGTACTTCTTCTCCGCGCTGAGCACGGCTTCCACGAGGGCGAACTCAGCAGGGGTCGTCCATCCTGGCTGGTGGATGAACTTCAGCACTTGGTTCAAGTCACGCCTGGCGTCTCCGAAATGGTCCAGAATCTCTCGGAGCTCCGTTATCTTTCCCTTGATTTCTTCCGTGTGATCCTTAGGCATTGTTGAGATTTGCCACGCGCTTTGTTATAGGTGTTACGCACTTCCGCCTGCGAGTCTGAGCGAGAACGGTGTCGTACTCAGGAACTCCGGACCGGTGTTAGGACTCTATTCAGCCAGCTTCTTCCTCAGCGCGTCCACCTTGTCGGTCCTCTCCCAGGTGAAGTCAGGGTCCTCCCTGCCGAAGTGACCGAAGCAGGCCGTCTTCCTGTAGATTGGTCTGAGGAGGTCGAGGTTTCTGATTATCATCCCGGGGCGGAGGTCGAAGATTTCCCTGGCGGCATCGGTCAGCTTCTCATCTGACACCTTGCCAGACCCGTTCGTGTTTATCATGAACGATATCGGCTGCGCGACGCCTATCGCGTAGGCCACCTGGACGTGGCACTCGTCCGCCAGCCCGGCGGCCACCACGTTCTTCGCGACATACCGGGCCATGTAGCTGCCGGAGCGGTCCACCTTGGTCGGGTCCTTCCCCGAGAAGCACCCTCCACCATGGGAGCCGAATCCGCCGTAGGTGTCCACGATGATCTTCCTCCCGGTCAGCCCGGTGTCGGCCAGCGTGCCTCCGGTCACGAACCTCCCTGTCGAGTTCACGTACATCTTCGTGTCGCTGTCGAGCAGCGCCGGCGGAATGACCTGCTTGACCACTTTCTCGATGATGTCCTGTCGAATCTCTTCGGCCTTTGCGTTCTCGCTGTGCTGTGCAGCCACGACCACGCTGGCCACCCGGATGGGCGCTCCATCGTCGTACTCCACGGTGACCTGCGACTTCCCGTCCGGTCTCAGATATGACAGCGAGCCCGACCTCCTGACCTCCGCGAGCCTCCTGACTATCTTGTGGGCGAGCATGATTGGGAGGGGCATCGAGCTCTGGGGTCTCCCTGACGGCATAGCCGAACATCATCCCCTGGTCCCCCGCTCCCATCTCCTCGGGAACCCCTCTGACGCCCATCGCGATGTCCGGGGACTGCTCCTCTATCGAGACGAGGACCCCGCACGTCGCCCAGTCAAGCCCATCCTTTGCGTTGTCGAAGCCTATGTCTCTGAGGACCCCTCTCACGACCTGTCCCGCGTTGACGTACGCGCTGGTCGTAATCTGGCCGGTGAGCACGACCATCCCCTGCATCACGACTGTCTCGCAGTCGACCCTTGCGCCCCTGTCCTTGGCGATTATTCCATCGAGGATGGCGTCCGACAGCTGGTCGGCCACTTTGTCTGGGTGCCCCTCGGCCACGCTCTCCGACGAGAAGAGATACTTCCGGCCCATGAACTGACGCCTGCTTCGGCGGGGTATTTCTCCATGATGGCTTCGGGCTCCTTTTATATTCTGACCGGCCTACTGATTCACCGGCCTGCCTTGAGTGAGCACCACCTTGGTTGAGTCGCCCGGGGAGAGGACGAGAGAGGGGGAGTGGTACGTCCCCAGATTCGGGCCTCGAAGGTTCAGGCTGCTTGTCGGAATGACGTTCTATCCCTACACCGCGATGAACGTCAGCTACGCGGTGATCGGCTCCTTGGTTTCCCCTGCTGCGGTGAACTGGGACAGGGTCGGGGCGATAGCGGCGGTGTATCTCCTGGCGGTCGGCATCTCCGCGCACGCACTCGATGCGATGGGGCCGAACAAGCCTTGGGGGAGGCTCATGTCGAACAGGCAGCTCCTGGGTCTTGCCCTATCCTCGCTCGGGGCTGCGGTTGTCATAGGGTTGTACTACGCCGTCACGGCGGCACCCCTGCTCCTGCTCGTCGGCCTGCCCGAGGTTTTCTTCCTGTTTGCGTACAACCTTGAGCTCTTCGGCGGCTTCTTCCATTCAAGGGGTTGGTTCTGCCTGAGCTGGGGGCTGCTCCCGGCGATTGCTGGGTACGTCATCCAGACGAACACCGTGGGGCCTCTCTCGGTGGCCGCCGGGGTGTTTGGCTTCGCCTCAGCATACGCGGAGATAACCATCTCGAGGTTGTACAAGTCCCTCAAACGCGACCCATCTTCAGCGGGCGCTGAACTCGCCCGGCACTACGAGTCCCTCCTGAAGGTCATCGTCGGAAGCGTGGTCTGCGTGGCGCTCGCTATGGTCGTTCTCAGAGGACTGTGATAGCCCATCTCTCTCCAGCTCCCAATCGATATTGCTGATGGCGCCGTATCTACATCCGCAAGCTGACTTTTGGAGGTCCCGTGGCTCGTCTGCGTCCAGAATGTCGAAGAAAGTCGATGCGGGCAGCAGCTGTGCGCCCCCAGGCTCAGCGCGTGACACCGGGCCAGCCGATCGTATGGAGCGGGCGTGCGCCCTCTGCGGCAGGAAGATGTATTTCGCGGAGGACTTCCGGGTGCACGTCTGCCTGAACAAGGACCACGGAGCGCTGGCGTACTACAGCATGGATGACTGTTACTTCACCTCCCAGAAGGACGTGGCTATCAGGTTCGCGAAAGAGGGCAAGAAGTTCCACATAATCGAGCCCGAGGTGCTGCGGATGATGGGGGTCGAACCCTGATTTCTTCGTCCACCGTCTCCTGAGGGGCGGCTGGCCGAGCTAGCCTGTTGATTTGGCTCTGCCCAAGAAGAGTTTCACGGAGAGCACGACGGCGGCCATGACGAATATCGCACCAACGTAGATCGCATCCGTCGACTCCGTGTTGGCCTGCTGGGAAGGTCCGAACCCGGAGAGGACCTGCGAGAATCCCTTGAACGCGACGGCGGCTGCGAAGCAAAGGAAAGCCGCGGAGCTGCAGACCAAGGCAGCCGTGAGAGTCCAAGACAGTCCTCTTGGCAATGCGGACGGTTTAGGAAAGGCATGGAATAACTGTTCTGGCTCAACGGGAGTTCTCCTGTGACGTGCGCTCAATGATGGGAACGGATACAGAACCTTCCGACGTACTCCTTCGTCAGCCTGGCGGCCGCCTCCAGAGCCGGGTCGTCTATGCCCGGGACCCCGCACATCATGAAGAGGACTTCCGTGGTGCTCTCGGTTATCTTGCTGTCGTCGGAGTCCCTGTACGGGTAGACGGCGATGAGCACGTGCGAACTCTTGTCCTCGATGACCACCTCCACCCCCGAGAGCGAGTCGGGAGAGGCCATCCCTATCCCGTGGAACGGCTCGCCGGCCACCGCCCTCCTCATCACCAGGGTGTCCCCCCTAACCTTCGCCGAGTCGAAGGCGGCTATCGCTATCGAGGTCTCCACCGAGACGAGGTTGTAGGCGTCGACGATGGTGTTGACCCGCGGCAGGTCCCGCCCGCCGAGGATCCTCCTCGTCAGGGCCTCGCCGGCCGGCCTTTGCTTCGTCGGGTCGATGCCAACCCTCCAGAAGAAGTCCCGGTAGGCCCTGAAGACGGGCTGGTCCTTGACCTCCTCCAGGGATGCCGTCCTGCGGTGGACCCTCTCCTGCACCTCGTGCTTGAACGACTCCAGGTCCGGGTCGGACGGCTTCACAGTCAGCCCCTCGAGCTTCAGCTCGAGAATCCTAAGGCCGGGAAAGGCCGATTGAAGCGCTGGGACTATCTCCATCGAATCGCTAGCGGCATTCCTACCCGCATATAGAGACGCTGCAAGTTCAAGCGCCGCTCTCCGTTGACGAACCTTGAACCATTAATGTCCGCATATACCGAAGGTCTTTGTCACATATTCGAAGTCGCGGTCAGACAGGCCGTTTGTGAGTCCGGGTCGTACAGTCGAATCAGTGAACTATAATAACGTCAGTTTAAGGCGCAGCTCGCTGCTACTCTGGGGGAGTCGGACCTTCCGCGGGTAACCGATGGCTGACAGTGGTACTATGGTACTACACAACACCGCTGCCAATCCCAGAGAGGTCGCCCTTCTCGGCCCTCATACTCTTTCCCCACGCCAAGCGCCAACAAATCTCCCTTTCTGTCACGGACGTAGCCGAAGGCTGGGGGTACGAATGGGCCAGCGGACCGTTACACCAGGGGCCCCGGAGTGAGCAGGTACTTCTTGATTCCATCGACAGCGACGTAGGTGGTCGGACCGATAGCATGCGTACCAGCTGTCGTGCTGCTTCCGTGCGTGTTCGTGATCTCTCCTCCCGCGAAGAGGTTCGGAGTAATCCAAGATTGTTGGTACTTGTTGAACACGGAAGACGACACGCTGGTTCCTATCCTGCACCCTCCTCTCGTGTGCGCCTGCCAAGTATCCATGTGGGTCGTTCCCGCGGGAGTGCCTTTGTTGACGGCTATGTTGGTTGCACCGAGCTCGGCGAGCAGCGGCTGCATCAACGGGGCAAGGTAGCTGGCTCCGTTGACCGCGTTGTTGGCATAGTCCATGGTTATCCTCTCCAGTGGATCTCCATACAAGTCGTTATGGTGAGGATCCAGATCCAAGTGCCATCTCGTGTCGGCAAGCTCTGCAGGTGCAGGGCCCATCGCGACCGTTAGCTTCGTCGGAAGGTAGCGGTCCTTCAAGGTCGCCTTGTACGTGCTCCCCATACTGTTGACTGTGGCCACTCCTGCAATCGCTGAAAAGTTCGTCGGACCGCCTCCTTGGTACCCTCCTACGGTGACCAGGCCTCCGCCGATGAAGTTCAGACCTGTATGGTCGAAGTTGTCGTCCATGAAGTCGTAGATTGTTGTCGATCCTCCGCTCGCGTTCCCCGCGCTGTACGCGTTGCCACCGATCGGGAGTGTACCGCTCGCGCTGGCGAGACCCACCGTTCCTGTGGCGGTCACCCCGCGCCCAACGGTCCCCGTCCCATTCGATGGATTGTAGGTCTGTCCAATCCCCGACAGCTGCATGAGCCGCGGGATATTGAAGCCCCAGAGGCCGTTGAAGAACACGGTTCCGGGCTGGACGTGGGTGTTTCCGGAGGCGTCATAGTATCTTGCCGCTGTCACCATCCCCGAAGAGTTCGTATCGAGGCGGAAGACGTAGCTGTTCGTCTTCATCGTGAAGTTGCCGCTCTTGAGCGCCGCGGGGATGACCCTGAAGGCCGAGTTGGCCTTGGCTCCGACCTCGCAGACGTAGTTGCACGCCGCTCCGCACCAGCCGTCGTAGACGCAGCCGTTGACAGGGACCCCGTACTGGTTCATGTAGGCCTGCGACGCAAGCGAGCTCGGCTGCGGATATGGACTGTAGCCGAGGGCCTCTGCCGCGGTCATCCACTGCATCGCCTGCGTGGTCAGCGGGTGGTTTGGCATCGGATAGTTCTGGCTCATGGGGACGAGGGGTCCCTGGTTCGTTCCCGCAAGGCCCCACGCTTTCTCCCATTCGACATAGTAGGGTTCGTACTGGGCGTAGGTCATGGGCCAGTCCTGGACATCGTTGGTCGGGTCTATGCTGTTCAGAAAGTTGGCTCCGTACTTGCTCGCGGTCTCCGACGCCATCTGGTAGTTCCATGGTCCATACCTTCCCATTGCTCCGGCGTAGTGCTGCGACATGCCCCCGACTCCGTGGCCCTGGACAATGATCTGAAGGGCCGTGTTCCGCCTCGCGGGGAGGGCGTACTGGCCATCGTTGTTCCTGATTGTGTAGGTCGAGAGCGGGAGCGGGTGATCGAACTTCCTGTGGAACCCGATTCCCCACTCGTCATACTTCACCTGGGCGAAGTCGCTTGTGAAATTCCAATATGGGCCTTTCTCGATTCCTACAACTGTGTGCCCTGCCAAGGCGAGTTCTGTTGCAACTATGCCTCCTGTTACACCCAGACCAAGAACCACGACGTCCGCTGCCGGCTCTTGAATCACATTAGTTGAAGTGGACATGTCTATGCGCTCCCCTTCTGGAACTGGGCGAGGCTGGCCGGTTTGAGCCTGGTCGGCGTGGTCGCGACCATCAGCTGCTTGGGCGTGAGGCCTTCGTTGTAGAAGTCTCCGGTGTTCACCCCGTTGAACGCCACATACGTCCAGCCCACCATGTTCTGGTTGCCACCGTAGATTGGGTCCATGAGGAATCCACACCAGACCAGCATGGTCAGCTCATAGGCGAAGTCCACCGGGTTGATGTTGTTGAAAGAAGTCGGCTTGTTGTTCCAGATATCCTGCAAGGCCGTGAGCTGGTTTGCGGCGCTCAGCGTCTCGAAGTTTCCACCGTAGGCCGTGTTGGCGTAGCTCTCAAAGGCCGCAAGTCCGTACCTGAAGAACTCCCGCATGTTCATCTGGTACTGGTATCTTGTGCCCGCGTTGACCCGTTGGACAGGTGTCCCATTGGGGTATGTCACGCCTCCCACTGTCACCGGCCCTGATTGGCCTGCCTGGATAAACGGACCCTGCATGTACACGTTCCCGTTCTTCCCGTAGTCGTCGGACAGCACTCTATCGATGAAGTAGATTGCCCCGGCCTCCTTTGCGCCGGGACCGTTGGAGTCGGATGGAATGATTGTCTGGGCAATCGCTGCAAGGAGCGTCTGCTCGCTGGCGGATAGGGTGAGGAACCCGGTTGTCGTGTCAATCTGCGTCTGCAGGGCAGTATTCGAGGTCTGAGCGTTCTGGACCTGTGTCTGCAGTGAAGAGACCTGCGAGTTTGCAGTGCTCACTGCGGAATTCAAGGACGTGACTTGGCCGTTCAGCGAGTTGATCTGACCGTTGGCGCTCGTCAGCGCCTGCTGGGTCGATGTGAGCTGGTTGTTCAGTGAAGAGACCTGCCCCTGCGCGGCGCTCAACTGCGCGGCCGTTGAGGTCAGCTGGTCCTGTGCGGATGCGAGCTGGCCCTGCAGCGATGAGACCGTGCTGCTCGAGCTGCTGTTGTTTCCACCGACCAGGTTGCTGTAGTATGGTACTTCCACCACAGTTGCTATTGCAGCACCAGCGACAACGCCGGCGCCGATCTTAAGGAACGTCCTTCGGTCAGCCGCTTTAGTGTCGGCCATCGGCTGGGCGTCGCAACTACATATGTTATATACGGGCGTGGTGTATCAACTGATACCCACACGCCTCTTCGTAAAGCCCCCGACGGGGCCCGGCACCGGAAGGGAGTCTTTCCACATCTTCTCAAAATACATGCCCAGCCCCCGCGCAAGAGTGGGGATGGCCGAGCAGAGGCACGACGTCTCCTCGATGGGCGCAGACGGCTCGGTCAGGGCCATCAGGATCTTGGAACGGTCGACGATTGAGAAGCGCATCCCCTGGCTCACGCCCACGTGGGTCCTGACGGGGAAGATCTTCGAGTACCTCCGCACGGTCTCAAGAGTCTCGGGAATGACTTCGGTGACCACCCTGACCTTCACGCCGCGCTTAATCAAGGAGAGCAGGAACTCCAGTATCCCGATCCTCGGCTCTCGCTTGAAGACGTCCGTGGAGAGCACACCCTCATATTGAGTATTACATTTTGCCAGTGACTTCTCCAGCTCGACAAGCACATTATGCCCCCAGACGACCTTGGCGGCAGATTCGTGGTGCACCGGTTCTGCTACCCCGTGGTTTGCCGTTCCCTTTATCGTCTCCAGCCACACGCCCAGGCCGTAGGCCTTCTCTTTGAGCGCCTCAGAGCGGACCTCGAGGTTCGAGATTAGGGAGCCGATGGCGGCTCTAGGCTCGACCGCCATGTAAATCGATGGGTTGCCGAGCGCCAGCTGGACCAGGCCTCTGGTTTCAAGACGCTTCAGCGTCCTGTACGAATCCTCTCTCGGCATGTGTACACTCTCGCTAATCTCCCTCGCGCTCGAGGGGCCGAGCGCGACGAGCTGCGAATAGAGGACGGCCTCCTGGTGGGAAAGGCCCAGCTCCTGAATGTCCTTCATACGGTCCGCATTGGGCGAATCCCTGGTGTCGACCACCTTGTCTCGGCGCCGCTAATCATTGGAGGCTGTCGAGTTATACATCTTTTGCATTTACCGGGCCGAGGTGTTTAGGATGATAGGGGTCGAATCCTGATCTCGTCGCCAATCGTCTCCGGATCTGCAGCGTTCTTCTCGACGAACGCGTGAACTTTATCTGGTAATCCTATGGCTTGCTGACTGACGGTCTGAGTGTTGGTAACAGTGGATGTTGTCACGGGTCCAGTTACGGTCTGGGCAATGATTGACGTTGTAGTCGTCGTTTAACTCTCTCGCCCTCATGAGAATCGGCCCGATTCCCTTTGGAGTACAAGACTTGATGATTGTCAGACTGCTTTCCGGAGCTCCGCTTTTACATCAGGTCTGATTCCTCTCAGAAGTGACAGTTCCATGCTCATGGACCCTAATCCTTTCAGAATCCCGAGTCATCGAAACAGATGCCACCTTCTCCGCGGGTTTCGTCAGGACCATTGGACTTGCTCACATCTCGGCAATGGCAAACCTGCCGTGGACCATCTGCTTCATCTGCTTGCTCTAGTAGCCTTTCTCGATGAAACTGAGCTTATGCGGTCTTCGAGGCTGAGCTCGATGGCCCTGAGGGAGGGATTGGAGACGCAGAACCGTCTGAATCGCCCTCCAGACCAGGATGACTGCGACAGGGAACACTACTGAGGAATCAGTGCCTGCTGTGAAGTGTTGAAGTACGACGTGATGTTCCGTGCGAGGACGAGGTTGATCTCATCGTTGGCGACAAACGGCGCGTTGGGATACTGCGCCTTGAGGAACGAGATCAGCACCTCAGGGTCGCCGATTGGGAAGGTATCGAGAAGGCTCATCGACTTGTAGGTCAGCACGTCGGCAAAGGTCTCGGCGTTGGTGTTGAGATTGGGCCACTGTAGGATGCCCTGGACGAGGACGTATCCCTGCACCTGTCTTGAACCGTCACCCGCGTGTTGAGAGGGAGCGATAGTGAAGCCCGTGTACGGCGTGTCTCCGGTCGAAGAGAGAAACGCCCCGACGTCGGCGACGGTGGGCTCGGAAGTCATGTTCGCGCTCATTCCGGAGACGAGGTAGTAGCGCCACTCATCACCAGGATGGCCAAACAGATCGTAGTCACCAAGCAAATCGAAGCTGGTCTGGTCGTACGTCGAGGGCGGCTGGATGTAGTACATCACCGTCCCATCGGTGGTCCCGACGTAGTCGGCCTGAAGCGAGTGGAAGGCCTTGCCGTCGTAGTACTGGATCGGATTGCCGTTGACGTCCTGATAGACGGTGATGCCGAAGTTGGTCGGGACGTTCGCCGTGAGACCGTTGGGGTCGGTGTAGACGCTGTACAACACCCCTCCGCTGACGGGATCCATGACGTCCGTAACCTTGGAAGACCCCGGAAGAACCTGGGCGGACATCGGAACCGTGTTGAGCCCGAGGACCGATGTGAGGAGCTGGGAGAGCAGCTTGGCGTTCGTCGTGTCACCCCAGTTGACAAGGGTCGCGACGCCCTTGACCAGGTCGAACGGAATGACGTTGTTCGGAAGGACGGGAGTTCCGACTCCTGGCCCTGTCGTCGGAATCGTTCCAGCGCTCAATCCCGAGGGAGTGGGGGCGACGAGCACGATGTTGGCTTCAATGTCGTTGCCCGGATTGTGAGGGGGGCGCGGGAGCAGGGACACATATTTGAAGAGGAAGTCGGATGCCGGATTCACCACGGGAACCGCAATGACCGGAGTAATCTGGGGCACAACGACAGACTCGGTGGAAACGGGCGGAAGGAAGCGCTGGGAGTAAGTGACGCGGTACAGCAGACGCCAGGGAATCGAGGCGTTCCCCGAAGCTGAACGCATCGCATCCGCGTCTGCGTCCGAACTGTTCGAAAGCCAGACGGGGTCAATCACCGTGTTCCAGAAGTCATCAGAATTCTCCTTCGCCGGCTGCAGGAAGAAAGCGTAGGTGCGGAAGAGGCTGGTCTTGCCGGGACGGTCGTACGGTTCCAGGTTGCCGGTCAACCCGTCGGCGTTCCCTGTCGTGTAGGCGGGTTGGGGCTGAGTGTAGGTCTGGTTGGTGTCGATGTTGTCCGAGAGAGGGAGGCCGGCCCCCGAGGACGCGGAAGGAACGATGTTGTATACGAGCCCGTCCGATCCGATGACCAGATTCAGGCCGCTCTGGTTGTTGGGATTGAACATCGAGTTGAAGTTCATGACGAAATGGGCGTCGTTGTTGGAGGCATAGCGCATCTGGGTGTCGTTCTCGATGCCGTCGAACGAGGCCGTGATGTCGAAGGATGAAGTTCCAGTCGTGTTGTAGACGGTTTTGAATGTGTCCTTGACCGTGTCCGTCCATCCGAGTTTCGCGTCGGCTATGGTGACGCCGACGGCGTTGAGCTTGAGGTTGAAGGCGAAGTTGCCGACGGTCGTATTGACCGTCGTGGTCGTATAGACCTCATCGTACGACGTCGAGTACGTGTGCTTGACCTCCTGAGTCCCGCCTCTCGACGACCAGACGTACTCGTTGTAGAAGTCGAGCGCGGGGGTCAGGGTGGGGTCAGGCAGACCGCTTGTCGCGTTCCAGGCCGTCTGGTAGAGTGCAAGGGCGTTGAACGCCTCCTGGTCTATCTGCTTCTTCAGCTTGTACGCCTCGACGACGCGCATGTAGCTCGCGTCGTGTCCCACCTGTCCCGACGAGAAGTTCTCGTCGTAGACGACCTGCATCTGCCCGGTGGACGTCGCGTAAGTCTGCGCGCCCGAGGGCAAGGTCGCAGGGTTGTACGCGTACCCCACGACGCCGTCCAGAGATCCGGGGCGGATGTACTTGCTGCTCATCCGGAAGGAGACGATGTTCAGATCCCGGGGGATCTGGAGATTCGGGACCTTGACGAACCCGTAGACGGTGTTGGTTTGGAGCAGCGTCTGCTGGTATACGTCCAGCGTCTGCGAGGTGACGAACGCCTGACCGTACGATGACGGGATGTACATGCGTGAGCCGAACTTCTCCTCGGTGGGGGCCGTCTTCGGGAGCTGACCTGGCGGGTTGGAGGTGGTGAATCCTCCCAGATTCGGGTTGGGAAGGATGGCGGTCTTCGAACTTGGGTTGCCGACGGTCGTGCTCGGCGTCGTGAGAGCGTTCAGGCTCCCCATCAGTTGGTCACCGGTGTAGGGCGCCAGAGCCCCCTCCATCTTGACCGTGTACTTGTTCGACTCATCGAGCTTGTCCGTGGCGGTGAGCTGCCATCCACCGCCGGCCGAGTTGGCGGAGGACCCCGAGGATCCGGCAGTCAGGTCCAGCTGCAGCACTGCGCCGTCTTTCAGAGACACCCCGAACCCTATTGGGGCTATCTTGGTCTCTAGGCCGAACGAGAGGCCAAAGTTGTCGCCGTAGTCCCACTTGGTCTCGTCGGAGGAGTCGTCGCCCTGCTGGTACTTGAAACTCACAGAGGTCGGGGCGGTGAAGATGACGGATGTGGCGCCCGCGTAGGAGGACTTGTTGGTCAGGTTCGCCATTGGGGCCGGCGGCGCGCCCTCGATGTACCCGATGAGCTGGACGTCGCCTTGCTCCTGTGATACCCAGGACAGGACAAGGTCCCCGACCTTCTTCCCCGCATACAGGGAGAGGACGTTGTTCTTGATGTACACATAGGCCTCGTTGATCTCGCCGGCGAGGCTGGTGGTGACGTTGTTGAGCGTGACCGAGTACGTCGTCAGGTGGGGCACCGTATCGCAGACCGTGAGCGCGACGCTCGGCGGCGTGTACAGGTTCGGTGTCACCAGCGGTCCGCATCGTCCCACCGCTGGGCAACCCGACAGATCCAGCGATGCGGACGAGAACTTCAGGTCCATGGACTCCACCGGATTGGTGATCGTTATGTTGTCGATGTACTTGTTCATCGGCAGAATAGGCGCGTTAATGGCTTGGACCTGGAACGATCCGCTGAGATAGATGATGAGGAACGGTTCGTTGGTTGGGATGAGCCGCCCGAACATATCGTCGATGACCTGATACGGCTGGCGGACCATCTGCCACATGCTGATCTCTTCCAGCCTGTACAGGCCTGCGTTGAAGTTGAGGAGCGATGACCCTGCGGCGTATCCGGCCACTGAGGCGGGCACAGCCGCCCCGGTCACGAGATTGAGCGGTATCGCTGCTCCGTTGATGTAGAGGCTCGTCCCTTCGAACTCGTGTCCCATGAGAGGAGCAAGGTAGGCAAGGGCCGCGTTGGTGGAGATGGCCGGAGCCGTCTGGTCGTAGGGGTTGCTGAGTACGCCATTGGGGTCGTACTTCGCCGACCAGTAGCCGACGAGGCCGGCCTTGAGGAGGTCGTCGGAAGAGGCGTTGGCGATGTCGACAACCCCGGCGGTGGTCGTGATGCCCTCCGGGTTGATGGCGGTGTTGAACAGGTACGCCTGTCGGATGTTCCCAGTGCTGCTCGAGCCACCCAAGGGCATGGCCTGTCCGTTGTCGTCGTAGGCAGAGCCGATGAGCAGATGGGCGGACCCCGTAGGGTTGATCAACAGACCGGGATCACCAGCCGTCACGTTCTGATTGGTGGTCTTGGACTGCCACGGGCCGAAGCTGCCATCGTCGTTGACCGTTCGGACGGAGATGACGACCGAGTAGCTCTTGCTGGGCGCGGCCTGTATCTTGTTGAGGAACGCGGTCAGCTTTGGTGTGGCCCCTGGGTTGGCCGGGCCAATGTTGGTGATGTTGATGCCTCCGCCGCCTGAGGGCAGGCTCGATGCCGTGACGCTCGTCCCGGCCGAAGCCGCTGGTCCGAGCTCGCTCATGTCGAAGGGAGGAGCGTACGGATCTGCGCTGTCGGAGTTTCCGGCAGGAGTGGTGGTGTGCTTCACGATGATGACCTGGTAGAACTGATCGGCCTGGAGCACGGCCGGCCCGGTGAATACGGGACTGATGGTCGAATTGCCGTCGGTGAGCGTCAGAGTCACCGCCCCGCCGCTGATTCCCACGCGGTACGACATGGTCAGTCTGGGGGGACGTGATGTCGGACCCTGTCCCCTTGTACAGAAGGCCCTGATTGGACGCAACGTCGGAGGCCGCGAAGGTCATGGCCAGACTGAATTCGCGGTTGAAGTTGTAATTCGTGGCCTGCTTGACCTCAAACCCGGCCCCCCGACACAAGATCACGTAGGGCTGGGCATAGGTGAGAGCAAAGTGCCGCCATCCCGACGAGAAGACAGGGGGCGTGGTGACAGCCTGCATCACGGTGTTGTTTATTCCGACGTAGATGTCGGAGCCGCTGTCAAAGTCGACGTCGACGTGGTAGACGAGCGGGTTCGCCGTGCTGGCAGAGTAGGTGAAGGGGTGGTAGGCGTCGGTGACCGTCACCGGAATCGAGTGCCAGAACTCCAGGCTGAAGTCGCCCTGGGCCGTGATCAGTTTGTCGACGAGAGCGTCGGTGGAGACCACCGGCGTCTTGTAGACTCCAGAGAAGCTCTCGCTCGGCGTGGAGGTCTCGGAGACGAACGTGGTGAAGGCGTTGTAGCCGCCCGTCTCAAAGGTGAGCGGGTATGATGCCGTGAACGTGAACGGTCCCGCCTGCATGAACGTCGGGAGCAGTGCCGGAGTGTCGACCTTCACCACGTTCGCGTTGCTGCCGGGCGTGTAGACGATGTCGTAGAGCGTGTTGTTGCCGCTGGAGTCGGTCACCTGGAACTGGAATGCCGCCAGGCCGGGTTGGGAGACGTTCGTCGGTTGTGATGCAAACCCGTAGACAAGGCCGAACTGGGTCTCGACGTTGGAGATCGATGTCTCAGCCCACATGGTTCCGGGATTGATTCCTGCGGCGGAGCCGACGCCCGTCGTCGTTCCGTCGGTGACCATGTATGTCGTGCCGTTGAGGTCAAACACGGCCAGTTGCTGCTGGCTCGTTGTCGGTGAGGAGGCGTAGACCGTGTACGACTTTTGGACGGACTCATAGACCCCGCCCGACTTGACCAGAGTGTACAGGACGTTCTTGTACATGAAGAAGTCTGCGTTGCCCGACTCCGGTCCTCCTGAGTAGAGGTTGAGGGTCAGGGTTCCGGCCGTGACAGTCCCGATGGGAACGACAGAGCCAGCGTAGTTGCCGGCTGCGGGCGGCGCTGTGCTGATTGTGAAGATCAGGCTGGAGTCCAGCTTGAAGGTCAGGGCCGGCTGAGCGACTGCGTAGCTCTTCGTTCCGGTGACGGTCAGCAGATTGTGCAGCGAATCTTCGATGTACGCGTAAATCTGCCCGTTCAGCGTGAAGGTTGAATTGGGGACAGGCTGGCCGCTCTGAACGGTTACGTCCGTGGAGAGAGGTGAGATGTTGCTGTTCCCCACGATGGCGTGAGGAACACGGTTAGTGTCGATGACGTAGTTGAACCCGTTGATGCTGAACATGGTGGGGTTCGGAATCAGCGGGAACGGGCGCTTGTTGTTGTCCGTCACGACCAGGTTCACCGGGTCCAACGTGTACGTGGCGCTGCCGATGAAGAACGTAGGCACCGGGTAGACTGTGAACTGCCCGACGACCGAGGCCGCGTCATAGATGTTCAGGTCGGCAAATGTGAACTTGGCCTTCGTTGTGTCGAGCGGATTGGTGAGCGTGAAACTGGAGTTAGCGATGGCGATCGACGACTGTCCCTGACCTAGAAGGGACCCCGTGCTGACCGTGTTGTATGTAATGATGTACACATTGTCGTTGACGACGATAAGGTCGCGGCTCGGCCTGACGGTGAAGCTGGCGGAGATCGCAAGCGGCAGGTTGGAGGCATCGAGCTGCAGGGCATAGGTAACGGTAGGGTCGGAGAGCCTGAACGTATTGGGCGAGACGAAGTTCCTGGGCGCCATCGCATCACCCACGACCTGGCACGAAGAGTAGTCCGCCCCGACTGGCGTCCCGGTAATCGTGTACAGGTTTCCGTTGATCTCGAAGGAGTTCTGGTTGATCGATATGCCAGCTCCACCGCTGGTCGGGGTGACCTGGTCCACGTTGACGGTGAATGTCTCGGAGCCGACCGTCGCCACTCCCACGTTGACGTTGGGACCCGAGATTACAGGGAAGTTGACGCCGACGTTGCTGTAGTGGATCAGGTAGGTCTTGCCGTCGGCGGGAACGAAGGCATACTGCGTGGTCTCGGGAGGATAGGAGATGGCCTCGACCCGGTTGTCCGCCTCGTCGATGTAGTAGGTGATGCCGCCGATGACATCGACGAAGAAGTGGTTCGTGTAGGTGAACCCGGCCGTTATCTGGTTGTTCCCGCTGCTGTCAAACGTGAGCGTGACGGCGCTGACCGTGTCGGTGAAGGTCAGCTGGGATCCAGCGAGGGTTGCCGCAAAGGTGTTCGTCGGATTGCGGCTGTCCGCTACGGTTCCCGAGCCGACGGTGTAGGTGACGGCCAGGCCGTTGTATGTGACCGTGAACTGCTTTGTGCCCGTGTTGTAGCTAAGGCCGGCCGGCTGGATTGCAGCCAGCGACGTGGTGGGGTTGAGTGTGTAGGTGTATGGACCTGATACGAGGGTTTGGTTCGGCTCGGTTCCACCGAGAGTGGCCTGATTGGTCGCCCGAACGACGTTCACCGCGTTGACCGTATAGACGACGTTGCCGTCGACGGAGAACTCGTCGTCTTCGGAGATTACGTAGCTCTTGATTACGGTGCCGCCCCTCACCGTATAGGCCACGTTCGATAGCGGAGCGGTTCTTGGGACGATGAAACGGCCGTCGACCATGGGCCAGATTGCCGTGGCTGGATTCTGGTATGCCACCGGCACGTTGACCGTGTAAGTGGCCGTGCCAACGATGAACTGGTTGTTGATGATGGGGTAGATGGCCGGAGTCGCCTGACTGTCGACGGCCAGGCTCACGCCCGTGGTTGCGACCACCGAGGCCACGAAGGTGTTCGTTGTGCCGGCGGCCGGATAGGGGAAGGTGGCGTTGTTTGAATCGACGAAGCTCACCACGGTGCCATCGACGACGCAGTTGTAGACGATCTTCGTGACTGGATCCTCGAAGTAGCCGCCGGTCAACGAGCCTCCGGCCGCGGTAAGTGTGGTGACTACGGTTGGCCCTCCGGTGAAGGTTGACGAGGCCACGGTCACGACGCTGCCGGCGACGGTAACGGTGTAGACCAGCGGGATGGTGAACTGCCCACCCGAGATTGGGAACACGCTGTAGATGTCGCCGCTGGGCGTCCCGGTGTCGGCAACTGCCACGTTGACGTAGTAGGTTGGGCCGCCTGGAACCTCGAAGTAGGGGCCCTGCCCCAGGTTGCTGAAGATCTCGTAGCTGTTGCCCTGGTTCACGGCGGTGTTCCCGCTTAGGGTGTAGGTGAGGCCCGTGTTGGAGTCGGTGAACTGCCCGTTGCTTATGGCGTAGTAGTGACGGCCGTCGAAGGCCGCAACGTCGTTCGGGCGCCCGAAGAACAGCGTCCGAGTCCCGAAGGTGAACTGGTTTGGACTCAGGGGACCGCTCGTATTGACGATGTACGTCTTCGCGGCACCGGCTGTTATGGCGACGACGTCCGTCCGAAGCGAGTAGGTCAGAGTCGCCGCGGTGAACTGGCCCGGCGTGCCGGAGATCAGGTAGTACGCGGTGTTGTCAAAGGCGGCGATGTCATTGACGGTGTAGGTGGCGGTATCCGTGAACGTGGACCGAGTCCACGGGGACGACCCCGACAGGGAGGTGACGGGAGGGACGGACACGGTCCCGTCCAATCCTATGTTGAACGTGGTCGCGCCGTCGACGAATGTGCGATAGGGCAGGATGGGGTAGGTGACTCCGTCGCCTACGACCGTGGTGTTGTTGATCAGGTAGTTGATGTTGCCGATGGTCACCGTCGCGGCGTTGGGTTCCGTGGTTACCGTGAAGCTGCGGTCCGCGGTCGTAATCGTGTAGGTGAACCCCGAGGTGGTCAGGGGGTAGGTCGTCCCGTTGCCGACGATCTGCCCGTTCAGCGTGTCGAGCTGATACACGTAGTTCTCGATGACGACGACGTTGGCCTGAGTGACGTTGAACTGCCCGGATATGGTTGCTCCATTCAGCGACCCTCCCTTCAGCGTGATGGTGTACTGAACTCCGTTGAGAATGAACTGGGTGTTTCCGGCGGTCATCGTGTACACGTTGCCGCCGCCAATCACAGTGTTGGGCTGGACGTTGGTGTTGATGATGTAGACCAGCCCGTTGATCGAGAACTGGTACGGATTGATGGGATAGGTCTGGCCGTTGCCAGTCACGTCGAGGTACTTGCCGGTGGAATCCTGGTTGAAGGTGTAGTAGTTTCCGCCTATCGTGAACATCTGCGGCGACGTCATGATGGCATAGGACGCCGCAGCGCCGGTCGTCGTCGCTGAGTACGGGAACATGAGGCTCTCATTCACGGTGTACGCGCCGTTGCTGAAGCCGACGACATAGCCGTAGCCGCTGTTGGAGGCGAAGGTCAGCCCGGTCGACAGTGGCACCGTCGTCGAGGTGGCACCCTGAGTTACGGTCACCGTCGCGTGAACCGGATCGTACGTGTACTGACGGCCGGCCACACCGAGAACGATGTTGCTGAGCCCGCCCGGATTGTTGAAGACGTCGACCGTTGCAACAAGCCCGCCCGCGGCGACGGAGAAGGGAGTCAGGGTGATCGGCGTGAGACCCTCACTCCCGGCCGGATCATCGATGGCCGCGTAGGTGACGGCGTAGATTCCGCCCTGCAGCGGATTGAAGGTGAAGATTGTTCGATCGGCCGTGACGTGGGCGTTGTCCGGACCGAAGAGGTAGCTCTTTCCACCGACGACGAGGGTGTAGCGCGAGGTGACGCCGTCAGAGAGGGTGGTGCTGAGGTTGACCGCGTAGGTGTTCCCATTCAGCGTGAACTTGGGGAGCGTGAGGACGGCGAAGATCGGATTGAGCGGGTCGGTGGCGTCGACGAAGTACTGGCCGCCGCCCACGGTGGCCGACTTGCCGGTCGAGTCCATGATGGTGTTGGTCACCGCATTGAAAGTGTAGAAGACGCTGTCATCGGCCTTCATGGTCGTACCGGGCGTCGGGTTGCCCGTGACGGCCGGAGGTATCGCACCCGACCCCTGGAAGGCGCAGCTGAACGGCGTGCCGATGAGGGCGCCGAGCCCGTTGCCGCCATAGAGACCGGCTGTTGGACCCTGAGGGACCGTCGAGCGGGGAATGAAGGAGGTCAGATCCTTGGACTGCAGCAGGGGGAAGGAAGACTGCTTGTCAAGGCCGTGGGAGAGGGAGCCGTAGAATGGCACAGACTTGCCCGACTTCGGGTTGAACGGGATGGCGGTGGTCGAGCCGGCGATGGGGTACGTCACACCGGCCGAGTAGATTTGGGAGATCTGGACGGGTTGGCGGTTCGCCCCGACGACGTTGAGGCTGTAGCCGCTGAAGCCCGGCGGTCCGATGATGGGCGCGGCCTGGACCTCGCCCGGCACGGCTTGGATTGGAATGTATGCCGGGGGCTGTCCGGGGCTGGAGGGCCCGAACGCGGCGTAGACCAGGTTGGAGACCTTGTTGATCTGCGCCACCAGGTCCTGGGGATTGACGTTGTTTGGCGTCTCCGGGATGATCGGGGTGGCGCCAAGGTTGGCTGGTGCGCCGAGCGTCACCTTCAGGGTGAAACTGGACGACTCGATGATGCCGCCGTCAGGAGAGTACAGGGCATAGGTGTACAGTTCGTTGTAGTTCCCGTCGGAATCAATGAAGCACTTGGACACCTTTGTTCCCGTCCCCGAGCCGTCGTCGACCAGGCACATGGCGTAGCCTTGGTCGATGAGCTCGAAGGTGGCACCCTTCAGCGTCCAGTAGTGATCCCGCGAGAAGATGAAGAAGTCGTACTTCGTCGGCAGACCGAACAGCGGGAAGCTGTTGGATTCCGGCCGGGTTGCTCCCGATCGAGGCGACGTCCCGGTCGGCCTTCTTGCTGAGGAAGATGGAGCCGGTGACCCCGTTCTCGAGGTGGAGGTTGGCCGAGACGACCGAGCTGTACGTGTCCATGAGGCCGAGCTCGGTGGGCCGGACGGGATTCTGAAGGCTCAGAATCAGCGAGCGGGTCCGGTTGGAGAAGGTGGGATCGACCATCGACGGCGGAACGTTGGGGATGAAGTTCGGCAGTCCAGGCGCGGTGAACGTATCATAGGTCAGGCTCCAGAACTGGCGAGGCAGGCTCGCGTCGACGTCGTAGAAGGCCACGTCCTGGCCAAGGATGGCGGCGATCTCGTTCCAGCCGGGGCACCTGGGACGGGAGCACGTCGTTGACATCAAAGTGGTCTGGACTCGAGAAGGTGTACCCGGAGGCGCCAAGATAGCCGTTGATGAAGACGACGCCCTTGGTCGACTTGGTCGCATCGTACGGGCTCAGCGTTCCCAGGTCGTTGTTGTCGTAGTCGAACAGCACGCCGACAAGCATGTTCGCGCCGGAGGAGACGGCCGAAACGAAGCTCGAGCCGGTCTGGTCACCGGACATGGCGGACTCCTCGATGTTGTAGACGACTCCGGAGACTGAGAGGAAGCTTGCTGACCGACATTCCCAGATAGTCCGCGTTGCTTGGCGTGATTACCGGGCGGTTGTGGGACGAGTAGATGATGTTGGGCCGGTCCATTCCATAGCCGGCGGGGAGAATCTGCTGGGCGGAGATGTTCGCTGGTGGGAGGCGTTGGGGCTGGACGTTCGCCGTGCGCCAGCAGATGGCCTCCTGAATCTGGCCGTTCGTCAGCGCCAGCACCTGCTGCTTGGGCTGCAGCGGGTACCTGTGGGTCAGGTCGTTGGGGGTGAACAAGACGACCAGCGGGTCGTAGACGAAGTGCAGCTTCTGAAGGCTCAGGATTGGCTTACCCTCGACATCGAGGTTGAAGCCGATCGGGTACGTCACGCCGTTGACCTTCTGGCCTGGCTGGGCCACGACCTCGGGATAGATCAGTGTCCAGATCTGCTGGCCGAGGAAGTCGGACAGATTGGCGACGAAACCCTTGGTGGCATCCAGCTCGGGGATGGGGATGAAGATGGTCGGGGCGTGGAACGTCTCGCCGGTGATGCTCGTGAAGTCCAGCGTGTCGAGCGTGTCGACCATGGTCGCGGGCGTGTACGTAGTACCGAAGAACTGCAGTCCGCTTCGTTTGTAGCGGGCGCCCTGAGCCAGGGCTAGGTTCCCCGTGGTCGCGGGCACGTAGGTGTCGACCAGCAGCCCGGAGGTGACCCCGAGCCCACCGACGACGCCCAGCGCCTTGACGTTGGCCACGGCTCGAATCAGGTAGACGAGATTGTTGTAGGCGATCAGTTGGAACTCCTGATCGATCACATTCCCCTGGTCGTCTTCGCTAATGAAGTCCCCCGTGGTGGTAAGACCCGTTCCCAGTTTGGTGTTGATGGTGGCGATCGAAGTCAGGGTGGTGCTTATCTGGCCGACGACGTAGCACTCGGTCGGAAAAGTCAGCGGCTGGTTTGCACCGACCTGGAGGTCGGCCGTTCCGGCGGTCGCGTTGATCGAGAAGTTCCTGTACTGCGTCACTGCGTCGCACCTCCATCTTCGGTCACGGCGACGAAATACGGCTTGTTGGCTATCGAAATCGTCTTGGCCGAGGCGTAGCGCTGGTCGGCGAACGTGTAGGTGAGCTTGTACATGTGCGCCGGTTGGCGCTTGTCGACCGTGAAGCCGGCATCCAGCCGGAACGGCACGAGGTCTCCTCCGCCGAAGGCAAGGAAGATGGACTTGTCGGCCGGTTGGGTGGCCTGCATGAGATGGCAATCCGCGTTCCAGTTCTGGCGCCGGCACACGAAGTACGCGGGCGGCGCGGAGAAGGGAATGTATGCGATTGACGACGGGTTGAAGGAGACCAGTTCCCTCTCATTGAAGGCCTGGGAAGCCCCGCTGATCATGAAGAGGGGTTCAGAAGTGTTCGCGAAGAGGCTGAGAGGACTGAAGCTGATGGCCTGCTTCGTGGAGTAGGGGATGTTGGTGAAGATGTACGACTGGGACTCGCTCAGCGCGAGATCGGCGCTGGCGGGATAGGGACTGAACGTCAGGCTGTCGAAGTTGTTGCTCGCATCGTACAGAGAGTACATGTAGCCCAGCGTAAGCTCGTTGGTCTTGCTGAGGGTGTTCTGGTACGCTATCCCCTGGCGGGCGAGGTGGCCGTACTGGTCGTGCACCATCGACGGCACGATGATTGACATGTTGTAGCAGGTCAGGGTGTTGAGGAAGACCACACGGACGTAATAGGGGTCGTAAGTGACGTTCTGGATGGGTCCGGGGAGCTGGTCCGGGACGCCCAGGTCGGCGTTGACGACCTCGACGATGTACGCTTCCCCGGTTCCCGGATTGTAGACCGAGAAGCCGCAGATGGGTTGGTAGAGGCGCGCGGCAAAATCGGCGGCCTGCGCCGCCGATCCCACGATACGGGCCTGCGCCACATCCACCCCGGGCGCAAGACTCTTCGCGACCGCCAAGCTGGCTTCGGCCTGCTGGCCCTTCAGGAGGTCCAGGCTCTGCAGCGCGGGGATACCCTTGATCGATGTGTTGGCGACGACGCCGCGGCTGAGGTTCGAGAGCGACAGGGTTGAAGCGGAGGGCTCGACCACCTCCTGTGCGATCGACGTGTTGACCGCCGGGTTCGTGTTCGCGGTGGTCGCCACGTCGGCCGTGTAGGGATTGTTGGACTGGAGGTAGCCGGGCACGGTGACCTGCTCCGCGTCCAGCGGTCCGGGTACGGGAGTCGTCCTCGCCGGGAAGCTGGTATTGAGTATCGTAAGGATCGTGCTGGTTATCACCTTCAGTCTGCCCCACGTCCACGCTCTGGGTCGACGTCGCGAACGGGAACGGGTAGATCGGCCAGACGGTCATCTCGTCGGGGTTAGTGTCCAGGTACATCTGCATCGGTTCCTGCGCACTCGCCGTCTGCAGGCCTATCCTGGCCGTGTCCGCTTGGGCTTGGCTGATTCGGTCCTGCTCGGTCGCACTGGTGTACCCTGCGTCGATGTACGGGTCATGGCGGTTGGCGAACTGCCAGTATCGCGATCCTGGCCAGAAGACGGGCGGATACGGACGGGAGTTGGGGTCGCCGCCGAAGTCGCCCAGGTTGATCACGCTGAGCATGTAACGGGTGCCACCGATGACGACGCTGTCGTCCTCGGGCACGAACACGTACCTGAGCACCGTTCCCATCTGGGCCTGACGGATGAGGCCCATCACAAGTTTGCTGGGCGCAAACGCCTTCGAAGTCAGGTCATCGGGGGAAGAGTTGATGACGGCGCTCGCGAGAAAGACGTTCTTGGAGCTGACGGAGCCGATGGCGAAGGTGTCGACGTTGATGTTGGAGTACACGAAGAGCGAACTGTCGGTGATCTGCAGCTGATACCCTGGGACGCCGCTCGTCTGGGCGTCCAGGGTGATGCTTCCGTTGAAGCTGGCGCCCGGCAGCTGCGAGGGGGCGACGGTCAGGAAGACTGGTACGGACCAGACCGTCATCTGAGTTGAGCCGCCGATGAAGCTTCCGAAGTACACGTCGCCCTGCTGCGGACTGGAACCGTCGGCGGCTTTCGGATTGGGGACGCTGATGTTGGTGTCGAGGACCGTCTGCGTCGAGTCGAGGACGTCGTACTGGCTTCGCGCCTTGCCAAAGGTCAGGCGGACGCTGTAGGTCTGGCCCTGTTGGACGCCGTGCGTGCCCACGGTGGGGGCAGGCAGCGTGAGCTGCAGCTTGGGGTACAGGCGGACGGACGTGGTGCCCGCGGCGTACACCATCGCCCCGACGAAGGTGTGGTGGGGGTCAGGAGCGCCGGAGAGGGTCGGCTCGCTCGACGCCGACGAACCATCCGAGCCCCGGAGGGTGAGGCTCGTTCCGGTGAGGGAGAGCACGTAGTAGACGCCGGCGGCGAAGTTCGCGCCCGCCGTCGCGGTCGCGAGATCAACCGGCGCGAGGGCAGGGTTGGGGCTGTGACGGTCCATGAGGTTGAGCGCCGTGCCCGCGGTCGCCGCTCCGAATGCCGCGCCCGGTCCCAGCTGCTGCTCCGGAAACGCCGTTCCAATCTCGATGCTCGTGATCCCCGTGCCGCTGAGCGCCTCCCGGGGGACGGACGCGCTCAACTCTGCCTGTATCGTCACCGGTGCGGGCTGACTCTGGCTGGGAGCGTTGCCCCCGGAGCCGATGACCTGGTTCAGGTTGATCGGTGCCACCATCTTGCTGACTGGCGCCTGCTGGACGGGAGCGCTGACGATTCGCCGCGCCTTCGCCTTGCTGGCGCCCGTAATGGCAACGGACGCTATCTGCGCGTTCAGGTTCACCATGCTCGGAATCGTCACGGGCGGTGGGGTCGTCGTAACGGTAGCCACCACAGGCACGGTGAGCTGATCGACGACGGGCGCGGCCGGGGTGGAGCTCATGTTGAAGTCAAGCGCCGCCGTGGTGACGCTGAGCCCGACTCCGCTGCCCGTGTCCTTCGCCGCTATGGCCGAGTCCAGAATCGAGACCAGCCGATCCGGCGAATAGACGTATGAGGCCTGAGTGAGTTTCCGGACGACATTCTGCAGCGACCCGCCGTTGAGGAAGGGATGCGTGGGGTCGTAGACGATGGTCGGGGCGTCGAGCGCCACCGTCGTGGCAGTGAAGCTGGAGTTCTCCGTCCCGAAGTCGTAGATCGGCAGGCCGAGGCACGTCGCCCAGCTAGAATCCCGGTAGAAGCCGATGATTCGCTGGTTCGCGAAGATGCTGGCCGGCGAAGAGCCAGAGTAGGTCAGCGACATCGCGCCGGCCTCGACCTTTGGACCCAGGGTTGAAATCGTCACCGCTGTCGCCGTGTCGAAATTGTACGTCGAGAAGGTCTGCCCTCCGGTGGCGACGACCGCGGTCGTCTCCAGCTTCAGGGGGGTGGCGGCCGCGTCGTTGTAGCCCGGACCGCCGGGGAAGAGCGCGGTCTGACCGTAGTCAAATGTCTGGCCGGCCACGGTCGTGGTCGACCCGAGCCTGTTGACGTAGTAGTTCCCGGACGACAGCTGGTCGCGGGTGTAGAAGACGGGCAGAACGAAGGTGGTGGCTCCGAGCGTGTTGTACTGTAACACGTCGTAGACCAGGGCCGCGACGAGCGGCACTATTGTCGGGCTGTCGTCGTAGATCTGCTCGTTCTGTGTCGTGTCGAAGTCACCGAGAGGGACCACCTGGGAGACCGCAGATCCGAGCACGATGGTTCGCAGCCCGGTGGCGGGGTCGTAGCCGCTCTGGAGGGCGCCGCCTGCAAATGAAGCTTCAAGGAGTCGGGGTTGGGATTCGGGCCGAGACGGCCGGGGATGTAGCAGTACCTGACCGACGAGAAGATTGGGCTCGCCGACAGGGCGGTGTACATCTGCGTGATCCCTTCGTCGGTGTTCGGGTACGTCGTGCCGCCCGAGGACGGCGCGCTGGAGTTGACGTCCGCGGCCAGGGTGAGGCGGAAGGTCTCGCGGGTCGAGAAGATCATGAACAGACGCGTAGAGCCGAGGCGCGAATATGGGTCGACGTCCGACCCGGCCATGTACAGGCTGAAGCTCTGCTGGACGTTGCTCGCGTCGTAGTACGAGTTGCCCAACCAGTTGAGGGCGCTGTAGAACCACGCTGGCGCCCAGCTCTGGGCAAGCGGCCTCAGAGGGAACTTGGCAACGTACCTGGGGGGCGGGGATTGCACCAACTCACTGACAGCAGGAAGGACGATTCTGTTGGCAGTCGGAGTCTGGTTTACCAGCCACTTGGCTCACCAGTGTGCCTGAGCCCTCCTTCACGACAGTCTGCCCAAGGGCGGAAATATTCTCATTCAAATTACTCTTAACCTGAGACTATGTTAGATAATTCATATTTAACTATAACGTATGTGTTATGCGAATTCTGAAATTACAGGAAACAAGGTCTGAAAGCAGAGAATATTCATGGATTCGAGGAGAACGACAGACCGCGCCTTACATCCGCGAAGTCGACAATCCGAGAGATGTTGAATTGGTCCTAGGCGACTTATCTCTGACCGAAGGGGGAAAGCGCCGCGCGGACCGACGACTACAGTGTTACCTTGAGGAGCGCCGCAAGACCGAAGAACTCGAGGACGGATATCGCCGAGAGGTATGGGAGGGTCACGCCTCCGAAAAGCGTGGACATCGCGGAGTAGGAGTAGACCGTCAGGACGCTGTTGGCGAGGAGCAGGAGCGCGAAGAACATCATGCCCACCGAGTGGGCAGCCCTGCTTTTGATGGCGATGCGCGCGTAGAAGTAGAGCAGGGCGACTAGTATGAAGGCGTTGAGGCCGGAGAACACTATCGCTACTTCCATGAGGGGGTCCAAAATTGTTGTCCTTGAGCCTTTAATCGGGTTTCCCTCTTCAGGCGTATAAGTTTATTTCAAGATTGGTCGCAGATTTGCTCCAAGAAATAAATACGAAGGGTCAGCCGCAGAGCTCGTGCAGGACAACCCGGACCTGCGTCGTCTCCTGTGGTACTTCCTTGGCGCGACCAGGGGAGGGGAGACCAGGGCGCGGCTCCTCCATCAGCTCAGGAACCAGCCCGGGAACATGAACCAGCTCTCGAAGCGGATAGGGATGGAGTACAGGACGGTGCAGCATCACATGGAGATCCTGAAGAAGAACTCCCTTGTCGACTCAACCGGTGAGTCCTACGGGGTGACATACTTCATTCACCCGTGGCTGGAAGCCCATATGGAGATCTTCGACGACGTCTGCGCGAAGCTCAATTTCAAGCTCGACGAACCGAGATGACCCTGGTCGATTTCGCTCCTTGACAGAACTACTGGAAGAAGATAGCGATCAGGATTTGCTGCATAAACGGGCAGAGAGGGCGCGGGAGCTAGTCTTTCCAAGGCTGAATGCAGCGAGTCGGGTCGCCGCTCTTCACCTTGCTAGTCCGCCCCTCTCGGGATGTGACTAGGTCGTGTCACGAAGCAATCGAGCTAGTCGTAATCCCTGCCTGGGAAGACGACTATGATTGGACAGTTGGAGATGGCGCCGATTGCGTTTATGCCCCCCAGTCCAGCGTTGGGCGTGCCCGGGAGGGCGCTCACGATGTTCCCGGCGTCGGCCTCAGTCAAGACGTCGTCCTGGGAACGGAGCAGCACGCGGTTACCGGCGGCAATCGCTGCGGCGGTCCACATCACGGGGGTCACGTCCCAGATAGGCGTGTAGTGGACCGGGTCGCTGGGCTGCTCCTGCGCGACGTTGAATGGGTCGCCCTGACCGAGGAGAGCAGACTCGAGGCCCTGTCGCATCGGATACGAGTCGCCCCGGATGCCGTTGATGACCGGGATGATGGCGGCCCGTGAGGACGGCGGCTCGTCGTTGGCGACTCCCGGCGCGGCGTTGAGATTGGGCGCTAGCGTGCTCCGCTCTATGGCGGCGACCAATGGTATGGATGCGTCGGTTCGGAGGTAGCCGGTGAACTGGCCGTCGACCCAGCCTGAGAGCATCGAGAGGGTCACCGTCCCGCCCTGGTAGTCTATGTCCACGACGCTGCCGCTCGAGCCGGTGTTGTTGGCGACCTGCGGCGCGTTGAGGACTAGGTCCTCCCCCGCTCCGTTGACGACGCGGACGAGGGGGCTGTAGAACGCGTCGCCCATGGCGCCGGGCGCCAGCGAAACGGGCGGGAAGCCATTGTCTGGATCTGGCACGAGGACGCGCGTCAGGCCGAAGTTGACGGTCCCTTGGAAGACGAGGGCGTCACCGTCGAAACTGCCATTCTGGACCGCCGCTGTGCCGAGGGCGTTCAGGAGCTTGTTCGAGTAGTTCACGCCTCGTTGGGTGGCATCGTTCTGGTCCGAGGAGTCTGTGACGATGTACCAGGTGTCCTCGCCGTCGGCAGTGAGGCCTTTGTAGAGGGGCAGCGTCACCGTCTCGTGCGAGATGTCGACGCTCAAGGCTGAAGGGATCTTGTAGGCAAAGATTCCGGTCGAGGGCGGGTTGTTGGCTGAACCGGGAAAGTTCAAGCCGCTCGCCGGCTTGGCTGCAGGTTGCACTGCTGCTGATACTTCTCCTTTCCCTTGCACAGCTGCGGCTGCGGTGCCTCCGGCGCCGAGCACGGCCAGTCCCGCAGCGACGCCTATTGCGGCTTTTCCGGCCGTGGTCAAAGCTGTGCGCCTTGACATCAGTCCGCCCGCAAAGGACTCAGCATGAGAAGGGTCTTTTTCCTCTGACTTCCCGGAATCGTCCGCCACTTCATTTTGTTGCATGACGACTGCGATCGCGTTCCTGCTTTTAGACATCTTTCAAGATTCGGTCAGTATCTGTTCAAGATTAGGTCAACATCTGTTCAAGATTAACCGAGTGAGTCGCGCAATAAGCCCAGTAGAAGGAGCCTGCCAATCACTTCCCACAGACGTCCTGGTTCTGATGTACGTGCAGAGCCGCGGTAAGGTTCTGAAGACAGGGATGAGTCACCTTTATTATCGTGGGAGCGAGATTGGCCACGTTGTCTCTCGCGAAGAAGGTGAGGGTAGGCTGCAGCGGCTGGTCGTACAAGGACTGGGCCGGCCCGTTCTACTCGAAGGACCTCCCGGCCAAGGACTACCTGAGGTTCTACTCCCGGGTCTTCGACTGCGTCGAGATCGACTCGAGCTTCTACAGGATCCCAAACCAGTTCATGATAGAGCAGTGGAAGAGGGCGACGCCGGAGGGCTTCGTCTTCAGCCCGAAGCTCTCCAAGAAGATCACCCACGACAACAAGCTGGAGGACTTCGAGAGCACGCTGACCTACTTCTACAGCGTCGTCGGCAAGCTCGGTCCGAAGCTCGGCCCCATCGTCGCGCAGCTGCCTCCCTCGGTCAAGCTGGACAAGCACATGCCGGCGATGAGGAAGTTCGTGGAGTTCCTCAGCCCGAAGTACAGGCACTCCATCGAGTTCAGGCACAAATCGTGGTTCACCCCGGAGGTCTACAAGCTGCTCGAGAAGCACAACGTCGCGATGACCTGGTCGCTCAACCAGTACCTCGAGACCCCCGCCGAGGTCACGGCGGATTTCACCGTCCTGCGCATGGTCGGCGAGCGGGACATCACCGAGTTCACGGGTAAACAGAAGGAGCGCAGGGCGGACATGGAGAGGTGGGCCGCGAACCTCCAGGAGAAGGGCGGCTCCCTCGACAGCGCCTACGTCTTCTTCAACAACCACTTCGCGGGCTTCGGCCCGGAGTCGGTCAACGAATTCAGGAGGCTGCTCGGGATGATAGAGATGGACTGGAAGGACAAGCAGGCACCCGGACCGGCGGACTCTGGCCAGGGGACGCTCACGGGGTTCTAGGCGCACCATGCAGCAAGAGACGCGCCGGATTATCTTCCACGTGGACCTCGACGCGTTCTACGTCTCGGTCGAGGCGAGGGAGAACACGGCTCTCCGGGGGCTGCCCGTCGTCGTCGGGGCCGACCCCGAGCAGGGCAGGGGCAGGGGCGTGGTCGTCACGTGCTCCTACGAGGCCCGGAGGTCCGGTCTGAAGTCCGGGATGCCCATATCGCGCGCGTGGAGGCTCTGCCCCCAGGCGGTCTACCTGCGGCCGAACTTCGAGCTCTACGAGCGCGTCTCGGGGGAGGTGATGGGGACGCTGAAGGGATTCGGCGATTCCTTCGAGCAGACGGGCATCGACGAAGCATTCCTGGACGTGAGCGGTCGGGCCAGTAATGCGGTGGAAGCGGAGCAGCTCGCCCTGGTGGTCAAGGAGACCGTGCGCGACGTCCACGGCCTCTCCTGCTCAATCGGGATCGGTCCCAACAAGTCTTCGGCGAAGATTGCCTCCGACCTACAGAAGCCGGACGGCCTGACGGTGGTCCCTCTTGACTCCGCGGCAGCGTTCCTGGCCCCCCTCCCCGTGTCCGTCATCCCGGGCGTGGGGAAGAAGACCCAGGCCTTCTTGGGAGCGCGCGGCGTCGAGACCATAGCCCAGCTGCAGGCGGTGTCCGGGAAGCAGCTCCTGGAGTGGTTCGGAAAGACGGGCGTCTGGCTCTGGGGCGTCGCGCACGCGCAGGAGATGATGCCCGTGCGCGCCAGGGAGATGCCGAAGTCCCTCGCCGTCGAGCGGACCTTCAGGGAGGACACACAGGAGTTCGGGAGGGTCTACGCCGAGGCAGAGGGTGCTGCGCACGAGCTCGCAGGCAGGGTGGCCCAGGCTGGGGTGAGGTACAGGGTCGCGGGCATAAAGATCAGGTTCAGCCACTTCGAGACTCACACCAGGGAGAGGACCCTTCCCGGCTACACAGACAGTGAGGAGGTTCTCAGGCAAACCGCCAAAGACCTCCTGAAGGAGTTCGAATCGAGAGGAGAGGCCGTGAGGCTTGTCGGGGTCAGGGTGTCCGGGCTGGAGCGGGGCTCCTCAGACTTGGAGACCTTGAGCAGCTGGAGGTAGATAGGGAGGAAAAGGCGAGTTAGACGGCCTTCCCGCTCCGGCAGTCGATGCGCCGCTGCCGTCGTCCTGCTTCGCGATCTACATGACCAGCCGAATCGTCCAGAAGTCACTGCTCAGGTTCTGGTCGAGCAGATACTCGTACGGGAGTGTGAAGTACCCCTTCATCCCCCATCCGGCTCCCCAGGAATTCCGCACTATGAACCAGCTTTGGGAGTCGTCGTACCCGACCGCCATCACCGCGTGTCCTCCGATGGCCTTTTCTTTCGGTGATGGCATTGGGACGTGGCCGGTTTTTGCCACCTGTTGACCTTCGAAGCTGTTGTAGACAGTGAAACCGAAGACAAAGGGGAACCCTGAAGCTCAGGCACCCCTTCATCTGGCTCGGGTCTTGCTGGAGCCTTTGGTATTGGACCGCCTTGTACTTCTTGGCCTGTTGATAGCAGGTTGCAGGAGGTTTGGTCGCGAACTTGGCGATGTCGTAGGGCCAGAGCGGTTCCGGGCAGTCTCCCTGTCCTGACACGCTCTTTATGCCGTCGCGAATCTGAGCTCCTGAGTCCGTCCCCACGGTCCCTTCAATCACGCGCTCGTTGTAGTAGATGAAGAGCCTCGATGGGATCCAGACAGACTTCTGCTTCTCCTTCATTAGATCAAACTCGACCGCTCCCGCTATGCTGTTTGCGGTGCAGCTGCCTCAGTCTGCCCCTGGTTGTACACCGGTGGGCACTGCGCTCTCAGGTCGACTCTTCTGGGAAGCGTCTGCAGGACTGCGGTCTCAGCCGAGTAGAGATAGTCCCGGCGATCCGGCAGGTCGGGGACCCAGCCATACCGCTGTATCTTGATGGGCATCTATTTTCCAACCCCGCTATGTCTGTCCCGAGGTGGACACTTGTATTGTCCTCCCAAGTCTTCAAGGGGAGACTGAGCTTCCTTTTCTCTCACCGATTTCATCTGCTGTTCGTATGGGAAATCGCTTCGTTAGTGATAAACTTTCTTCTCTACGGCTTTGTCGTCGCCGTGTGACTGTCCCCTGGTCAGAACGGGGGTTCAGCCTCGGGAGGACGCGAGCGACTTCCACACCTGGTACGCGGCCCTCTCGGTGCCGTTCCACGAGATGAGACCCGTGTGGTCGGTTGGGGCAACGTCGTGGAGCCAGGCCCAGCACAGCATCCGGAGGTAAACTCCCTGTCCGACAGTCCTGCGGCCGTCGGGATGCCTCATGAAGACATGGTTGCCTCACTGACGCACTGGTTTGAACCTTAGTTGGAGAGGGTCTTGATTAGCTGACGGCCCGACATTAGAGGGAGCCTATTAGGCCCGGACAATCAGTCTGTACCAGCTTCCCGCCTTCCCGCTTCACCCGACTCATCGAATCTTCGAGAACGAGCTCGATGGCCTCCCTGATGTTGTCCAGAGCCTCGGCCTCGACCGCCATGACCTTGGGCCGCGATGGAGGCTGGAACTTCAAGCTGCCATTAGCTTGGGCATGCAGACGCTGGGCGCCGCGACGGCGGAGGAAGCTGTAAGTAAGCCGTATCCCGAGCGCCTGCGCGAGAGTATGGGTCGGCTCTCGCGGTCAAACCATGCCTTGGTCATCCTGACGGTTCTGCTCCTGACAGCCTCGTCCTTTGTCACCCTGCTGGTCGTCCCCTCGCCGCCACAGACGGCTTCTGCAGCCACGTCGACCTCCTCTTCGACTCTGCAGCCCCAGCAGGTCCTGCTGTCTGACAACTTCACCCAAGACACGAGCCTCAGCGCGAGCATGTGGGTGATAAACGGTCCCGTCGGCTCGGTCTTCGGACAGGACGATGTCGGCTCCTCGTGTTCGCTAGTCCCGCTGGAGCCTACCTTCTCCTCCGCGGGAATGGAGGTGGCCGAGGTAGCCGGGAACTGCGAGCTAGTCACGATACAGAGCGTTCAGTCGTTCGCGCCGCCGTTCAACGTGACGGCCATAGTGGAGGGGATCGTATCGAACGGACACACGTTTGTATTCGCCATAGCCTCGGCGGCCGCATCGTCCGGCTTGGCGATAATCGGCAACCTCAACGATGAGAACTGCAGTCATCTGGGAGACTGCGGCAACCCGTCCGTCTGCGGGACCCCGTACAACGACACCATAGCGCCCAACGTGTGCTATTACGGCATCGACGTCAAGACCGGGAGCGGCGCAGGGGGCTGGTCGGGGGCACCGAAGCTGTACCTGACGCCGAGCCTGAAGGTCTTCTACACGGTGCTGATCTCGGTGAACAGGACGGGGATCGCGAAGTACAGCATAAGCCAGGCGGGACACGTCCTGGGCACGGGAAGCACCTCGGTCGGGGGAGGTCCGTTCTACGTGGTGATGGAGCAGGCGGAAGGAGGGCCCGTCTCCGGCAGGGGGGCCAACGAGGCGTACTGGTCGTCCGTCCTTCTGACCGGGTCCCCGACCTCATCGACGGTCTCTGTGTATCCCACGGAGCCGGCCTACGCGACCATCTCCGTGAACTACAGCAACCTGAGCCTCACGGCCCCGATCCATATCGCGGTCGCGCAGGGCCAGAACTTCCCGAAGGGGCTGACGCTCACTTTCAGGCCAGTGGGCGCTGGCGGCTTCACCGGCACCGCTGACATACAGCCTTCGTCCAAGGGGTCGTCCCCCGTGCAGGTCAACGCGACGCTCAACTGCGTGGTGGGCAACTGCATGCAGCCCGGAGGGACCCAGCTCCCTCAGAACTACACACTCACCGTGGTCGCGTCGAGCAACGGGCAGACGCAGAACACGAAGGTACTGGTTAGCCTGCTGAAGGCGAAGTGGCTGATCATGATGTACTGCGCGCCGTTCCCGGAGTTCCATCTTGACATAAGAGGGAACGTGCTCGAGATGGCCGCGGCGACGAAGGTCAACGACAACCCGGCCGTGGGCATCCTCGTGCTCTGGTACGCAGACTCCCCGACAAGCTTCCCCGGAACCGCAATCCAGCCCACAGGGACGATAGCGCTGTACAGGGTCGCGAACGGCTCCGTGACCCAGGTCGGCGGCGTCTGGTCCCAGACGAACATCTTCGACCCCGCGACGCTGCACGCCTTCCTGACCACGGCGATGGGGATGGTCTCGGCGGACAGGAACCAGCTCATCCTGACCGACCACGGCTCCGGAATCCTGGGCTTCGGCAAGGTGAGCACCACGGGCTACCTTTCCATCCCGGAACTTGCGACCGCCCTCAGCGGGATCTCGCCGAAGCTGGACATCTTCTCCTTCGACGCCTGCCTCATGTCGCAGGTGGAAGTCCTCTACCAGCTGAGGAGCTGACGCGTCCTACTTCACGGCCTCCGAGCGTACCGCGCAGTCGGGCGGCTACGACTACACGGGGTTCCTCACCGCACTGCTCAGCAGCCCCGACCAGGCTACGGTGACCTACCTCAACACGATAGTCAGCACGTTCCGCGCGAAGTACACGACGCCATACTACATGTCCGTGGCGGGAGAGATACCGACCCTCGCGGCCATCGACTCGTCGCAGCTGCAGGGGGTCGTGTCCGGGCTGAACTCGCTCTCCACCGCCCTGGTCAGGGACTACGGGACCAAGAGCCAGCAGTTCAACCAGACGATGCTGCAGGTGCTGGCTAAGACGGTGAAGTGCGACGGAACCGACCCCTACCTCGACGTGAGGAGCCTTGCCCAGAACATCCTGAACTCAGGGATAACGGACCAGAGCGTGAGGACCGCGGCCAGTGCCGTCGTGCAGGCCGTGAAGGCCGCCGTGATCGCCAACACGACGACTTCGATGATGTACGGAGGGCTCACCGTGCTCCTGTTCCCGGAGGCCCAGGTCTTCGAGAGAGGCTTCCAGACCTACTCGTCGGTCGAAGCACAGCTCAGCTTCCCCGGCGCCGCGAACTGGTTCCCCCTGATGCGGAACGTGAACCACTCCGCGTCCACGGACACCTGGACGCTCATAACGGTCAACCATCCGGGACATCGAGCTCTACCTGAACGTGTACAACTCGACGGGAGGCCACACGGGCTACAACCCCGCGCTGCTGAACATCTCGCGCACGGCGATAGAGGTCATCCCGGGCTCGTACTATCTCGACTTTGGGAACGGGACGGTGGTCATCGCACTCCCGCCGAGCGTCCAGAGCTTCACGACGGTGGTGGACGGGACCGCAATGGAGGAGTCCACCGAGGCCTACACCCTCACGTACACGGTGGTGCAGAACGGGACGGTCATGTCAACGAAGACCGTGGATGGCAGCATGGCAGCGGGGACGCTCCAGTCGGCACAGGTGACAATCCAGAACGGGATACTCGAGGTGGGCGCGACGACGGTCACTACCTCAACCACCCCCGCGGCATCGTCATCGGTGACCTCGACGGCATCGTCGGCCAGCTCAGCGGGCAGCAGCAGCTCGATTGCAACCACGGACGCAATGTTGGCCCCGATTGCTGTCGCGCTAGTCACTCTCGTGGCTGCTGCCTTGGCTCAGAGGCGCCGAGGCCAAGCCTCTTCCTGAGTCGACGGCTGGCTCAAGTCCCAGCGGCCTCCGAGTGCTGGTGCTTAACTGCCCACTTGTGGTATTCGAGCATGGAGCCGCTGAACCTCGGAACAATTCCGTACACCAACGGACACTCATACGAGAGCCGCAAGGCTTTCAGCATCAGGGGCCGGTCGTACCATTGCGGCCGCTTCAACGAGAACGTGGGCTCTGGCAACATCTGCGACGACCTCCTCAGCCAGTACGGCTATCTCAAACTCGAGGGAGACCAGCTAGTCGTACTTGTTCTGCCTTAGCCAAGAGTGAATTGCGAGAGCTGCTATCGCTTCCATGGTCGTCTTCCTCTCCTCGGCGGCCCTCCTGAGACCGTCGGCGACTCTGGGGTCCAGCACGAGCTCGATCTTGGACGCGTGAAGCGCCTCGGTCTCCCTCTTAATCTCCTCGATGGGCCTCTGCGGGGCCCTGACGAAGCGCTCCACGACCTCCTGGGCCTCGCGTCTGGGGAGCTCGGCGATCGTCTCGGCCAGCGCGGACAGTTTCCTCGCGCGCTTCTCCTCCGGGAGCTTCTGGACCAGCGGCGCCTCCTCGGCCCTGTGAAGGAACGCGGCATGCTTGATCGGCAGGACGCCCTCCTTCCTCTCCTCCCTCGTCGGAGACTGCATGACGGCGATGGTCGACTTCTTCGACCCCCTCCGGATCGTCCTGACCGTCTCGACCGCGGCGACGCGGTCCTCGACGTACGAACGCGACTTGCCTATAGCCCTGGCCAGCTGGTCCACCGTGGAGTAGAGCGCCGGATTCAGCTTCTTGAGCTTCATCAGGGCGTCGTACTCCTCCTCGGGCTCCACGTCCTTTCGCTGGACATTCTCGACCAGCGAGACGATGAGGGCGTCCTCGTCCCCCATCGCCCTGACGATGGCCGGTACCTCCTTCAAGCCCAGCCGCTTCGCCGCCTCGAACCTCCGGGAGCCCACGATCAGCTCGTAGCGGTCCTCGACCGGCCTCACCAGGAGGGGCTCGAGTATGCCCTTCTCGCTGATCGACTGCATGAGATCTCCCACATCTCCGGGGCTCCGTCGCACGTTAACCCCGCTGACGAACACCTTCGAAATCTCGAGTTGAAGCAAGACCGACCCGCGGTCTGGAGGGACCTTTAATCCGCTCAATTTTTCATCGAATGTCGGATTCTCGCGGGCTTAAAAGTCGTGCCCATCACACCGTATCTTTGGGCTAAACAGTTTGAGCATTGCGGAACAACAGGATTGGGGAACCATAACGCTGGTGGAATACGAGAACGCCAAGACGTGCAGAGAGTGTCCGACGCACCTTTGTTGCAGAATCTACGACAGAGAGGAACACGGCATCCGGGACAAGCCTCATTGGTTCGAAGAATGGGTAGAAGGTTTTCATGACCACCCTGAGGAATACGGCGTAGAACCGTTGTTCAACCCTCTGGAGGTTCACAAGCAAGGCCACGAAGCGGAATGGGACGCCCTTCTTGCAAGAGGCACTCGACCATCTGGTAAAGACGTCCTCATCCCCTGCCTCCGTTATCGCCTGATGCACTCTCATTTATCAGAATCAGCACAACCGCTAGGAAAGGTTCATAACCCGAACTCGAAAAGGCCACCCAAGGTCAAGGATAATGCCGAAGTTCAAGTCTACGACAGAAGCCCTCAAAATCGTCCACGATAGGGCACACATACGCAACCTCGGGATCATCGCGCATGTCGACCACGGGAATAGTAGCAACCAGTAGCTTGGTCTGATTCTACTACCGAGAACGACGACATCCGACTCCCTCCTGGCAGCGTGTGGAATGTTGAGTCCTAGCGTAGCTGGTCAAGCGTTAGCCCTGGACTACATGGAGCTGGAGCAGTCGAGGCAGATGACCATCAAGGCGGCCAATGTCACGCTCTACTACGAAGAGGAGGGACAGCCGTATGTCATCAACCTCATCGACACGCCCGGCCACATCGACTTCACAGGCAAGGTTACGAGGTCGTTAAGGGCCGTTGACGGGGCTATCGTCGTTGTAGACAGTGTTGAAGGCGTGATGACGCAAACAGAAACAGTCACGCGCCAGGCGCTCGAGGAGAGGGTCCGTCCGGTCTTATACATCAACAAGGTCGACCGCCTGATCAAAGAGCTCCGTCTGGGGCCCGACGCGATGCTGAAGTGGCTCTTCGACATCGTCAACGACTTCAACCGCCTCATCGACACCTACGCCGAGCCCGAGTACAAGGAGAAGTGGAAGGTGACGGTCGCGGCGGGGCAGGTGGCCTTCGGCTCCAGCAAGGACAAGTGGGGCTTCAACGCGGCCATGGCGAAGCGGGAGGGCATGTCGTTCAAGGACATCATCGAGGCGTACACTACCGTGGGGCCGGAGGGCCTTGGCAAGAGGCTCCCGCTCCACGAGGCGCTCCTCGGCATGGTCGTCAAGCACCACCCACGGCCCGACGTAGCGCAGGCCTACCGCATCCCCAAGATTTGGCAGGGCGACCTCAACAGCGAGGTGGGCAAGTCGCTGCTGGCGTGCGACGAGAACGGCCCGATGGTCATGATGGTCACCAACGTCGTGGTGGACCCGGCGGCGGGGCTGGTCGGCGTCGGCAGGCTCTTCTCGGGCTCGGTCTCCAACGGCGACCCTGTCTACCTGCTCAACTCGAAGAAGGAGGGCAAGATACAGTCGGTCCAGCTCTTCATGGGCTTCCAGAGAGAGATTGTGGACTCGCTCCCGGCGGGCAACATCCCGGCGCTGCTGGGGCTCGACATCCGCTCGGGCGAAACCATATCGAACCTCAAGGACGTCGTACCGTTCGAGTCGATACACTACGTCTCCGAGCCGGTCGTGACGACGGCGGTCGAGGCGAAGCACCCGAGGGACCTCCCGAAGCTCGTCGAGGCGATGCGCAAGCTCAACATCGAGGACCCGAACCTCATAATCACAATCAACCAGGAGTCGGGCGAGACGCTAATGGCCGGCATGGGCGTGCTCCACCTCGAGATAGCGACGACGATGCTCCAGCAGCAGGGGCTGGAGATAATCACCTCGCCGCCTATCATCAACTACAGGGAGACGGTCAGGCAGGCGGCGGGGCCAATCATGTCGCGCTCCCCGAACAGGCACAACAAGATATTCATCAAGGTCGAGCCGCTCGACCCGCACATCGTCGAGCTCATCAGGAACGGGACGCTCAACGAGATGACGGACAAGAAGGGCATCCAGAAGACGCTGAGGGACAACGGGTGGTCGTCGGACGAGGCGAAGTCCGTGGTCACCATCGACCCCAAGGGCAACATGCTCACGGAGGAGACCAAGGGCGTCCAATACCTGCAGGAGTCGATGGACTCCATCCGGGCGGGCTTCGAGGACATCATGCAGAACGGACCCCTTGCCTACGAGATTCTGCAGGGGAATCAAGGTGACGCTGACGCACTATGTCCCGCACGAGGACCCGGCGCACAGGACCTACGCGCAGCTGATGCCGGCGACGAGGAGGGCTATACTCGGGGCGATGCTGACGGCGAACCCGACGCTCCTGGAGCCGATACTGGGCATAGAGGTGAAGGGGCCCGGGGACCTCATAGGGGCCATCACGGGCGTCATCAGCGCTAAACGCGGCAAGCTCATCAACGTCGAGCAGAGGGAGGTCGTGACCATCATACAGGGCGAGATTCCGGCCGCCGAGACCTTCGACCTCTCGCAGGTCATGAGGGGCGCGACGGCGGGCAAGGCCACGTGGAACACCAACTTCAAGCTCTGGCAGTCGGTCCCGACGAACATGCTCCTGCCGTTGGTACTCGAGACGAGGAAGAGGAAGGGCCTCTCGCCGGAGCCCCCGACGCCGTCAGAGTTCATCGACAAGGAGTAGCCCCTGAGCAGGCGTCGGGCTCCTCCCCTCGATTCCAATTTGGGCATGCGTTCTGGCTGCGGTGCATTAGGCCTCGTCAACCAGATACATCAGCTCTTCTGGCTCTAGACCGACATCGGCGGCTATCTTCCGCAGAAGCACCCTATCGATATCTTCGCCTGGATGCACGGGGACCGTTGTCGTGCGACCGTCCGGATGCTTCAAGAAGACGTGCGAGCCCTTTGCCTGCCTTGCGGCGAAACCCAGATTGGAAAGTGCCTTCAGCAGACCTCTCGGCTTCGCAGGATGAAGTTGCTTGCGAGGTCTGTTCAAACATTGACCTTCTTCACGGCCACAAGCTCAGGGATGGAAAAGTCGTCGCCCCTTGCCTCGAGATTGAGTCTCGATGGCCTCCTTCACGCGCCTGTCCAATTCCCGCAGAGTCTTCGCCTGGGTGTGGCACCCCGGGAGTTCCACGACACTCGCTACATAGTAGCCGTCCTCTCCACGCTCGATTGCCACCGTGAAGGGGCGCGTCTTCGCTTTCATCATGCAAGAAAGAGGTTCAGTCGGTAGATAAAGGCAACCATGCTCGGGTTGACCGAGTATTCCAGGTGTGTGTCGCACGGTCTCTCGAGTTCATCGACAAGGAGTGACGGAATACAGTCCGGAGAATCGTCTCCGGCCCTCCTGGGCTTCGGCTAATCCGGACGGAGTTCTTTAAATAGAATTACGGAGTGATTGGTTCAGTCATGTCGATGAAGTTCAGCGTGAAGATATCCAAGGGAGAAAAACTCTATGTGGCGCGTGTTCCTGAACTCGGCATAACGACGCAGGGCAAGACAAGAGAGGAGGCAAGAAAGAATCTGAGGGAAGCCATTCAAGTTCATCTCGAAGCGATGGCAGAGTACGCGATTGAACACGGAAAGGTTGCCATAGAAGAGGGTCAGCTGGTACCTGCGTAGAAGTAGTTGTACTTGCCTAGGCTGCCAGCTATCTCCGGGAAAATGCTGGTCAAGACCTTGGCAAAGTACTATGGGTTCAGGGTACTGAGACAGAAAGGCAGCCACGTCACCCTTACCAACGACGCGTCGTTCATCACGGTGCCCTTGCACCCGGAGCTGGACACGGGAACCCTGCAGGCCATACTGAACGATGCCAGGATTGAACGAAACGAGTTCCTGAAACACGTTTGAACCCTAGGGTCGAACTCGGAATCGGAAGTCCTGAGTGTTCTTCGAAGCCGACACCTGCAGAGTTCATCGACAGGGAGTAGCTGGATGCACGAGGTCGGGCGAAACAGCGGTCGCTCTCCGGGCCAGAGTCTCCTCTCGCGTCAACGGCACCCTTTTATGATTCTCACGCCCCCGATTGTCAGGGATAGCGGGGAAGGGATTGGGAAGCGAGGAGAAGCAAGCGGAACACGAAGGCTCGGGCGACAAGGAGGAACCGATCAGGCTTCGCTGGAGGGACTACCTCGCGCTCTCCATCGCAGCGGTGGAGACGATCGCAGTGCCCCTGATCGTCCTGATGGTGGTCATCCTGATCATCGCCGTGGCGGCTTCCCGCTAGCTGGGGGCTCCAGCCTCCTCTGAGAAGCGGTGTCGAAATCGATGTCGTAGTGGCATTCTATCCAGTGGTCCTTCTCGACCTCCAGCAGGGGAGGGTCGGCCGCGGCGCACACATCAGTCGCGTAGGCGCACCTCGCCCTGAACCTGCAGCCGGTCGGCAATCCCATCGGGACTGAGATGTCACCGGAAAGCACGGCCAGCTCCTTCCTCTTCAAAGGGTCTGGGACGGGGACTGAGGAGAGCAGCGCCTTCGTGTACGGGTGCTTCGGGTTCTCGAACAACCTGACGGTTGCGCCGAGTTCGACTATCCTACCTAGGTACATGACGGCGGTCCTGTCGCAGATCTGTCTGATCACAGCCAGGTTGTGGGAGATGAACAGATACGTAAGACCCAGCTCCAGCTGCAGGGTCTTCAGCAGTTTGAGTATCTGGGCCTGGACGGAGACGTCGAGCGATGATGTCGGCTCGTCCAGGACTATGAAGGAAGGCTTGACGGCGAGCGCGATGGCGATTGATATCCTCTGCCTCTGGCCTCCGGAGAATTCGTGAGGGTACCTCGCGAGGTGGTCCGGGTTGAGGCCGACCGTCTCTATCAGCTCCTCGGCGCGGCGGTTGGCTTCCCTCCTCGAAGACACCACGTTGTGTATCCTCATAGGTTCCACTATCGCTGACCTGACGTTCTGACGGGGGTCCAGGGAGGCGTAGGGGTCCTGGAACACTATCTGCATCCTCCCCCTGAACGGCTTGAGCTGGCGTCCCTTGAGGGCTGAAATCTCCACTCCGTCGAACCTGATCGTACCGCCCGACGCCTCCGTGAGCCTCAGGATCGTTCTCCCCAGGGTGGTCTTGCCGCATCCCGACTCGCCGACCAGTCCAAGGGTCTCTCCCCTCCTCACCCCAATGGTGACCCCGTCGACAGCCCTCACGTAGGCGACCTTCCTGCCCAGGAGGCCCTCCCTCATTGGGAAGAGCTTGAACAGGTCTTTCGTCTCGAGCAGATAGTCGGGGTCTCCCATCGATTCTTCACGCTCCATAGAGGAAACACGAGACCACGTGTCCCGGGCTCACCTCGACGAGCGCCGGCTTCTCTCGGGGGCACCTGTCGAAGGCTCGGGGGCACCTCGGATGGAACCGGCATCCGCTGGGCGGGGAGATGAGGTCGGGCACCGAGCCCTTGATCGACGCCTCGTCCATGATCGAGGTAGCGTCGACGCGGGGGACCGAGGCGAGCAGACCTCGCGTGTAGGGGTGAAGCGGGTTCCTGAAGAGCTCCCGGACGTCGGCGACCTCGACCACGTTCCCAGCGTACATGACAGCTACCCTGTCGCAGACCTCTGCGACGATTGCCAGGTCGTGGGTGATCAGGAGCACGGACGCGTCTATCTCCCTCTTGAGCTCTCTCAGAATCTGAAGTATCTGGGCCTGCACGGTGACGTCGAGGGCAGTCGTCATCTCGTCGGCGAGCAGGAGCTTGGGTCTCCTTACGAGAGCCATGGCTATCATGATCCTCTGCCTCATTCCGCCCGAGAGGCTCGAAGGGGAACATCTTCATCACCTTCTCAGGGTTCGGGAGCCTCACCGAGCGAAGCGTCGCGAGGATGTAGAGACGGCTGAGCGATTTGAACTCCTTCTTGCTGAGCTGGAGAGTCTGGAGGGCCGAGGAGAGCCGCGCACTTTCTGCCTGCAGCTTGGGGTCTGGCTCCCCTGCCTCGGTCCTGCCGATCTCGTCGAGCCTGTGCCTGACGAGCGTGGGGATGAACGTTGCGGGGTCGGTGGCCATTATCTCCGAGATCTGGGACCCGACCGTCAGCACGGGGTTCAGATAGGTCATTGGGTCCTGGAAGACGATCGCTATGTCCTTGAGCCTGACCCGGCGCATCTCGTCCTTGCCAATCGAAAGGAGGTTTGTCCCGTCGAGCAGAACCTCCCCGCTGAGTATCTCGGCGTTCGGCGGCAGCAGCCCGGCCACCGCGAGCGTGGTCACGGACTTGCCGCAGCCGCTCTCTCCCACCAGGCCGAGGAGCTCGCCCTTCCTCACCGACATGCTCGATGCCGTCGAGCGCCTTGACGTCGCCCGCGTAGGTGTGGAAGGAGACCTTCAGGTCCTTGATCTCGAGGATGTTCGGCGTCTCGGTGGCCCCTTGTTTCGCCATCTATGTCATCTCCTGAGGCGCGGGTCGAGAATGTCCCTTATCCCGTCCCCGAGCAGGTTAAAACCGATGGAGACTGCGAGTATCGTGAGGCCGGGGAAGGCTATCAGCCAGGGCGCCGTGAAGAAGTAGCCGATGCCTTGGTTGGCCAGGTTCCCGAGCTCTGGGAGCAGGGGATTGGGCGTCAAGCCGATGAATGTCAGGGCGGAGACCGTGAGTATCACCGAGCCTATGTCGAGCGTCGCCTGAACGAAGACCGGGTAGACGGAGTTCGGGATAACGTGCCGGAAGAGAATCCTGGGCCCGCCAGCACCCATCGAGCGCAGCCTCTCGACGTAGGGCTTCTGCTTCTCGCCCAAGACCTGGGAACGGACGAGCCTCACGTAGTACGGCCACCAGGTTACCAGCACGGCGATGGTCAGGGTCGTCAGCGACCGTCCCATGACGACGATCAGGACGATCGCGAGGAGGATCCCCGGAATTGCTAGGAAGATGTCGGTTATCCTGAGTATGGCCTCGTCGGCTATCCCTCCGACGTACGCGGCGACTCCTCCGAAGAACACGCCGATCAGGACAGCGGAGGCGACGACCTCGAAGGCGATCTTCAGGTCGATCGGGATGGCCAAGATTATCATCTGGAGCAGGCTCCTTCCGTACGCGTCGGTGCCTAGGGGGTACACCGCGCCCGAACACTTGAAGATGTTCGCGCTCCCCCAGCTGAAGAGCGGGTTGTTCCAGCAGAGGCGCAAGTTGAGAGGCTGCTGTTGCCAGGCGGTCGGGTTCACCAGCAGTGGAGAAAGGAGCGCAATGATCATGGCCCCGGTTGAGAGGACGACCCCCGCGAGGACGATCGGGTTCCTCCTCAACAGGTGGAGGGCGTAGCGCAGGTCCTGTCGCCCGCGCCGGCCGCTCTCAGAGGGTTTCTTGGTGCTCTCCATGCTCTTCTCCTCAGTATCTAATCCTCGGGTCCAGCTTAGCGTAGATGAGATCGACGGCCAGATTCGTGACCACGATGATTACCGCGGTGACCAGGACGTAGAGCTCCAGGAAGTTGATGTCGAGAACGTCGGCCGCGACGAGGGATGCGTTGCCTACTCCCGGCCAGGAGAAGACGATCTCGACGATGACCGCCCCCCCGAGGAGGTATGCCACGAGCAACCCTGAGACGGTCACGGCTGGGAGCATCGCGTTCCTCAGCGCGTGCCTGTAGACGACCACGTTCTCCTTGAGACCCTTCGACCTCGCCAGCAGAATGTAGTCCTGTCTTAAGACATCCATCATGCTGGACCTGACGATTCTGGTGAGGGCGCCGATGGACGTGATGGCAAGGGTTAGGGCGGGCAGGGCCAGGGCAACCAGCGAGTCCCAGAGGTACGGGAAGTTCAGGGAGAGAATCGCGTCGATGATCGGAATCCCCGAGTGCGAGGTGATCACCCCGGGGTTGCTCACGCAGATTGCGCAACTTGTGGCGAGGGCGCCGCTCGCTGAGAGCAGCCCCATCCCGTTCACCCTGATGTAGAGCACGAAGAGTATCTGGAGCATCGCTCCGAACCAGAACTGGGGGACGGAGTACCCGCCCAGCGAGACTATTCTCGAGATGTGGTCAGGGAGCTTGTTGTTGTGCGTCGCTGAGACGATCCCCAACGGGACACCAATCAGGATTGCGAGAAGGCCGCCCGCGATGGCGAGCTCCGCAGTGTAGGGGAACCTGCGGAAGAAGACGTTCCAAGTCGTGTCGGTGCCCGAGATTCCTGGGAGGAGCGTAAACCCCCAGTTCCCCGTCAGCACGTTCTTCAGCCACCCGAGGTACTGGCCCCAGAGAGGCACGATGCATCCGTGCTGCTGGGCTGCGAAAGCCGAGAAGGAAGGACGGGAGCTGGTCGCGACGCCCAGGGCCTGGGCGAGGGAGAGCTTGGCCTGGTCGTCCATTCTTGGGGAGATGTAAGGCGCAAGGGAAGTCGCGGGGGGCAACAGACCGCGAGTCAGGTAGAAGATCAGGAGGCTCAGCGCGAGGAGGACGAAGGCCATGAGCAGGAGGCGCCTGATGGCGTACTCGTAGAGTCTCAATCAGCCCACTTCCGGCGGAAGATTGGGAAGTGGTGCTCGGGCTCGGGAGGGATGAACCGTGGCGAGGGCGGCGCGGCATGGGCGGGCCCTAATGAGCTGTCTTCGTTGGTCGGAAGCCGGGAAGCGTCAGGCCACTCGCTGCCCCCCGATTCGGACCCAGTCCCGTTGTTACGCGTTCGTCGCGCCACTGACGGGAAGAGAATCAGTTCGTCGATTCCCTTCCCCTGGCGAACCCCTATGACAGAGATGCGAAGTACTGCGGCTCCCCGGTCGTGTAGATTGCCGGATTGAAGTAGAATCCGTGAACGTTCGAAGTCATCACCATATAGATGGCCGGGTAGAACGTCCAGATGTCCATTACCTCCTTGTTGCCGAGCGCCGCCATCGCGTTCGTCGCGGTGACCACGCCTGCTACGTTCCCCACGGTGTTCGCCTGCTGCGCTTCGCTCCAGTACGTCCCCATCTGCGGCAGGTTCCACCCTCCGGGAGCTGTGTATATCCCGCCCGGCGACAGTATCGGTCCGAGGAAGTCCATCGACCACGGGTAGTCGTCGTACCAACCGAAGGGCGCCTCAGCCCAAGCGTAGACCTGCCCGGCGAACGCCTCACTGGTCATCTGGCCCAGGGGCAGCGGGACGAGCTGGACGGTCAGACCCATGTTGTAAGTGGTGCTGACGTTGTTCATCGTCTCAGCCATCTGGTTGAGTATCGCTTCATCCACGGTATCACCCGTCGCGTAGGTGAGGGTGATGGTCTGCGCGGTCGGATGCGAGCACTGGTTGTTCGCGGCGAGCTGCGCGCAACCGAACGTGTTGTCGAACACGCCCGCACGCGCAGCGGTCCCGTTCTCGTAGGTGAAGTGGGTGAGCGGGTGCATCATCGCGTCGAGCAGCAGCTTTTGGACCTGGTCAGGGTTGTCAGCTGTAGGCGGGCTGTATCGCTGAGTCTGTATGCCCCGTTCGGAGGTATCCCCGGAGGCACGACCTCATTGGCTACGCTTCCGAGCTTGTTGTTGAGCTGCAGGTTAATCTGCGTCAGGTTGACAGAGTCGGCGAGCGCCGTCCTGAGCCTGAGGTCTGCGAAGGGCTGGAACGTGTAGAACGTACCGGTGAAGGGGTTGGTAACGTTCGTGTCGAGGGGGATGAAGAGCGTCGCATACTGGCTGTACGGTCCGTAGATGGTCACGCCCTTCTGAGTGGAGACGAGACTGGTTGTTGTTCAGCCAAAGCGACCTGTTCGCAACGTCGTAGATGTTGGTGGGTGCAACATCGATCACCATGGCCTGTCCAGACGCTGCGGCGTCTTGGAGGTTGATCTCTCGCGTGGTCTGGTCTGGCACGTACTTGTAAACGACCTGCTGGATTTGCGGGTGGATGTTCCCGCCGGGTCCGCCCCAGTAGTTGGGATTCGCCTGGAGCGTTATGATGTTGTTTGCCTGGTCCACGCTCGCGAACGTGTACGGCCCGGTGCCGGCCGTCGAGCCCTGGACCGAGGAATCGAGGTACGTGAGGCCGCAACCCTTCAACGTCGCCCCGGCGTTGCACGTTGCTTGGTAGTCATCGAAGTACTGGGTCATCTTCTGCGTAAGGTTCCCAGACGGCTGCGGGTAGGGCAGCTGGTAGCCCGTGCTCGACTGGCTCCACAGCTGGATGTCGTGCTGCATGGTGAAGTCTGGGGCGACTATGTACGCCCACTGGTTGGCGAGCATGAACGGGAGGGCGCTGTTCGGCTCCATGATGTGGAGCACGAGCGTCAGAGTGCCGGTGACCTGCACGAAGTCCTCCGCCAAGACCTTCTGGACGTAGCCCGGTCCATAGGTCTGGCTACAGCAGAGGGTGCTGCTCAGGCTCGTATTCAGGAGCTGCTGGAGAATCCAGGAAGCCTGCGTCCCGTGTCCCACGGGCGCGCTTCCGTCCATCATGAGGAGACGGTTGTAGGTGAAGTAGACGTCGGAGGCGTTGAGCACTTCCCCGTCGGCGAACTGGATCCCGCTTTTCAGCGATATGGTGACTGTCTTCTGGTCGGACGAGACGGTGTAGGTCTGCGCCAGCCAGGGAATCGGTGTCTGAGAGTTGGTCCCGTTGAACCAGAGGAGCGGCTCATAGACGTTCTGGTCCACCGATGCGCCGAAGATGTCGTAGGCGACCTGAGGGTCGAGGTACTGCATCGTGGACACCGTCTCGTACGTGATTGACTTTGGCACCACCCCGTTCGAAGAGGTAGTGGTGCTACCGCTAGTACCGCTGCTCGACTTTTGGCTCGCGGTCAAAAGATAGGCGCCAGTTCCGCCCAATACCAAGATGACGATAATCACAATTGCGACGACGCCCCTTCCGATGGCTCGCCTCGTTCCAGCTTTCCAGCTGATACGCAACATTCGTTAGACACATTCGACACAATATAAGGGTTAATGACCTATGTTATTTGTCACTGCAAAGGTGCTCCCTGTGACGAAGACCGATGGCTAGATTCGCCCGGCCATTGCCCAAGTCGTTCCCATCGCACATGCAGAAGAGGCTGAGGATGTCGTTGCGGGTGATTATCTCCGGAGGCGCCCACGCCGTCAGAGTTCATCGACAAGGAGTAGCCCCGAGCAGGCGTGAGGGCTCCGCTTCGTACGAAGCCGAGCAGGGTTTAATTACTTCAAGGGGTCAAGAGAGGACAAGATGGAAACGGGCCTCGAGAAGGAATTGAAGCTCATCAGAAAACGGCTGGATTCGATTGAGGAGGCGCTTTCTGAGGAGACCTCGGAAGAGGACAGGAGAGCCTTCACCGAGGCGATTCGGGAGCACAAGGAAGGAAGATTGGTCCCATTCGTCAGGTCCCGCAAGGGTTGAAGGTCTATCTTTCGAGCAGAGCCAGGAAAGCACTGGACTACTCGCCAGCTGATTTGAGAGACAGGCTCGAGTCAAGGATATCTGAGCTCGCCGAATCCCCATATCCACAGGGCTGCAAGAAGCTGAAAGGAATACCAAACTCATACAGGCTCAGAGTTGGCGGCTATCGGATTCTCTACACAATCGCCGACGCCCAGACCGTTCTGGTGTTCAAGATCTCAAGCAGAGGTTCTGTGTACGAGTGACGCGGGAGTTGCTGACGCCGTCAGAGTTCATCGACAAGGAGTATCGGCAGATACCCGAGGGTTCGAATCCCTCAGTGGCTCGCTCAACCGGCCAGGACCACTTGAGGAACCAAGGCAGCGAACAGGACCTGTAGTCCCGATTAGCCACGCCAAGAGTAGGTAACGCGACGATGTTCAAGGACGGTGTCGAATGTGCCCCTCTATTCGTGAACCTTTCTGGACGATGACCACTCGCCTTTCTTCTGTGGTTCGATTCCCCAGCTTACGGAGACCCGCGGGGAGATACGGAGGTACTTCCCGGGTCCGAAGATGCCCTTGTGCTCCACAATCTCCGCCTCCCCGAGGACCTTAAGCCCGCGCACAACCCATGGATTCACCGAAACTTGGTCATCTACAACGAGGGAGACGCGATTGTTGCCACGACTGATGTTCTTCACCCTCTGCGTGCTTGGGAAGAAGGCTGGATCATGAGTCCCGACGTAGAAGTACTTCCCGTCCCACTCGAAGCCCACCGGCGAGACCTCGGGCTGACCCTTAGGAGAAACGGTGGCAATCCTGGCAAGGCGCTGCGTCTTGAGATAGTCGGCTTCGGGCTTGGACAACATGTCAAAGCATTCTAGGTGGGCGTAGCTCTAAAACGTTCTGCTTCGAAGCCCTGGACGAGCGGAACCCGGCGGAATTCATCGACAAGGAGTAAGGCGCCCCGTTCGAGGCCAGTCAGTGGGATACAGGCGCATTCGCGGCCATCTTCACAACCTTTTAATACCCGATATCGTGTAGCCGATATCGCATATACGATGTTAGTGGCATACCAATGAGCGACGATGATCAGGACGGAGAAAGACGGCATCACAGACCTTGGGGGAATCCGGGCTTCCGCCGCATGGAGCACTTCCGCCGAATCGAGTTCGGACAGCGCGGCTTCCTGCGGCCCCAGATAGTCGAACTCCTCGAAAGACATCCGATGAACGGGGTGGACATCATGAACGAGCTGCAGGGGATGAGCCGCGGCTGGTACAGGCCGAGCCCCGGCTCGATCTACCCCCTCCTCGAGCAGCTGGAGAAGGAGGGACTGGTAGCGAAGAACAAGGACGGGAAGTTCGAGCTCACCGCTTCATATGGGGAGCAGTCAGCCAGCGGCGATGATGTTGCGAGCGCCCTCTCCGCCATGGAGAGCAACGCTTCGTATCTCGAGGACCTCCAGAGAACCGGCAGGGCAGGCCTCCCGAAACACAGGGACAGGATAGAGAAGCTGACGAGGAGGCTGGAGGCCCTCAAGAACGAGTTGCAATCAGGGAGCGGTCCGTGATGGCGCAGCAGTCAGAGATCCAGGTCGGGACTCCGATTGCCGAGCAGAACAACCTTGCGGTCGAAGCCCACAAGCTCGTCAAGGTCTTCGGGGACAACCGCGCCGTCGACGGAGTGGACCTGTCGATACCTAGCGGCTGCATCTATGCCCTGCTCGGGCCAAACGGTGCCGGCAAGACGACCATCATCAATATGCTGAACACGCTCCTCAAGCCGGACGGCGGGAGCGCCAAGGTGTTCGGCCATGACGTCGTGCGGGAGGCCCAGATCGTTCGTCAGCTCATCAGCGTGACAGGCCAGAGCGCCGCGGTCGATGAGAAGCTGTCCGCATCCGAGAACCTGACGATCTTCGCGCTGCTGCTCGGTCTCAGCAGGCCCGAAGCGAGAAAGAGGGCCGCGGACCTTCTGCAGGAGTTCGGTCTCGCAGACGCGGCCAACAGGACACTCGACAAGTTCTCGGGCGGGATGCGGCGTAGGCTCGACCTCGCCTCCAGCCTCATCGTTCAGGCACCACTCATCTTCCTGGACGAGCCGACATCCGGCCTCGACCCGCGAACGAGGATACAGATGTGGGAATCCATCCGACGGCTCGTCTCATCCGGGTCGACGATCCTCCTGACCACGCAGTACCTTGATGAGGCCGACCACCTCGCTGACCGTATAGCCGTGATTGACCACGGGCGCGTGGTGGCCGAGGGTACCTCCCGTGAACTGAAGGCCGCGGTCGGAAAAGCGACACTGCACCTACAGCTCGCCGATGACAAGGACACCGCCGAGGCTATTCGGATTACCGAGACGGTGCTAAATGTGAGAGCCTCCCCGCCCGAGCCCACGCTCGTCACAGCACCGATGGGAGACCCCGACCGGGTAACCGACCTGCTCGTTGCACTGCGACAGGCGAAGATTCACCTCGCCAACGTGAGCATGGAGGAACCGACCCTCGACGAAGTCTTCCTAGCGCTGACAGGCGATGTCAAGCTGGCCGAGAAAGGAGTCTGCCATGCCATGACCGCCCAGATAGTCCCCGGCGCTCAGCGCAGGCTCAAGAACAGCGTGACTCTGCGGAGGACAATCAGCAACTCGCTGACGATGGCGTACCGTAACCTGCTCATGATTCGCCGGACGCCGCAGCAGCTCTTCGACGTTACGATTCAGCCCATTCTTTTCACGCTGATGTTCGTATATCTCTTCGGCGGTGCTATCTCCGGTAGCGTGAGCGGCTACCTGCCCATAATCATCCCTGGCATCCTAGCCCAGACGGCTCTTACGGCTTGCATAGCAACGGGCGTCCAGCTCCGCGAGGATATGGACAAGGGGGTGTTCTATCGTTTCAAGTCGATGCCCATCGCCCGGATTGCCCCGCTAACAGGCCCGCTGCTCGCCGACGTTGTCCGCTACACAATCGCCACGAGTCTCTGTTTCGTCATGGGCTATGTACTGGGATTCCGCTGGGCTAGCCTGGGGGAGCTGTCCTGGGCGGCGTCCTGGTCGTCTTCTGCTCGTGGTGCATCAGCTGGATATTCGCGCTGCTCGGCGTCGTCCTCAAGACAGCGCAGACGGTCCAGGGGATCTCCACGGCCATCCTCTTCCCTCTGACCTTCCTCTCGGGCGCCTTCGTGCCGACCAGCACCCTGCCCCGGTTGCTGCAGGACTTCGTCAGTGTGAACCCGCTGACCTACATCGTGAGCGCAGTCCGGCAGCTCTTCAACCAGGGCACCATCGGCAATGACTTCTGGCTGTCGCTCATAATGTCGACGGCGGTCGTGGTCGTATTCGCTCCGCTGACCCTTCGGGCCTACATGCGAAAGGCGTAGAGGACCAAGGAGTCGAGTCTCGAGAGGAAGGGTCAGCTCAGGAGCCGGCGAACCCGGCCGAGGTCGTCGACAAGGAGCAGGCAGCGCCCCCGAGGTCGGAAGTCCCTTCGTTCCCAGTCAATGGAGAGCGGAGGCTTGCGCCGCGCGTGGAGCTCGCAGGAGTGGGAGTCCGTGCGCGGGAAGGTATCCGGCTCCGAGTCACGCTTATATGGAAACAGCTGTGAAACTTCCTCATGGCTCAGTATTCATCGGACCGCTTCGCCAAGGACTTCCCAGAGTTGTCCTCGAAGTACACAGAACTCCTGGAGGCACAGCGATCGCTGAAGGGACTTGACCCGAAGACCAGGCAGCTCGATCAACATCGGGATTCAGACCGCGAACCGCAGTCTCAAGGGCGTGAGGTATCATGCCTCGATGGCGAAGAAGGCGGGAGCGACGAGGGATGAGGTCCTCGGCGCTGTGGTCTTGAACCTCCATGTCTGTGGGCTCGGGGCGGTGCTCGACACGCTCCCTGCTGCAATCGAGGGATTCGAAGGCAAGCGGTAGGACTCGCGGCGGAGCTCGATGGACGAGTAGCAGGCCGGCCCAGTGGGCTGTCCTAGGTCGTCTCATCTGAGCCCGCGCACCGCATATATTCCGCGACCGAGTGTTGGGCTGTGACTCGAATGGGAGAATCGGACGATGTCCTCAGGAAGATAGGGGAACTCAGCCGCGACCCCGAAAAATGGGAAGCATACATAGCTTCAAGGGCGGACAGGGTGCTGGACAATTGGCCGGGAAGAGCGACGAAGAAGCACAAGAAGAGCTTCTCAAGATCATCCTGAAACTTCGAAGAGTCGTCGTGCGACGCGCCCTGGTAGCTTGGGAGCGAAGCCAGGAGACATTCGGCGAGGAGATCTTGGCGCTGGACGACACAGACCAAGCGATAGGCGACAATCGCGGTCAATGGGTTGGTCGAGGAAGAGCTGACCTCAGCAGATTAGGCGCTCTTGACCGCTAAGCCGCCGTGTGGGCGATGTTGCGCGTGTTGAAGTAGGCGAAGGTCCAGTCGAAGATCACGCCGAGCCTGCTGCGGCGGGTCGAGATCAGCGAAAGGTGCACCACCCTCCAGATCAGCCAGCCAAGGAAGCCCGATGTCTTGAACCAGCCGAGGTCAGAGATCCCCGAGTTCCGGCCGAGGGACAGCATGAAGCCCCTGTCTAGGAAGACGAACGGTGGCACGCTTCTGCCCGCGATCAGCTCTGGGAGCGCATTGGCGAGCCACTTGCCCTGCTGGAACGCGACCGCCGCATTCTCCGGGAGCCTCTTTCCGATCCTCGCGTCAAAGCAGTGGACAAAGTCGCCCATTGCGAAGACCTCTGGGTGTCCGCTGACCCGGAGGAAGTCGTCCACCTTCACGCGCCCCCTCTCCTTGTCGACCTTCAGCGACTCGATGAGCTTGGGCGGCTTGACGCCGGCCGTCCAGAACACGTTCGCCGACTCGATGAGCTCTCCGCCCTGGAGAAGGACGCCCCGCTCGCTGACCTCCACCACCTTCGATGAGGTCCGGACCTCGATGCCCCGCTTTGCAAGAGACTCCGCCGCTTTCCGGACGGCGTATTCCGACTGGCCGGGCAGCACGGTGGGGAGAGCCTCTACGATCGTGACCCTCGGATGTTCCTTTACGTCGGGATAGTCCTTGGCCATGACCCTGACGAAGTCCCGTATCGACCCCGCCAGCTCTACCCCCGTCGGACCGGCGCCGATGACGACGAACGAGACGAGGGCGCGTCGGGTCGCATCGTCCTTTTCGACGGCCGCCCTCTCCATGGACCCGACTATCCTGTTGTGCATCAGCTCCCCGTCGTTGATCGTCTTGAGGGAGAGCGTGTTCTCCGCGGCCCCCTTTATCCCAAAATCGTTGTTCACGGACCCGACGGCCAGCACCAGGTAGTCGTATGCCAGCTCCCCGAAACTGGTCTGGACCTTTCTCGCGTCCAGGTCGACAGAGGTGACCTCCCCTTCAAGGAAGCTGAACCCGTGCTTCCTCGCCTGAGGCCGAACCGTCTGCGCCAGGTGGTCCATGTCGACCAGCCCCGTCGAGGTCTGGTACAGCAAGGGTGTAAAGAGGTGGAAGTTCCGGTAGCTGACGAGTGTGACCTCCGCCGCGATGTCTCTCTTCAGGTGGACGGCGGTGCCCATGCCGCCAAAACCAGCCCCGACGATCAGAATCTTGGGCTTCGTCAACCGGGGGATGTCTGAGGCCATCGCTTCGGGCCAAGAAGTCAGCAGATATCAATCGATTGGTGCGTCGCCGGTCGCCGAGACTGGAAGAGGAAGGGTTTGGCTTGGAGCCGCACGGGTTTCACCATAGGTGTCCCGACCCCCGGATTCATCCAACGAAGGTCTCCTTTTTAGGTGAGGTCCCTTGACATCGTTCGAGGAGCAGAGCAAGCGACATGGGAGGCTACTTCGAGTCGATTGAGAAGAAGACGCTGAAGAACAAGAACTTCAGACAGGTCCTGTACACCGGAAAGTACGCGCAACTCGTGGTGATGTGCCTCAGGGAGGGAGAGGAGATTGGCAACGAAGTGCACGAGGACGTGACCAGTTCTTCCGGATAGAGAAGGGGAAGCTCAGGTTCGTCCTCGGCAACGGGAAGGAGACAGTACGTCGCCAGAGACGGCGATGCCGTTGTGGTGCCGGCAGGGACGTGGCACAATGTGATTAACGTCTCGAGGGGCAAATCGAAACTCTACACGGTCTACTCACCGCCGAATCATCCGACTGGAACCATCCACAAGACCAAGAAGGATGCTGAGAAGGCAGAAGAGAAGGAGCACAAAGCCTAGAGGAAGCTTGGTGGCGGGTGCCTTCCGAGCGAATCTCCAACCGGTCTACCCTTTAATATCGAACTATTCCCGGAAGAAAGTTCTTGAAGAAGTCTGTCGATGTCCGCGTCTCCAAAACCATCAACGCACCCCTGCGTTACGTATATGATTGGTGTACCGACTATCGAGATGACGACCCGCACATAATCGGCTCGAAGAGACGGAGGAAGATACTCGACAAGACAAAGAAAAGAGTGGTCTACGTTGAGATTTATGATGGAGCAGATGGTAAGCAGAAGGTCGTGGTAGACATAGTAACCCTGACGCCTCCCAACTCCTGGCACCTCGACTTTTACGGGGAGGATTTTGACGAGGAGGGGGAATACAAGCTCAGGAGTCTGGGGCGCGGCAAGACAAGGCTGGATATACTCTTCAAAGAAGAATGGAAGGTCGCCGACTTTCCATCGGCAGACGAGCAGATTGAGCAGAGCAGCAAAATTTGGGATAAGTACATTGCCGCGCTAGAGAAGGATCACAGGCCGTTCAGTGATTGATGTAACATCTAGTGCGCCATGCTTCTGAGTAGGTCTTCTGGATCCTCCGAAGCTGCACCATCAGTCCATCGCATGAGACACCAAGACGGCCGCCAGAGTTACTGTGTACATCCCGAGGTGTAATCTCGGAATTTATGTAACCGCCATCGCGCTAGGTGGGCAGATACCCAAGGAAGAACGGCCGTTGCATTAATATTCCTCGGGCAGGACGACCATTCATGACAGGTTCAGGATTGGTTCGGCAGATTCAGGCTTCAGGGAGTTTCAAAGGTCCACTCGTACCAATAGTCGTTTCAATAGTCGGGGTCATTGGGTGGCTCGTCTTCATCCTGCTCTACGCGTTCGTACTGGTCGAAGGGCTACAGCCTCTTCCAGAACCTCGTAGTGACGGTGGCCTCGCTGCTCATCGTCGGTCTTGTGATTGGATTGGTGTGGGTGGTCTGGGGATTCAGGGGAGGGTGGAGAGGATGGACGTCGTTCTAATGAGCCCGGCCACCTTGAGGTAGAGTCTACCCACCAAGTGGGGACGCTGGGGCTCCCGCAGGGCTGATGGACGACGAAGGGTCGTCGCGGAGCCATAAGCTATCCATGAAACAGACTCTGAAAGAACCTTTCTGCGAAAGGATTAAATTCGCAGGATGGGCCGAAGCACGCGTTTGACGAAAGATTCGCAGGAAGCGCAGGTTGCCATGCTGCGGAAGTGTCCCACTCTTTTCGGCGCTTAACGGGAAGCAGCTGAAGACCGTAGCGGCCGGAGGAAAGGGCCTCTCCTTCGCACCAGGCCAGAAGATCGTCGAAGAAGGAGCCATGGGGGTCGGGTTCTTCCTGATACTCGATGGCAAGGTACGGGTCCGGAAGGACAAGAAGACGCTAGCCGAGCTGAAGAGCGGCGACTTCTTCGGGGAGATGTCGTTGTTCGACGAGCAACCGAGGTCGGCCACCGTGGAGGCCGTGACGGACACGAAGTGTCTCGTGATAACGGCCTGGTCGTTCATCGGAATGATCAAGTCAAACCCGGACATCGCGGTCAACGTGATGAAGGAACTGGCGGCGCGCCTGCGGCTGTCCAACACGGTACTTCCTGATTCAGCTCCCCGACCGGGTCGACGTCACGACCATCCGCAATCCCGCCCGTCAGGGAGAGATGGGTCCCCGTCGAGTCAGCTCGCTTTCCTCAGCTCGGAGAACGGGAAGTATAGCGCGATGGAAATCGCGAACATCGCTATCCCCGCTCCCAAGAAGATCGAGCCGAGCGATACCATCCCGGCGAGCCATCCGAAGCTGAGCGCGGCGACGGGTTGCGCGGCGCCGAGAAGAGACCCCATGACCGTCGACGCTCGCCCCAGTATCTCGTTGGGCACCTTGGTCTGCACCAACACGCCGATTGGCAGGTTGACCGCGCCCAGAAGAACGCCGATCACGAAGAAGATTGAGAACGCCTCAGGGGTTGAAGTGACGACCCCGAGGAGTGCGATCAGAAGCGCGAACAGCACCACGCCGACCATCAGCAGTTTCCCCGCATACGCCCTGAAGTCAAGCTTCCCGACGACGGCTGAGCCGACTATGGCACCCAAGGACACCGACGCGAGCGCCAGGCCGTAGGTGAGCGCGTCGCCGTGGAGTTGTGTCCTGATGTATGGCGCAGTTATAGCGGTGACCCCGCCCGAGAAGAAGTTGGCGATGAGCCCGAAGATGACCAACTCGAGGAAGAGACGGTTGTGCCTCACATAACCCAGCCTCTCCCTGAAGCTCTTCCAGAATCTCTCCTTGGGTTCGTTGTCGGGCGCGGGGGCACCATCCCTCACCTGGCCGTAGGACGTCGCCACAAGAGTCAACGTCGCTGCGGCGAAGAAGAAGGTGAGACTGTCGTAGGTTATCGACCCGGCCGCGCCAATAGTGAAGAGGACCACACCGCCTAGCGCGTAGCCCACGAGCTGGTTGGCGGAGGCCGTCACAGAGAGGAGGCCGTTGGCGGCCCCAAGGTTGCCCCTGCCGACAATCCTGGGCAGGATTGCGTTTGCCGAGGCGCGGAAGAACTGGGCGGCGGTGAAGAGCAGCAAGACCAGAAAGATGAGGTATGGAAATGCGAGCGCGCTCTCCACATAGAGCAGGGAGATCACGGCGGTCACCGTCCCCTGGATCAGGTTGCTGGCGATCATGATGTTCCTCCTGTTCTGCCTGTCTGCGTACACCCCCGCAATCGGTCCGGCGAGGACCTGCGGCAGCAGAACCACCGCCTGGGTGAACCCTACCAGCACCGTCGAGCCGGTGGTCACGAGGACGAGCCACAGGAGGGCGACGTCGAATATCGCGTCCCCGGACTGCGATACGAGCTGCGCGACCCAAAGCGAACCGAAGGTGCGATCGCGAATCAGTCCGAGATAGCCCAGCCGTTCACTCATGGTGCACGGTTCCCATGTAATCCGACGACATGGCGAGTCAAGTCACTTGTTATTAATCAATAGGCGCAGCAGGTTTCGCCCCGTCCTGTGGGTGTCGGCTTGGAACAACCCGGGGCGAAGGAAGCGGGGTAATTGGGTTCGGGTTTCCTGGATTCAGTCGGTGGTCATCGGAGGACCTTCGCTAGGCGGGGGCCCGCGCGCGCATCGTCAGTCTTCCAGACTCCCATGGTTTCATGATCACGTCCCACGGTGTCACCAAGTCGTCCCTGTCCTGGATCGTCAGGCAGGGACCCCACTCGCGCCTGAGTTGAAGGGCGGCCGCGTGCAGACTCGTCCGCGCCGCGACCTCGATCGGTACAGTCTTCTTCAGTGTGTCAATCCTGGCATCAAGGGCTAGGCCCTCTTTCTCTCCGGGAACACGGACGAGGGAAGCGGGACTCAGGAATCGGTCGACCATGCTTCGGTCGGAGACGAACATCCGCTCGCCGGATATGAAGACCCTTCTCTGTCTGAGCTTGAACATGGTCTTGATGGCCTCACGGACAGACGACCTTCCCGGCATGGAGAGAAGCGGGCTCGCGACTCCCTCGACCACCATATCAGACTCCATCTGCTTTGTCTTGTAGAGTCTCAGCAAATCCACCAGACCGACGAAGCTGGTTCGCGTCTCTCCCTTGACCCTGCCGTTGACCAGGGCGACGCCGAGCTTCGTCTTCTTGAAGGATTCGAGGAGCTTCTCGACATCGTCATCCATGCCGAACGAATCCAGCTCGTCTGACCCCTGTTCGCATGGTCCTGCGAGGTATTGGTCGAAGTTCTTTCCCGTCAGGGTCACGAGCTTGGGCAGAATCGAGAATCCAAAGACCGCTCGCCTGTTGTTGCCGTTGTCGGTGATTGGCACGGCCATGATGTCCTGTATCCTGAGCAGGTAGAGCACTGTGAGCAGGGGGTAGGTCGGTTTGACTGTGGGATACCTTCTCTCAAGTAGGCGGGGGAGCGCAGACCCTATCTTCAACGTGACTTCGACTGGCCTTGACCCCGGCAGGCTGTAGTTAACGAGGCGGTCTCAAATCAAACCAACTGCAATCAAGCGCCCGCGAAGGTTCGTCTTGCAGCCGGTCGGCGTTCCCACACGGAGGGGAAAGTGCCCCCACCCGTGCGTGCTGCAGACGTGCAACTACGAGGGACGTCCGACAGACACATCCAACTCGGCCTCAGCTCACGCTCTGATACATGGCGCCCATTAGGCTCGAGAGGTCCCCCTCCAGCTGCGAAAACGACTCGCTGGACGAGAGGTGGGCCTGCAGGAAGACGTTTCCGTCGGTGCAAATCCCGTTTGCGACCGCGATTCCGTCGACATCTTCCCCGTAGGCGTAGCAACTCCCGTACTGCTCATAGCCGCTGAGCACGCTGGAGATGTCCGTGTAGCCCACGAGTCCCTTCACGTTCGAAGTGAAGACACGGTAGTAAGACTGACTGGAGTTGACTGTGTCGAAGACTAGGACGGTCATGTTGGCGGCGGACTGACCCGTGGAGAGGATTGCGTCAGCCGCGCTCCGCTCCCCGGGATAGGTGCTGTGCAGCAACCCGGCGGAAGTGGTGTTGTAGCCCGCCGGATACTGCTGCGCCGCTGCCAGGATGACCGAGGACGCGGCTATGTTGTAGGTGGTGCTGGTCGTCTGTGTGTTCGAGGGGGTGGAGGATGAGCCAAGCCCCCCGAAGGCGTAGACCGCGAGCAGTGCGACGAGGACGACAGCGACGACCCATGTGATGTTGCTCTTCTTGAGAAACCTCCTGGCCGTGGTCCCGCGTTCCGGTTGGCTGGCGATCATCGAGGGCAGTTCGGCCCGAGCGCGGGTTTCCCGTTTATATATACCAGACAGCCCCTGACTCAACGAGCCACATGGGAGTTGGGGCAGTCGGGCACCTTGCGCCATGAACAGGCTGGGACCTGAGGACTACCAGAGCAACAGGCACATCCGGAAGCTGAATGCGCCTGGCGCAGGCGACCGGGCACGACGTCTTCTTCGACCTGGGCTGCGGGATGGGCAAGCTCTGCGTGGTCGCGGTGAAGGAGTTCGGAGTGAGGAAGGCGGTGGGGATCGAACTGCACAGGGGTCGCGCGGCCAAGGCGGCACGGTACGTACAGGAGCTCGGCCTGTCCGACCGGATTGAGATATGGAACGAGGACTACATGGAGTCGGACCTCGGCGAGGCGACCATAGCTCTACTGCGGCCACAACGAGACCGAAGAGGACGTTCCCCACTTCGAGGAGGAGCTCCGAGCAGGGAGCAGGTTCGTCACCCTCTTCCTCCCGTTCGTCGGGGTTCTGCCCCATGCCGTGGACTATCCGTTCTATCTCATGAGACTTCCCTTCAAGAAGACGAGGGACGTCTCGCGCTGGACTTCGGCGGTGCTCTCCAAAAGGGCTACCCTGGAGGAGCTGTACCAAGAGCTCGACACCGACAGGGAGTATCGCTATGACAAGCGCCTGTTCGGTCGGCTCGTGAAGGAACGGCTCTCGGGGATCTGACTCTTTCAATTGTCGCGGACTTCTTCCTCCCTGAACACGGCCTGCCAACTCCCCTGATCAGGAGGCGCTCACTTTGAGAGTGACCCGGAGAGGTGGGACAGCCACTGCTGCGCCGACTCGATGTCAGCCTCAGTGAGCTGGTGCCCGGCCTCGTGCCACCGGAGGCTGACCTCGGCCTTGCCGCGGCGGAATGTCTCCGCCAGCGCCTCGGGCTGGTCCTTGGGGACGATGATGTCCCCAGTCCCCGACTCGATTAGGATGCGGACATTCGAGAGGTCAGGGACGACCTGCATCGTGAACGGTAGCATCGGCCGCAAGAGCACGGCCCCGGCGAGCAGGCCCGGGCGAAGGAGGAGGAGGCTCGCAGCCATGTTCGCTCCGTTCGAGTAGCCCACCGCTATCACATGCTTGCCGAAGCCCTGCTTGGTCGAGGCCCTCTCGACGAACCGGGCCAGTTCCTCGGTCCGGGCTACCAGGTCGTTGATGTCGAAGACACCCTCGGCGAATCGCCGGAAGAACCTGGGCATCCCGTTTTCCAGGACTTTCCCCCGCGGGCTGAGGAGAGCGGCTCCCGGAAGGAGCTGACTCCCGAGTCCCAGCAGGTCGTTCTCGGTTCCACCCGTCCCGTGAAGAAGAAGAAGCGTGACCGGACTGCCGCTCTCGGACGGCACGTACCGGTGGACGAAACTCGGCGTGCCGGGATCAGGGCTTGACAACCCGTCTCTTCCCGCTCAGCTCGTTTGCGTTAAGGCTTCCGGCATTTCGGGGGTGGCAGGGTATCTGGGCGGCCAATCCACGGGGTTCGTCTCGTCGATTTTCTGGAGGAAGGCCTCTATCTCTCTCCTTCTCGGCTCGACCCACATCGGGAGCACCAAGCGCGATCCGAGCGCATCCGGCCTCTCGTCGACGGCGTATCCCGGTCCCTTCGTCGCCACCTCAAGGAGGTTCCCGTCAGGATCACGGAAGTAGAGCGAGTGGAACCAGAAGCGGTCGATTACCCCAGAGTTCTGGATTCCCACGTCGTCGAGGTGCCGCATGATCTTCAGCTGGTCACGGTCGTCCTCCACGGCCATCGCTACGTGGTGGATGCTTCCGATGCCGACGTTGCCACGGCTGGCCCTCTCTGACGCGAGGTAGCGGATGAAGTCCGGTCTCGCGTCGTTCCCGACCGCCATGATCGTCGTGCCCCTCTCGTCGGGGTCGGGGAGGGAGAACCGATTCTTCAGGCCCACGAACTTCTCGAAGAAGCTCGCGGTGAGCTTCGGGTTGGACGTTATCGGGCTCGCGTGGTCGAAGGTGGTTAGCCTCATTTCACTGGAGAGGGAACCGACGGACGGGAGGTCTCTACCGAGCTCGGTGACGTCGCTGGTCGAGAGATTCTCGTCGTTGGCCGCCGTGAGCTCCAGGCTGACGCCGTCCGGGTCCTTCAGGTAGATGGAGACCCGTCCGTCCCTCGGAAGCGGGCCCACCACGTGCACCCCGGCTGCCCGGAGCCAAGAGACCCAAGCAGGGAGGGCGTCCAAGCGGGGGACCTTGTAGGAGAGGTGGTGGGGAGAACCGAGCCCAGTGGTGCCCTGTGGGAGGTCGGGCCACTCGAAGAAGGTTATCGCGCTTCCCGTTGTGGCCTTCTCGTCGGCGTAGAAGAGGTGCCTGTGGAAGATGTCGTCCTGATTGACCGAGAGCTTGACCCTGCGGAGGCCCAGGACCTCTGTGTAGAACCTCCGGTTCACCTCTTGGTTGGAGGTGACCAGGGTGATGTGGTGAAGGCCCTGGACAAGACCATCGAGGGACTGAACTGTCATGTCGGTGCTCGTGAAGCTCTTGCGATTTATACTTGGCAGTAAAGTGCTGCTGATTAGGTCAGTGTTCCTCCACCGGGCCCCGCCGGCTCCCGGGGCTGACTCACTTCGAGGCGCGCCGAAGGTTGGGCAGGCGGCAAACGTTGAATAACTCGTTGCGCGCTTGTCAATGCGGCGCCCACAATGGTATCCGACGAACACGAATTCCAAATGAAGAAGAGCGAGCTAGAGGAGAGGCTGGAGAGGCTCGAGAGCGAGAGGTCCTCCCTGATGGAGGAAGTGGAGGGACTCAGGCAGAAACGTACGCTGCTCGACCTCGAGAAGAAGGGAGCGGCCCTTCAGGCCACCGTCGAAATGCTGAAGATGGAGAAGGCGGATCTCGAAGGACAGATCTCCTCCATAGAAGGCAGCCAGTAGCAGCTCGATTAGGAAACCGCAATCTCGTTCTTCAGGCGGTCACGCTCCGCCTGCAGGTGCTTCACGTGTTTCTCTAGCTGGCCGAGTTCAGACTCCAAGCTGGATATCACCTTGTCCCGAAGCTGCTTGGTCAGCATCTCATCGTGCTCGGCCTTCTCCTTCCTGAGGGCCTCCATGGCCACCTCCAACTCGTCTGCCTTGGTCCTGTTCTCCTCCCCCTCCTTCTTCAGCCGGTTGAACTCAGTCTCGGGCACCAGTAGATAGTGGACGCGGCCGAGAACCCTCGGGAATGTGGTGTCGCAGCGGGGGCACCTGTACATCCCGACGTCCCTCTTGACCACCCCGCGCTCCCCCTGGTCCGGTTCTACCACGACCTTGTAGACCCTCTCGGGAGAGGTAACCGACGCTTTGCAGTTGGGGCAGGCGGGCAACGACTCCCTGTTGGGCGGGTCAAGCATTTATGCGTGATGGGAGCCGAGCAGAATGGTCGCCGCAGTCTGCGATGCGCGTCTCGGACCGAATGGGCCTGCCGACGCCCGAGCAGGTCGGCTGGGTGTCCTTGCCTGGGTTTGACCGCAAGAATCCGACGCGCTGGCAAGATACGTGCCTCAGCGACGACGCCTTGAAACAGTTCAAATAACGTCACGGACCCCGACCCAACCTATCATGAAGAAGAGCGCGCCTCGAAGCGTCTACTCAGGGTCTTCCGGGCTGGAAGCGATCAGGCAGGCCGTGGCTCAGGGGTGGAAGCCTCCCATTGCCCACCTCGTCGGCTTCCGCCTGACGGAGATTCAGAAAGGCAGAGCCAAGGTCGAGCTCGAAGCAGGTCCCGAGCACGAGAATCCGATGGGGACGCTCCACGGAGGGATCATCTGCGACATAGCAGACGCCGCGATGGGAATGTCCTATGCGAGCCTGCTCCACTCCAATGAGTCGCTGACCACTGTCGCGCTCACCGTGAACTTCCTTCGTCCGTTCTGGAGCGGCCATCTGGTCGCGAGGGGGAAAGTGATTAGGAAGGGCCGCACGATGGGTCTGCTCGAATGCCGGGTGACAGACGACAGACGCAGGCTTGTCGCCTATGCGACCAGCACGTGCATGACGCTTCAGGGTGTGCGGGGAGGGGGGTTGACCCGGCCGAAGCGAGAACGGAAACCAGTGGGCTGAAGCTCGTCTTGGAACCTCCGGGGCGACGGGTGGGAGTCACCACGACCTAGCGAGGCTCCCGGCGGTAAAGGTAGCGGCAAAGGACATCCCTCTCTCCGGATTCGCCTTCACTAGACGTTTTTATGATGCTCGAGACTGCTACCAACTATGGAAAGGAGCGTGACTCTACGTGTCGCAGAGACGACTTCGAGGCTGGTCGGACACGGGATTGCGGTAATCGACCCGAAGGTGATGGAGCAGCTTGGTCTGACCAGCGGCGATGTCATCGAGATTTCAGGCAAGAAGAAGAGGAGCGTACACATTGCTATGGGCGGGATATCCGGAGGACTACGGGCTGGGGCTGATTAGGATAGACGGGTACACGAGGAACAACATTGGAGTGGGCCTAGACGACTCGGTGAGCATAGCGCAAACGGAGGCCCACAGGGCCGAGGAAGTGGTCCTCGCCCCGACCGAGCCGCTGAACATCACAGGGCTGGAGGAGTATCTCCCCGAGCTCCTCGAGGGCCGGGTGATTACCAAGGGCGATTCGCTCCCCCTGAACATAATGGGGAACAAGATAGACTTCCTCGTGGACAGCGCGACGCCGGCGGGCGCGGTGGTGGTCACGGCGGACACCCAGTTCCGTCTCGGTACGGTGAGGAAGCCCCCGAACACGGGCGTACCTAGGATAACCTACGAGGACATCGGGGGGCTCACCAACGAAGTCCAGAAGATTCGCGAGATGATAGAGTCTCCCGCTCAGGCACCCGGAGATCTTCGAACGGGTCGGGATCGAGGCCCCCAAAGGAGTCCTGCTCTACGGGCCTCCCGGGACGGGGAAGACGCTCCTAGCCAAGGCGGTCGCCAACGAGACGGCTGCGAACTTCTACTCGATCGGAGGCCCGGAGATAATGAGCAAGTTCTACGGCGAGAGCGAGGAGAAGCTCAGGGGAATCTTCAAGGAGGCGCAGGAGAACGCACCCAGCATCATCTTCATCGACGAGATCGACTCGATCGCCCCGAAGAGGGAGGAGGTCTCCGGGGAGATGGAGAAGAGGATAGTCTCCCAGCTGCTCACGCTGATGGACGGGCTCGAGGCGCGCGGGAAGGTAGTCGTCATCGGAGCCACGAACAGGCCGGATGCGCTGGACCCGGCGCTGCGGCGTCCGGGGCGCTTCGACAGGGAGATAGAGATCGGAATCCCGGACGAGAAGAGCCGCCTTGAAATCCTTCACATTCACACGAGAGGGATGCCGCTCGAGCCGGACGTGAAGCTCGAGGAGGTAGCGCGGATCACGCATGGGTTCGTTGGGGCGGACCTCCAGGCTCTCGCAAAGGAGGCCGCGATACTCGCGGTGAGAAGAGTCCTCCCGGAGATAAACATGGAACAGAACAAGGTCCCCGCGAAGACGCTCAACAAGATCAAGGTGAGGATGCAGGACTTCCTGGACGCCCTAAGGGACGTCCAACCCTCTGCGATGAGAGAGGTGCTGGTCCAGGTGCCGAACGTCAAGTGGGAGGACATCGGCGGCCTGACCGGAGTAAAGGAAGAGCTGACCGAGGCCGTCGAGTGGCCGCTGAAGCACAGCAAGCTCTTCGAGAGGGGAGACGTCAAGCCCCCGACGGGGATTCTCCTCTACGGTCCGCCGGGCACCGGAAAGACCCTCATCGCCAAGGCCGTGGCCAACGAGAGCGAGGCGAACTTCATCAGCATCAAGGGGCCCGAACTCATCTCGAAGTGGGTCGGCGAGTCCGAGAAGGGGGTGAGGGAGGTGTTCCGCAAGGCGCGCGCCGCCGCCCCGTGCGTGATATTCTTCGACGAGATAGATGCCATCGCGCCCCGCAGGAAGTCGGGCGACACCGACAGCCAGGTAACGGAGAGGGTCGTGAGCCAGCTGCTGACCGAGATGGACGGCCTGGAGGAGCTCAAGGGGGTCGTCGTGCTGGGGGCCACGAACAGGCCGGACATCATAGACGAGGCTCTGCTCCGGCCCGGGAGATTCGACCGGATACTTCAGGTCCCGCCCCCGGACAAGGAGGGCAGGATACAGATCCTCAAGATACACACGAGGAAGAAACCGCTCGCCAAGGACGTCGACCTGGTCAAGCTCGCGGACATGACGGAGGGCTACACAGGTGCGGACCTGGCCTCGGTGGCCAACGCCGCGGTGATGGGCTCGATCAAGCAGTACGTGAAAGCCCACGGGAAGGAGGCTGACGAAGCGGCGGCCGGACTCACCGTGAACATGCACGACTTCGAAGAGGCTATCGAGAAGCTCAAGCGCAAGAAGTCAGGCGACTTCACCTAGGGATGGAGGGCGACTTTCGCCCTCACGCCTTCTCTGAGGACTGCTTCGCCGCAGCGGAGAGCCTGTCCGCGAGCCTCCTTCGCCTTCTCGGAGTACTGGGCGGTCTTCGCCCGGTCGGTCTTGCTCACTTCCTCGAAGTAGGATACGAAGCCGCTGATCTCGTTCATCATCTCCTCCATGGACGGTTGTTTTCTGAAGGATGGGCCAAAGGACCACTCCAGCTCCTCGCTCGCCTTCTCTGTGAGCTCGTACCTGCCGTCCTCCCTCTTTCGGATCAGCCCTTCATTCGTGAGTCTGCTCGAGCAGGGGGTAGACCGATCCAGGGGACGGTCTCCACCAGCCCTGGGTCATCTTCTCCATCTCATCCATCAGCTCCACGCCGTTCTTGGGCGAGTTTGAGAGCATCGAGACCACAACCATCCTCAGTCCCCGCTTCCTGTGCATCATCCATCGGAAAGGCCACATGTTACGTCCCTCGGATATCGAAATACCGACTTTTTATATGTTTCAGTAAAATCGCTTTACCAATATCGATTTTCCAATATACTTAATTACACCGTCTACGAACCCGTAGGTAGTGAGGCCGAGATGACAAGCGAAAGATTGTCAACATTGGCAGGTCCAAGGAGAAGAGGCTTCGTAAGGTGGATATTCGGGGGAATCCTGATTCTGCTGCTGATAGGTATCTTCGTCGTCCCCTTCCTCTTCAGGGGGGTAATGCGAGGGTATCCGGGACCCGGACCGTACTACATGGGAACGTACTTTTTCTTCTTCCCGCTCGGCTTCCTGCTGTTCATCTTCATCGCACTATTCGCTTTCCGCTGGATCTTCTGGGGATGGGGGTGGAGGAGAGGCTACGGTCGCAACCACTGGGGTTACGGCGGAGGTGCGAAGGAGATTCTGAAGCGCAGGTACGCGCGCGGAGAGATAACCAAAGAACAGTTCGACCAGATGAAGAAGGACATCGACGAGCAAGCCTAGCAGGCAGACCGAGTCCTCCAGTAAACCTAGCGCACTAGTTCATTAGCGGCGGCGGAGGAGACAACACCCTTGAAGGCGATGAGGCTGGAGCAATACGGAGCCCCTCTCAGGCTCGAGGAAATCGGTCTACCAGAGACCGAAGAGGGGGTCCTCGTCAGGGTTGAGGCGGCAGGGGTCTGCCACACCGACGTGCACATCGTGTCGGGGTCGTACGATTTGGGCGAGGGCAACCTTCTCCGGATGGCCGACAGAGGCATACGACTCCCAATCACTCCGGGGCATGAGATTGCGGGAGTCTTGGTCGACCTAGGGGGCTCCAAGAACACGCCTCTCAGGGAAGGAGACCGTGTGGTCGTCTACCCTTGGCTTGGCTGCGGGAATTGCAGGAAGTGCGTCGCAGGGTACGAGAACCTCTGCGAGGTCAGGCCGGCGAGTCTCGGGATCTTCCGCGATGGAGGGTACGCCGAGTACGTCCGCGTCCCTGACCCGCGCTACCTTGTGCCCTCCGCAGGCCTGGACCCCTCGCAGGCGGCGCCGCTCGCTTGCTCAGGTCTCACCGCGTTCAGCGCCCTGAGGAAGTGCGCCCTGAAGAGGGGCGACCTGCTCGTCATAGTGGGAGCTGGTGGCCTCGGGACGACGGCGGTGCAGCTAGCCAAGAAGACGACCGATGCGAGGGTGGTGGTCCTGGACGTTCACCCATCGAAGCTGAAGTCTCGCCTCTGAGCTCGGTGCCGACGAGACCATCGATTCCTCGGGACGGAACAAGGTGGACCTGATCTCAGAGATAACCAATATCAACGGTGGGAGGGGTGCTGACGCAGTGATCGATTTTGTCGGCAACCCCTCGACCAGCACCATGGGATTCGAGATGCTGACCAAACAGGGGAGGCTCGTGCTGGTTGGGCTCTTCGGGGGCGCCGCATCGTTCCCCCTGCCCCTCTTCCCTCTGAAGGGCGCGCGAGATCCTCGGGAGCTTTACGGGGACCCTCGGCGAGCTCTCAGAGGTGGTCCGGCTGGCCGCGGCGGGCGCGGTGAGGCCGGTGGTGTCGGCCGAGTATCCACTCGAGGATGCGAACGCGGTCCTTCAGAGGCTCGAGAAGGGAGAAGTGATGGGAAGAGCCATCCTCAGGCCGTAGAATGGGGCCCGTGAGGAGCGTCTAGGTTCCTGTGACGATGATGGTGTTGGTGGCCAGCACGTTCTTCAGTTTCCTCATGTCCGAGTTCACCGTCTCCTTGAGCCTCTTCCATGCTGCTCACCTTGACCTCGGCCACTATGTCGTAGACGCCGTAGACCTCGTAGACCTTCTCCACGTACTTGAAGGTCTTGAGCTCGCTGACGACATCCTTGTCCGTGCCCACCTTGACGTTTATCATGACGAACGCTCTCGGCATCTTACTGCTTCAAACCCGCCCTGAGGAGCGCTCCCCCATGTGATATATACAATTCCAGTGGGTTCTTCCTATTCCATAGCATTGGCGCAGTCAGTTCGTAGGGGCGAGAGGACGATGATGAAGAAGAACTCATCCGGCGGCACGAGACAGGAGAATCCTTAATCCCGCGACCCCGCGCTGCCCGGTCCGATGCAGAACATCGACCCCTTCCTGTTCATCGAGCCGGTGGTCTTCATCGTAATCAGTGCCGGACTGATAATCTACTGGAGGCTCAAGAGGAGGTTTGCAGTCACCGTCCTGCTGTTCTCGTTCATCGCGTACGCTGGCGCAATAGCCCTGAAGGAGATAGTCCAGGCGTTTACCGCCGGCGGGGTAACCTCGACGTTCGGCTCGGCCAGCTGGCAGACGGGCGTCTACTACGGCGTCCAGACCTCGGTCTTCGAGGTGGGCCTCGCCTACCTCGTGGCGAGGTACGCGATTTCACGGAAGAGGATGGAGGGAGCCGACGGCGAAGCGTACGGGATATCTCTGGCCTTCTGGGAGAACGGGGTACTTCTCGGTGCGCTTACCCTCTTCAACCTTGTCACGACCTACCTTCTGATTGCCGAGGGTCTCATTCCGGCCTCGGTGTATCAGACGATCGTCAACTCCGAGCCGTCAGTCTTCTACTCCCCGCAGCAGCTCGCGCTCCCCATAGCGTTCGGAGTCCTTGAACGAATCTCGTCCCTGCTCGCCCACTTCTCATGGGGATACCTCTGCGTCCTTGCGGCGTACATGCGCAGAAGAGCGTACTTCCTCGTCGCGCTCCCGATGGGTCTCCTCGACATGACGGTCCCCTTCGCGCAGGAGATCCCGCTCTGGGAATATGAGGGGCTAATCTTTGCCATCTCACTCGGGTTCTTCCTGATTGCTTGGACGATCACAAGGGGCGCCAGAAGGTCCGGATACGCAATCCCGCCGCCAAAGAATTAAGAGACGGCGCTCGTTCCATCTCGCATGAAAAGGGTCGCAGCCTCGAAGGTCTACCGTCTCTTCTATCCGGCCGTCCCGGTGGTCGTGGCCGCCTCACACAAGGGGAGGGTGTCTGCGATGCCTGCGGTCTCGGTCATCTCGCTCTCCAGCGAGCCCGCACTGATTGGAATCTCGTCTTCTCCATCCCACGCCACCCATGAAGCCGTGGTCAGCGCAGGGTGCCTGTCCGTGTCCTGGCTCGACAGGCGATACGCCTCGGCGGTCGAGGCGCTGGGGACCACCTCTGGGTCCGGGACCGCAGACAAGCTCAGGGCCGCCGGGCTGCACTACGCCCTCAAGGGTTCGCCCGAGATCCCGGTCATCGAGGAGGCATCTGCGTACCTCACGTGCACGCTCGCCGGGGTGAAGCCGTTCGGCGACCACGAACTCCTGGTGGCAGAGGTCGTGGAGGCGAGAGCCATCGGGGACTTCAGGGAGTACTGGTCGTTCAGACTCTACCGTCCCGTCCTCTACTCGGGGATGGGAAGGCGCTTGATGGAGGGCGCAGTGCGGGTCAGACGATCCTAATCGAAGGGTGCCGGATCTTGTTGAGCTTCCCGACGTTGAGGAGGCTCGGAGTGATTCCCTCGACCATCCTCGAGTTCCACAGCGGCCCCGCGTAGAGGGGCCTGAGCCGGCGGATGCTCGAGACGATCTCGGCCGTCTCCGCGTACGTCTCCTTTGAATCGGCCGTGACCAGCACGTCGTAGTCGAGCCTCCTTGTCTACTTCGAGCAGTCGCGCAGCTGGTACCATATGGAACGCGCCGGCTACCCTCGTGCCCAACAGCGAGGCGACCCTCTCGGCCGCCGACCCTGACTGGAGTGTGGGCGTGAAGAGACCGTCACGAAACTCCATGGGGACGATTGGAGAAACCACCAGCTTCCCGGCCACGTCCGGCTTCAGCGAAATCAGTGCATCGTCCGAGGGCAGGTTCGGGATGGCCAGTATGGATATCTCAGAGCCGCGCGCAGCGGCCCCGTTCTCCTCGCCGAAGACCTTGGTCCCGGAGAGCACAGAGGTCTTCGACGCGGCCTCGGCGGCCCGGGACGCGTCGCGCGACCCAATGGTGACTTGGTAGGTTCTGGCGAGCCTGGCGGCCAGACCCAGACCGAGGTCCCCGGTACCCCCTATGATGGCGATGCTCTTCATTCCAGCCTCTCCTGTTTGGGCGCGCCGCCGCCGGACGTGGCGTAGGTCGCGTCGAGCATGTGGGCAATCCTGGCGGCCCTCCTGGACCCGAGCCCTTGGACCATGGCGAGCTGGGACTCTGTGAGGCCCATTATCTTCCGGGGCGTGCCGTACCTTGAGAGCATCCTCCGAGCGAGCTTCATTCCGACCCCGGGTAGCGACGAAACGAGATAGAGTTGCTGCTGTGGTTCGTCCTTCGCCTTCGGGGCCGCGGCCATGGTCCCCAGCGGAACTGGTCTGGCGCGGCTGTGCTGGATCAACGCGGAAATGGCCGAGGCGGTCTGCGCCGGGTCGGCCGTGTGGATGACCCTGAGGTCGTAGGCGAGGGTCACCGAGGCGACGGCCCCGTAGTATGAGTTGATGTTCTTCGTCAACCCGGCCAGCTCCTTGATGTCGCCCTCGACAATCAGGTAGGGCTTCCTGTAGGAGCTCGAGATCGCCGAGGCCTGGGCGAACAGCCTGCCGTCGTAGACCGACGACACGAAGTCAGGGAGTGCCTTCCTCTCGACGGCAATCTCCGGACTGATCACATAGTCGGCGGTGTGCAGCCGACTGAAGTAGACCCTGATGTTGAGCTTCGAGAGCTGCTCCGGGACGCCGCTGTTCCTCTCCCTCTCGTCCACGACCACCCGCGGGGGAATCATCAGAAAGGAAAGTGTTGGAAGTGGTAGATATACAGTGCTACACCGAAGCCCACGACGCTGACGACGAAGACGGTCCAGTCGTACCACTTCAGCTTCATCCGGTAGAGCGAGGTGGGGTGGGGGGTCGAGCCGTATCCTCTCGACTCCATGGCCTCGGCCAGTTCGCCGCTCCTGATCACGGAGTTGACGACGAGAGGAATCAGAATCGGGACCATGTTTCGGACGCGGGCGATCAGGTTGCCCTTCTCAAGCTCGAGCCCCCTCGACTTCTGGGCGTCCATGATCTGGAACGTGTCGAGCATCACGACGGGGATGAACCTGACCGCGGTGACGAAGGCGAAGACCACGTCGCGGGGGATCTTCATCCATTTCATGATCTGTTCCAGCTCGTCGGGAGAGGTGGTGACGAAGAACAGGCTCGTCGAGCTGATTATCGCCAGGAAGCGCATGGCATAGGTGACCGACTTCAGCAGCCCGAGCCCGAAGACTAGGTTGATGCCGAAGATGAAGCAGGCGAAGAGGAGAGAGAAGGCCATGGTCCTTCCTATCCTCTTGAGCGACCTCGCGAGGACCGCGATCGCGAGGATCGAGACGAGCACGGTGGCGATCGAGATTATCTGCGACGCGACCAGAGACAGGGTGAAGAACTCGATGGAGACCGTGAGCTTGATTCGCGCGGTCGAGCTTGTGGAAGGGGGAGATCACCCTGCGGAAGAGGAAACCGCCCGCTATCCAGTACATCTAGCTTCTCTCCCTCCCTATCCAGCTCCTGGCCTGAAGGACGTCCAGGAATGGGCTCTCGGGTCTCACCAGCAGGTCGCCGTAGAGTTGGACAAGCTGGGGCTGCGAGACCCTCGCGCTCTGCAGGAGAGGTCTGTCACGCATCACCGTCGAGCAGGGTCCGTCGCCGACGATTCCTCCCTTGCTCATCACCACGAGCCGGGGCTGGAGGGTCCAGAGGAACTCGACGTCGTGCGAGACTATGATGATCGTCTTTCCTGATGAGTGGAGCATCCTGGCAATCCCTGCCAACTTCTCCTTCTGTATGGCGTCCTGACCGACCGTGGGTTCGTCGAGCACGACCACGTCCGGGTCCCACGCCAGGATCGAGGCCAGGGTCAGTCGCTTCTTCTCGCCGCCGCTGAGTATCAGCGGCGACGATTTTCGGTACTCCTCGAGCCCGAAGAAGCCCAGCGCCCATTGGAGTCGCTTTTCGATAAGCGCGGCGTCGAAGCCGAAGTTCCTCAGCGCGAAGGTGATCTCGTTCTCCACGCTGTCCGAGAAGAGCTGGTGGTCGGGGTTCTGGAACGCGATTCCCACGTTGCGGGCGAGCTGCGCCGTGCTGACCTCCCGCGTGTCGTTCCCGTTTACCCAGACAGACCCTGCCGTCGGCTTCAGCAAGCCGTTGATGTGCTTCACCAGAGTGGTCTTCCCGGCTCCGTTCTCCCCCACCACGCCAACCATCTCATCCTTGTCGATGGAGAGGCTGACGTCCTTCAGAGCTGTGGTGCCGTTCTGGTGCGTGAAGGTCACGTTCTTGAATTCGATGAGGCTCAAGCCCCGTTGACCTCCTCCGCGAGTTCCCGCGGGGTCGAAGGGACCTTGCCTAGGTCGATGCCGTCCCTCCTGAGTTCAGCGTACAGCATCGAGACGGGTGGAACCGCTATTCCGTAGCCAGCCGCCTGTGGGTCCGTCAGGACCTCTGACGGGCGCCCTTCCATCACCTTGCGACCCCTGTCCATGACAATGATCTTGTCTGCGATCCGGGTCAGGAGCTCGAGCCGGTGCTCGACGATTACGAAGGTAATCCCCAGCTCCTGGTTGAGCCTGTGCACGAGGGCCACGAGCTCCGATGCCGTCTGGGGGTCGAGCAGGGAGGTGGGCTCGTCGAGGATGATCAGCCTCGGCCTCATGGCGATCACCCCAGCCAGTGCCACCCTCTGCTTCTGGCCGTCCGAGAGCTCGTGGGGCGCCTTGAGCGCGAGGGGGGTGATCCCGAGCAGGCTCATGGCCTCATCGACCCTCTTCCTGATCTCCTCCCTCGGGAGCCCGAAGTTCTCAAGGCCGAACGCTATGTCCCTCTCAACGGAAAACATGAATATCTGGTTCTCGGGGTTCTGGAACAGGAGGCCGACCTTCTGGGCGAGGTCTCCCATCTTCGTCTTGTCCACGGTCGCCCCGTCAATTGTTATGCTGCCCCGATACTCGCCGGGATACATGTGCGGGATGAGCCCGTTCATGCACCTGAGGAGCGTCGATTTGCCGCACCCGCTCTGGCCGGCGAGGACGTTGATAGTCCCCTCCTCGATTTCCAGACTGACCTGGTCCACCGCCCACCTCTCCGTGTCGATGTAGCGGAACGAGAGGTCCTCGATGCGGAGCAGGGTGGTCAATTTTATCACTGTGTCAGGCGAGCGTTAAAGCGCGACGGGCACGGGGCGTGCAGACGCAAGATAACCCTTTGGCGGCCCTCATGTCCATCATGCGCCGCACCCCCGGAGGGCTATTACTAAGTATTTGGTTATTACCAAAATGTTATTAGACTGGTTAGAGCGGCCGCGGGCGTGTCGAGTTACACCCGGGTTGGACTGGACAGCAGGTCACTGGCGGGCATGGCGGTCTTCGGCGCTCTCGCAGTCGTCCTCACTACCATATCCCAGGCCCTAGGCCTAAACTTTCCCGTGGTGCCGTACCTGCAGTTCGATCTGGGGGAGATAGCAATCCTTCTGGCATTCTTCATCTTCGGCCCCGTCCCGGCACTCGTCTCGGCCTTCATAGAGTTCGCCACGCTGATGACCATAGGTCAGAACGTGGCCTTCTTTGGTCCCGAGTTGAAGCTGATCGCGATACTCTCTTCGCTGACCGGGGTCGGGATAGGGCTCGTGGTGGTACGCAGGATGAGAAGACCGACGATCGGAAAAGCGATAGGGCTGGGGGCGGCGCTGGGTCTGACGCTCAGGGCCATTGCGATGACCCTGCCTAACTACCTCCTTATCGTCTATCTGTACACCCTCTCGGGGATAATCGCCTACGTCTCCGGAGCGTTCAAGCTGATCGGGGTCGTCCTGAGCGACTCGAACGCACTCGTCCTCATCCTCTCGATGACGGCCGTCTTCAACGCGCTTCAGTTCCTCTTCGTATCGGTCGCATCCTACGGCATCGTGAGCCTCCCGCAGGTCCAGAACACGCGAGTCGCCGGGAGAAGGCTCTGGATTCTTACCTATCTCCAGAAGAAAGACAATCCGGTTACTTGATCTCGGTCGGCGACTCGTTGAGAAGCTTTCCAATCAGGGCAAGGAACTCCTTGATCATCTCCTCCTCTCCGGCGGAGCAGGTGAAGGACGCCGCCGTCGGGTGGCCTCCTCCATAGCCTCTCCCCCTGGAGAGGGCCTCGGCCACATCCGTGCCCAGATGGATCTTCGTCTCCGCGTTGAAACGATAGTTCGCGCGCAGGCTTCCCCTCAGTTCGCCATCGAAGTCCCCCACGACAAGGGAGACATCAGCCCCGAGGTGAGTGAAGGCCCTTGCGACGTTCGCCTGGAAGGAACCGACTGTGCTTATGAGAATCACCCACCCGGCGCACTTGTAGATGCGGGACCTCTTGGCCGCCTTGAGCTTCGCTATCACCTCTCCGTAGTCGGGCGGGGAGCGGAGAATGGCCCTCGCATCCTCGAGGCTCGCCCCGTGCTCGATCAGCTCGACGACGGCTTTGAGCGTCCCGACCCCAGCGATGGAGAGGTGCTGAGAGTCGAAGAGTATGGCGACCAGGAGAGCCTGGGAGACATTCTGGTCCGGCTCGACGCCGAACTCCTTGAAGAGCCGATAGACTATCTCGGCCGCTGAAGATGCGGTGGTATCGACGACGAACTGGTCGTAGGGAGTCCCTTCCTGCATGGGGTGGTGGTCGACCAGCACCTTCATCCCACGGCTGTTCCTCAGCTTCTCGTTCCAGTCCTTCAGTCAGCTCCATGTGACCGATGTCCACCGCCATGAGGAGGTCATAGTCGGAGCTCTCTTCTCGGCTGGTGTGCGGGAACGACTCGGCGAGATTCTGGGTGAGCGAGCTCATCCCGTCAGGGATGATTATCGAGACCTCTGCCGCGGGCATGAGCTTTCCGAGCATGTATGAGAGCGCGTAGGCAGAGAGGTAGGTGTCGGCGTCCGCGTGCCTGTGGCACAGTATGGCGGCCTTCTTCACGTTCTCTGCAGGAGGTAGGGTCAGGACCATGCTTTCACCGGCCGATAGGGACAGGAGGAGGGTCGGCCAATTCCGCGGGGAGCTGGAGAGTGGTCACGCGCTCTAGGAACCCTGGGTCGAGCTTTGGGCGGTTCCCTGGGTGCGTGCCTTGATCAACTCGTCGATCTTTGTCTGAAGTTCCTTTATGTTTTCCTTGAGCCGGGACTCCTGCTTGTTGAGGACCAGCGTCCGCGTATTGGAGATGTCCTTCTTCTCTTCCAGCTCCTTGGTAATCGCTTCCTTGGTGACCTTGACGAGCAGGCTGCCGACATACTTGTAGATCTGTTCCTCCGCTGGGATGTTCTTCAGCTCATCCAGAGTCTTTTCGGCGTCGGCGAGCTCCGCATCGACCTGCTGCCTCTGCATCGCGACGGACTGGAGGTTCTGCTGCAGGTTGTCGAGCCTTGTGAGCTGTTCTCTCAACCAAGGCGGTATCTCTTGACTCAAACTCTTCGCACCGAGTCTCTGACACTACTTAAAGTCTTTCGGGCGGGCCCTGACCGCTTCTCCGACGCGGACCAACTCTTGGATGGTTTCGGCCGGGTCTTCGGTCTGAGAGAGGCTCACTAGCCTGCCCCCCGCTACCCTCGACCCCTTCAGGACCTTCCTGACACGAGCCAAGGATGGCTCGTCCCCCTCGATGGTTATTCTGAGCTTGATCCTCTTTATCGGGTTAGCCGGTTCTCTTCTGGGAGACATCGTAGGCTCCTCCGGCGACGGTGAACCCGCAGGTCTTGCAACTCCATATGCCCGAGGAGACTCTCTTCAGCTTTAGGCTTGCGCAGGACGGACACTCTTTCTTGGCCTTAAGGAGACGGTTTACGTTCGAGTAGCGCTTCCTCACGGTCCCCCCGTACTTGGCGCCGAGGCCCCTGAGAGACTTGGACCTAGGCACGCTTCGTCGCCTCTTTGATTGCTGCCCTGATCTCTTTGCCTCTGGAGATGGCCCAGTCGGCCGCCGTGAGTATCTGCTCCTGTGTGAGCGAACCGGGTTCGCCCTTCTGGCCTGCGCAGATGTAGCCCTCGTCGTCTGTGGTCAGGGTTATCCTCGCGTCCATGACGCCCTCTTCCTCGGCGGTCGGGTCTGCGACGAGCGCGCCGCTTATGCTCGCCATAGTCAGAGAGACCGGGATCTTACTCACCGGCACCGGCATCTTCTCGCCCGTGTTCTTGACCGTGTCTCCGTCGAGCACGAACTTCGGCATGCTGGCCGTCAGCAGGGCTGAGACCACGGCGTAGTTCGTGGCGTCGAAGAGGTTGCCGTCCACGTTGAGAACGTTCACGTCCACAAACACGGCGTAGACGAACTTGCCCTCCTTGATCACAAGGCTGCTGACGTCTATCATCTCGGACTCACGGACGCCTCTGTCGACGACCCTCGCAAGCTCAATCGCCTTTTCATCCGGAGGGCCCGCTTCCACATAGGACGCGGCCATCGGAAGCACCTCTGCGCCGACGATGAGGAGTCCCTTGTCGGGGGTGTCCGGGAACGGGGTCCCCTTGTCCACCATGACTCCCGCTATCACCTGGGTCTTGCCCAGGCTGACCATCGCGGAGCCGTTGGCCTTCTCGATAAGGCCAGTCTGGATTTCAAGCTTCCTGATCTCATTCAGGCCTCTGCCGTCAAGTCTGGTGCCCTTCGAGAGAAGGTCTAACAGCTGCGCCTTCCTCAGAGCCTCGACCACGTACGACTTTTGAGGCATCTTACTCGCCTACCTCCTCTGTGGTTGTCTCCACGGTGGCACCGGCGAAGTACTTTCTGAGGAGCGCTTCGCGCTGGAGCTCGTAGACCTTCCTAGCGCCTTGGGTGGCCATCTCAAGAGCTCTGTTTGAACTCGTCAGGGGTGAAGAGGCCGTCGAGCTGGAGCAGTGTTATCTGGTTCAGGTTCGGCATGAATGCGAACGGCATGTCGCCCGAGCCCTCCTTGTCTTCTGTGTCATTCAGGTCAAGCACGACCTTCCCGTCGACCTTTCCGACGGCACATCCGACCACGAGGTCGCGCATGTTTATTCCTGCGTCGGCCAGGGCGAGTGAAGCCGCGGTGATGCCTGCCACGCGGGAACCCCCGTCCGACTGCAGGACCTCGACGTAGATCTGAATCGCAGTGCGAGGATAGTCCTCCAGAATCAGTGCCGGCTGCAGCGCCTCCCGAATCACCATCGAGATCTCAATCTCTCTCCTGGAGGGTGCAGGGTTCTTGCGCTGGTCGACGGAGAACGGAGCCATGTGATATCTGCACTTCAGTACGGCCCTGTCCGCGAGGAGCATGTGCTTCGGGTGCATCTCCTTCGGGCCGTAGACCGCGGCCATTATCTTGTTCTTCCCGAACTCGATGTAAGCTGACCCGTCTGCGTTGTGTAGGGTGCCCACCTCAATCTTGATGGGCCTCAGCTCGTCCCATTTGCGCCCATCGGTGCGCAGACCGTTTTCATCGATCAGTTTCTTCTTTTCTTCCAATCTATTCACCACTAGTAAGGAAAGCCTCAACCTTCTGTGTCAGGTCCGCAAGGTGCGCTTCCTCTTCGATCATGTGCACGGCCTTCACGGCCTTCACAACGCCGTCCGGGGGACCGTCCAAGACCACCAGCCCGTTCTGACCGACGCGGATGTCGCAGTGGCTCAGGTTCCCTATCATCTTGATCATGTACCCCTTCTTGCCTATCAGGCGGGGGACCTTCGTCGGGGAAATCTTCACGAGCTCGCCTCCCGGGATTATCCCGAGCCCAGGACCTCTGATCGAGAGCTGCGGGTCTCTGGAGCGGTCGTAGGCCTCAATCTTGGCGAGCATCAGGTCTCCAATCCTGAACCTAGAGCTGAGGTCGTGCGTCGCCGGCGAGAAGTCTCGGCCGAAGACGAACTGCGCGGGCAGATATCCGAGGAAGCACGAGTTGATGTCTACCTCCCAGCCGTAGCCGGTCAAGTTCGAGACCTTGCCCACCACGAGGTCCTCCACGCGTGGGATGTAGATACCCGAGAGCGGGATGACCCTGGCGTCGCTCCTAACGATCTCCGCGAGACCAATGCGCAGAGCGACAAGGTCGTTGCCCCTTCGCTCGACAAAGCTGCCTGGTCTATAGTCCCCACTGACGATTACGTCCCCGGGGATTACCTGCTTCCTGACTATCTCTGGCAATTCATTTCACCAATGTTACCTGCGCCGACCCCTTCGTCACAGCCCCCAACCTTTCGAGAAGGTTGGGCTGGGAAGCGGCCGGTACTTCTAACACTACGGACAATCCACCGTCCTGACCCCACTCCTCTTTAAGTATCTCGCCGAACCCCTTCAGGACTCCTATCGCCTGACCGGCGTACTGCGCCGGCGCCCTCACCGTAAGCTTGACCTTCTCGGACTTTAGCGGTATTATCGGCCTGAGCTTCTCAAGGACCTCCTTGGTCTGCTCGTTGGCGTCCTTGAAAGGGTCGATGGAGACACGGGCCTCTTGCATAGCCTGCTCTATCCTCACCGGAGGGTGGGGAAGGCTGGTTCGCGGGTCAACGTAGTTCTTCGAGATGATCGTGACGACCTGCCGCCTCTTCTCCTCGGTGAGTCTCATCCTCTGTTCCTGGGTGAGCTGGAGCTCGCCCCGCTTGAGCACCTCGAGTGCAGCCTTGGTGTGGTCCTCTGTCTTGAAGTGCTTCTTCAGCTTGTCCGCCGAGGCCCTGAGGCCCTTGGACGAATCGAAGTAGACCTCGTCTATGGCGAGCACGGAGGTGGGGTCGACGTTCCGGCCCATCTTGTAGTTCAGGGCCGGGTCCGGATAGACCATTATCTCGTAGTGCTCCCCCTCTATGGTCAGGCGCACGCTCGTGAACTTGTTGCTCATGCCCCTACATCGGGCGGCTATGCGCCCTTGCTCGGTGGCTTGTCGTTTCGAGTCTTTGCATTGGCGGCGCTCTTCGCGATCTCATCCTCGGAGAGCTTCCGCATGGTCTTTGATTCCGCGTCTACCACGGCCGTCTTTATGTGGGCGGTTCCCTGCTTGTCCTCACTCACCAGATAGATGCACTCGATCGCCAGCCGTATGCCGTCCTCCAAAGTGATGCCCCTGTCGTAGTTCTTCTCAAGGTATTCGTTGACCTGGTCGCTCCCTGCCCCGATGGCTATGGCGTCGAAGCTGAGGTACGCGCCCGTCGGATCGGTCAGGTAGACCACCGGTCCCCTGTTCTCGTCCACGCCGGCTATGATGAGCGAAACACCGAACGGCCTGACTCCGGCGTACTGCGTGTACTGCTGGTTGAGGTCCGCGATCCTCTTGGCAACCGTCTCGATGTCAACTGGCTCCTCGTAGACCAGCTTGTTGCTCTGGGCTATGACCCTGGCGTTGTCGACCTGTATCCTGGCGTCAGGGATGTAACCGGCGCCGACCGCGCCGATGTGGTCGTCGATCTGGAACATCTTGACCACCGAATAACCACTCTGAAGCTTCCTGCCCCTCTCCTCAACCGCAAGGACGACGCCTTGGTTCGTCCTTACACCGACGGCCAGGCTTCCTCTCCTTACCGTCTCAAGAGCGTACTCGACTTGGTATAGTCTGCCGTCGGGCGAGAAGATCGTAATCGCCCTGTCGTAACCTGCTGAGGGTGCGAACATGTTCTCTAATCTCCTTAGATAGTGAGGAGGCTTTTGGGGTCGTTTTAAAGGATTCTGTCGAGCGGAAAGCTCCGCGATAGGTAGAGGGCGGCGCAGACGAGCCTCCAAAAGGCATTTTATCCCAGAACCGGGGCACCGATTCAGCTTCCGCTTTGCCTGTCCACAGCGTGACGATACTCAGAGAGGTGGTCGACAGCGTGCTCACCTACTCGCGCAGCGCCTATCCGAGAGAGGGGATACTCCTGCTCCGGGGCAAGAGCAAGAAGGGGGACGTACGCGTCGAGAGCGTCGTGATACCGCCCATGGCCACGCACGGAGAGGGTTTCTCGAGCTTCAGCTGGACCATGATGCCCATCGACCTGACGTTCATCGGGGTGGCCCACTCGCATCCGTCGGGTTACGCGGTTCCATCCCACCAGGACCTCCTGCACATGATGGGAAAGATAATGGTGATTGCCGGTTACCCGTACAGCGACGAGAGACTGCATCAAGGTCTATGACATACACGGAAACCCCCTCAGCTTCCAAGTCAGCGAATAGCCGCATCAATCTTAAATACGAAAAACCGTGGTCGAGCCACCCGGTGTATTCGCGCTGTCACATACGACGGGTCAGACATGGGCCGCCCTCAAGAAGTCCTGGAAGGCCTACAAGATTGCGAAGGTTAAGCATGAGAAGGAGAATATGGTCGAGTACGCCAAGCGAATCAGGTCGCTGCAGAAAGAACTGGGGGTCACACAGGCGAAGTTCCCCGAGCTGGACCTCGGCTGAGTACCCCTATCTCGTCCGCTCGGGTATCATTCCCGTGTTGTAGATTGTCATGACCGTCTCCCGGAGGTTCGCGACCTGGTGCAGGTCGAAGTCCGGTTCGGTCGATATCAGCATGAAATTCACTCCCAGGTTGAAGGTCAGCATGTTCACCTTCTCCCTCTTCACGAACGTGTACTGTATGTTCCCGAAGTATCTGTCCCAGGTCTTGTCTGTGCCGATCTGTATCGTCAGGTTGGCCATCAGCCTGAGGTCTTCGCTCACCGGTTCCAGCGAGCTTATGCCCTTTCGCATGCCCCCCGCGATAATCCTTCCTGTGTCGTCGAGAACGCTGGCGTAGCGAATCCTTCTGTCATACTTGAATGTCTGGAGGCATAACTTGTCGAGAGGATACGTCATTAGACGGACTAGGGATTGCTATGCGATGTAATGCGATATAAAGCTGTTAGTCGTGCACCGGGCAAGCTTCCTCGGCGCGCCTCCACCGTTGAGGCGATTGTGAAGTACCTTTGACTCGTCACCAGAAGACCGGATTCCGGGTCGGGTACGCAGGTGCATAGAACATGGTGCTAGAGCAGGTGCTCACCATCATCTTCGCCGTAGGCGTAGGCGCTGCCGTGATTGCGTATGCCGCAAGACCCAGACACAGAGGCGCATCTATCTCAGCGGGTCGTTCAGCAATGGGCTCGTTCGCACCGGCCGAGATAGTTCAGGCGGAACCGATGCCAAAGGTAGCAGCCATCGAGACACCAGTGGCGGAGACCTCCTCCCCGGACGCGCAGGCACTCACGGAGGTCGCCCCAGTGGTCGCGGACGCAGAGGCAGCAGGACCCATCGAAGTCGCGTCTGTCGCGGCTACCTTGGCCAACCCGTCCTCTGCAGCGCCGGCTTCGATTGCCGAGACTTTGGAGGCCCCCGCGCGGAAGGCGGCCAGAACACACAGGGCGCAGAGGAAGAGGAGTACCGCGACCAAGAGTCGTACCAAGTCTACCCGCGGGACGAAGAAGAGTGAGATTCCGGCCGGAGGACGGTGTGGTGGGTTTGGAGGCGACAAGCCTTAAACCCACATCCTTTCTATTTTGCCCGTGAGAGAAATTCTCATCGGATTCCACGTATCGATTGCAGGCTCCATCGACCTGGCGGTCGATAGGGCGCTGGGGGCCAACTGCACCGCCTTCCAGTTGTTCACCCGCAATCCCCGCAGCTGGAAGTACAAGCCGCTCCGCGTGGAGGAGGTCCGCGCGTTTGTCGAGAAGAGGACCAGGGCCGGTTTCAAGAGGGTGGTCGTCCACATGCCCTACCTTCCCAACCTCGCATCTCCGGTGAAGCCCGTCATCAAGAAGAGCCGGGCGTCTCTGACAGCCGAGGTGGAAAGGTGCGGCAGGCTCGGCGCAGACTACCTCGTGGTTCATCTGGGATCTCACATGGGGAAGGGTTCGCTGATCGGGGTGAAGAACGTCGTCGACGCCTGCAACGAGGCGCTGGACGCGAACCCCAACTCCACCTCGATCCTGCTCGAGAACACCGCGGGTCAGAAGAACAGTGTGGGCGCGAGGTTCGAGGAACTCCGGATGATGCTCGACGGCGTGAGACAGGCTGACAGAATCGGGATCTGCCTCGATACGTGTCACCTCTTCGCGGCGGGGTTCGACCTCTCAACACCGGCAGGGGTCAGTGACATGCTGAAGTTGTTCGACGACACCGTGGGCCTTGGGAATGTCAAGGTCGTTCACCTCAACGATTCCAAGGGGGTCCGGGGGAGCAATCTTGACAGGCACGACCACATCGGCATGGGGCGTATAGGCGAGAAGGGTTTCAGGGCTTTCCTCCACCACGACGGAATCGCAAGGTTGCCCATTCTGATGGAGACGCCCCAGGACGAGAGGCGGACCGATGCGGACGAGCTGGCCTACGTCAGGTCCCTGATAGCGGGCTAGCCGGACTTCTACGCGACGACGGCCTCTTCCTCCTGAGGAGACCAGGGCTTCTTGGACTTTGCCACCCACGAGAACTTCCTCTGGAGGGAGGTCGTGTACAGCTTCTCCCACTCAAGCCCCACGTAGTCAAACCAGGATTTGTAGACCCGGGGGTCGATGTAGTTCTTGAGGGAGGTGCTCAGGTTGTAGTCCTTGGTCTTCTTCGTGAACTCGACGTTCATGCTCATCTTCTTCACCATGCTCTCCTTGCCCTTCGCCCTGTACTCGGCCAGCTTCCCTTCCTTCTTCTTCAGCGACTCGTCCCAGTTCTTGGGCGGGGTGCGCTTGTGGTTGCAGAAGATCGCGGCCGCGAGGTTGGCCTCCCTCGCAAAATAGAGCTTCTCGAGCTCCTCGGCCTGGCGCATGTCCTTCGACCTCAGGTTTTCCTTCGCGACCTTCGTAGCGTGATAGGTTCTGAACACCTTCGCGGTCAGGCCGGTCACTATCGAGGAGAGGAAGCGGTTCACGTCGCGCGAGGTCACGATGTCGAACACCTCGTCCTGTGGGTCCTTCCCCTTTGTGAAACGCCTCAGGTTCCTGAGCAACACTTCGTCTGGGGTGGATATCGTCTTCATCCATCTGACGGAGTCCTTGCCGAGAAAGTCGAACTCGATCCTGTCCTCGAAGATCTTGATGTGCTCGACCCTGAGGGTCGTGGCCCCGACGGTGTCAGCCTCGTCCTCGTCCTTCTCGTCCCCCACCCTCATCCCGAGGCTGTCGATTAGATAGGCGACCGTGGCGGTCTTGCTCGCCTTGACGTCCCTCGAGGACATCTCCTTGCGAATCCGGCCGCGCAGACGCTCGAGCTTGCTGTCGGTCAGGTCGGCTTTGTCGTACTTGGCCTTGTTCCTCGATTGCTGGATGGCGGAGCCCTCGTGAGGCCAGACGTACTTCTCCTTCTCCGTGAGCTTGTCTATCCAGCGTGCTATCCAGATCGACTTCCTGTCGTGGACGATGGCGCCCCATCCCCCCTGAGGGTCAGGAACGGGGGCAGATTCGTCAAGGTTGAGGGTCACGTCCTTGTGGCTCACCCGTGGCTTCCAGCTTCCCCTCAGTGGGTGCGCGCCTCTTCCCATGAAGAGGCCGGGAGGCTCCACAAGCCAGTTGGCTATGTCGACTTCCTGTCCGTCGATGACGGCGCTGCCGTACTTGGCCTTCATAACCTCCCTCTGCTCCTTTCGCGAGACGGCCAGACGCTTCTTCTCGTCCTTAGAGACCGCCTCCTTCCTTCGCTTCTCCTCATCGACTGAGCTCGTAGAACTTGGAGAGGTCCAACTCAGAGAACTCGGCATCGCTGAGCCTCCGTGGGAGCTCCTGTGAGAAACACTTCATGAAGTTCTGAATGAAGACGGGGTCTTGGACGTACGGCGTGTCCTTCTTCTTGGCGAACTGGTACGCCATCTCGTCGCCAAGAGGCGACGGCGTCACAAGCTCCCCTCTGACCGCTACCGTCAGTCCGGTCGGCGAATGTGCAGGAGGAAACGCGACACCATTGTGTCGGAGAGTCTTCCAGACGGGCATCCGAGTCGACCGGAAATGGGCGGTTTAAAAATCAAACTCCGACTGGAAGCACTTGGATGACGCGGGGGAGAGAGGAGGACGGCGGCCTTCGCTGCGTTCGCCACGGCATTGAACTCCACACCCCGAAGATCCTAGGCGATGAGCGAGGAGAGCACGGATTCCTATACGTCACATAGTCGACAGCCGCGGCGCTAGAGAATGCAATAAAATAGCCGCAGTATTGGCCGGACACGGCGGGCCCGTAGCTTAGTTCCCGAAAGGGAGAGAAATCAGGTAGAGCATCGGGCTTTTAACCCGAGGGTCAGGACGGCAAACCCCCTAAACGGGTTCGATTCCCGTCGGGCCCGCTCACAATTCACTTATAATACGCCCCGATTAGTCCGAAGAGGCAGATTTGAGCTTATCAGCGTTAATTCAATTCCGAATTCCCTAAGATTGTCGAAGGAAAGAGTAGGCATCCAGGTGGCGCTCAAATCTCACCAGCCCCACCAGAATACTATTCGAAGCCACGCAATTCAAGCGAATATTGACGGCCCTGGTTCACCCAGTGGTGGTCGTGGACCCTCCAGTGCAGAAGTAGACCGGATACAGCCACACCGTGACCCCAGACTCTCACATACTTTCTTGCAGACAGTCTTCTGTCTGGGGATACCCGCGACACAACTATCGTTCTTGTGTTCGTGGCGCTCGGTCTGGTGCATTCCTCATATCTCTAAAGGTTAATCTATCAATTCCCGACGTTATAGTGGCCATGGCTGGCCTTGGATTCAGCGACGTGCTGAGCCTGGTACAGTCAATAGTGCTGATAGGCGCACTTGCCGTGACGCTCTATTTTTCCAGCCGGCAGGTGCGGAGTCAGAAGGTTGACTTGGAGACCAGGGTCCTAGCAGACATCGACAAGTTGCACCAAAACCTTTCCGCGAACCTCCAGCAAGACCCGAGTCTCATGAAGGTGATCAACAGCCAATTGCCGGGCGAATCTCGCAAGGAACGGCATTTTGCATACCAGATCCTGTTGATGTGCGCCCACACCTACCATATGAGGGAGCGGAAGATTCTCAGCGAGAACGAATGGAATGGAGAGCTGCAGTGGATGAAGAACGCCTTCAGTCGCGGGTTAATCGGAAAAATCTGGAAAGACGACAGAATGGAAGACTGGTTTGACCGTTCGTTCAGCGATTTCGTGAACAGGGAATTGCTGCCGCCGCCAGATCCGGCACCGTAGACAGGCGCCCAAAACTTATCGTCGACGAGCTAAAGAAGATGAATTCTGACGAGCTCGGGACCAGACTTCACCTGACCGGCTCGACGGTCGTTGGGCAACTCGGCAAGGCAGAACATCGACTGCTCGATGGCATCATCGGGGAAACCTAGAATCGATGAGCGAGGTCGTTCTCTTTGGTTTATTCCAAATGATTAATTAAAATCCATCCAACGGAAGTATGCTGGGTCGAAGCTCGCCGGCCCAATCAAGTCACAGTTCAATTCCAGGACGAGAAAGTAGACAGGCAGATTCGCATGGGGCTTGAACTCAAGGCACCAGAGTCGGGGTTTTGAACAGCGAAGTGATCACATCTCACCGGCCCCACTTCCAATTCCGAGTTCATTTCTTCCTCTTTCAGATAAAATAAGCTCAAAATTGGCTTATTATTTGGGATGCTAAAATCAAGCCGTATTAGGACTCAAGTTGAGGTCAGGGCCTACACCAGCCTCACCAAGTATACTATTCAAAGCCACGCCATTTCTCGGTTTCAGGTGCTCGAACTCCGCGCTGGCTTCCCGTCCACGAGCACCTTCACTTCCCTCCTCTTGAAAATTGCGACCAGGGGCAAAGTCATTCCTAGGATGACTTCGACCTTGTGTACTTCTGAAGTTCCTACGTCGAAAGACCATGTCTTCGCGCCGAGCGAGTAGTAGTATTCATCGGCCAGCTTCTCTCCGTCCAGCTCGATGCGAATATGCTTCGTTGCCCAGTCATGATCTACTGTAAGTGTGTGCTTCTCCTTCTCTCCTACTTCGAAACTGGATTTGGCCATGCGTCTTGCGAAGGGTGACAGGACATAAAAGAGATTCGCACCGTCCAAATCTTGGATCGGCTTCGAAGCCGAGGCGGCTACTTCCATTTCGTCAGTATCTCCTCCCTGCGGAAGGCCGCTCTCGAGATGAAGAAGAGCAGCACGTCCACGACGAGCAGGGCTGCTACGATTATCAATAGGTTGCTGGTGACTCCGAGGTTGATCAAGTCCAGTTCTCCGGAGACGTACAGCCCTCCGAGCGGGAGGACGGCCAGGGCCCCCAGTTGTTGTCCGACCCTGACGTCGGCCACCCTCGAGGAGATGACTATGTTCACCAGTACGCTCATCAACAACGCGAGAGGAAGAAGCAGGAGCACAACGATGGCTGAGTTCCAGTCTGGGAAGTAGTAGTAACCGAGCTTGCCTCTGGTGGTCAGGTCCATGAGAAGCATGAAGAGCGCGGAACCTCCCCATAGCGGGGCCAGCGGCGGAAAGAAGGCAGCCATCCCCTTCCCGAGGAGGATCTCACTGTCCGTCGTCGGTGTCGCAAGCAGCGGCTCGAGGCTCTTTTCGACCTTCTCTCCGACGATGGTATAGTTGGCGATGGGAGTTGCGAGGCCCGCAGCCAGGATCACGTAGAAGAAGAGGAACGCAGGGAGAAACACAACCAGCTCGGCAGGGGACTTGTGGGCGACGTAGCCTATCACCGCTGGGATGAGGACGGCGATGAGAAAGGGAACGACGAACAACGTATAGATGATGTTCTTCTTCTTGCGGTAGGTCTTGAAGTCCTTCGCCGCTATTATCCACGACTTGGCTAGCCGCACGTTCCTAACTCCCCCCTTCCCTCACCAGCTTCGGGTATACGTCTTTGAGCGAGGTGCCAGGAATCTCTCTTATGCTCCGTTACCCTTGGCCTCCTAATTGATTGAAACCGAAAATTTCGCCAGGAAGTTCGGCGACCTCACAGCAGAATGCGCCCAGAGTGTCTGACGGCATATCGGGGACCTCACATGACTCTCGACTGGCTTGGACTATTTGACGATATGGAAACTGCATCCGTAGATTTGAGTGGCCCGGGCGAGATCTAGTCTCCAGGTTCCAATTCCTGTTCATTCCCTCGATGCAATCTCCCACCCCGAGTGCCCGTCACCAGTCGACAGCCTGTTGAGTGTAGGTACCCACTCAAGGCCGCGTCAAGGGTAGCAACTCAATTCCAGGCTAAGTAAACTGGGCGATTCCCGTCGGGCCCGCTAGTAATCACCCCAGAACAGACTCCGATTGGCGAATTTATCCCAATTCTGGCGATTCTGTCGCCGATTCAACCCCGTGTTCAGCACTGCTGACGAAGACCAGAGGTCGACCCTCGGGAATGTCTCGTATTCAAACGCGGCAATGGTCAGATTTCTGCGCCCGACAGAGAGATTTCTCAGCCGAGTGCAGTGGAATCGCTCGGAGGGGAGCGGTCTTCGTTGCCCGGGCATCCGCAGGTTCAGTCTTAAATCCCAATCTCCAGGGACTGAAAGACCATGAAATCTCTCGTCTGGAAGGGCCCTTCGCTGATGGAGATTGAAGAGAGTCCGAGGCCTCGTCCAGGCCCGGGCGAGGTACTGCTCCGCGTCGAAGACTCGGGCATCTGCGGGTCCGAGATAGGCGCGTTTCTGGGGCACAACGAGCTGCGCAGGCCGCCGCTCGTCATGGGTCACGAATTCTCTGGGGTGGTGGTCGAGGAAGGCAGCGGAGTTCCGAAGGAGTGGGAGGGTCGGCTCGTCGCGGTGAATCCAATCCTCTCGTGCGGGCGGTGCAGGTCGTGCCGGAAGGGGCTGAGGCAGCTCTGCGCTTCGAGGAAGATCATAGGCGTGGACCAACCCGGGTCGTACGCTGAGTACGTGGCCGTGCCGGTCGGAGCCTGCTTCAGCATCAAGGACCCACTCCTAGGGGCTCTCGTGGAACCGCTCGCCTGCGGCCTAAGGGCAACCGGCCTAGCGCAGATAGAGGCCGGCGACTCCGTGATGGTCATAGGCGCCGGGACAATAGGCCTGATGGCGGCGCGGCTGGCGAAGGCCAGGGGCGCCAGTGCGTGCGTCGTCGTGGACACCAACTCGACCCGACTCCGCTGGGCGTCCAACTGGGGCGCCACCGCGGTGATGAATCCGAAGACGGACGACGTCCTCGCGCTGGTCAGGGATTCGACCTCAGGAGAAGGGGTAGACAACGTAATCGACGCGGTCGGCTCGTCCCAGACGAGGGCGCAGGGTGTGACGGCGGTGCGCAGGGGAGGTAGGGTCGTCCTAATCGGACTGCATGAGAACGTGACGAGCATTCCAGGAAACGAGATTGTCAGGTTCGAGAAGCAGCTGATCGGCTCTTTCTCCTACTCGGACGAGGACTTCAGGCGGGCGGTGGTGCTGGCGGACGGCGGCTTTCTTGAGACGTCGAGCGGCTGGCTCGACGTCAGGGGTCTTGAGGCGGGCCAAGCGTCGTTCACCGAGCAGTCGCTCGGCACGGCGCCGTTCTCCAAGATTATCCTGCGGTCGAGGCCAGGAAGCGCGCCGATGCAGCAGTGAAGCCCGTGACCGCAGCTCTCTGGCCGTGACCCGTGTTGACTACTCGCCGCAAGACCTTTCGTGGGATATTCCCGTCACTCCCGACGGTCTGCGCCAGAGACGGCCAAATCGACGAGGCCGGACAGAGGAGCGTCGTCAGGTTCTGCATCGAGAACGGAGCGGACGGACTGGCCTGCCTACTCTTCGCGGGTGAGTTCTACAAGTTCTCAGACGCCGAAAGGTCCAGTGTGGCGAGGATGGTCGTGGATGAGGCAAACGGCAAGGTCCCGGTCCTGGTCGGGATATCGCATAGCGGCACTCTGCCCAGCATTCAGCTCGGCCTCCAGGCTCTGGATGCCGGTGCGGACGGCGTCATAGCCACCCCGCCATACCATGCTGAGCTTCGTGAAGGAGGCCTCTCTCTCGATTCGCAGGCACTACGAGGAAGTGGCGGGCCGACTCGACGGCCCGGTGATGATCCAGGACTACGAGACGGCCGGCGGGGTCCGTCTCTCCGCAGCCGACCTCGAAGCGATAGCGAAGGCCTCCGACAACGTCAGGTACGTGAAGGTGGAAGGCGGAGACCACCTGAAGAGAATTCGGGAGGTCACCGAGGTGTTGGGAGCCCGAATGACCGTCTTCGGAGGGATGGCCGGACGCTACCTGCTCGACGAGCTCGCCCTCGGGACCGGCGGCTCGATACCGGGAGCAGAGATGACAGACCTCCTGGTGAGCGTCTATGACGCGGCGCGGAGGGGCCACACGAAGCAGGCAAGGACCATCTTCAAGACTCTGCTGCCCTACTTGGACTTCCTGATTCAGCACTTCGACTCGTTCGTCGCCGTGGAGAAGGAGGTTCTGAGGATGAGAGGCGTGATCCGCGGCTCTGCGGTCAGGGAGCCAGGCGTGCCCCTCGATTGGACGGCTGTCGCCAAGCTGAAGAACCTGCTCGAGGCGATGGACCTCAGGGGCGCGAGGCCGCGCCCGGGGTGAGATGATGTCATCAGGGCCGACCCGGGAATCCGTGGTGGAAGAGTGCAGGAAGGCGGCGGATTTCCTCATGGGGTACCCTTGGAAGGTCTGGTTCTGGGGCGATAGCATCGGGATGGAGGGGTTGCTCGACGCCTCGGACCTCACGGGCACCGAGAAGTACTCCAGCTTCGTCTATGGCGCCTTCAAGGCTTGGATTCCCCGGATGCAATTCAGGAGCAGGTTCGACCACACGGCGCCCGGGGTGGCGCTGCTCCGGTCCTACTCCCTCACCAAGGACCCGGAAGCTGCTCCGAGCTGCGCGGAGCCATGCGGAGTATCTCAGCGGCTTCCGTCGGACCAAGGCGGGGTGTCCAGTGCACTACGAGGATGTGGTCTTCGACAAACCGCCCGAGGTCCCGCGAGGGCACCCCACGTTCGGAGTAGGGACGAGGAGCACTCCAAAGCAGTCGGGTCCCTGCGTCTTCGTCGACTCGGTCCACTTCCAGGGGCCGTTCTTGGCCATGCTCTACTCGATGACGGGGGAGGAGGGGTATCTGGCCCAGGCTGAGTCCACCATCGGGCCGCAGGTGGAGCTCCCTCTGGGACGAGGACGAACGTCTCTTCCACCACTTCTGGATGGAGAGGACCGATAAGCGCAACGGGGTCTTCTGGGGCCGCGGGAACTGCTGGGCGCTCCTTGGGATGCTGCACACGATGGAGTCTCTGCCCGAGGGCAGCTCGCTCTCGAGGCGATTAAGACGGATGATTGAAGCGCAGGTTTCACGGCTGGCCGAGCTCCAAGACGAGTCCGGGGGCTGGCACACGGTGTTGGACGATTGAGAATCCTACCTTGAGACTTCGATTGCCGCATTTGTCGTTGACGGGTTTAACCTAGGGATGAGGAGAGGATGGATCTCCCAGGTCCCACCGCGGAGTCGTCGAGCGAGCCTGGAGCGCGTTGTGGAGCCAGCTGCGTCCGGACGGTCTCCTCAAGGGGGTCTCCTTCGAGACGCACCCGAGCACGAGCGTGGAACACTACAGGACGATGCCTACCGGGGCCATGGTCCCATGGGGCCAGGGTCCGTTCCTCACGGCCTGCCGGAGCTATCTCGCCCTCTCTGAGTCTTCAGTCTGACGCCGGAACTCCGTCTGCCGTCGAACAAACCTTGGTCTGGGCTCAGGCTTAAATAAACGAGAAGGGGAGTGAGTGACGCAACTTGGGAGCAGAATCCAAGGGTTTTGTCCGTGAGGCTACGGGCCTCGTCAGAGAGTTCTCGCATCTTGACCTCTTCGTCCAGGCGATCTCCATCATGCAAATCGGCATCGGGATCGTCTTCCTCTTGGAGTCGGTGGGGTCGTTCTACCCTGGAGCCAACCTGTTCTGGGTCATCCTCATCGCTGGGGTAGTCGGGCTCGGCTTCGCAGGGGTCTGGTCTATGATGTCGGCGGCGATGCCGAGAAGCGGCGGAGACTACGTCTGGATCTCTAGGATCATACCCAGGGCTCCTTCGGTCGGGTTCATGTACGCAGTCACGTACGGCCTAGGTTTCGCAATCGCTTTCAACATGGGCTTCCAGGTCTGGCTCTTCACGAACGGCATCCTCTCGCCGACGTTCGGGAGCCTAGGCTTGATCTACGGCAACACCTCGCTCGTGAACCTGGGGACCTGGATGGTCTCGGGCAACGGCCTCTTCATAACGGGCCTCTTCCTGGTCTTCCTCGCGCTCGTCACGGTCTCGCTGGGAGCCCGGATGGGTTCGAAGATAATCAACGTCCTCTTCTTCTTCAGCCTCGCGGTCACCTTCCTTTGGATAATCTTGTCCTTCGCCTTCAACAACTCCGACTTCGTGACCGCTTTCAACAACCAGTTCGGAGCTGGAGAATACGCCAAGGTGCTGCAGTCGGATTCCGTGGCAGGGTTCTCCGGGTACACTTCCAACCTCAAGACCACGCTATTCATCGGGTTCTCGCTCGGTTACTTCGCCCTCTACTCCAACTTCCAGTACCCGGTCTGGTCCTCTGGCGAGATTAAGAAGGCCGGGAGAATATGGGTGCCGTTCACTCTGGCGATAGTCGTCACCGGCGTCCTCTACTTCCTTCTGATCAGCGGCCTCTTCAACCTCATGGGGAGCAACTGGCTGGGGTCCATCGGTGCCGCGGCCGGTGCCGGCACTCTGCCGTTCTCCGTTCCCGCGACCTTCCCGTTCCTGCTCACGGTGATGTTCAAGAACAACCCCATCCTGGTCTTCCTCATCAACGCTGGCCTCATAGCGGGGACCTTCACGTGGTTCGTCGTCCCCTACATCGCGTTCAGCAGGCTCATCTTCTCGATGTCGTTCGATAGGGTCCTACCGAAGGCCTTCGCCAACATCAACTCCAGGGTCAGGGTGCCGATAGCGGCCCTCGTCCTGACCGTCATCCTCGTCGTGGTGTGGTTCTCGCAGTACGTCTATGGTCTCTTCTGGAACCCGAGCAATATCTCGTTCGCGACGGTCTTCTTCAGCGTGACCGCCGTGGCGCCGGCGGCCTGGACGGTCGCGGCGGTGATTTTCGCCCTGTTCCCGTTCATCAACAAGGACCTCTACAACAGGGTGATGCCCGAGGCGTTCAAGAAGAATATTGGGCTCCCAATCATCACCTGGCTGGGAGGGTTCGTGGCGATAACCCAAGCGCTCGGCACGTACGAATACATCTCCACCTCGGCTGAGCCACTCTGGGCTGAGGGCTCGATCGTAATCCTCATGGTCGGCGCCTTCGTCGCCTACTACATCATCGCGGCTATCAGGAAGAGGCAGGGCCTCAACCTGGATTACGTCTTCAGGGAGATTCCTCCCGAGTAAGCCGGCAAGGAGGCACAGGCAATGGAGATTACGAAGGTAGAGGCCATCCCGCTCCGTCTGCCGAGGGTCTCGGACGCCATCGACGGGTCGCAGGACGATCTCGTAGTCAAGGTCCACACCGACGAAGGGATAGTCGGGATAGGAGAGGTGGACGCTCCACCGACGATAGTGAAGGCGATAATCGAGGCACCGACCTCCCACGGATGGTCGCGGGGGCTGGGAGAGGTTCTAATCGGGGCGAACCCTCTGGACCCCGAGAAGGTCTGGGACCTGATGTATCAGGCGACGATTTACCATGGCAGAAGAGGAATCGTCATTTCGGCCATGAGTGGGGTGGACATCGCACTATGGGACATACTCGGCAAGGCGAAGGGCAAGCCCATCCACAAGCTGCTCGGGTCCAGGCGGAGCAGAATCCGACCCTATGCCAGCATCTATCCGTTCGGGAACACCCCGCAGGAGATTACGAAGACGGCGCGGAAGTGGGTCAGCAAGGGCTTCAGGGCCGCCAAGTTCCAGTGCGCGCCCTTCGGAAGGGAGCCGCGCTACGACGTGAAGATGGTGGCCGCCGCGAGGGAGGGGCTAGGGGACGAGAACGACCTCATGGTTGACGCTTGCATGTGCTGGACCGACCCTTCGAAGGCGATCGCCGTCGCCCGCTCGATAGAGAAGTTCAGGGTCTACTGGATTGAGGCTCCCTTCCCTCCAGACGACGTGGAGAAGTACGCGGCGCTCGCGGACGCGGTGGACGTGAAGATCGCCGGAGGCGATATCAATCTCACGACCAGGTTCGAGTTCGAGGACTTGGTCAAGAGAGGGCATGTGGACGTGGTCCAACCCGATGTCACCCATTCGGGCGGCATAACCGAGCTGATGAGAATCGCGGCGATGGCGGAAGCCAACGGAAGAGAGTTCGCCGGGCACGCCTACAAGACAGGGATAGGACTCGCGGCGACGCTCCACGTGGACTTGGCTGCACCGAGCGCGAGGTACCTCGAGTTCTCGGTCAACCAGTCGAAACTCAGGAGAAGCCTCACGATGGAGAACATCCAGGTCGGGCAAGATGGCTACGTCAACGCGCCGGACGCGCCGGGCTTGGGTGTCGAGCTCGAATGAGAGCACAGTGAGAAAGTACAAGCTGGTCTAGGCCTTTCGGACCCCGAACGTCCTGAGGAACCATTCACTCTCATCAACGGTTGGCTGACCCCCGTAGCTGTGCTCGGTGGGCGGCCGGCAGTAGACCCAAGACGAACCCGCCTGGACGGAGACGAGCCTGCCCAAGACGGAGTCAGTACCGATGTTCATCACGGTGAACGGGATCTTGGCCTGTCTTTTCAGGGCAATCACGCACCCCAGCATTTCGATGAGGTCCGCTTTGTTCTTCGTCAACCCGACGATCTTGGCGAACTGTCCTCCTCTCTGTCGGACCTCGCGAACTATCTCCACCGCGTCGTTCTTCCTGAGGATTGTCTGGGTGTGACAGGAGAGCATCACCTCAGCTCCCATGTTCTTGACCTCCTCCGCCAGTCCGGCCTGTCTTCTGATCAGCTTCGGATCGTGTGATAGCTCCGCCGGCCTCGACGGGGGGCCTCCCACCCTGCCGATACTCTGATCCCTGCCCGATTGAGTTCTTCCGCGCTGTCCGCCCATTCTAAACATGTCAAGTCTCGAAATCCACCGCGGCCGCGCCCAGTCCTATTGCGCGTTTCAGCGATTCCGCTCTTGAATTCTCACCAACGATTGGAAGGTCCTTGTAGCCATAGAAAGCCATGAACTTCGCTCTCCGGCTGGTCGCAATGCATGGTCGCGAGGTGGAGCCGAAGACGTCGCCCAGCTCTCCAGGGTCGAGGGGTGGGAGATTCACCTCAAATGCATCCACCCTCTTCTCGAATCTGTCTATAATCCGCAAGCACTGTTTGACGCTTGGTTCGCTCAGAACCAGGCAGGTGAAGGGTAGGTCAAGCTTGGATAGTTTCATTCTGTTCTCATACTTCTCGATAACAGCGCATTGGCACGGGCGGAGACGGGAGGCCTATGGGCAGACTCAGTTCTAATCCCACCGTTGAACGTGTTGCCTCGCTAATCAACGTTGCCAAGACTCTTGATGCCAGATAGGTTTAAACTCGCTACCGACAACACTTTCGTGCAGGTTCCTGCTTGTACTCACCGAGATTTGGTTTCACCGAAGCAAGCGTAGACCCTGCGCAGGCAATCGAAGACGGTGCAGCTGCAGAGCGGGCTGGCTTTGACGCCGTTTGGATTCCCGACCACTTCACCGATGTCGATGGCGACAGACTCGAGCCCTGGACCGTGCTCTCAGCCATAGCGGTCCAGACAAAGAGGATTGAACTGGGGTCAGCCGTAACGGACACGCAGCGTTCGCACCCCTCTCGGACGGCCCACGCTGCGGCCTCCCTCGATTTTATCTCGAGCGGGAGAGGCTCTGCTTGGAATAGGCGCCGGCGAAGCCATGAACGTCATTCCCTTCGGTCTTCCCTGGGACGAACCCGCGGGTAGGGCGGCCCGGCTAGAAGAGGCGGTCAGGGTCATCAAGCTGCTCTGGGGGAGCAGACGGGAGAAGGCTGTGAGCTTCTCCGGGAAGTACTACAATCTCCGGGACGCCTTTCTCAGCCTGTCTCCCAGCAGGAAACCGCACCCTCCGGTGTACATCGGCGCGATGGCGTCGAGACGCATGCTCGAGTTGGTGGGCGAACAGGGCGATGGGTGGATAGCCTGGTTCAACACTCCAGAGCTCTTCGAGAAGAAGTGGAAGATAGTGGAGAATGCAGCGAGAGCGGTGGGTCGCGACCCCAGGACCATCGAGTCTCTGTCCCATTTGATGGTCGCACTTCCCCGGAATGCAGAGGAACGCCAAGCCGCGATGCTGGGGCCAAGTCCTCGCTTCTCATGGAGAAGCGAACGCTCGAGAGCATGGGATACACCAACCACTTGGATTTCCTACAATACCAGAACTTCACCATCTCGAAGGACTACCTGAATGCGATATTCGCTGCGGCAGCGGAGATTCCTGACGAGTACGTCCACCGGGCGATGGTGGTGGGCAGCATCGAGGATGTCCGCGCTCAGGTGGAAGGCCTTTCCAGGGCGGGAGTTAAACACATCTCGCTAATCGACATGCTAGCACCGAAGAGCACGAAGAGGACGCTCCGAGCGTTTGCCAAGATAATCCGCCAGTACCGGTAGCGGAAATGCCGGTTGGGGGACTTCTCTGATAGGTCTGCGCGCGATGTCACCCTCTGCGACATCTGTGGTGGTGACCTCTACTTCCTGAAGTATGGGAGTACCTTCTTTCCGCAGAGCTCTATCGCCTCTTCGTCATTGAAGGAGTTGAGCTGAATGTAGATGTGGTCGAAGCCGGTCTCGAAGTATCGTTCTATGCTCTTGATCAGCTCATTCTCGTTGGTGACTATGGGGAAGACCTCTGCCAGTTGCTTGTCAGTTACTCTGCTTCCCTTGCTCTCTATCTCTCTTGGATTTGAGATTTCAGTGGTGAACATCTCGTCGAGAAGGCTCGGGGCCCACCTTCGAACGGCCTTTATGGCCCTGTCGTAATCCTCGTCGTAGGCAACATCAAGTTCAACCACCTTCGTGAGACTGTCAAGGGATCGACCAGATTCCTTCGCACCTTCGCTCAGGTTCGGGAATATGACGTCCTTGATGTACTCAGGAGTTCTGGCAACTGTTATCACTCCATCTCCATAGACGCCAACTGTCCTCGCCATCTTGGGTCCCAGTGCTGACATGAGTATCGGGACGTCGGCCTTCATGTACAGGTTGGCAGACTTCAGGTGATAGTACTTCCCGTCGAAATCCACGAAGCCTCCCTCCCAGAGTTTCTTCATTATCCGTACTGCTTCTATGAGTCTATCTCGCCTCTCTGGATACTTGGGCCACGAGAAACCAAGAGGCACCTCGTTCATCGCCTCTCCTGTGCCGACCCCGAGCATGACTCTGTGTCCGAAGAGAGTCTCCATCGTCGCGAATGCCTGAGCAGCTATTGCTGGATGATATCGGAAGATTGGAGCGGTGACCGATGTGCCGAAGGGAATCTTGATCTGCTGCATCGCCGCGGTCATCCACACCCAGGTGTTGTACTCGTAAGCGTCCGTGTCAAACCAGGGATGAAAGTGATCGCTCACCCAAATCGCCTCGAAGCCAGCCTTCTCTGCCAGCTGCGAGAGCCTGGATCAGCCTGTTGGCCTCTATCATGTCTGGACAAGCGCCGTAGCCGATAGAACCTTTCGTCAGAATCGGGGATGGCAATTCGACACAGTCTGGTCTGGCCTCAGATAAGTGTGACGCGCATGGGTTCGCCGCCACTGTCATCTTGTCGGCTGAGGTGGGTCACAGGTCGAGGGGGAAGCTTGAAATCTTCTCAGCTCCGTCGCCGGTGACGACGTAGCAATCCTCTACTCGCAAACCGCCGGTCGGCTTCGCGTAGATTCCCGGCTCAATCACGCACACTTCTCCCTGCTGAATCGTATCTGTGGAAATAGGGATTATCCAAGGTCTCTCCTGGGCGTCGAGACCCACGCCGTGACCGGCATGATGTATCAGCTTGTCATAACCGTCATCTGCCAAGACCTTGTTCAGGGCCTTAGCGATGCTCCCCACCATCGTGCCAGGTCTGAGCATGTCCGAAGCCTTCTCCTTGGCTTTGATTAGCACCTCGTAAGCACGTTTCTGCTTCTGGCTCGGACGCCCTATCACGAAGGTCCTGCAAAGGTCGGACCAGTAGTTGCCGGACGATGCCTGCAAGTCGAGTATGACGGTTTCTCCTTCGTTGAGTATCCTGCTCGACGCAGGCCCGCCGACTTCCAGCGCTCTCTCACCCGAAGCGACGTCTCCAGTGATCCACCCGAAAGGCCCGTACTTCCTGAAGGTTGCGAAGTTCATTTCGCTGTACAGGTCCAACTCAGACATTCCGGGTCGCGCGCTCTCTTTTGCAAATCCGTAGGCGAAATCAATCATCTTCGTCGCCTCTCTCAGGCTCGCGAGCTCGTCTTTCCCCTTGGCCAGTCGCATGTCCATGATCATTTCCGAGATTCCCACCGTCTTCGCCGTCGGGAAAGCCCTGCCGACGGCAGTTCGATAGATGTCTGGGATATGCCAACTTTCGACGCCGACTCTCCCCGTCTGGCCGAGGGATGATTTGCTGAGCCATCGCTTCATCTCTTCCGAGAGTTCTGTGGCGTAGGTAATCATCCTCACATCAAGCCTGTAATCCTGGTATGTTGACAAGTCCCCATCGTATCCGACAATCGAAGTCGTTTGATCTCCTTTGGCGAACGGGTTCTGGATCTCGGACTCTCCGAGGAGGAGCGAGCACTCCCCACCGCTGTCAATGGCGAGGAATGAAGTCGAACGCGGGCCTTTCGTCAACGTCTGGTACATGTCCAGGTTGGTCGGGAAACCCGTGAAGTAGAATATGTGTTTGGGATTAGATACTATGGCGAACCCGATGCCCCGCTTCCTGAGCCTGCGGGAGAGCTCCTGCCTCCTTGCCTGTGGCGTGTCCATGCTGACCATATTCCGAAGTCAGGGAATCCTGTTTCCGAGATAAGCGTTTGGCGCCCCAGTTAGCCACCCACTGCAACCGGGCCGAACAGATGTCGACCATCGACAACCGCCGACACCATCTACCTCGACCGCCCGCGCGACCATAAGCTCGATGCTTCTGCCGCCGGTGACGACGGAGATTTTTAAGGGAGTGAGACGACCGCTGAGTGATGAAGATCACCGACGTTCGGGCAATCCCCCTACACTCCACGGAGCGCTCCCTCTCGGCTGGACCCGGCGCGTGCCTCGTCGAGATTGAGACCGACACGGGCGTGGTCGGGATAGGAGAGGCGTGCACCCAGAGCGAGCACGACGAAGCCAGCCTCGCCGCCCAGTTGATAATCGAGCGCGGGATGAAGCCAATCTTGATGGGGAAGGATCCCCTCAACGTCCGGCGAATCTGGGAAGACCTGTACAACCGGACGGAGTGGTTCGGTCGCGCGGGGATTACCATGTACGCTCTGAGCGGAGTCGACATCGCCCTGTGGGACCTCGCGGGGAAGAGTCTCGGAGTCTCCGTCTCCCGGCTCCTGGGCGGCAGATTCAGAGATGATGTCAAAGTCTACGCCAGCATCATCTTCGACATGGAAGATTTCGAAGCGATGGCAGACGAGGCCAAGAAGTGGACCAGAGCGGGTTTCAAGGCCGTGAAGTTCGGCTGGGGACAGACACGTGAGTCCGCTTTCGGCCTTGATGCCAAGGCCGACGAAGAGGCCGTGAGGTTCCTGAGGGACCAGCTGGGGCCCAAGGTGGACATCATGGTCGACGTCGGCAGGTACGTCAACTGGAGCGTCTCCCACGCGGTTGACATGGCCAGGAGGCTAGCCAAGTATGACATCTATTGGTTGGAGGAGCCGCTGCCGCAGGACGACATAGATGGCTACATACGGCTGACAGAAAGAAGCCCGGTGCGCATAGCCGGTGGGGAGGGCGAGTACAACCGATTCTGGTTCGAGAGGTGGATCAGCGGGCACGCGGTCGACGTCATCCAGCCCGATATCTGCAGGGCGGGGGGATTCACCGAGGGGATGCGCATAGCGGACCTCGTCCAATTCCACAACCTGACCCTGGTCCCGCACGGATTCAGCACGGCAGTGAGCGTCGCCGCGAATCTACAGTGGATTTCAGCTATTCCGAGCGGCGACCTTCTCGAGTTCAGGCGGACGAAAAGCCCTCTGATCGCGCGACTGGCGAAGGCCCCCTTCGATGCGAAACGAGGGAGTCTTGAAATCCCCGACAGACCCGGGCTGGGGATTGAACTAGACTACGAGACCGTCGAGGAATGCAGAGTTCGCGCCCAGAAGTAAGGCCTTCCATGGCTATCTAGACTTGTCTCAAGTCGTCCCATACGTAAGTTGCCATTGAACCGCCACGCTGCCATTTGCAAGTCTCGGGAGGCAGAACCAAGAGCACATCCTACTCTACTTCACCATCTCTCGATGAAGCTCGCCTATGTCTCCTCGGCGTTGGAAGAAGAGTTCTTCGAATCTGATTTTGGAGAGTTCGGCTTGGTGACTGGCTCTCACGAATTCGACATCGCCGTCGGACATCCATTGCGAGTAGATCTGCAAGCCCATCCCACCGCCAAGGTACATGACGCACTTGAATTCTGGCAGGTAGCTGGGCACCTCGCCCCTCCTGTTGATTCGCCAAGCGATGTGGGCCGCCGCGACGCCCGCTTGCATGAGCGCGAGGTGTCCCTGCTTGGGGCCAGGGATTGCAGCGGCGTCACCGACGGCGTAGATGTTGGAGTTCACGGACTTCTTCGCGCGGATGCTATTCGGTTCGACTGGGATGAATCCTGACTCATCCACCAGGCCAGAACCCCCTACCTCCTCGATCCCGCGGTATGGGGGTAGCAGGACGCAGAGGTCGTAGGGTTTCTTTGAGCCGTCCTCAAAGTAGAGATAACTGGCGTCAAGCTTCGTGAGTTCAGCCCCAACCAGGACGTTGATTCTCCGTCTCTTGAGGAGATTGTTCAGGTAGTTCCAAGTCGTTGGCCCGCCGGGCGGCAGAATGCGCTGCTTGTCCGTGATGAAGGAGAACCGAGCTCTCTCACGGGAGCCCAGCTTGCGCAAGCGGTAGTCCAATCCTAGGAGCATCTCCAGAGGGGGCCCGTCACAGGGCGTGTACCCTGCCGCCACGCCCGAGTAGAAATCGCCCTCGCGGAAATCCAAGATGGCCTTCTTCGTCTCCAAGATCCTGGACGAATCGCATACGGACTTGGCGTGGTCACGGATGCCTGGAACAAGTTCGTAGGCATGCCGCGCGCCCGTAGCAACGACCAGAAAGTCAAATCTGTGTCTGCCCCCAGCCGTGATTATCCGGTTGGTATCCTGATCGATCCTAACAAGGGGGTCGTGGATGAACTCGATTCCCGTGCCCTTGAAGTTCTCAGCCAAGTCCAACGTCAGTTCTTCGAGAGGAACGTCCTCAAAGACCACGCGAGGGAATGAAGCCCGAATGATGGTCTTGGGTTTGTCGGAAATCAGGGTTATCCTGTGGCGCTTGGGAATCTTATTGCGCAAATCCCATGCGGACTTTATGCCTCCAAATGAGCCGCCGACTATGATGATCTCTAGATCCCGTTTCAACACGTGTGGCATCTTCGAGTCTCGAATCGGGATAAGAGACTTTCCTTGGACGTCGATGGACAACTCGGTACCAACACCAAATCATCGACTGCGAACAGACTCTGGGACCTATTACTCCAGGAACTCCCGAAAAGATAAAGAAATGGCTCTTGTAGCGATAAGCAGGCTTAACCATGAAACTATCCGATAAGGCAAAGAAGCTCATTGACGGAAGGAACTTTGCAAACGTTGCTACGATGATGCCCGATGGCTCGCCGCAGGTGGCACCCGTGTGGATTGACCGAGAGGGAGATACAATAATCCTCAACGCGACCATAAGCAGGCAACGCACCTTGAATCTGAAGCGGGACCCAAGGGTCGCAATTTGCATCTACGACGAGAACAACCCGTACTCGAATGTCTCAATTAGGGGAAGAGCGGTCGACATCACAGAGAGAGGCGGAGAAGAACACATCGACAAGATGAACATGAAGTACAACGGAAAGCCGAAGTACCCCTACCACAATCCAAAAGACCCGCGCGTCCTGATAAGAGTCGAAGCGACGCGCATTCACGAAATGTAAAGCCCTCGCCTGGAGCCTAGGACAACTAAGAGTTCGTCCTCACTTCAAGACCCTCGTAGGTGGAATCTTGGGGTGTGACTTGGTCGGTCCAATCTGCAGCACCAACTGCGCCGCCGACATTAGATCTTCCCGCAGTGCTGACTCGTTCCTCCTGCTTCCGATGCGAATCGTCTCCGCCTCGGCAGCGACTTCGTAAGACCACTTAATTCCCTTAAAAGAGGGGTCGGCGCGAAGCTCCACATGCGCCTCGTCATAGGAATCTCCGGAGCAAGTGGCGTCGTGTACGGCATTAGGGCTCTTGAGGTCCTAAAGGAAATAGGGGTGGAGACACACCTAATCATTACCGCCGCGGCGAGGGAGACAATTCGCATTGAAACGGATTGGAGCTCATCCGACGTCGAGAGGCTGGCAGCGGAGGCCTACTCCATAGACGACCCCACCGCGAAGATTTCCGGGGGATCCTTTCGCACAGATGGGATGGTCGTAATTCCATGCAGCATGAAGACGCTCGGCGGCGTTGCGAGTGGCTACGCCGATAACCTGCTGCTGAGGGCGGCTGAGGTCACGATGAAGGAGAGGCGTCCGCTCGTGCTCGTGGTCAGAGAGACCCCGCTGACGCTGATAGACCTGGAGAACATGGCCAAGGTCGCACGCTCCGGCGCCACCGTACTACCAGCCATGCCTGCATTTCACAACAGACCGAAGACAGTCGACGATTTGGTCAACCATGTTGTAGGGAAGGTCCTTGATGTCATCGGAATCCAGCACGACCTCGTGCCACGCTGGACCGGGCCTCCAAGCGCACCGAAATAGGTGCTAACCTGCGGCGCAGAAGGCGCTGACATCGCTGGAGATATCATTCCCCCAAGTGAACGTTCAACTAGACTACGTCCTGTCCCTGTTGCTTGCCGACTAATCTAAGCCTCACGTCCGGCCATCCATTTCTTCTCCTCGCTGTTCGGAGTCAGCGGGTAGCCGACTGACCAGAGGAACATTCTTGCGGTGGATGGGCCGACATGATGGAATCTCTCCTGTAGGTCCGTCTGCACTCTCTCCTCCTTCTTGCCGAAGTGACTCAGGTACTGGCTGAAGGACCCATACTCCTTCTTCAACTCTAAGAACTGAGCCGCGTTGTGAATTGTAGCTCGGATCTTCTTCTCGTTGCGAATGATGCCTTCGTCATTCATCAACCTCTTCACGTCATCTTCGGTGAACCTTGCCACCTTGTCCGGCGAGAAGCCTGAGAAGGCTTTCTCGAACGCGGCCCCCTTGTTCTCGACCATCTTCCAGTTCAATCCGGCGGCAAACATGTGCGTGGTCATCCGTTCGAAGTATCCGCGGTCGTCTTTTGGTGGCGTCGCCTTCCAAGGAGACATGTGTTCTCCAGAGCGAAATCGTATATTTAGCGATTAGCTCGCTGTGATAGCTCAACAAGGACCGCTCAGTCTTGCGACAGCGCACAGGGAAATGCGGTGCCTTGTTTCAGAACTCCACTGTCGGACCGGACACTCTTAGCCTGGTATTCCTCCCTATCTTGCCTATGTCGACCATGTCTACGCAGGGTATCTCGGAGATTATCGCGCCGACAGCGACTATCGTCTCGCACTTCTCATTTATGATTGCGGCGGGTGCGAGTCCGCTCTTGCTGAGCCTGTAGAGTATGTAGGAGCCCACCGTCGAACCCTTCCCGTGGGGGAAGACGAGCACCCTGCCTTTCACGCACTGGCCCTGGAGTTCGTGGCCCCGCTCGATGACGCTACCAGAAGCAGGGTCCACTCCCCCGTAGAAGGACAGCGGCTGCGAGGTGACGAGCGCTTCTCCCTCCGCCTCCCCGTTGTAGATGACCCTCCCCTTGAGTTTCAGTTCGACTTCGTCGCCTCCATGACACACCTGTCAAGGGTCAGGAACCGCACGCGCAACCCGTTGTTTCTCAAGTAGTGGCACGCCTTGGCCGAGTTCGTGGCGACCACCTTGAAACCCATCGTCTCTATGGGCGCCACGACCATGCAGGTGTCGCAGGCGAACTTGGCCCCGCTGCGCTCTATCACCTTCGAGTAGCCCTTCTCGTCACTCTGGCGTTTCACTTCCCTGCTGCAGCATATCCAGAACTCCCGTCTGACCTTGCGTCCCCTGAGCAATCCGGCGATCGTCGCGAGTTCTTTCAGGGAGCAATGAGGACATCCAACTGAGATGAAGTCGGGATCCCCTTCATCGTTCAGTCCTGCGGTGGCCTCCAAGAGGTCGCGCTTGCCGAAGGAGATGACCTCGGTACCCCTGGGAGGTTCCTTTGCTTCCGGGGTCAGGCTCGCCATGTGGTACATCGCGACCCCGCCTGAGCTCGCGAGAGCGGCGGAGAGCTCCTTCGACTCTTCGAGCCCGGCCTTGCGGATCCCCCGGAAGTAGGGCACTCCGTTCTTGACGACCTTGCCGACAGAATATCCCATCGCTGCAAAGTCCTCCGATGTACGAAGCCCGGCGACCACGTCAACAATAACGGTAGCCACCCTGTTCTCGTCGAGGTGATACCCGTACAGGGGAGTCCTTCCGGTGAGGCTGGCCGCTAGCGCGCTGGGCCCTCCCTCGCGGTTAGTCCTCGCGCCCAAGACAGAGTTGGCATAGACTACCGCCGAACTCTCGCCCCAGGCAATGTGTTCCCCGAAATGCGGCTCGTTTCCCGCCAGGTACGGGGTGCACGTGCACGAGATCTCCAGCCCGAGCCTGCGGTACGCGTCGATTACCTCCACCTGCTTGCTGGCGAAGTCGCTGTCAATCCCCTGCAGCCTCCAATTCGTCAGATCCATCCCTGCGGGATTCAGGGTCGTCTTGACTCGAGCCCTCCCGTCTTCGGCCAGCTCCCTCAGGAACTCAATCCCCGCGTCGCCAAGGTTCTTGTAGGAAACCCCGGACACCTGGACGCTTGAGACAGCGACGAGCCTCTTCGCGCCGTAGATCTCCCCGAGCGCGACCAGTATCTCCATACACTTCTTGGTGGCGCGACCCTCCTTCCCGGAGAGCATCTCCTTCTCTTGTGTTGTGAGTCGCATTTCTTGATCAGCTACAGGTAGTCTTCCACTCTCATGTCGTCCTCGAGAGGAATCTTGGCCTTGAAGAACAGGTCCCTTGGCACCCCCGGCGGGATTGTGGCGTCCAGCCCGGCCTTGCAGGTCTTCCTCGTGACCATGTCTGCGGATGGGTCGAGAGACGAGCCGTACTCGCCCGGTTTGAGGACCAGGTCGTGGTCGAGCTGTGCCCTTGTTGAGACCGCCCATTCTACGGCATCGGGATCGTCGAGGTCCACGTCGTCGTCCACCACAACGGCGTGTTTCAGGCTCGGGTGACCCCTGAAAGCGGCTTCCAGTGCGTTTCTCGGGTCGTCCTCCTTCTCTTTCCTTATCTTGACGACCGCGTGCAGCCAGGAGGAACCCCCCGGGGTCAGGCGCACGTCCACACAGTTGCAGACCTTGTTGACCTCTCGGTACACGGTCGCCTCTCGTGGCATTCCCATCAGTATCCTGTGCTCGGCGGCTCCCGGCAGGAGCGCTTGGTAGATGGGGTCCTTCCGGTGTGTTATGCGGTTGATCTTGATCACTCTCTGCTTCCTGACGATGTCGTAGGCACCTGTGATGTCGGGGAACGGCCCTTCGTCGACGAGCTCATCGGTGATTGTGCCCTCCAAGACCAGCTCGCAATCGGCCGGCACCATCGCGTCGTTCGTGGTGCACTTGGTGAATGCCATCTCCTTCAGCGCATTGGCTATCTCCAGCTCGCTCTTCCCAATCTCGCACGAAACAGCCGCAGCAAACAGGAAGGCGGGGTGGTTACCCAAGGTTATGCCTACCTCCCTGTTGCCTCTCTTGACGAACTCGTCGAGGTGGCGGGGTAGGATTCTGGCAGCGACCCGGTCCCTGCCGATCAGCATCAGCCTGTGGTAGCTCGCATTGCAGCCGAATTCTCTGTCCCTGGCAACGGCTATGCTGGCGGTTGCGTAGGGGCCTCCGTCGCGCTCGCAGTGAGTCAGGATTGGGATTCTGTAGAGGTTGACGTCGTCCTCAACGACCTCCTGGCAGGGTGCTTGGTCGACCGTCCGGAATGGTTTGGGGCTCTCTATGGAGTCCAGCACCCTTCCGAGCAACTGGTCCGGTCGCACCCCGATGGCCCTTGCCAACAGCACTCTAGAACCACAGACGCCTATCGCGACTCTGTACTCCCTGGACTCCTTGACGTTCTCGAAGAGGAGGGGCTTGGCATCAAGCTTGTGCGCCAGAGCGGCGATCTCGTACTTCGACGAGACCTCCCGCTTCACGTGCGTCAGGTCACCGGTCTTGTCCAGCTCAGCGAGGAAACCTCTCAAGTGTACTCGAACCTGGCCACTCTAAGTCGCCTTGAGAACGCGGGGCGGTTTCTCATTTAAGAACCTTGCAGCCCTTGCCTCTGGCAAATGGGAAGAAGGAGACCGCTGCCCGAGCGCACCTTGACAAGAACGTTTGAATAGGTTCTGACCCTACTTCGTGCCATTGCCTTTGGTCTATGCCTGCATTGCCCCTCACGGGGACGAGATGGTGCCTGAGCTCGCCGGGGGCACACAGGCCCTCGCTGCCGAGACCACCGAGGGGATGTTAAGGCTCGCTGCCGAGATGAAGAGAGCCAGGCCAGACACCATTGTGATAGCCACTCCCCACAACCTGAGACTGCTGAGAAAGATAGGCGTGGTCGTCGCAGAGAACTCTTCCGGCAGGGTGGTGGCCGGAGACAAGTCGATATCGCTGCAAGCCAAGTGCGACGTAGACCTGGCGTTTGAACTGCTCTCGTCGGCTGAAGGTGCGGGCATCCCCGTTGTCGGCGCGAACTACGGGACTGAATCCGGTCCTCTTTCGAATCTGGCCATGGATTGGGGCACGCTGATTCCGCTCTGGTTCTTCCTCAGGCTCAACCGGCTTGGGAGCAAGATTGTCATCGTGACGCCGTCCCGCGAGATACCGTTGGAGGAGAACTTTCGCTTTGGCGTCAAGGTCGCTGAGCTGGCCGAGAGAGGGAAGAAGCGGGTGGCTTTCGTCGCCAGCTCAGATCAGGCCCACGCACACGCCAAGACAGGGCCGTACGGTTACTCCTCAAAGGCCGCAGTCTACGACAGGAGGGTTGTGGAAGCGATTGAGGAAGACAGGCTTGCGGACATCCTGAAGTTCGACCCTTCGCTGGTCGACGAGGCCAAACCCGACAGCCTCTGGCAGATGACCATGCTCGCCGGCGCGCTGAGCCAAGTCAGGATGACCGGGAGGATGTACTCATACCAGGTCGCCGGCTACTTCGGGATGCTGTGCGCGGGTTACGCCAGGGTCAGGGCATAGTGCCTGCCGCGTCGCTGCAGGGACCGGCTTTCCTCGGCCTGCGGACGAGGTGACATGGTCCGCCCCTGGTTCCCAGATAGAATCAAGCGTCTGTGGAAGTCGGAGGGCGAATCTCCGTGCCCCGATGACCTACAGTGACGGGCTCTTGGTTTGGAGATTCAGGCCTGTACGATGTCTAGTAGCCGGTTCGTCCTGTGCATCCTTTGGCGGATAGTGGCCTTCACGAGCTCGCAGGCCTCGACAATCCTCGTGTCGGTTATGCTATAGTAGATGTTGAGTCCATCCCGGCGTTTGGCGAGTATTCCGAGCTGTCGCAGTATTGCCAGGTGCTGCGAGAGGTTCGCCTGTGGTATCCCGGTCGACTCCGCGAGCTCGTTGACCGTCTTCTCGCCTCCCTTCAGCGTACCGATTATCAGCAGGCGCTTGGGGTGAGCCAGCCCCTTGCAGAACTCGGCCTGGATGTGATAGAGCTCGTTCTCTGCGTCTCTGTCTTGTTTGGCTGTCAATCTCGCTCGCCACGACTCCTAGCGGGCCGGCACCGGGATCGGTGCCACCCTCTCTGCCTCTTTGGCGTCAGGAAGCGAGGAGCTGGTCTTGCCGAAGTATATCCCCATGAGCCACTCCATGCTCCCGTTCATCGTTCTCCAGTACATCTTGGCGAAACCTCTCTTCATGGTGTACTTGACGAGTGAAGGAGACTGGTTGGCCGGGGGCGAGGTGTAGGAGGCTGAGACGAAGATGGCGCGATGTCTTCCCAACTCCATCGGGCAGTTTATCCTGCCGTTGTAGTGCAGCGACACGGGAATGCCCTCCATCTCGTGGATGATGTTCTCGGTGACCACGCCCGACTGTAGGTGCGCCACGACGCCAGATTTGGAGATGGGAATGCTCGTCGCGTCTCCAATGGCGAAGACGTTATCGTAGCCAGTCACTCTCATCGTCTCCTTGTCCGCAGGTATCCACCCATCCTCGTCGCCTATCCCGGAGTTCCTGATCACATCGGCACCTCTGTGCGGAGGCACTGCGATGAGCATGTCGTAGTCGACGGAGTCGCCCTCGAGAGAGTACATCTTGTGGGCAGCGGGGTCGACCGACTCGGCATTGAAGAACGGGACAACCTTGATTCCCCTCTCCTCGAACAGCGGGCCCACCACCTTGGACAGTGTCTCTGCCGGATATGCCCTCGGATAGGGGGTCACGAATGTGATGTCCACCCTGTCGCGCATCCCCTTCTTCCGGTAGAACTCGTCGATCATGAACGCGGCTTCGTTCGGCGAGGGCGGGCATTTGTGGGGGACCCCGGCTACGGCCAGCACAATCTTCCCTCCTTTGAACTTCTGCAGGGACTCCCAGGTTCTCACCGAGTCTTCGGTCCCGGTGTGGAAGTTCGTCGATTCCTCCTTGAGCCCGGGCAGGATTGAGGGGTCCGCGACCGCCCCTGTTCGCGATGACAAGGTAGTCGTATTCGAGCTTCTTCCCCCCGACCAGTGCGACGGACCTCTCCGCGAGATCTATCTTGGTGGCCGCCTCGTTTCTGAAGTTGACTTCCTTGAGGAGCAAGCTCCCTTCAGGTCTCACGAGTCCTTCTGGCGAGTGACCCTTGAAGGCGACGTCGAGATAACCGGGCTGGAAGACGTGGTATGGGCTGTCGCCTATTAGATCGACGGACGCCTCCTGCCCGTGGATCTTTCCTTTCAGGCTCCTAGCCAAGAGATTCGCTGTCAGAGTGCCTCCGCTTCCAGAGCCGACGACTATCAGGTGCTTCATGTTGAATCTCTGTGTTCGCTTATCTGCCCTTCTTAGTTATCTTGACGATGATGCGGAGGTGGGTCTTCTCGTCTATCACGTCGAGGACCTCGTTGCCGCTTCTCCTGGCCCACGCCTCTACGTCTGGCCTGGCTGCAGGATCCGTCGCGAGGAGCTCAATCACGTCGCCCAGCTGGGCATTCCTGTAGGCCTTGAAGAGGTCGGTTATCGGGCCGGGGCAAGAGGTCCCCCGGGAGTCCACCACCTTGTGGTCTTGAGCCACGGACATTCGGAATCACCTAGATGAAGATGATCTGTCCGCCCTGGCCCAGCTCGAGCATCGTGGCCGCGCCCACTATGTCGTCGACCTCCGGAATCAGCATGTCCTTGGTAGTGCCCATCACCTCGAGGGTCGTGGAGCAGGCATGCAGCTTGACGCCCAAGTCCTTTGCGGTCTTGACCATCTCGGGGATCGAGGGCACCTTTGCTTTCACAATGCGCCCCTTCATCATGCGAGTGGCCATGGAAGTCATCCCCGGTATCATGCCGAGGATGTTCGGCATCGGCAGCCCTGGGTTTCCGACTGGGGCGACCTTGAGGTTGGCATAGGTGTTCTTGGTGACGGCGTTCATCCCCCAGAAGGTGAAGAACATGTGCACGTCCTTGCCCATGGTTGCACCCGTGGTGGCGATCATGAACGCAGGATAGACCATGTCCAGAGTGCCCTTGGACAGGATTACCATGAGTCTGTCCTCTTGCTTTGTTTCCTCTTCCGTCTTATGCATTACAGTTTGTTGGCTCAATCATAGCACCTTGTATATGCGCATATTCTAATAATATAATAATAACAATTACCCCGAATAGGTTCGGTATGGGGAAGTAGAACGCACGCGGACACCTCAGCCTGGGAACTGCAGCTCGGTCGGCCCCGTTCGAGACCAACGCAAGTCTTGTGTTCCGAGGACGGGTATTGAGGTGGTGGCGAGGGTCCGAAATGACCACGGTGGTCAGTTGGATACGTCTTCGCAAATCGGTCCGAGGCGCTGACGCGATCAGGTTGCGGCTGCCGCGCTGGTCGGGGGCCTCCTCCTTTCGTGGAGATACATACGATCAGCGGCCAGGACCAGCAGGCCGAAGACCGTCGTCGCGGTAGTCAGACTCACGGTCCCGACTGCGACGTTGAGGTTCGCTTGGATTACGGCACCGCCCAGATAGATCTCCACCAAGAGCAGTGCGAGGGCCAGAAGCAGGGTCCGCGCCGCTGCGGTCGGGCGTGGCTTCATGCGCCACACCGCCACGTTGCTCGCCACCAGGAGCAACGTCGCCAGGATACTGAGGAGCCTGTGGATGTACTCCACCTGGGCCGGCCAGTTCGGGGGAAACCAGAAGCTGCCGTTGCATGCGGGCCAGTTGCTGTTGATGAGGGAGGTCCCGCCGACGCCGCAAGCTGCGCCGAAGCCACTGCCAGAGAGGAATGCTCCCCAGATAAAGACCGCGAAGATTGATACCAGGGTGGCGTATACCAGGTACTTGCCCGCGCTCATCGCTGCTGGTATGCGCCCTGCGCGTCTCTTAAGCATGGGATGTGTTTCTCACACTTGAGAATCGCCCTTTGAAGGCCAAAGGTTGGGCCGAAGATGCAGACTTACTCGAGACCTCCGAATGTAGTCATTTTCTCGCGCGCTCCATTATAAACCACCGCTTGCGACCGGGCTGTTCGGGGAGGACCGCAACGAGAATCAGCCGACCTAAGTTCCTTGTCCTGATTGTGATGTCGCTAGTCGGCATAACGGCGTCTTCGATGGTCTTCTACATCTATGACACCCTTGGTCAGCAGCTGCCCGCTTGCCAGGTGCCTGTGACGTTCCTTGGCGCGGTGATTAACTGTGTGACGGTGCTATCTAGCAAATACAACACGGTCTTTGGAATCAATCTGGACATCCTGGCAATAGTCTACTTCTTCGTCAACTTGGCGCTGGTCTGCGTGGTAGCCTTCGGAAGCAACCGGTTGTTTGGAAGAGCCTACAGAATCCTGTTCGTCTGGAGATTCCTGGGGCTGATAATCGTGCCCTACCTGATAACCATCGAGTTTGTGATCCTCAAGGCAATCTGCGTCTACTGCACGATCATGCACGTCGCGATACTGGTCGACTTTGCCATAGTCACGTACTTCCTGTTCTACAAGGACGATATCGCCCTCACGGCTCAGGAACCTATGGGTTCAGAGGTTGCACCGGGCGACATCCCCTCAACAGCAGGCGCTCCGTCGGCCCCATGAGAAGCTCGGAGCGCTTTGCCAATGGCAGAAGGGATTCAGAGCACGAACTGGAAGGAATTCACTCCGACCGAATCACTCTGATGGTCATTTCAACTTTGTGAGTATCTCTTCCCTGCGGATGCTCTCTGCGTTCTTCGGCTACTTCCATTTCGTCAGTATCTCCTCTCTGCGGAAGGTGGCCCGTGAGACGAAGAAGAGGAGCACATCGAGTACGAGGAAGGCGGCTACGATGATTAAGAAGGTGGTTGTCGAGCCGAGGTTGATGACGTTCAGCTCCCCGGCTACGTACAGGCCAGCGAGGGGCAGAACCGTAAGAGCTCCAATTTGCTGACCGGTCCGAACGTCACTTATCCTTGAGGAGACAATCACGTTTACCTGGACGCTCAACAGAGCCGCGAGAGGAACCAGCGTGAAGAGTAAGGCGGCTGCGGACCAGTTAGGGAAGTAGTAGTAACCAAGCGTACTGTGCGTCGCAAGGTCCATGAGTATCATGAAGACCGTCGCCCCTCCCCAGACGGCCACCAAGGGCGGGACGAACGCGGCAATCCCCTTTCCGAGCAGAATCTCACCGTCCGTCGTGGGAGTCGCCAGCAGCGGCTCCAGGCTCCTCTCGACCTTCTCGCCGACTATGGTATAGGATGCAATCGGCGTCGGAAGATAGGCCGCAAGGATGACGAAGAAGAAGAGGAAGGCGGGAAGGAGTATCACTGAGCTCCGCGGCCGGAATGCCGCTCGCGCCGTTCTTGTGACCGCCGTAGCTGACCACGGCCGGGATGAGGATGGCGACAATCAGCGGGACAACCGCCAGGGAGTAGATTATGTTCCTCTTCTTCCTGTACGTCTTGAAGTCCTTTGCCGCGATGACCCAAGATTTCGAAAGCCTCATCTACTCGGCACCTCTTACGAGCCTAAGATAAGCGTCCTCGAGCGTTGAGCCGACAACAGTGACTGATTGAACGTGGCCGCCAGCTCGGACTATCGCGTCCACGATTGCGGCATTCTGCTTCTCGGGGTCGGCCACATCAATGGTCAGTATGTTTCCATCAACGGCTACGTTCTCTACCGACAGTTTCTTCAAAGCAGCTACAATTGTTCCGCCTGCTTCCTGTAGCTTAATCACGGTCTTCCTGCCGCCCACCGACCGCTCGAGCTCAGCCGGCGTGCCCATCGCCATCAGTTTCGTGTTCAGTATCCCGATTCTGTCGCAAATCCTCTGCGCCTCGTCGAGATTGTGCGTGTTCAGGAAGATGGTCCTCTTCTCCTTCTTCAGCTCGAGGATGAAGTCCCTGACAGTCTTGGATGATTCTGGATCCAGGTTGGCCGTGGGTTCGTCCATGAACAGTATCCGTGGGTCGTGGATGAGGGCGCGCGCTATCGCAAGTTTTTGCTTCATCCCCTTGGAGAACGCTCCCGCTGCGACATCCTTCTTCTCCCAGAGTCCCAGCATCTTGAGGAAGCGCTGTATGTTCTCCTTCCTCTGCGCTTCTGTGCAGTCGTAGAGCTTCCCGTAGAAGTCCAGGTTATCGTAGGCGCTCAGGCTCTCATAGAGCCCCACGTTGTCAGGAACCAACCCTATGAGTTTCCTGATCTTCAAGGAATCTGCGCTGTCGCCAACCTCGTACCCTCCTATCCTTGCGACTCCGCTCGTCTTGGAGATGAGGCAGCAGAGCATCCTGACCGTGGTGGTCTTCCCGGCGCCGTTAGGCCCGAGGAACCCGAAGACCTCCCCCTCATTTACCCGGAGGGTCAATCCATCAACAGCGGTGACGTCGCCGAACTTCCTGGTGAGGCTCTCAGTCTCAATCAAGACGGGTTACCATTGTCCGAGCCATGCCGGAGCGTCTCCCATCTTCCCCATAAATGTAGTCTGATTGGACTTCCAGCCGCCTTCCTCCTCAGCGGGCGCACTCCCGAGTGTCTCAGGCAGGCTCGGCCAAGTTTCCGGCGGCCGTCAGGTTTAGCCTTTAATATGGAGACCTTTTGTGGGTGTGAGCAGCCCTGGTAGTATAGAGGCCCAGTATGTCGCGCTGTCAAGGAGACGAGGAAAACCCTCATCTTCGTGGAGCCGCGATGACCCGGGTTCGAAATCGAGTCGAATCGACGAAATTCCCGGCCAGGGCGCTTATTTATAGAAGTGCGGGGTATCAAGAAGTCCACTTCTCGAACCCGTTCAGGTTCGGGCCCCGTCACGACCACCACTAGCTGCCTCCTTCTGACTCTGTCAATCTATCCCCTCTTACTTTCGGCCACCCCCCTCCCGATTCAATCTCTTTCACTCTCCTTCTCTCGTTATAGCCTCCTTCGCTATCCCCGCCCACAATGACCGAGATCAATTAGGAACCCGAACGGCAATTCAAACCCGAGGACTACGAGATTTACCACGTCAGCATAGGCGTCACTCACTTCCTCCCGCCCAAGAGGTGCAGGACCTGCGACGACTAGGATGAACAACGTCATCCTCGAGTGCCCCAGGTGCCTGAACATATTCATGGCCTCCACCCTCAGGGTGATCCAGTTGAGCGCGAGGATCTGGGGGACCAGGCGCCGGTGTGGAAACATAATCGAACTCAGCTTCGACTACATGGACCCTGTCGAGCTCCGGGCTCAACCCAACGTGGCCGACAGGATCAGGAAGATTGGGAACTACCGCATGCGGGTCGAAGGGCTGACCTATTCGAAGGAAGCGCCTTGACTCTACGACAACGTGTAAGCCTCTAACTACTCGAAGAGAGGCTTCACCCATAGAGACTTCGAACGCCGATGACGTTCGAAGTATTCGAAGAACCTCGCGAGCTTGGGAACGAAATCATCTTCAGTGATAATCTTTCTGATCTCGTCCCGCAGCCCGTATATTTCGGGGCCACGTTCCTCGATGACCTTCAGGACCTTCTGCTTGGCTGAATTCTCGAGTCTGGTCAATTTCGAAGTCGCAAAAGCAGAGGTCCGGCAGGATGCCGGCGATGGGACCGTGCGTCAGCAGCGGAATTATCTCTTCATCTTCCTCCAGCATCGAGCCCACGATCCTCGGGCGGGTCGACCGATGGTTCTGGAAAATATAATCGAGGTCTCCATCGTCCTTGCTCAAACCATACGAACCTCACCGAGTACCGGCTTCCCCTTCCCTTCAACACCGAGTCCTGGCTGACCTACTGGGAACGCTTTCACGTTGATCTGCAGAATCGACTCATGCCGCTTCGAAGCATAAAGACCGCCAGAGGTGTCGTGGCTGGCCGCCACGGACACAGCAAAGATGAGCGAGATCACTCGGCTCAGCGGGAACTCTTCTCGACGATGCCCCGCAGGATGGACTACATGCCGCTTGGGCAGATCAGCCGCGACCTTGACAGTGCCGTGAGCAAGCTCCGAGCAGTCTGAGAGCGCCCTCTCGGTCGAGAAGGAAAAGTGCAGACGCCTGGAGGAGGCCACCGACGTGCTGCAGGAGAGGGCGAGGAGGACGAAGAAGAGGAGCTCCCCTCGCCGCAAAGGGATAGGCGACCAGACGATTCTGCGGCCTACGGCAGGCCGATCTCGCTATGTCTGTCAGGACCTCCCTCTCGTTCTCCTCCGTTATCAGCTCCAGCTCGCGCATAAGGTCCTCGACCTCCTGGGCGCGTCTTCCCGTCCAGGCGTTCGAAGTGTGTGCTCGACGGGTCGACCTCCCGTTCTCGCGGGCGAGTCTCGACCGGCAACCCGCAGAAGAGTTGCAGGAACCCTAAATCGCGCGGTTTCAAACCTTTTATGTCGCAGAACCTTCATTCAGCCAGTTGAGCACAGAATCGGGAGGCAAGGACGGCACCGGGGTGGAGAAGGTATTCGAAGAATTCAACAAGTCCTGGCTGACCTATTGGGACGCTTACGTTGATCTGCAGAATCGGCTCTACGAGAGCATAAAGACCGCCAGAGAGGCGTCGTGCTGGCCGCAACGGACACAGCTAAGATGAGCGAGATGAACTCTGCTCAGCGGGAATTCTTCTCGACGATGCCCCGCAGGATGGACTACATGTCACTTGGGCAGATTCAGCCATGAGCTTGACAGTGCTTTGAGCAAGCTCGAGGAGCTCGAGAACGCCCTCTCGGTCGAGAAGGAAAAGTGCAAACGCCTGAGCTGGCCACCGATGTACTGCAGGAGAGGGCGAGGAAGACGAAGGAAGAGCTCCCCTCGCCGCAAAGGCATAGGCTCGACTAGTCCTTTCTCCGGCCTACGGCAGGCCGGGCTCCACTTTGTCTGTCGAGGACCTCCCTCTCGTTCTCCTCCGTTTCACCCCCGAGCTCCGATTCTCGAGAGGCTGGCGCAGTTCCCCGACAGGTCAGGACCACCTTTCTTTCCGAACCCTCTCCCTTATGTGTTCGATTATCTCTTCCATCGGCGTCCCGGGGCCGTAGAGCCCCGTGATTCCCAGCTTGAGGAGCTTCGGTTTGTCCTCCTTCGGGATGATTCCGCCGGCCACCACCACGATGTCCTTCCCCCCTTTCCTGTCGAGCGCCTTCTTCACTCTCGGGAAGGCCGTGAGGTGGGCCCCGTTGAGGAGCGAGAGGGCTACCACGTCGACATCCTCGTCGACCGCCATTTGGGCCACCTCGTCAGGGGTGGGCAGGAGACCACTGTAGATTACCTCCATGCCAGCGTCCCTGAACGTGCGGGCGAGCACGAGGATTCCCCGATCGTGACCATCGAGTCCGGGTTTGGCGACGAGTATCCTGATCTTCCTCGTCACCCCGGTTGCCGACTGTTTGGTCTTGGCTTTCAATATCAATCAATCCTAGATGATTATCGGCTCCTTCCAGCCTCCAAAGAAATCTCTGCCGACCTGCATGATTTCGCCGAGCGTTGCGTAGGCCATGACCGCGTCCATCATCGGGTAAATCGCGTTGGCTTCCGGGTCAGAGTAGGCCTTGCGCAGCTTCTCGAGGAGAGACTTCACCTTGTCGTTGTCCCGCTCACCTCGGACCTTGCGGAGCCTGTTTATCTGCCGCCCCTGGGCCTTGAAGTCTATCTTGAGGGTGTTGATCGGGGTCTCTTCCTTGATGGTGTACTTGTTCACACCCACCACCGCGTCATCTCCTCTCTCGACGCGTTTGGAGAGCCTGTAGGAGTTCTCCGCTATCTCCCGCTGGAGGTATCCTGACTCTATCGCCTTGAGCAGGCCCCCAGCTGAATCAATCCTGTCGAAGTACCTGTAGGCTTCCTGCTCGAGTCTCTCGGTGAGCCACTCGACGTAGTAGGAACCGCCGAGCGGGTCCATCACGTTCGGCGTCCCGGTCTCCTCGGCGATGATCTGCTGTGTCCTCAGCGCGACCTGGACGGCCTCCTCGGTTGGCAGGGCCCACGCCTCGTCGAAGGAATTCGTGTGAAGCGACTGGGTGCCCCCGAGCACGGCGGCGAGCGCCTCTATGGCGGTCCTGACGACGTTGTTGTAGGGCTGCTGCCAGGTGAGCGATGCGCCAGACGTCTGGGTGTGGAACCTCATGAGGAGGCTCCTGGGGTTCTTCGCGCCGTACTTCTCGCGCATGACTGTGGCCCAGATCCTCCTAGCGGCCCTGAACTTCGCAATCTCCTCGAAGAAGTCCATCGTTGAGTTGAAGAAGAAGCTGAGCCTCGGGGCGAAGTCGTCGACCTTGAGACCGGCCTCCAGCCCGAGCTCGACGTAGCCAAACCCGTCGGCGAGCGTGAACGCCAGCTCCTGAACGGCACTCGAGCCCGCCTCCCTTATGTGATAGCCGCTTATGCTCACGTAGTTCCAGAGGGGCATGTTCTTGGTGCAGTAGACCATCATGTCCCTCACGATGCGGAGGTGGGCCTCGGGAGGGTACGCCCACTCCTTCTGAGCGATGTACTCCTTCAGCATGTCCGCCTGGACCGTACCCTTCAGGGCGCTGACGGGCACACCCGTCCTCCTCGCGACCCCGGCGTACATGCAGGTCAGGACCGAGGCGGGAGCGTTGATCGTCATCGACGTGCTGACCTTGTCGAGCGGAATCCCGCGGAAGATTACCTCCATGTCCCTGAGGGACGAGACACTGACTCCGCACCTGCCCACCTCCCCGTGCGCCTTCTCGTGGTCGGCGTCGTACCCGTAGAGCGTTGGCATGTCGAATGCGATGCTCAGGCCCGTCTGTCCGTGCTCGAGGAGCAGCTTGAGCCTCTTGTTGGTGTCCTCGGGCACCCCGAACCCCGAGAACATCCTCATGGTCCAGAACTTCCCCCGGTACATCGACGGATGCACCCCTCGGGTGTAGGGGTAGACACCGGGAAACGCCAGCTCAGAGAACTGGAGGTCCTTCACGTCATCTGGGGTGTATATGGGGTTCAGCCGAATCCCGGAGGCAGTCTGGTAGTCCTTTCTCGTCTCATTCCCACTTACAGAAGGCCCGAAGACCTGGTTCTGCCACTGTCGTACGCCCTTGTGTATGTCCTGGAGCGTCGCCTCGTCGAAGATCCTGCCGTTCCGCTTCTTTCCCGTGGCGAGGGACCGCACCTTCTTCGACCAGTAAGGGTCTCCGCCCGAGTTCAGCATTGGGGCCGGAGCGAACCAGCCTACAGATAAACGATATCCTCAGATATTCAGTAGACCCGATCTGTCCTCGACGCGCGCCGAAGCCCCTGTGCCATCGATGTCCACGATCAGCCTCCCCTTCTCGTCCACGCCTCTGGCGATGCCGGGGACCGCCTTCCCATTGTGGCTTACCATGACCTTGCCTCCGACATTCTCAAGCATGGAAGTGATGCGCGCGAGAATCTGCGGGTGCATCTCCTTCACCCAGCCGGAGTGCATCCACGAAAGTGAGTCGAGTATCTTCGCCACCAGCATGTCTTGGTCGACGGATACGCCGAGCAGGTCATCGAGGGAGGTCTGTCCGGGGGCAGGGGGGTGTCCGCGGTTGATGCGGAAGTTCAGCACAGCCCAGGGAGCATCCTCGGCACCTCCAAGAGCCACAGAAGTCGTTGCGACCACCTCCGCGCCCGCCACTATCTCGTCAGGCCACCGGATCCAGGTGATAATCCCGGTGTCCTTCCTGATGCCCTCCGACGCACAGAAGGTCGCGATGAGGGCGAGGAGCCCCAACTGCAGGCCGCTTCTGGGCCTGAGGACGACCGAGAATCTGAGCTCATCTCGGGTCACCGTTCCGCCCTGGGTCACGGTCCCCTCCGGGGCACCTTCGGCGGCCATCTCGATGGCAAGCGTTTGAGGATCCCGCCGAGTCCTCTTCCGAATCCATTCTATCGATGACAAGTGTCCTTCTGGAGGGTCTTTTGATGGTGGATATAACGAGAAGACTAGGTTTAATTCGAGACCGGGTGTCGAGCCGGCTGGTGACGAGATGGGAAAGGATACCCTTGTCGGCCGCGTCCTGAAGGGCGACAGGAGGGCTGTGGCGAGGGCGATAACCCTCGTGGAGAACGGCCAGGTCTCCGCTGACCTCCTTAACGGCATAGCAAGGAGTCTCGGGAGGGCGTTCGTCCTGGGATTGACCGGGCCACCCGGGACGGGCAAGAGCACCCTGGTCGACAGGATGATTTCGGAATACCGAAGCAGGAAGATGAAGGTGGGCGTCATCGCAGTGGACCCGACGAGCCCGATTACGGGGGGCGCGCTGCTGGGAGACAGGGTGAGGATGGCCCAGCACACGCTGGACAGTGGTGTCTTCATCCGAAGCATGGCCTCGCGGGGATGGAGCGGAGGGCTGTCAGCGGCGGTCTCCGAAGCAGTTCAGATTCTGGATGCGGCCGGCATGCAGGTGGTGATCATCGAGACAGTCGGGATAGGGCAGTCGGACGTCGAGGTGATGAAGATAGCCCACGCAGTCATCGTCGTCACCATGCCGGGCCTGGGAGACTACGTCCAGGTCTCGAAGGCGGGGCTCATGGAGATAGGCGACGTCTACGCGGTGAACAAGTCTGACCTCCCCGGCGCAGACGCGATGGCAATCAATCTCCTCTCGATGGTTCGCGACATGAAGGGGAGGAACCCACCCGTGCTTAGGGTCTCGGCGCTGAAGGGTGACGGCATGGACCTCCTTTTCAACGCGGTCGAGGAGCTCCGGGAGAAGTTCCTGTCGCACAGGGGAGAGGAGATGAGGCTCCGCAGCGTCAGGGGGATGATAATGGAGCTGGCCAAGAAGAAGTTGCTCAGCGAGTTTGAGGGCGGGGCCTACACAAGGTCGTCGGAGTCTCGCGGTCAGAGTAGCGGACCACACGATGACCTACGAGCAGGCGGCCGGGCTCCTTGTCGAGAGTCAACGGAGATATTGAAGCGTGATTGGGCAGAGAAGTGAGAAGATGAACCTTGCAGAGAGGCTGAGCGAATACACCCAATCGCTGAGCTATGCTGACTTGGGGGAAGACGTCGTTCTCGAAGCCAAGAAGAGGCTCATCGACACCCTGGGCTGCGCAATTGGTGCGTTCGGGGAGGTCCCGGTGAAGATCGCGAGGAAGGTCGCTGAATCAAACCATGTGGGCGGAACGTCCACGATTCTGGGCGTGGAGACCAAGACGTCTCCCGACATGGCGACATTCGTCAACGGGCTCATGGTGAGGTACTTCGATTACAATGACACCTACCTTTCGAAGGAACCCGCCCATCCGAGCGACAACATCTCCGCGTGTCTCGCGGTCGGTGAGCGCGAGGGCTCCTCGGGGAAAGATCTCCTGACCGCCATCGTGCTCGCCTATGAGATTCAGTGTCGGTTCTGCGATGCCGCCGACATAAGACACAGGGGATGGGACCACGTCTGCTACGGGCTGATATCGAGTGCTCTCGCGGCCGGGAAACTCATGGGCCTTCCGAAGCACAAGCTGACGCACTCGGTCAACATCTCCCTGAACTCGCACATAGCCATGAGGCAGGTCAGGGCCGGAGAACTCTCCGAGTGGAAGGGGGCCTCCTTCGCAAACGCGGCGCGGAACGCCGTCTTCTCCTCTCTTCTGGCGGCGCGTGGGATGACAGGGCCCTCACCAATATTCGAAGGAGAGATGGGATTCTTCAAGCAGGTCTCGGGTCCCTTCGAGCTGGACACTGGGAGTTTCGGGGGCGGGCGGAGCCGCTTCAAGCTGGGCGACACCTACATCAAGTATTTCCCGGCCGAGTACCATGCCCAGAGCGCCATTTGGGCCGCACTCCAGGCGCGTCGCGGAGTCCGGAGCGCCGACGACATTGTCTCGGTGGAGGTTGAAACCCACGAGGCGGGCTACACAATCCTCGGCAAGGGCAAGGAGAAGTGGACTCCCTCGACGAAGGAGACGGCCGACCACAGCATGCCCTACATGGTGGGGCTGGCCCTCCTGCAGGGGAAGGTCGACAACTCCACCTACTCCGCAAGGAATCTGGGCGACCAGCGGGTGCTATCCTTCCTGAAGAGAATCAGGGTGAAGGAAGACAAGTCGCTCACCGACATCTATCCCAGGCACATCGCAAACCGCGTGACGCTCAGGCTGAAGGACGGGCGCACGCGGACCGAACAGGTCGACGACCCCAAGGGCCACCCCAGCAACCCGATGACCCGGGAGGAGGTTGAGTTGAAGTTCAGACGGCTCACCAAGAGGTTCCTGAAGGAGTCAGCGACGCGCGAGATACTTGATTTCGTCTGGAACCTGGAGAAACAGAGGCAGGTGGCCGCTCTGGGCGAACTCTGCCTCATACGCTGATCAGCGCTTGTCGATCGGGACGTAGGTGAGGCCGTTCGGGCCCACATAGACGGAGTCGGGTCTGAATAACTTGTTGTGGGCGAGCTGCTCGTTGAAGTGGGCGGCCCATCCCACGATTCTGCTGGCCGCGAATATTGGTGTGAAGGCCGGTATCGGAATGGAGAGCGAGTAGAATATTGGGGCGGCGTAGTAGTCGAGATTGGTCGGTATCTTCTTCGCCTGCCACATCGCGTCGGCCACCGCCTCGCAGAGCCTGTAGAGGTCGTCGCTCTTCCCCTGCTCCTCGAGGAGCCTCTTCAGCATGCCCTTGCTGAGCTGGGACCGTGGGTCCACCTTCTTGTATATTCTGTGCCCGAAACCCATGATCTTCTTCCTGTTGGAGAGCGCCTCCTGCACGTATCTCTCCGCCCGGTCGGCTGATCCCACCTCCAGCAGCATCGCCATCGCAGCTTCGTTGGCTCCGCCGTGCAGGGGGCCCTTGAGCGCGGCCAGCCCGGCGGTGGAAGCCGCGTAGATGTCGGCCAGCGTCGACGCTACGACCCTCACCGTGAACGTCGAGGCGTTCACGTCGTGCTCGAGATAGAGGATGAGTTCGCGTTCGAAGGCCCACGAGTCGAACTTGGCGGGCCGTTTCCCGCTCAGCATGTAGAGCAGGTTGGAGGCGAAGTTCAGGCTCGGGTCGGGTTCTATCACCGGCATGCCTCTGACTATCCTGTAGCAGTTTGCCGCCAGGGTGGGCATCTTCGCGATGAGCGAGTCCTGCTGGTCTTTTCCGTCGAGCGACCTCTCGGTTGCGCCGAGGGCAGAGACTGCGGTCCTCAGCACGTCCATCGGATCCGACCCGGTTGGGAGCCTCCGGACGATGTCGTAGACACCCTCCGGCACCTTGGCGTGGGTGCGCACCTTCTCGACGAACTCCTCTAGCTCCTCCACACGGGGGAGTCTTCCCTCGAGGATGAGGAATGCACACTCCTCTAACGAGGCATTGTCGAAGAGCTCCTTGATGGGATAGCCCCTGTAGGTGAGCGAGCCGTCGGCGGTGCCCTTCGAGATGCTGGTCTCGACGACGGCCACGCCGTACAGCCCGGCGGGTGCACGAATCATCTCTGGCAACGGTGTTGTTTCATGCTTTGTTCTCACTCGCTACTATTAATCGGTATCGAGTCAGCTTCCTTGCCTTTGTTGCTGTCCTATGGTCGACGGCCTCGTAGGCTCGGTAGTCGATGAGGTCGTAGAACTCGCTCCTGTCCATCATCTTCCTCAGGAGGCCTTTTTGAGTGCCCCTCGCCGCCAGTTCACCGAGGGCCGCCTGCACGGACTTCATCATGACCCTAAAGGTCGTGACAGGGAACAGGACCAGCTTGTATCCGAGCTTCTCGAACTCGGAGACCGGAATGTAGTCCGTCTTGCCGAACTCCGTCATGTTCGCGAGAAGTGGAGTCTCGACCTTCCTGGCAAACTCCCTGAATTCGGACACGCTACGAAGGGCCTCTGGGAAGATGACGTCGGCACCTGCCTTGGCGTACAGTCTCGCCCTCTCGACCGCGGCGTCGATGCCTTCGACCGAGGCGGCGTCCGTCCTGGCCACGATCACGAGCCCCCTGGTCGAGGCTTCCTTGGCCGCGATGATCTTCTTCATCATCTCCTCTCCGCTGACGAGCTGCTTCCCCTCGAGGTGGCCGCACCTCTTGGGCATCACCTGGTCCTCCACTTGGACTGCGGCTGCATCGACCCTCTCCATCTCGGCGACCATCCGACCCATGTTGACGGCCTCCCCGAAACCTGTGTCGACGTCGACTATGAGAGGCAGGCTGACTCTCGACGTAATCCGCCCCACCGCGCCGGCAACCTCCGTGAGGGTCGTGATTCCCAGGTCGGGCAGACCGAGGAGCCCGGAGAAGGCTGCCCCCGAGAAGTACGATCGCTTTGAATCCGGCCTCGGCCGCGAGCATGGCGACCGCGGGGCTGAAGACACCCGGCACGGGCGTGCATCCATCCTTCGAGATCAGCCGTCTTAGTGTCTTTGCTCCGTCAGTTGAACTCGCTCTCAACCCCTATGCCGGCCAAGATTGGTCGCACCACCTTAAGAAGGATTAACGAACGGTCCGGCGCACCTTGCTCTTCGCTTCGGCCAGGGACAGCGCCATCAGCACGAGCACGGCCGCCACCCCGATTATGAAGGAGGGGTAGACGGTGGAGCTGCCAGAGGTCGAGCTGGTCGAAGGAGCCGTGGAGCTCGTTGTAGGTGGAGGTGTGCTAGAAGTGGTTGGGATGCTCGAAGTGCTGGAGGTGGTCGTGGGGGCAGAGGACGTAGTCGACGAGGTGGTCGATGATTGGGTCACGAGGTGGTGGAAGTGGATGTGGTAGAGGATGAAGTGGTGGAGAGAGAGGTGGTGGACGAGGAGTCGGCGTGGTCGTGGTCGAGGAAGTGCTCGTGCTTGGGGTCGAGCTGGAGGAGTGGCGAGGTAGATGTCGTTGTGGACGAGGAGCTTGTGGAGTTGGAAGAGGTTGTTGACGAGGTGGAAGTTGTGCGTGTGGAACTTGAGGACGTTGTGGAGGACTGGAGGTGCTGGAGGCTGGAAGTCGTGGAACTCGAACTCGAAGTCGTCGAACTTGAACTCGAAGTCGTGCAGCTTGAGGTCGTGGAGCTCGAGGTCGTGGAGCTTGAAGTTGTGGAGTGACGTCGTTGAGTCGAGGTCGTGGAGCTGGATGTAGTGGAGCTGGTTGAGCTCGAAGTTGTGGTGCTTGTGGTGCTCGTCGTGGATGATCGTTGATGATGTCGTGGAGGATGTCGTGGAGGATGTCGTGGAGGAAGATGTACTGGTGGTTTGCTCGACATGTCGTAGAAGAAGATGATCGAGTTCGCGTTGGCGTACGAGTCGAAGGCCGTGATGACGTACACTCCTGGGGTCCAGGCGCTGCTTCCCCCGACGTTAGTAGAGTACGAGAACGTGCCGTTGCTTGCGAGCGAGACGTCCTGAACGTCCAGCGGAATGTTGACCCCTGCATCTTGACCAGGATGAAGATGTTGTCAGGGAGGCCAGGGCAGTGGGCTAATCGTACCGTTTATGATGTAAGACTGAGTGCCATAGAGGTAGGCACCTGCAGAAGGACTTGTGAAGGTCAGCGCACTCGATGAACTGGCCGCGATGGGAAGCCAAAACACGAGGAACACCAAGAGCGACGCGAACAGAATCTTGAGTTTCGCCATCTCACTTTCGCACTATCCGCTGGCCGCCGTCATATCGAGCATTCTAAAGGATTGTGGAAGGAATTTTGGTGTAGACTCTGAAATCTGCGAAACCTCGGTCGCAGTTAATGGCTCTCCCGCTCCAGAGTGGCGTCTTTGCTTGAATTGTTTATACGCCCAAGAGACCGCCGTTTTGTTGTGCAGAGCCAGCGCCGCATCCAAGAAGATTGATTGGGATTCTTTCAGGAGCAAGAAGTCTGAAGAAACTCGTCCGGTCGATGAAGAAGGAAGGTCCTTGATGCGCTCTATCTGAACCGGATCGAGAACGTCCGGTACTCGACCGACCTCAGGCCCGTCGTCAGCATGTGGTTCCAGAACAGACTACTCCTCCGTGGTGACCTCGGCAGGGGACGTGGTTCTCCTCACTGTCGCCGGCGACTACATGCACTCGAGGCACTACATGCCGTGGATTAACGATATGAGGATGATGCACAGCATCGGCAGGGCTGATGAGGTCTCGGCTGTTCTACGGGATTACAAGGCCGTGCGGGTCGGCTACGACCAGCTCGGCTTCGAGGACCGTACAATCGCTGGAGACCGTGTCGAAGGGGGCCGAGCTGGCTCAACGTCGGAGCGAAGGTCGCCGATGAGAGAGCGGTGAAACTCGAGGAGGAGGTGAAGACTGATGCACGAAGCTTCGAAGGCTACGGAGGCCTCGATTAGGGCCGCGCTCCGTTCCGCCAAGCCGGGAATGAGGGAGTACGAAATCGCGGCCGAGGGCGAGTACGCAGCGAGGAAGATGGGGGCCGAGGGCATGTCGTGGGGCCTCGCGACCTTCTCCGGACTTAACACGGGTCTGATGCTGAGGCACGACTCGGATAAAATCGTCAGGTCCGGAGAGCTTCTAATCTTGGGGTACGCGACGATTTTCAACGGTTACAACACCGACATCACCACAACTACGGTGATTGGCAAACCGAGCAAGGGCCAGAGGGAGATATACACGGCGACCTACGACTCATTCAAAGCAGCACTCAAGTCCACGAAACCCGGGGCGACTACCCTGGAGATTCACGATGCCGCTGAGAAGATAATCGTGGAGAGGGGATTCGGCGCCTACTCCTTTAGCCGCATTCAGCCGATACTCCACGGCGTGGGACTTAACGTATACGAGCCTCCGTTCTCGCCCGAGCCAGGGATGAAAGAGCCGTCGGTGAGGCTGAGACCGGGGCACGTCCTTGCCATTGAACCAGCGGTCACACTGTACGACAACCTCAAAGTCGGCGGGTGCAGGATAGGCGAGACCCTCGTCGTAACGGAGACGGGGTACCAGCTGATGACGAACGGGAAGCCGGACACCCACGAGGCTCTCTACGAGAACTGAGTTTCAGAGCTTGAAACCGAGGACGTCGAGCATGCTGTAGACCCGCGGCTCGCGGTGCTGGATTATCCAGCTGGAAGCGAGGAGCGCACCCTGCGCGAACGCAGACCTCGAGAAGGCCAGGTGCTCGAGCTTCAGCATCTCGTGGGGGCCGAACGCGTAGATTGCGTGCTCCCCGGGCATCCCTCCACCCCGGAAGGAGGCGACCTCGAGCTCGCCCTTTGTTCGCTTTGACAGCCCGTTCCTGCCGTAGACCGTCGTGGAGTACCCCCTTGCTTTGGAGACTGCCTCGGCGATCGTCTTCGCCGTACCGCTGGGAGCGTCAGCCTTGCCCGAGTGGTGCATCTCAAGCACGCTGACGTCAAAGTCAAGTGGGAGGTTCTTGAGGGTCGACGACATCGCGAAGAGCATGTTCGCGCCGATCGAGAAGTTCGACGCCATCACGCATGGTACCTTCCCGTTGAGGGTCTCGAGGACGGATGCCTGCTGGGTATCCGAGAACCCGGTCGTCCCCAGTATGAACGGTCGTCCGGCCGCGGCAACGGTCGGAAGGTTTGCGACCTCGGCAGCAGGGCTGGTGAACGAGAGGCAGACATCGGCAGAGCCCAAGAGAGTCACCATCGAGCTGGGTGTGACGACCTTTAGGTCGAGGTCAGCTATGCCGAGCTCTCTGAGCGTCTTTCCTATCGCGGGCTCGCCCTCCGCAGCCACCGCCCCCGTGATGGTGAACCGGTCGGTTGGCGCCTCCTTGATGATTGTGCTCCCCATCCGCCCGGTGGCCCCTACGACGCACAGGCGAATCGGGCTAGTATCCGGCATAACTCAGGTTCTCCCAGTACTGCGGCATCACCAGTCTGTCTGCGACCGAGACGTCGAAGGACCGCTCGATGGGCTCTAGGATCTCCGGGTTTGCGGCCCAGACAGTCCTCAGCGACCTCAGCATCACGTTGAGCGCCGACTTTGTCACTCGCCCCAGAGGGCTCCGGCACGGCCCGGTGGTCATTCCGAGCACCTGCATCATCGTCTTCACAGGGAGCGGGTTCCTGGCTCTGACGGACACAGGCCCGTACTTGGTGGACTCCTCCGTCTTCACGGTGACGAGCGCGAAGAGTGGTTGGAGCGCCGTCGCCAGTCGTTGGGCCTCCTGCCAGTCCTTCCTGAGTGCAGCCTGCACCATCTCCTGCACCGCCTTGGGGGCGATATTGGCGACCACCGAGATTGCCCCGGAGCACGCTATCGCCTGGTCGCTCATCAGGGAAAGGGTCTTGTCGTCGTCCCCAGACATGATCGAGAAGTTCGGACCGCAGTAGTTCCTCGTGAGCCGGGCGTTGTCGAGGTTCCCCGTAGCCTCCTTGACCCCGCTGATGTTCGGGCAGTTCGCCGACAGGATTCCGAGGTCCTGGGGCAGGAGCTGCGTCCCAGTCCTCCCAGGGATGATGTACGGGACCAGCTGGACTTCCGGGAACGCCTCCGCTATCGGTTCGTAGTATTCGCGTCTGATTTCAAGTGAGCTCGGACCGTTGTAGTATGGGTCCACCAGCAGAGCGGCCCTGATTCCCCAGTTGGCGATGTGCCGTGTGGCTTCGAGAGCCTCGTCTGTGCTGTTCGAGCCCGTGCCCGCGATGGTCTCCAGGCCTGTCCCCGCAGCCTCGAAGACGGACTCGATGACCTTGTTGTGCTCGTCCCACGTGAGCGTCGGGCTCTCGCCGGTCGTCCCCGCCGGGACAATCCCCGTGATGCCCTGCGTCTTCTGAAAGTCCACGAGCAGCCTGAGGCAGGGCCAGTCCACCGACCGCCCCGTGTCGAATGGGGTGATTATCGCGGTGTAGGTGCCGCTGAATCTGAATGCCATCTAGCATTAGGGTTCTGTGAGATATTCTTAAGCGTTCAGTTTTGCGCGTTGGGCTGCGATTGACGCCGCGGGGGCTGAAGGACAATGTTGCAGTTCCGCAGCATTGTGTGTTGGATACGCAGCAACCGAATGTTTCCTTCTTCATGGCATGCCATTCTCCGGCATCCCAAGACAACAATCGGCTGGAGAATTTGAACTGCAATCACTTGATGGAATGCATTTAAGAATCCTGATGAGAAAGGCCAGCTTGTGGACCCTTCAACCTCTGATTACTATGAAGGATTCATGGAAGTCGCAATCAGAGAGGCTGAGCTTTCTCTTCGGGAGGGGAACAAGGGATTTGGAGCGGTGATTGTCAGGAATGGGGCGGTCTTCGCTGGGGCTCATGATTCGGAGGTTACAGAATCTGATCCGACGGCCCACGCAGAGATGAAACTCGTCAGGGAAACCTGCATGAAGCTGGGCAGGAGTGAGCTGAACGACTGCATCGTGGTTTCAACTCATGAACCGTGCCCGATGTGCACAGGCGCCATGGTGTGGGCGAAAGTCTCCGAAATCGTCTATGGCACCTCAATAACAAGGTCAAAGAGCCAAGGTCGGACAATGATTGACTTGAGCTCCGAAGAAATCGTGAAGAGGTCGCCCTGGCAGCCGAAGATAATGGGCGGCGTACTCGAGGCCCGATGTTCCGCGCTATACGATGATGCAACAAGGAAGCTAGTCAGGCAGTTCAGGACAGGAGGGAGCGACGCCTGGAGGAAAGCAGGAGAGAACCTTCTGCAGAAGAGGATTACGTGGTTTGAGAATGACTCCGAATCGATACTCAGCCAGCTTCACGGGACGGAAGTCGAAAAGGCCTATCAGTTGATCCTGATGAAGCTCGGGATAAGCGAGAGAGAAGCCCCGATAGTTGAGAAATCACGAGACAGGGTAGTCTTTCATTCTATCAACCCCTGTCCTGCGCTTCAGGCATGCGTCATCCTGGGTCTGGACACGAGGGACGTATGCTCCTCGCACACTGAGAAGGCCACTGAAGGACTGATCAAGAGAATCAACCCCAACCTGCGATTCACTAGAAACTACGAGAAAGTGAGGCCTCATACCACATACTGTGAGGAAATCATTACCTTAGAGAGTTAGCACGTACCGCCCAACGTGTGGATGAAATGCCCCGGCGGAGACACAATGAGCCGCACCTGTCTTGAATGTAACCGCGAAGCAACCGCAAGTAAACTCGTAAATAACAATCAGGCATGCTGTGATTCATGGCCATGACAGATCCCCTTCAATCTGTCGTAGAGCGGAGTGAAGGCCTGGGCCTTCTGGTAGGGCTGGTGTTCAGATGAAACCTCGGCGGCGGACCCTCGGCGTTCTGGCAATCATCGCCGCGGTCGTAGTCGTCCTTCTTTTCGTGCTCCCAATCGTCCCGTACAGCCTTACGTTCCACCCGGTCGCCGTCGACGTCATACACTTCGCCTGTGGCCCGGATAACACGTTAACGTGCACTTCAAGCTACTCCTCTTCGCCACCTCCCTTCACGGTGACGGGACGCGCCGCCTTCTCGTATGCTCTTCTGGGTGTCGGAACCCCTCCCTTCAGTAGCACCTACGCGTTCCCCGAAGGAACCGGCTCCAACCTGTTCTTCGTCAGGGGCACGAACATCACCGGGGCCGAAATCGTGCCTTTCACTTCGTATGAGCTGAATCCTGTGGGCGTCGTCGCGATACAGAACACCACGGTCGCCCGCGGGCCTCTCGGCATCGTGAACTTCACGGCGACGGTTGAGAACATGGGGTCAATGCCTCTCGACGACGTGAGCGTAGGTTTCGGGGTACCGGGCAATGGGAACAACGCCACCATCAATGGGGCGACATGGATCTCGTACGCAGACTACACCTTCACGGGCAAGGTCTGCCCCTCCACGCTGGCCCCGCAGACGGATTGTGTGGCTTCCTTTCAGGCAGAGGTCGAGACTCTAACCCCGGGCCAGACGTTCGGGTATCACGTCCAGGTGTCGGGCCAACTCGGGACAGAGGGCATAGTCTACAACAGGTGGTTCCAGGGGGTGTGGCCGACGAAGGAGGCGACCCCTGAGCTGGGTGAGCTACTTCCTCCAAGACGTCAACGCGAACAGGACCGGCGCGAGGCTCGTGGAGAACTCCACCCTCGATGCCTTCGCCAAGGCCCGCTTCCAGACGCAGGTCGCGAACTTCAACATCTCAAACTACGGCTTCCAGCAGGATTTTGGCAAGTTCTTCCCGGGGTCGGCGCTCCAAGTTGGAGAGACGACGCTTTGGCCCGGAACGGATTCGCCCCTAGAGTACGTGAGCATCCTGCAGCAGTCTGCTCCCGGCCACTGGTCCGTCCTGACCAACCCTAGTTACACGCACTTCGGCTACTACATAGGATACGGTCCCACAATTCATAGTGAGTCAGCCGTGCCCGGTCACGGAGTTCCCTGGTGGCCAGAACATCCCCGCCCTCCTCGCTTCCCACGGCTGTCAGTTCCACATCGAGCAGACCGTCTGGCTGGTCATCGAAGTGGGGTCCTGAGCCCGCCGGAGGCTGATTACCAACTTCCGAGCATGGACGGGTCGTCACTCTTCGTACTCCTCGCCGCCCCCGAAGATCCTCGCAAACTCCCCTATGAGTCCGATGAACCCCTCCCGCGTGTACGAAGACACAGGGAAGAGCCCCAGCGACAGCGACGACTTCTTCAGGTTCCGGAAGAGCTGAGAGTAGAACGAGTAGTCGTTTCCGGACTTGAGCTTGGAAAGCGCCTCCTCGTAGGCCATCGGGTCCTTCGACCACCTGACAATCTCGGGCACCTTCTCCATCGCCAGGTCTGTCTTCGAGAGGACCTGAAGCTGGGGGAGCTCCATCCGGAGCTGGACCGATGTGGCCAGCAGGGCGAGGGAAAGGAAGTTTGTTGGCGACGATGCGACCAGGGAGTCCATCAGGAAGAGCAATACCTTGGACTCTGCCTCTAGGCCCTTGGCGATGAACGGCCCGCTCTCCCTGTATGCGAACAGCTCGATCTGTCCCGGCGTGTCGACGACCACGAAGTCGGCGGTGGTGGACTCGATCTCCTCTTGAATCTCGCTCAACTTGCTGGCAATCATGTCGTTGGCGAATACCAGCGCGCCGTTGGGGCCGAGGGAGTAGTCGGTCATAATCTGCTGGATGTCAATCGAGTTCCTGATGTCGACGTCAGGGTCGTAGGGGAGCGAGAGCACCCCGGGGTCGAGGTTGACCGCTATCGCGTCCTGGGCCTTCTCCCTGTACCAGCTCACCAGCGAAGAGGTGAGCAGAGACTTCCCTGAGCCTGCCGTGCCCGTGATGTAGATGAGGTTCATCGCGATGTCCCCTGATCCCGCTCGAGGCCGTGATTAAGCATGGGGAAGCAACCTCGTCTTCGTCTGCCGGGCGATCTTTCCGCCCGCCCTCTCAACTCTCTCTGCGAAGAACGCTGCAATGGCGGAGCACTCGGACTCCGACTTCGCTCTGTCCGCCGAGACCACGACCATGTCCAGCTCCACGTGCGACTCTCCGTCCTTGAGGCCCTTCGGATGCGACTTGATGTAGGCCGCCGGGTGCTGTCTAAGGGCCTCCGCGATGTCCGGCGAGATTGTCGACTCGAAGACGCCCAGTAGGTGCATGACCACCTTCGTGGTGTACAGTTTCCCTGTCTTCCGAAGTATCTCCGGATGGACGGAGCGGGCGTAGATGCTCTTCATCTCGTGCGGCACTCCGGGGAGGCAGAAGACCACAGTCCCGCCGACCTCTATCCTGACCCCGGGCGCCGTCCCCGGTTGGTTGGGCAGCGGCGTGCTCCCTTCGGGGAGCCTGGCCATCTTCCTGCGGGCTGGCGTCATCTCCATGCCGCCCCTACCCGTCTTGACGTAGTGGTCCCGGACCAGCTTCAGGGCGGCGGCGTTTGGCTTCACTCTCCTCCCGAGCCCGCGCGCGACCCCCTTCAGCGTCATGTCGTCGGGGGTGGGGCCGAGCCCACCGATTACTACCACGAAATCGGGCCTCCTCTCGAGCAGCTCAAGAAGCCCGGATGAAATCTCCCCGAGCGAATCGGTCACAGTGAGCATCCTGTCAATCATGATTCCTATGCCGAAGAGCCTCGCACCGAGCCAGGTGGCGTTGGTGTTCGTCGTCTTGCCGATGAGCAGCTCCTTCCCCACGCAGAGGCTCGATACGGTTACCATCTGGGTGCACGCTCGATTGAAACGTTAATACGTTCTTCGACCCTCGAAAGGTCAGTGCGCAGCAGGAGAGAGTACCCAGAGCACCCCATGGTGGGTGTCGGCGGATTCATACACAGAGAAGGGAAGGTGCTCCTGATAAGAAGGAAGTTCGACCCGAACAAGGGGAAGTGGGCTCCGCCCGGAGGGTTGCTCGAGGTCGGAGAGGACCCCCAAGAGGCGGCCCGGCGGGAGGTCAGGGAGGAGCTTGGGCTCGAGGTGGAGGTGGAGGGGTTGCTCCAGGTCTCCAACGAAGTGATCAGGGACGAGGAAGGGAGGATAAGGTTCCACTTTGTCCTTGTCGACTATCTCATGAGGCCCCTCGGAGAGAGGATTACGCTCAACGAGGAGTCGGACGAGTTCGCCTGGTTCGAGCCGGCCGAGGTCGAGAGCCTGAACGCGACCGCGAACACCAAGCTCATCGCTCGGAAGTATGCCGAGACCACGGGCGGACGACTGGGGTCGTAGCGGCCCGGGGGGCTACTTCTTATCTTTCTTGTCCTTCAGCCACCAGTCAAGATAGTCAGCCTGCTGTCTCTGCTTCTTTCGCATGTCGTCGGTGCCGGTGTTCTTCAGCTTGAACCTCAGGTCCGAGAGCTGCTCCCTAGTCAGGAAGAGTCCGCAGCTCTTGCACGCGAATCGCTTGTTGATGGCATCAAAGAGGAGGGGACCGCCACACTCGGGACACAATTGATCCAAGGCGCTCTGTGACAAGGTTGAACTTCCTATACATTAAGTCTTTGGTGATTTTGTGAAGGGTTCTTGCCAAACGGGATAATTCGTTAAATAAGCTATGAAAGAAGCTGGGTTGAGAGTTGATAGACAGACTCGTCTTCGCGGGACCGGCCAGCGAGGATTTTGGCAACGCCCTCGCCAAACGGCTGAGCCTTCCTCTGCTATCGGTGACCGTCAAGGAGTTCTCAGACAGTGAGACGAGATTCAAGATTGATGAGGAGGTGCACGGGACAAGGATACTCCTCGTCCAGTCCACCTACCCTCCCGTGGACAAGAACTACATGCAGCTGTTCTTGGCGGCGCACCACCTGAGCCAAGAGGGCGCCAAGGTCCATGCGGTAATCCCTTACCTAGGATACGCAAGGCAAGACAAACAGTTTGTGGCTGGCGAGGTCGTAAGCCTGGGCGTAGTCTCCCACCTGCTCCGGTCGTGCGGAGTGATGCGGGTCACGACGGTCGACATCCACTCTGCCGAGGGGCTGGCCCTCTTTGCGATGCCGACATACAGCGTGTCGGCGATCCCGAGCCTCGCCCAGTACATCAAGAAGAACCTGAATCTCTCCAATCCCGTGGTGATAGCACCTGACTTCGGGTCCTCAAGGCGGACCGAGGCCTTTGCGACGCTGTATGCGGCGGAACACCTCCAGTTTGCGAAGGAGAGGGACCGGGTGACCGGAGACGTGACTATCAACGCGGGCGAGCTGAACGTGAAGGGGAGGGACGTCATCATAGTCGACGACATGATCTCGACCGGTGGGACGATTCGCGCCGCGGCGGAGAAGCTCAGGAAGGCCCAGGCCTCGAGGATAGTCGTCGGGTGCGTCCATCCCCTCCTCGTGGGAGACGCATACGAGAAGCTCATCGAAGCGGGTGTGGACGAAATAATAGGGACCAACACGGTGCCGAGCAAGGTCAGCAAGGTTGATGCCACGGAGCCACTCGCCTCATACCTCAGGACGGTCGCAGAGTAAGATACTCTTCCTGCTCTCCGGAGAGAGCACCACCATCCCCGCCGCCGAGGCTTCCGCTCTGGTCCGGATGCATGACCCTTCGGCCAAGGTCGAGGTCCCTGAAGATAGGATACTCGTCGCGTCGTCAGATGCCGACCCGTACAGCATCGCCAGAAGGATAGCGTTCTCCAGGAGGGTGGGTCTCATGGTTTCCGGGGGCCGGCTCAGTCAGGAGCAGCTGCGATCTCTGAGGGAGGGGACGTACAGGGTCAGCGTATTCGAGCTCGGTGTGAAGAAGCCAGACTCGGAGAGGCTGGTCTCTGACTTCGCGGAGGAGATTGGAGGGAAGGTCTCCCTGGACGACCCCGACCTAGAGGTGATGATAGTCCGCGGCGAGCGTGATTACTTCGCGTTGAGCAGGCCGTCCCTCATGAGGCAGGACTGGGTGCTCCGTCGGCCGAGGGCCAGGCCCTTCTTTCATCCCGCCGCGATATTCCCGAAACTCTCTCGGGCACTGGTGAACCTGTCGAGGGTGGACGCGGGCGAGGTGTTCTTCGACCCCTTCTGCGGCACGGGCAGCCTCCTGCTCGAAGCCCACGAGCTCGGCGCGAGGCCGCTGGGGGCCGACCGCGACCAGAGGATGGTGAGGGGGGCCCTCGAGAACATGGTCAGTTTTCGGCAGGACTGGTTGGGTGTCATCAGGGCGGACGTGGGAGGAACGCCGCTGTCTGCGGTCGACGGGATGGCGACGGATATCCCATACGGAAGGGCTTCGAGCATCTCCGGCTCGAACACCGGAGAGATAATGGAGAGGCTCCTCCGGACGGCCGCCAGGTTGCTGGGGGAGGGAAGGAGACTGGTGGTCATGCACCCCGACACCGTCGGTGCCGACAACCCGCGAGACTTTGAGGTGGAAGAGGAACACAACCTCTACATTCATAGGAAGCTTACTCGCACCATAAGCGTGCTCAGGAGGGTCTGACTTTGACAAAGATCGAGGTGGTCTTTCTTGGGACGAGCTCCGCAACGCCGACGAAGCGGAGGGGCCTGCCTTCGGTCGCGATCAGGAGGGAGGGTCAGGTAATCCTCATGGATTGCGGAGAGGGAGCACAGGGGAGGTTCGTCAAGTTCGGCTTGGGACTGAACAGAGAGATGCTGATACTGATTACCCACCTACACGGTGACCACGTCAACGGCCTGCTAGGGCTGCTCCAGACGATGGGCATGTCGCAGAGGATACGGACTCTCACGGTCGTGGCGCCTAAGGAACTCTTCGGTTGGCTGAAGACGACGATGAAGGTGCTTCACATCGGCCTGCCTTTCGACCTCGGCTTCGTCCCTGCCAGGTCGGGGGTGGTCTTCAGGGGCAAGGACTTCAGGGTCAGGGCCGCGAGGGCGAGCCATTCCATCGAATCGTGGTCCTTCCTGTTCGAGGAGTTGCCCCGTCCGGGCGTCTTCGACCCGAAGAAGGCACTATCTCTGGGCGTCCCGGAGGGGAGCAAGTGGTCGAGCCTCCAGCGGGGGAGGAGCGTCGTGGTGGGCGGAGTCAGGGTTCACCCTCGTCAGGTGCTAGGGCCGGAGAGGCCGGGGAGGAGCATAGGCTACTCGGGCGACACCAGGCCCACACGGCGGCTGACGAAGTTCTTCACCGGGTCGGACCTCCTCATCTTCGACTCGACCTTCGCTTCGAGGGACGCGGACAAGGCGGTGGAGAGGAAGCACAGCACCGCTACGGAGGCCGCCCAGCTCGCCAAGGAGGCAGGGGTGGGGAGACTTGTGCTGACCCACTTCGAGCGCGAGATACAGAAGGGCGGACGCGCTCCTGCGGGAGGCCCAAGCGGTATTCCCCCAGACGGTCGCGGCCCATGACGGGCTCCTGCTCGAGGTCCCGCCCGTTCAGTAGGCGGTCAGCCACTCAATCACGGCTTCTGGCCTGTCGGATTCGATCTCCAGGACCAGTGGGCCGAGAGGAGACTCGGTCGCGCTGGTACACAGGGCGGCCACTCCGGCTGTGGCGGCCTGTCTGTTGAGAAGGATTATCACCTTGCGGCCATCGCGCATCCTCAAGAGGAGTCGGTTCGCTGCAGCCCTCACGTGCCTGTCCCTGAACTGGTCGTGGATCTTCTGAAGACAGGCCGTCTCCCTCGAGCGGAGGGTTACGCTCCCCTCCCTTTCTTCGACCTCGTAGGCGCACTCACCGAGGATGTTCCGTGCGGCCGAAAGGACCTTCGCGGGGTCCTCGCTGGGGGAGACGCTGGCGTGAAGGGAGATGGCCACGACGGTGCTAGCTTCCAACGGGTTTCATCCATCCGGCCGCTATGCTGAGCGCGGCGTCGGCCAGCTCGTCGGGAGTGATGTGTTCGTTCACGATGGCCTCGTCGGCCAGAGCTATCGCGTCTCCTATCCCGATGGACAGACTCCCTCTCGTCCCTGGCCTTGAAGCTCTCGAGGTTCGGGGGGGCATCTGTGCGCCCCCTCGATGTGAGGAACTCGAACCTTCTCTTCGGGGAGGCAAGGACGGCGAGCAGCTTGACCTCTCCCGCCTTCCTGAATATCTCCACCTCTGCGACGGACCTTATCCCGTCGACGACTACGGCCGTCTCGCCCTCCTTCGACCGGATGCTGCGGAGACAGAGCTCAGCGACCGCGCCTGCGCCGTACTTCTCTCTCATCTCTTGCATCACCGTGCCCATGTTCTTGTCGTCGAGAGGCAGGCCCCTCCGCTTGGTCTCTTCCCGGATCATGTCCCCCATGGCAATCCGTCTCAACCCGAATCCGCCGAGCGCCTGCGCCACCGTGGACTTGCCAGCCCCTGGCATCCCTGTGATGGCTATGATCAACATCGTGCTATGCCTCACCTCCGTCTGCGTCGGAGTAGAAAGCATCTTCGGCCTATAGCTTATTTAACGCGCCGAGAGAGCAATCTGCAGCGGTGTAGACAAACGCGCGCGTTTCTCGCATTTGAGGTTTCAAAGGAAGTGATCGAGAACCTCGTCATAGTCGAGGAGGAGCTCAGGAGGACCCGCGCCGACCTGAAGATTGTCGAGAGGGACAACCTCCACTTCACCGTGAAGTTCCTAGGGGAGGTCTCTGAGGACACAGTTAAGGAGACGGATAGAAGGCTCAAAGGGTTGGAGTTGTCCAGCTTCGATGTGAAAGTGAAGGGCGTGGGTGCGTTCCCGGACCTGAGGCGGCCAAGGGTAGTCTGGGCCGGAGTTGCCCGAGAGAGTGAACAGGCAATCAATGACGCATCCAAGGCCGTCATCGACGCGCTCGAAGGAGTAGGCAAGCCTGAAGATCACGGGTTCCACGCCCACATTACCCTGTCCAGGGTGAGGAGCCCGCTCAACAGCAACGCCCTTGTCTCGTTTCTGCAGACGAATTCTGGTCGCGACCTTGGCGAGACGCGGGTCACAAGCCTGAAACTCAAATCCAGCGTGCTCTTGCCGAGCGGGCCCGCGTACACCGACGTAAGGGAGTACGGTCTCAGGTGACAGGGATCCAAAGAGTTCTCCTGAAAGCGAGGAAACAGGTCCTCCCGAGCCGGGAGGAGGAGGCGCTTCTCAACAGCGTGGCCGCGAAGGTAATCAAGAAGGTGAAGGTCGCTTCGCTTCCTTTCAAGGAGGTCACCGGTGTGATCCTTGGCGGTTCCTTTGCCAAGCAGACCTGGGTCCCGACCGGTTCGCCCGCGAGCGCCGACATCGACGTCTTCGTGAAGATTGCCAAGGAAGTGGATGAGAAGAGGTTCGAGTCAATCGGCCTGAAGGTAGGGAGAGAGGCATCACGGGGGTACAAGCACGGGAAGAAGTTCGCCCAGCACCCCTACACAGAGGCGACGATCGACGGCGTGAAGGTCAACATCGTACCCTGCTATGATGTCAAACCCGGCGAGTGGAGGAGTGCGGCGGACAGGTCTCCGTACCACGTCCGGTTCGTGAAGAGGAACTTCGACGGGGAGAAGAGGATGCAGGTCAGGCTGCTCAAGCGTTTCATGAAGGCCGTGGGGGTCTACGGGGCTGAGATCGAGAATGAGGGCTTCAGCGGGTACGCCGCTGAGGTGCTCGTTCACAACTGCGGGAGCTTCGAGGGTGTCCTCCGTTTCTTCGCAGGTCTGAAGCCCACCGGGGAGACGCTACTGAGCCTGAGAGACCCCGTCGATGAGAACCGGGAACTCGCAAAGGCCGTCTCGAAGGAGACGGTGGGAAGGATGATGCTGGCCTCGAGAGGGTTCTTGGAGAGACCGGAGCTGGCCTACTTCACGGGCTTCAAGAGAGAGGCCAGGAGAAGCCTCGTTGGGAGGCTCTACATCATCCGCTTTGACCACAGGCCTCTCAGCGAGGATACGCTCTGGGGTGAGCTGAAAGAAGAGCACGAAACAACTCGCGAGGTACATCGAAGAGCGGGGTTTCGCGGTCATCAGGGCCTCTGCAGCTTCCAACAACCTAGAAAAGAGCGCGATAATCCTCCTCCCCGAGATGGTTCACCTCTCGGATCTGGAGGAGCGAATCGGCCCGGGCGTCGAGATGTCGGCGGAGGTCAGGAACTTCATCGCGAAGAACAGGGCCCGGTCGGAGCTGATCTGGGCCGGAGATGACGGAAGGGTGCACATACTACAGAAGAGGGAGTACACGGACCTCGTGGACCTGCTCGAGGAGATTCGCAGGTCTGGGATTGATGACGTAGGGGCCTCGCGCGAGGTGGCCGTCTCTATCCGGAAGAACGGAAGAGTTCTGGCAGGAAAGGCCATGCGCCAAGAGATGTCGAAGGAGGGGTGGCTGGCCGAAGGAGTGGAGGAATCTGTCACAGACACAATCGGAACGGATTAGCCTGGATCAGTTCGCGAGGACTCCTTACCTAAACGTCCTTACATATCCCAGCGCGAATCTCAGGGTCGCAAGGTCGAGGATAAAGCAGCTTGCGAAGCTGGGCGTCGAGGAGGTCATCTTCGAGGGAAGGACGAAGATCGGCCGACTCGGGCTCGTCGGCATAGGCACGGTGAGTGTCGTCGTCAGAGGGGTGATCGAGGGCAGAGTTCACGCCCTGAAGATAAGGCGGACGGATGCGAACAGGGAGAGCATGTTGGAGGAGTATCGGCTCACCCAGATGGCTAACAGGATAGGAGTCGGTGCATACGCATTTGAGGTATCGAGCGACTTCATGGTGATGCAGCTCATCGAGGGTGAGGATCTTGAAGACCACCTCCGGTCGATAAAGGGTGTCGGGACCAGGGACCGGGTCCGCGAGATCCTGCACCTGCTGCTGAATCAATGCAGGAAGTTGGACCTCGTCGAACTCGACCACGGACAGACTCAGCGACCTGCGGAAACACGTGATCATGGCAGGCGACATGCCCTACATAATCGACTTCGAGTCAGCGAGCCAGAACAGGGCCCCGAAGAACGTCACGACGGCTGCACAGTACTTGTTTATCGGTGGGCGATGCGCGCCGTTGGTCAAACGACTCCTAGGAATCAAGAGCCATGAGCCAGTCCTAGAGGCCCTGAAGAAGTACAAGAAGGACAGGTCGGACGAGAACTACGTCAGGCTCCTGAAGACGTTCGGGGTACTCATCTGAGCTTCGCCCCCCTCCCTGAAGTAGGCCACGACGCAAATCGTCCATGGGGCGAATCACTAGCCATCAGATGTTCTGCAACATTTAAAATCGTGAGGAAAGGCCCTGACTCACGTTCGCGGGGACAAGAACCTGCGATTGGGGCCGTAGTCTAGTAAGCGGAGGCGCCAAGTCCGCCTAGATTGGTCAAGATTCCTGCTTGGGGACCCGGAACGGGTCAAACTGCAGGCGACCGTGAGTTCAAATCTCACCGGCCCCACCAAGTATACTAGACGGATTCACCCATCTATTCTGATGGACCTATGGATTCTTGACTATGACCAAACCCGACATGGGATGGTAGGAGCAGTAGTAGGGGTATGTTCCAGCCTGCGTGAACGTGAAGGTGTAGGTCTGCCCGGGCGATAGGTCTCCCGAATCGAAGACGCCTGTATTGCTGATTATGTTATGAGTGATGAGGTCCTGATTAGTCCAGGTCACAGTGTTGTTCATGCCGATCACCACAGTGATAACCTGGGGAAGGAAATTGGTGGCACCGTCATCGTTCTCGCCACCGCCGTATGGTATGTATACCTGAACTGCATTAGGAGGAGTGAAGACTGACGTGGTGATTATGGTTGTTGAGAATGAATTGCCGCCGTTTGTGAAGGTGTAGCCTTGGGTCGATGCGGGCGTGAATGTTTGTGGGTTAACGTAGAGATAGGTCGCTCCCACCAGAATGAGCAAGATGGCAACTGTGGCAACAGCGCCTCTGCTAACTGTGTGCATTCTTGAATTACGGATGACTTCGTCAGATTCAATATAAGACCTCGCTTTCTAAATTCACTGAAGTAGACTGGCATGTAGCCCCAGAAAGCCTTCCTTGGGCGAGAACAGCCCCCTTCCCTGATGATAGAACGAATCGAACTATAGGACGAAGGTCAGGGATCATCCGCTATCTCGGTAGAACCCGAGAAGAAGGCATATCAGCATGGATTTACGACATTGGCAATTCGGGAGTGGGCATTGAGAAAGATCGAATTACCATCCGACGGGCTCGCCGAGGAGCTTCAAAGGCACCTGCAAGAGAGGAGGTTCACAGAGGCGGGCTACGATAAGGCACGAAGGATCATTCAATTTCCAGACAACATGGACCCGTCGCAGTGGTCGAGCCTCAGGGGCACGGTTGAGAAGTGGGCGAAAGGTAGGGGTCTTGAAGTGGTAGAATCGCTAAAACTCCAGTCCCCTAGGTTCGAGGCAAAACAGGAAAAAGCTAACCCGAAGGAGCTTGAGGCAGAAGTGAAGAAGAAGCTGGACAAGATGACGCCCCAAAAGGCAGAGGAACGCTACAAGTATCTCCAAAGCAGGCCGATTAGTGAGCTGAGTGATGCCGAGATCGAAGAGAGGCTCCTGTTGGCCCAAAGACCATCTGAAAAAGACTAGGATTCCAGAAGCGTGGGCAGCTCCTCGGCGGAAGCTTTCGTCGACTGGACCAGACCTCGCCGGCCCTAAGAAGAATGCTATCCAAGTCCACTGGGCCCACTACGCCGAACGCGCACGCCTGCGGACCTGTCTAGCCAGGGCGGTGGAGCGGTTGAGACTCTGGGCGTCGACCTATCCTGTAAGACAAGCTTCGGCACAAGACTCATATGAGAGCACGTCATCTCCAACGCGACTTGGGCAAGAAGGAAGCCTTTCAGCGCACGAGCCTGACATCCCGACAGTGGGAGGTCGTCCGCTACAGGGCCAAAGGGCTCACCCAGGCCGAGTTGGCCAAGAGGCTGAATACTTCAAGGGAGAATGTGAGCGAGATAGAGCACAGAGCTCGACTGAAGATAGATGCGGCCAAGGCTACGCTGGCGGCCCTTCAGGAGCTGGATGCTACGGGGCAGGTACTGATACCCAGTGGGACATCCGTCTTTGAGGCGGTCTCAATGATAATCCTGAGAGCTGATATCCTCGGGGTCAGGCTCCTAGGGTCGGCCGACGATGTGCTTGCCGCCATTCGGTCGAAGTGGAAGGCAAGAATCAGGGGCCATCGATTGGTTTCGGCGGTGAAACTGGAGATAGGAGCCGACGGTTCCCTTATGGTGAAGAACCCCTCTCAGCCCAACGAGACTCTTCTCCCGAAGAACTGAAGCCAAACCTGAGGGTCCTCGAGAACCCCTGTGTTGAATCTGCTAGTCGACCGTCTGAGGAAGTGGGTGCCGTTGTTTTACGCTCAGGGGGCCGGGAGGGGAAGCTCCATGGGAAGCTTCCCCACTCACCGGCTTATGATGTCCAGGACTCTTCCGTCGCGGCGTTGTGACCGGAGATCTGGCCGGAGACAATCAGACTCACCGTTCTGCGATATGGCGGTGACGGTGGAGCCTCTCACCGAACCGAGCTCTCCCGCGCTGTAGAGTCTCGGAATTGGTTTGAAGTTGGCGTCGCAGACTTGGCCCCGCTCGTTGCGGATGGGGCCCGCGAAGGCCGCCTCGCCTCCAGGCCACATCGGCATCGCGTAATACGGCGGTGTCTGGATTGGGACGAGAGTGGCTGCGGTCCTTCCGAACTGGGAATCGACCTTTGCCGCGCAGGCGCTGTTGTAGGCGTTGATAGTGTTGGTAAGGTCGTTGGGGTTGATGTTCACGGTGATGGTGCTTGGCGAAGCAGTGTTGCCTGTCCCGGGCGGTACGGCGGTGTATGTGGTGGCGTTGATTGCTGCGACCAGTGAGGGTACGTCCGCACCCTTCAGGATCCAACCGTTGGCTATCTCCACGCTATTGTCGCTGCTCCACTTCGGGCGCGGGTCGATGTAGGCCGGAAGGGTTCCGGCGGAACCGCTTGCGATGGCGCCCGCCTTCCTGCAGGTCTCATCGAATATGATGAAGGTCGGGATGCGCGTGTACTCGGGGACCGAGAGGTCGAAGTCGGACAGATTCATGTAGGTGTTGGTTCGGAGAGTGGCCGTTTCGTTCAGGTATCTCTTGCCGTGCTTGTCGACGTAGATCCATCCGTCCTGAGAGGGGGTGCCGCCACCGAACGCTATGGGGTACTGCGGGAACCATGGGCAGAGCGTTGCCCCGACACAGTCGGTGTGCCATACTCCGGCCCCAGCGTTCTGGGCCATGATCAACCCGTCCCCGGTGGAGAACTGCCAACCGTAGAAGTGCGTGGGATAGGCTCTAAGGAAGTTCACTTTCAGCTGTTCGCTGTACTCTATGCCACCGGTGCTGAGTATCACTGCCTTGTTCGCCCTGATGTTCATCACTTCGCTGTTGTTGGCCAAGGCCTTGACGCCGAGTATCTCTCCTGTTGTTGGGTTCTGAATGAGGTCCGTTGCAGGAGCGTTGAAGAAGATTGGGATTCCTCGGTTCTGCACCAGCCCATCAAGATACTTGAAGAAGGCGACGCCGCCTCCGGTTATTGTCCCCCCATTCATGGTCGAGGCACCCGGGACGTTCGGAAAGGTCGCGCCTCCGGTGGTCAGACTGTGTGGTATTGCCATGTTGGTGAGCCATGCAGGAATCTGGCTGCCGATGGCTGCCCACGCCTCACAGACCGCCAGTGGGGTCGCACCCCATGAGGTATTGTACAGGTAGGTGGCACCCAAGGTCGGGTCGCTCGGGTAGTCAAAGTGCCCTCCGTTCATAGACGTGCTGCCGCCGCCGCCCGAGTAGGACGGGTTGCTCACGCCGAGAGACGCGAAACTGGGGGTCTTCTCGAGTATGAGAACGTTGGCCCCTGCATCAAAGGCGGTGATGGCCGATATCGCACCGGATCCACCGTAGCCCACGACGACCACATCGGCCGTCGCTGACCAGCTGCTGGGCACCTGCGCTGGTGCTGCCGCTTTGACCTGACCTCCTGCGAGCGCCTTCGATCCTGTTGCCTGTGTTGCCGCTGCGACTTGTGGTATCAGCGTTGTTGCCCCTGCCACAGCACCCAGCATTGCTGCGCCTGAGGCGACAGTTCCGACGAACTGCCGTCTTGAAAGTTTCTCTGTCATCTTATTGCACTTGTGACTCACCGGTGACCCAGAATAGATAAAGGCATCCGAGCAGATGTTCGCATTTGCGTGCAAATGTGGATAAGAGCCGTTGGGTGCGGTTGCTGTTGGAGTCGATTCGAGCCCACGGAGAAGAGCCGCGCCCTCCTTGGGGGCGTTTCAGCGAGCTCTCTGTGAAATATCGCGTTCGATATACCTTACGTAATTGATACAGGTATCGCGCAAGCTCACTTTAAACCTGACACAATTATGACCGGGCGAGGTTGCGGGCCGAGAAGAGCGGTAACCAATTGACGAAGGAAGGGTGCTACCGAGACTGACCGCGGCTCAGGGGGTCACACCGCCACTGGGAGCAGAGAAGCCCGCATTCTCCCGTGCCTACGCGAACAGGGTCATGGCGCTGCTCGCGTTGCTTGCAGCCTTCGAGTACGCATACTACATCGCGGTGTTCGGGTTCGTGGTCGCGTTTGTCTTGGCCCTCTTCGCGCAGGAAGTGATGGGCAAGAACGCTAGCAAGCACGCGGTGGTTGAGTAGCTCTCCCGTACCGAAGTTGTGACGGTCCAAACCACCCAACGGGCAAACGGTCTCCTGCAATCGTGGAACGCTAGTGCGAGGAATAGTAGTCCGCGACGGCCCTGAACGATTCCTTCGGCTCCCAGGTCATGTCGGGATACGTCGTCCCGTGCCTGCCGCCCTCGTAGTACTTGACAAGGCTCGCGCTCGACACGTCCAGGTCGTACTTCGGGTCGTCGTCGTAGGGGTTGATCTGGGAGACCAGCGAGGAGTAGAACGCGCCGTCGACGCCCGCCCGGTCGAGGATGTCTAGGGTCTCGACTATCTTCTGCGCCTGCCAGGCCTCGTCCCGGGGGTGGACGACTCTGACCTTGGGTCGGACGAACCTTCCCACCACCGGGAAGCTGTGGAAGAACTGCGACTTGGAGTCGACATCCCCGCCCCCGAGTAGTACCTGGGCGAGCTTCCCGTCGCTCTGGTAGGTCCCGTACCCGAACTCGGTGACCACAACGGGCTTCCCGACATCGAACGAAGGTTTGAGCATCTCTACATAGGTCTCTTCGATGTCCTTCGCCCGATAGTGGTCGATGCCCACATAATCGAAGAGACTCCAGTCCACCTTCTCCCAGATGAGCGAGTTGTATGTCAGCTTGCCGTGGAACTCACTCTTTGCGGCCCCTACGGCCTTGGCCAAGAACGCGTTCAGAGGCCCGTTGTGCCCGCCCGCCTTGATTCGCGCGATGTTCTTCGGGTTCCCCATTCGCTGGATGATGTTCCTGCCTACGAGTATCCCCTGCATGAAGAGAGTGGATTCGCCGCCGACGCTCATGACCAACTTGTCTGGCCACTTCTGCCGGAGGCCCTCCAACGACCTCGCCGCCTTGATCAGGTACGCGATGGTCTCGTCCTGCGGCTTGTCCCACATCAGAGGGTCGGCCCAGACCTCGAGCCCCTGATTCAGCGCGTCGGCGGCCGCGGTCACGATTCGCCCGACATCAAGGGCGGCGATTTTCACAGCGTTGCAGTGCAAGTCGTCGCTGATTATCTGGAGCTCGCGGTGGACCTCCTTGGGGTCGAAGCGAGGCCGCCAGTTGAACCCCATGCAGGCCCCGACGTCGTAGCCGATCCCCTTGATTCTCAAGTCTCAGGCCTCGATGAGTCTCCCGTCCTATCATAGTAGTCGGCGACCGCTCTGAACGACTCCTTCGGCTCCCACGTCATGTCGGGATACGTCGTTCCGTGCTCGCCCGTCGGACCTGAAAAACCATCCAGAACGTGGGGGTCGAGGTCCACCCCCATCATCTCCTTGGCCCCATGGATGGCCTGTCTCCTGAACTCCCCCTCCGTTTCGGCCTCGGGGAAGCTCTTCACCAGGCTGAAGTTTGCCATGTCGGCATCGTACCTGGGGTCCGGGTGGTACGGGGAGTTGGGGACCACGAAGGTTTGCACGAAGGCGCCTTCAACCCCCGCGGCGTCAAGCACCTCCAACTGATCGACTATCTCGCGTGCCTGGAGCCCCTCGTCACGGATGTAGTGTCCATCGGCTCGGGGTGGGACATGCGCCATGTCCAAGAACATCCTGGGAATCTTCTGGTTCGGCCCGAGGAGGCCTTCCATCATCCCGAAGGTTATCATGAAGCCGTTGGCTCCTAGCAGGTCCGCGCCCCGGAAAGTGCAGCACCCGAACTCCCCTATGACGACAGGCTTGCCGAATGCGTTGTACTTGCTTATCGTCTGGCCGTAGGAGTCTTTGATCCGTGCGTCCCTGTAATGGTCTACCCCGACGAAGTCGAACGGTTTCCATTCGACAGTTTCGAACGGTACGGAGAAGTAGGTCAGTGGGCCACGGAACGACGTCTTCGCGGCCTCGCTCAGATTCGACAGGTACGCATTGAGCGGGCCGTTGTGCTTCCCAGCCATCACATCGCCCCAGAATGAGGGACGGGAGATTCGGTCAAAGACGTTCTTGCCCTCGATCATCCCCTGAGAGAAGAGGGTCAGCTCAGAGCCTACACTGAAGACCAGCTTTCCGGGCCACCGTTGACGGAGCCCCTCCGCCCGCTCCGCTGCACTCGCGATGTACTCGAGGGTCTCATCCTGGCTCCTGTCCCACATCTCGGGAGATAGCCAGACCTCCAGCCCTTGTGACAGGGCGTCCTCACTTGCAGTCACAAGCCTATCGATGTCGAGCCCCTGGATTCTGACGGCGTTGCAGTGGAGGTCGTACTTTATGATGCCCAGCTCTCGGCGGACAGTCTTGGGGTCAAACTTGGGGCGCCAGTTGCCATCCATATGCACACGCCCGACGTCGTAGCAGACGCCCCTCAGGTTCAACGGCGGGTCCCCTGCAACGAATCTGGCTTGAGCATCCTCAGGATTATCCAGGCATCCGGCACAATCTCGCTGACCTCGTCCGGACGCAGGGTCATCACCCTTCTCGAGAGCCCGTCGAGGCACGCGAATACGGCCGTCACCAGCTTGTCAGGATCGTCTCTCGCAATCTCCCCGGTCGCTTGGCCCTCGACTACGAGTCTTCGAACTATTTCGTAGGCTATTCGACCCTGTTCGGCAATCGCGTCGCGAACCTTCTGATTGAGCTCGTCGTCGACCATTCCCTGGTACATCACCTGATAGTACTCCGGGTGCTTTCGCCTGTTGTCGACCATCGATGTTACTACGTGACTCAGGCGCTCCCCTGCGGTTCCCGGTATCTTCCGTACCATCGAGTTGAGCCTGTCTCTCGACTGGATGGTCTGCCTAAGCAAGGTGGCGACAATCGCGTCCTTGCTCGGGAAGTAGCGGTAGGCCAGGCCCTGGCTTACTCCCGCCTCTTCCGCGACCTCTGCCATTGTCGCCGCCATGCCCTTTCGAGCGAAAACGATTCGTGCAGCGTCTAGAATCTTCTCCGACTTTTCTTCGCGCATCGTCTGACCCATCTTTCTCCGGGGCAATTCAAGCGACTCCTGAATGAATGAACGCTTCATTCATTTAATATGTGTTTCTGTCCGGCGCTGAGCCCCTCGGCAAGGGTTGCGTCATGCAGGCGGCTTGAAAAGGTCAGACATCACAGCGGCCGTGGCGTCATTTCTCCCGAGGTTTCCGGTGTTGAATATCGCCTCGACAGTAGCTGAGGAGCGAGTAGTGCGAGTACGGGACCTGCGACACATATCCCGGCCTTGCGAAGGGAGAGACTAGGATGCAGACGACCTGGCCACCCGAATTCGGCCCAAACCCCGCGTTGTTGCTGCCTTCGTCGTAGACGATGAACAGTGCCGTACTCTGATACGAGCTGGAGTTGATTATCCCAGGGACGACGGTCGAGAGCCACTGGTCCCCGGCCGAGAGGGCGCAACTATGGGCGTCGTCACATATGTTCGGCGTGATGAACGAGTAGCTGGGAAGGTTCGATGAAGCCAAGTCCTTTGAGAACTGTATGAAGGGCACGACGTGGGAGTCGCAGTAGGCCGAAGTAGTCCCTGTGCCCGAGTTCCCAGTTACACTGTCGATGTAGACGAAGGGATCGTGCTTGGTGACGTATAGCCCGTCCGGGCTGTCGGTCTGTGAGCAGTTGGCCGGCATCGATTCGGCGTATTCCTTCCAAGTCAACCCCTTCCCGTCGAGCAGGCTCGTAATCGTCGTGTTGGGCAGGGCGCACTGCACCGGGAGGCAGTCGGAGGTGACGCCGAAGGTGTCTCCGGCCACCAGAGCGAGATAGTTAGGGAGCGAGGGGTGGGAGACGGCGAAGTAGTTTGCCGCCAGGGCGTACTGAGATGTGAGCTGGTTCTGGTACGGGGCCGAGGGGTTCCCGATGACGCTCCCGTAGCCCTCGTTCTCCATGACGATTATGATGACGTGCTTTATCGCTCCCCCAGCGATCTGTTGGTTGCTCGACGATTGAACGTTGGTCTGCGTCGAGACGCTTGATGATGCCGAGGACGCCATCGATGGGGCCTTGGGTGTGGGACCGATCAGCCCGGCTTGATATCCGGCGAAACTGGAGACCACCAGGACGAGCAGCACGATTATAGCGAGGATTCTCCTTTTCATGGCACGCGCCGGTTTTGGTCATCTACTCCGTTGGTCTCATAAGGCATTCGGGGAGACGATTCTAGGGCGCCAAGACGACCACGTTGGGTCGGGGGAATCGACTCTGCTAGGATTAGTGTGACAAACCAGCCGTTGATCGACGGAGGACGAGCCAACTCTCAGAGCGTCGAAGCTGCCGGACGAAGATGAAGAGCCTAGAAGCCCAGCGTGGCCCTGAGGCCCTTGTACCTGTTGCGTATCGTGACCTCGGTCACTCCCGCTGCCTCTGCGATGTCCCTCTGGGTCTTTCCGTCGTTCTCCAGGGTGCATGCGACGTAGAGCGCGGAGGCGGCGAAGCCCATAGGGTCCTTGCCCGCCGAGACCCGCATCGGTCCTGCCATGGCGAGAATCTCGAGGGCCCTCCTCTGGGTCTTCTCCTTCATCCCCGCCCTCGAGGCTATCTTCGAGATGCAGCGCGCGGGGTCGACGACCGGCATGTGCATGTCGAGTCTCCCTGAAGAGGAGCCTGTAAGAACGGGCGATGTCCTTCTTCTTGATGTTGCTGACCGCTGCCATGTCCTTGAGCGTCCGCGGAATCTCCATGTCCCTGCACGCGGCGTAGAGCGACGCCACAGTGATGGCCGTGATAGACCTCCCTCTTACGAGGCCGCGTTCGAAGGCCTTGCGGTAGATGTAGGCGGCCTTCTCGACGACGGCTTCGTTCACGGTGAGCTTGTCCGCATATCTGTGCAATTCGCTGAAGGCCTGTCTCAGGTTCCTGTCGGCGGACTCGTGGGCCTGGCTGCGCCGGTCCCATGTCCTCAGCCTCTCGACCGTCGATCGCATCGAACCGGAGAGAGTCCTTCCTGAAGCGTCCCTGTTCTCACCCCCAATGACCGTGGCGAGCCCCATGTCAGATATCGCCACCGAAGTTGGGAGACCCACCCTGCTCTTCTCATCTTTCTCTTCGTTGGAGAAAGACCGCCACTCTGGGCCGACCTCTTCCATCTTTTCCTTGAGCACGAATCCGCAGTTGCTGCAGAAGAGGCTCTCCGCCTGAGGAGTCGATTATCATAGGGCTGTGAGCGCACCTAGGACACTTGTCAAGAGCTTTCTCCAGTTTCATCAGCCTAGAAAAATTGGGGTTTCGAGACATAGTCTAATACAAATCCGGGAAGAATAAGTTAGGCGGAAATCAGTGCTTATAAACCTTTACAAAACCATAAAAGCGGACTCCGCGCGAAAAACCAGTCCTATCGCGCTGACTTGGACGTTTTTGGTCAGCGCTGCTTGTTGAGAGCTGCCAGTAGCTCGGAGAGCACCTTCTTCGCGTCCCCGAAGACCATCATTGTGTTGGGAAGATAGAAGAGCTCGTTCTCGACCCCTGCGAACCCTGGGCTCATCGAGCGCTTGATGAACACCACGGTCTTGGCTTTGTCCACGTTCATGATCGGCATGCCGAAGAGAGGGGAGTCCGGCCTGGTCCTCGCTGCAGGATTGGTGACGTCGTTTGCTCCCACGACGATTGCAACGTCGGTCTCAGGGAACAGCGGGTTGATTCGGTCCATCTCCCAGAGCTGGTCATAGGGGACGTCCGCCTCCGCGAGCAGGACGTTCATGTGTCCGGGCATCCTGCCCGCGACAGGGTGGATTCCGTACTTGACGTCGATGCCTTTCGATCGCAGGATTTCGGCCACCTGCTTCACGACGTACTGCGCCTGTGCGACGGCCATTCCGTAACCGGGGACGAAGACCACCGACCTCGCGTTCTGCAGAATCGTGGCGACGTCATCCACCGTGAACGCCTGCGCGGTCCGCCCCCCGGCGACGGTGGGTCCGGCCGAGGCAGCGACAGAGACGGCACCGACGCCGCCGAAGAGCACATTGGTGAAGGATCTGTTCATGGCCTTGCTCATGATCATGGCCAGAATGAACCCGGACGACCCGTCGAGCGCTCCGGCCACGATGAGCACCTGGTTGTTCAGCACGAACCCCAGCGCCGCCGCGGACATCCCGGCGTAGGAGTTCAGGATCGCGATGACCGTCGGCATGTCGGCTCCGCCGATAGCCATGACGAGAAGGAATCCGAAAAGAAGGGCGAAACCTGCCATGATCGGGAGGATGAACGACTGTGTCGGATTCGCTATCAGGTAGATCGCCAGTGCGATGGCTATACCGAGTGTTGTGAGGCTAACGAGGTTCCGTCCACCATAAACGAACGGCTTGCCAGGGAGTAGCCCCTGGAGCTTCGCGAAAGCTATGCAGCTGCCCATGAAGGTCAGGTACCCAAGGATCATCTCCGCCGAGAGCACGGTTAGCGTGGAAACGTCTATGTTCGGCAGTCTGTTGTAATACTCCGCCGTCCCCACGAGCGCGACGGCCAGCGACCCGAAGGCGTGGGAGGCTGCGGTCCTCTGCGGGACCGCCGTCATCGGCACCTTCAGCGCGATGGGGGTGCCGACTATTGCGCCGACCACCACAGCGATGACCAACAAATCGGTCCTCTGAATCTGATAGGCGAGGAGGGTCCCCCCGATGGCGACCGCCATGCCGGAGGCGGCTATCCAGTTTCCATACCTGGATGTCTTGACCTCGCTCAGCCACTTGAGCGATATTATGAAGAACAGGATGGCGACTACGTAGAGATACTCCACGATGGTGTCGTTCATTTGCTTTCCTTCCTCTTCCTGAACAGCCTCAGAATGCGTTCGGTGATTGCGAACCCGCTCACGATGTTGGTGAAGACTAGTGCAATCGCCACGGTCACGAGTATGAGGACCAGGTCGTTCTTCGGCTCAGAGAGGACAATCAGCGCGGCGACGATCGACACGGAGGAGATTGCGTTCGTGAGCGCCATCAGCGGGGTGTGCAGCAGGCGAGAGACGTGTCGGACGAGCTCGAGCCCGAGGAATGTGGCCATCAGGAAGATTATGATGTTGACCTGGAGGTCCGTCGAGGCTAGGGTCATTTCTGCGGTGCCCCCTCGAGGGCCGCCTTGGTCGCCGGGTGCACTATCTCGCCCTTGTTCATAATGAGAGGAGCCCGAGTCAGGTCGTCTCTCACGTCCACGCTAAGACTACCGTCTTTCATCATGGTTAGGAGAAACGAGGTGATGTTCCGTGAGTAGAGCTGGCTCGCCTGCGGGGCCATGGTAGAAGCGAGGTTCAGCGGACCGACTATCGTCACACCGTACTTGACGACCGTCTTCCCAGGCTCGGTGAGCTCGCAGTTGCCCCCCTGCTCCGCGGCCATGTCGACCACCACGGAGCCGCTTCGCATCCCCTTCACTGCCTCTTCCGATATGAGGATGGGAGCCCGCTGCCCTGGGACGAGCGCCGTCGTGATGACGACGTCGGACGCCTGGACGTGCTCGGCGAGGAACATCTGTTGTTTCAAATAGAACTCGCCGGTCTGGGCCTTGGCGTAGCCACCGGCGTCCTGAGCGTCCTTGGTCTCGACGGGCATCTGCGCGAACCTCGCTCCCAGACTTTCAACCTGTTCCCTTACTATCGGCCGCACGTCGTAGGCTTCCACCAGCGCGCCCAGCCTCCGGGCCGTGGCGACCGCCTGGAGCCCTGCCACTCCAGCCCCCACAATGAAGACCTTTGCAGGAGAGAGAGTCCCCGCCGCGGTCATCATCAAGGGGAAGATCCTTGGAAGCGCGTCGGCAGCCAGGAGTACGGCCTTGTAGCCTCCTAGATTAGACTGAGAGGACAAGGCGTCCATCGGCTGTGCGCGACTGATTCTGGGAATGAGCTCCATGGCGAAGGCTGTGACTTTGCGCGCGCTCAGTGTCCTTACTGCCTCGAGGTTTGCCAGGGGATAGAGAAGCGAGATGATGGTGGATCCTTCCTTGACCATTGTTGCCTCCGCACTCGAAGGAGGGTTGACCTTGAGGATTACGTCCGCCTGACCGAAGAGGGACGATGCGTCAGGAGCTATGGACACGCCCTTCTCGACGTAGGATGCATCCGAGAAGCCCGCGGCTTCTCCGGCTCCCTTCTCAATCAACACCGAGAGGCCAGCCAGTCTGGAGACTCCATCGGGAACGAGAGAGACGCGCTTCTCACCCCGCTCACTTTCTTTCGGAACGCCCACAATCATTTATGCAGACTCCGGCGCGTAAATGCCCGATGGAAGACAGGTTTAATGTTTGCTGGTTAGACCGCCGTCCCTTGTAGTGCTATCTAATGGTTCATGATTCCTTTCGTCACAGATTGAATGCCTGTGACAACGTGGACCAATGGGAGTTGCGGACTCAGTTCTTCCCAATGAAGTTCTCGATGGTCTGTCCAATCCATACCATCCCCTTCTCGAGATAGTCGAGCCTGATGTTCTCGTTGGGGGCGTGCGCCGCATCGTCGTGAGGAGAGAAGCCGAGGTCGATGGCGTCGGCGCCGTACCTTCGCGTGAAGACGTAGAGAGGCCCGGTGCCGGCGCTGGATATCTCGATCACGGGCTTCACCTTGAAGACCTCCTCAGAAGCCTTCACTGCAGCGTGGACCCAGGGGCTCTTGTAACTCGTCCTCGCCGCCGGTTCCAATGTACCCGCGGTGACCTGGACGTCAGAGTAGCCGTGGTCCTTCAGGAACTGGTTGAACCGCGCGAAGAGTTCCTCGGGGTCTTGATTGGGCACCAGCCTGAAGTCCATCTTGCAGTGGACCTCCGCGGGGAGCACCGTCTTGCTCCCTGGCCCCATGTAACCCGCCCAGATGCCGGCGATGTTCGCCGTCGGCAGGGACGCGAGGGATTTCTTTGCTTCCGCGAGCGAAATCTTCCCGGCGAACTCGGTGGCGCCGTACGTGGATAGGAGCTGCTCTGCTTCGGAGGGTTCATCCTCAAGGATCTTGAGCTCGTCCTCGGCGAGGGGCACGACCTTGTCGTACCACCCCGGTATGAGGATCATCTCACGCTCGTCCTTGACTAGGTTGAGTCAGCTGCACAAGCCGCCAGACCGGGTTTGGCAACGCTGCCGCGTACATGCTGTGCGCGTCTTGGTTCAGGGACCTCACGACCAGCTCGAGGTAGATCATCCCCTTGACGCCCAATCCGAGGACCGGCCTGCCTTTCTCGTCTATCTTGCCGTACTCCCATACGACCGCATCAGACTTGAAGAGGTCCGGGTAGGATTCGATGTATCGACCCAGGTGGCTACTGCCGACCTCTTCCTCACCCTCGAAGCAGAACTTGATGTTGCAGGGGGGTTCGCCGTGGACCTTCATGTATGACTCTATCAGCTTGAGACGGGCGACGAGATGGCCCTTGTCGTCGGAGACGCCTCTTCCGTACATCCTGCCGTCGCGGACCTCTGGTTCGAATGGGGGAGATTTCCAAAGCTCGAGAGGTTCGACGGGCTGGACGTCATAGTGGTTGTAGAAGAGAACGGTCTTGTCGGACTTGGAGGGCACCTCGCCGTAGACGAGGGTCGGCGCCCCTTCCAGCTTCAGCAGCCTGGTGGTGCCGCCTATCTCCTCAATCATCTTCCTTACGAGGAGGGCGCACTCCTCGACCCCTTCGTTCTTGGCCGAGACGCTTGGCTGCGCGACGAGTCTCGCTATGTCCTTCAGGAATCTGTCCTGGTTATCGTGGACGTACTCTCTGACCGCTGGATCCATGGTCATTACGGTTGTTATGAACGGCCCCGACAAAAAGGTTTGGGAAGGCGGAGCGCGGCCGCGAATTCCTCGGGATAGGCGACCGGATTTGGTCTGGAAGGTTCTCGGACTTGACGGGTCACGCGACGAAATTTGAAACATCACGCCAAGCGCGGGTCGACCATGGCCAAGGACCCGGTCTGCGGAATGATGGCCGACGAGACCAAGAGCAAGCTCAGGTCGGAGCACGATGGGTACGCCTTCTATTTTTGCTCCGCGGCCCGCAAGGCGCAGTTTGACAGGGACCTGTGCAAGTAGGGACGCTCGCACTAATCGGCTCACGCCGGACCCGTCTGGAGTCTTAAAGTAGCTGTGGATTTCAGCCCGTCGCATGTCTTCGGAGGAAAGCAAGGACAAGTCATCAAAGAAGGCGCTGGATTACTCCGCATTCTATCGAGGCAAGATGGCGACCGTGCCCAAGGTCCCAGTCCGGTCGCTGAGCGACTTCGCGATTTGGTACACGCCCGGAGTGGCGGCCGTCTCTAGGGCCATCGAAAAAGATGCCGGGCTCTCGTTCGAATACACCAACCGGTGGAACACGATTGCGGTCCTGACCGATGGCAGCAGGGTGCTCGGGCTCGGAAACGTGGGCCCGGAGGCATCCCTTCCGGTCATGGAGGGCAAGGCTCTGATTTACAAGTACTTGGGAGGGGTCGACGCCATAGCGATACCCGTGAGAGTGTCGTCGGAAGAGGAGTTCATCACGGTCGCCCAATCGCTTGAGCCAGGCTTGGGCGGGATCAACTTGGAGGACATAGCATCGCCCCGGTGCTTCGACATCCTCGAGAGACTCAGGGCCACGATGAAGATTCCCGTCTGGCACGACGACCAGCAGGGGACGGCGGGCGTGATACTGGCGGCGCTTTACAACGCGCTCGAGTTCACCGGGAGAGACCTCAGGAGTTCTAAGATAGTGTTCTTCGGGTCAGGGGCGGCGAACATCGCGACCGCCAGGCTTCTCATCGAGGCCGGGGCATCCGCAGGCGAGATGATACTCCTCGATTCCAAGGGAACCCTGCATTCCGAGCGAGAGGACATCGACCAGCTCCGGCTGAGCAACAGATGGAAGCACGACATGGCGCTCAGGACCAACGAGTCGAAGGTGCACGGGTCGCTGAAGGAGGCCCTTTCCGGGGCGGACGTGCTCATCGCTGCGGCGACCCCGGGCCCCCATGTCATCAAGGGAGAGGACATAGCTGGGATGAACCGCGGGCCCGTTACGTTCCTGCTGTCGAATCCGGTTCCGGAGATGTGGCCCGAGGAGGCCTACAAGGCGGGGGCGGCGATAGTCGCGACCGGCAGGTCGGACTTCCCAAATCAGGTGAACAACAGCGTGCTCTTTCCCAGTGTCTTCCGGGGGGCGCTTGACGTGCGGGCGAGGACAATCAGCGACACGATGGTGATAGCCGCGGCCAGGGAGCTTGCGAACTTCGCTAGGAACAAGGGGCTCACAAAGACGAATATCATCCCCACGATGCTCGATTGGGACGCATTCCCGTCTGTCGCAGCCGTGATAGGAGAACAGGCACAGAGGGAAGGGCTGGCGGGAAAGAACCTTTCAAGGAGTGAGCTGTTCGAGGAGGCCCGCCGAATCATCCAGCACAGCAGGAACCTCTCCTCGGTCCTGATCGAAAAGGGGATAATAGCGCCCGTTCCAGACGACTCGCCGACCAGCGGTTGAGAATGAAGACGGATGAGCCTGCGATAGGGAAGGCACAGGCAGAGCTTCGCCTAGTCTTCTTGCTTCATCTAACCTGAGCCTTCAACAGGAATCTGAATCAGAATCACAGGCGTAACATTAAGTCAAGCTCGACGGATGACGCCTATGGTCAGACGGCCTTCAGTAGCCCGTCTCCTATCACTCTGATCGTGGTCTTCGGGTCTTTCGGGTTCTTGACGACGACGCCGCCGCTGACGAGCCATTCTTTGAAGGGCTTTCCTTCGGAGACTGCCTCGACCTTGTGTGTTGAGTTGTTGGAGAAGGTCCGCTTCCTGCCGGTCAGGTCGCGCTTGTCCACCATAATCTTCATCAGGGTCGTCTTCTGGCTCTGGAACTCCACCTCCCGGGTGAACCTGCGATACAGCTGGGCGAAGATCACCGCGAAGATTACCGCGGCGACCAGCTCGAAGGAGACCATCAGCAGCTCCTGCAGCCCGTCTGCCACGATCCCGTAGAGCCCGAGAAAGAGCATCACGAGAAGCATTATGAACGAAGCCAGGAGCGTCTTTCTTGGGTAGGAACGCCCTGGGATATAATCGAAGTATATCCCTATAGAGAGTGAAAAGAAGATGGCTATGATCAAGGTCCGCACGAAGTCGTACAAGGGAATTCCTGGATAGATGAGAGTCGAGAAGCAATACTCTGCCGACCCTACCCCCGCGGACAGCGCCGAAGAGCACTGGCTGGTCGCGGTCGTCTCGAGCGCGGCGAGAACATCGTTCTTGAACAAGAGAAGTATCAGCGCATTGAACACAGAGACTGAGCCGGCGAAGAAGAGACTCGCGACGATCCCGGCCTTCACCCCTCCGAGAATTGAACCCAACGTCGTCCACTCAGAGAGCGAGGGCCTCTAGGACTTCCTTCTCGTGGCCGTCGACACTTACTTTCCTGAACACCTTCTTGATCTTCCCGTCCTCCCCTATGACGAACGTCGAGCGCTCGGTCCCCATGTACTTCCTTCCGTAGAGGTTCTTCTCCTTCCATGTGCCGTAGAGGTGGTGGACCTTGAGGTCCTCGTCGCTGAGAAGCGTGAAGTTCAACTCGTACTTCTTGATGAACTTCTGATGTGAATCCAGAGAGTCCTTGCTGACACCGAGGATGACAGTGCCGAGTTTCTGGAAGCTGAGCAGGTTGTCCCTGAAGGAACAGGCCTCCTTGGTGCATCCCGAGGTGTCGTCCTTCGGGTAGAAGTAGAGCACGACCTTCTTGCCGCGCAGTCCACTGAGGGAGACGTCCTTCCCCGTCGAAGATGGGAGCGTGAAATCAGGCGCTTTAGATCCACTCTTGAGCTCGCTCGCAGCGGCAACCATGGTGTTGTGGTTGAAGAGCTGAATACAAAACCTAATCGTTTCGATTGGCGCTCAGGGAGAGATTACCTGCTGGTTAAGCATCTTCCTTCCGCTGAACCCCTCGCCCTCCGCATGCCAGAACTCGATGTCCGACTCGCCGTACCTCCAGCAGAGGTAGACCGTGTTGCCGAACCTGTTCGCGGGGAAGTCGATAAGGCCTGTATCGATGTCGCGGACTCGGACTCCCAGGTCCTCGAGCTCCGATACCCGTGACATCAGGTCCTTGACGACGGCGTCGAGCTCCTCGTTCTTCTGCGCGAGCTCGGGGGTCTCGAACCCAACCAGACCATAGTGCTCGATCTCGTTCTTCAGCTCGTCCGCTATCCGTTTCCGTTCGATTATTTCCTTGAGCCGGGGCTTTATGTCCGGCAGAATTCGTGAAGCCTCTTGTGGCGTGAACAGGTGATTGTCGTCTTCAGTCGAGAACTCGGTCGGCGTTGTAACTCTGCACCAGTTCTCTTGTCTGCAAAAGATTAGATATATTCCTTCGGTCGGAAAAAGTTGCGACCTCCAAGCCTAAAATAGTTGATTAGAAGACAAGAAAGCGAAACTCGGATGTACACCAGGGGCGGAGACAGGGGCGAGACAGGGCTCTACGGCTCGAAGAGGGTCGCGAAAGACTCACCGAGGGTCGAGGCATACGGAACTGTCGACGAGCTCAACAGCTGCATCGGCGTCGCCATATCCACCAGTCGGCGAGAGGAAATCTCTGAAGAGGCTGAGGTGGGTTCAAGGAAGCTCTTCGTGGTCGGGGCTGACCTCGCTTCGGAGCATCCAGTCTGGTGGCCGGTCGGAGGGACTGCCGCGGATAGGGAGGAAGGACACGGAGAAGCTGGAGGCGTTGATTGACCACTATCAGACGAAACTTCCGCGCCTGACCAATTTCATACTGCCCGGTGGAAGCGCCCTTTCGGCCAATCTTCATCTGGCGCGGTCGGTCTGCAGGAGGGCGGAGAGGGCGGTCGTCTCGCTCTCGAAGAAGGAGCCCGTCAACCCGGAGCTCGTCCCGTTTCTGAACAGGCTCTCCACGTATCTGTTCAATGCTGCAAGATTCGGCAACGTATTAGAAGGGATAGACGACGCAATCTGGAAGAATGACTAGACCTTCCCGTTGTCCCAAGAGTCGATGCGCTCTGGCTTCACTTCGATGAAGGCCCTCTTCTCCTTCCTCCTCTCCTCCACCCACTTGCGCGGCATCTCCGAAGGCGTCCACTGCTGCTTCGCATACTTCCTGTCCAGCAGTCCGTCGATGCGCTCGATGAGCTTCGGGTCGGTTATCACCCTCGACCTCCCCCAGACTATCACGCCGCGCAACTCTCTGTAGAGGTAGCCGTCGTCCGCTACGAGGCAGGCCTTGCCAGCGTGTGCGAGTTTGGCCTTGGTCTTGTAGTCGTGGGTCCTCAGGTAGATCATCCTGTTCTCCACGCAGAACCAGATGGGCGAGACGTGAGGATATCCGTCCCTCATCGGGAAGCCCGCGTAGACTTTCGTCTGGGACTTAAGGAACTTCCAGACCTCCCTCTCAGACATTGCGACGTACTGCCGGTTGGCTCTCCTGTAGATGACCATGAACGGGCGGCGTCTGCCGTCGCACATGCGAGATAAGATTTGCTGGTTCGTCTCAGGTCAGAGCTCAATCCTCCTGGGCAGAACATAGAAAACCTAGCCAGATGCGGGAGCACCCGAGCAGCGCACATGGTCGTCGAACACGAGATCAAGGTCAGGGTGCGGTACGCGGACACCGACACGATGCGGGTGGTCTACTATGCCAATTTCTTCATCTGGTTCGAGTCGGGCAGAATCGAGCTCCTCAGGTCGAGGGGCATCGTGTACAAGGACATCGAGGAGATGGGGATCTTCATACCCGTCGTGGAGGCGAAGGCGAACTACAAGGCCCCCGCCCGCTTCGACGACGAGCTGCTGGTCAGGACGAAGCTGAAGGAGATGGGCAACACGAGCCTGACCTTCGGGAACGAGGTCTTCAGGCTCCCGGGCATGGAGGCTGCTCTGCACCGGTCACACCGTCCACGTCGTGGTGGGGCGGGATGGGAAGCCGATGCCGATACCCGAGGCGCTCCGGGCTAAGCTCTCGGCTTAGTCGAGGAGGGGGATTCCCATTCGTAGAATCCCTTCCCCGACTTCCTTCCGAGCATACCGGCCCGCACCATCTGTTTGATCAGCGGCGACGGTCGGTACTTTCCATCTTGCAACTCGGTCATGAGCACCTCTGAGATGTTGAGCGTGGTGTCCAGCCCCACATAGTCGAGGAGCCTCAGCGGCCCCATCGGCCAGTTCAATCCCAGCGTTATCGCCTTGTCGATGTCCTCTGGGTCCGCAACGCCCTCGTCGACCAGGAATGCAGCTTCGTTCAGCGCCGGGACGAGGATCCGGTTCACTATGAACCCCGGCGAGTCCTTCTTGCACAGGACGGTCTCCTTCTTCATCGCTGCGGCGACTTCTCGCGCGAAAGCGACTGTCCTGTCGGACGTCTTAGCGCCTCTGATGATCTCGATGAGCGGCATGAGCTGTGGCGGGTTGAAGAAGTGCATCCCCACGACGTTCTCCGGACTCTTTGTGGCCGAGCCGAGCAGGGTGATGCTGATGGACGAGGTGTTTGACGCCAGGACAGAGTCGGAATCGAGAAACGCGGCCACGCGCCTGTACAGGTCCAGGCTCGAGCTCGGGGTTCTCGGTCGCAGCCTCGATCACCAGCTCGAGAGCCGTGTACAGCCGTCTCAAGGTCTGTGGTGGCATGAATCCTTGAGAGAGCCTTATCAGCTTCGGACCGGGTCAAAGCCCCCTTCGAGACGAACTTGTCGAGGCTTGCCCTGATCATTGAGACACCTCTGTCGATGAACTCCTGCTTGACATCCAGCAGGGACACCTCGTACCCGGCGACCTGCGCGGAGACCTGGGCGATCCCGTGCCCCATAAGGCCAGCCCCGAGGACGGCTACCTTCTTCACTGAAGCCATGACTGCACGTGAAGACCGACCGGTAATAACGGTTCAGACTTCACCCTAAGGAAGCTCGAGAAGCACACCTAGAGCCGCTATCTTAACACCTTATCAACGGGCGAAGATAGTCCGATGGCGCCGGGGAATGCCGGGGTTCTCTAGAGCCTGAAAGCAGAGTGGTCTAGGTCTAATCACCTCCACAATAATGCGCGGGCCTTGAGCACGCCAAAGTCAGCCTGTGACCCATCCGGGTCTCGTGGGTTCGAATCCTACCCCCGGCGCGTGGGCCGACAATGTAGGCGGGTTAGACTCCCGCCGCCCGCACTCAATCTGACTCACTGTTAGATTCTACGACAGTCGAAGTGCTGCCTCAAGACGGCTCTTCTTCCTTTCAATTGTTAGACCAATCTCATCGTAGAACTGGACTGCATCTCGCATGATGACGTTGATTGAGTAGCAATCTGCACGTCGTACGTATGTTTTCCCTCTTCTAGTTAAGATCGTGTCTTTGTTTTTGCCTCTGTGCGGCCCTCTGGTCTCTATGTGGAACCCGCGAAGTAGCTGCTGAACGTACGTCAAGAGAACCAAATCCGTGTTGGCGATGGAGATTCTCCCCGAAATTTCGACGCAACCCTCGGAATCAAAGAAGCCTCTCAGGAACATGGAAACACAGGACCGGCTGTGGCAGATCCAAGGCTTGAGCTTTGTCCAATCTTGACTTAGAAAACCGTGGAGGAGGACGCTGCTAGCCTCGATGTGTATCTCTCTTCTCTTTGAGTCAAACCACGGCGTGTGCCTCCGTGTGCCCAGCACCCTAGAGAGGCACCTATCAAACTCCAGCACAAAATCCAAGTCGACAGATTGAAGCCTGATTCGCCGATTGTAGCCCTTGCGATTGAGTGAGCCATCCCCAAGCTCTACTCCTATCACATATGCTAGTTCAGGTGTCGGTGCCGCCGAGAAACGGTTCGCGCTCCCGAATGGTCCATGGATTCCTCGAAGCCACTCTGAGATCTGGCCCTTCGACGGTCCCACGCCGTACTGCTTTCTCAGACTGTCCCTAATCTCGGAGTACGTAAGTCCTTTCCCTCTCAGTTCCCTCGCTCGCGTGGTAAAGTTCGATTCTAAGCTCAAGAGGGTTTCGTCTCATTCGAGGAGTGCGAACGGGTCTGGTCCGGATGCGAGACGGACTATCCACAAGAAGAAGGGTCAGCGCAGTATTTAGACGGCTCGAAGGAGGTCTTCGGCTGCTCTGCACAACTGATTTATCGGCGTCCTACGGGATGATGAAGCGTGCCCAGCCTCATTGACGAGGTAAAGCGGCTAGAACCGAGAATCATCGAGATCAGGAGGGCGGTCCATCAGAAGCCCGAGCTCGCCTATCAGGAGAGAGCCACGGCCGACCTAGTGGCCCGCGAGCTGAAGTCGCTCGGAGTCGAGGTCAAGACCCGCGTCGGGGTCACGGGGGTCGTCGGGCTCCTCAGAACTGGAAAGAACGGGAGGGTCGTCGCGCTCAGGGCGGACATGGACGCGCTCCCCATCCAAGAGAACGTGGAGGTTGAGTTCAAATCGAGGAAGAAAGGGGTGATGCACGTGTGCGGGCACGACACGCACGTCGCCATGCTGCTCGGGGCCGCCATGCTCCTGGTGAAGCACAAGCGCGACCTCGCCGGTGACGTGAAGTTCCTCTTTCAGCCGGCGGAGGAGGAGGGCGGCAGGGGCGGGGCCAAGCCTATGATAGAGGCGGGCGCCATGGAGAAGCCCCACGTCGACAACGTCTTCGGCCTTCACATCTCGAGCGATCTCCCATCGGGCACCTTCGGGGTTCGGGGAGGGGCGTTCATGGCGAGGCCCGACGCATTCCTGATAAGGGTGATAGGCAGGGGCGGCCATGGGGCCGCGCCCCACAACACGGTGGACCCCATCTATGTCGCAGCTCAGGTCACCATAGCGCTTCAGGGGGTCTCCTCGAGGATGGTCAACCCGATAAGGCCCTTCGTGATCTCGGTCTGCAGCATACACGGCGGGACCAAGGACAACATCATCCCCGATGAGGTCGTCCTCGAGGGGACGATGCGTACGCTCGAGCGGGATACCAGAGTGAAGGCGATTGCTGACATACGACAGGTGGTCACCGCGGTCTGCCACGCCTACGGGGCGAAGTGCGAGATAACGTTCGAAAAAGATCCATACCCCGTCACCTACAACGACGAGAGGGCGGCCGAGAGAGTGGCTCGTGTCCTGAAGAAGATACGAGGGACAAAGACCAAGCTCATGGACCAGAGACTGGGGGCAGAGGACATGTCCAGGTTCCTGCAGAAGGCCCTCGGGGTCTTCTACTATCTGGGGACGAACAACCCTTCGAAGGGCTGCGCGGCACCGAACCACAGCTCGAGGTTCAAGGTAGACGAGGACGTCCTGAAGTACGGGGCCGTCTCCCTCGCAGCCCTGGCAATGGAGTTCTCCACGGCAGACTAGTACACACAGTCACGCCATCGCACGTCCACACACACTCTGGGATGGCGAGCCCGCGGCCTTCGGAAGGGGCCTATATTGAAAGTCCAGATGATTAATACCTATATTATTCATTTTCAGAAACTCAATTTATTGCAAAAGGCCTCGTGATGACGACGGGAACCCCGACAGATTCATATGTCGAACCGGTAAATGTTGGTTTACCAAGGCAAGTAACGCCACCGTAGTAAGTTTCAAACAACTACTAAGTATAAATATGCGTTTGGTCACCGGAGATTTGGTCATCTCATTTGCAAACAACTACCAGGGACATGGTGATGCAGGCTCAAGATTCAGCGAGCTCTCGACAAGTGTCCCCGATGCGGAAGGGGTAGGATGGTTCTTGATTCTGAGAGCGGCGAGCTCATCTGTGGTAACTGCGGCTTCGTGCTGAAGGAGAAGATTGAGGAGACAGGGGCCGAATGGAGGTCATCTTCCAAGGATGAAGGGAAGGACGAGAGCAGGACCGGACTGCCAACCTCCATTGCGTCGCACGACATGGGCCTCTCCACCATCATAGACCCTGCCAACAGGGACTCTACGGGCAGGCCGCTGGCCGGGTCGATGAGGACGACGGTCGACAGGCTCAGGACATGGGACAGGAGGAGCCAGATGCACGAGTCCGCCGACAGAAACCTGGGCAAGGCTTTCATCCAGCTGCGCACATTCGCCGACAAGCTCTCGCTCTCGGAGGAGATTGTAGAGCGCGCTGCGTACATCTACAGGAAGGCGCTTGAGAGGGGGCTGATACGCGGAAGGTCCATCACGGAGATGATTGCCGCTTCGCTCTACGCCGCCTGCAGGGACAGCGAGATTCCTAGGACGCTGAAGGACGTGGCCTCATTCGCGAACATCAACAGGAAGGACTTGGCGAGGTCCTACAGGATCCTGGTCAGAGAGATGGACATCAAGATGCCCGTGCCCGACCCGGCAAGGTCTGTTGCAAAGATCGCCTCGAAGGTCGAGGCGGGCGAGAGGACGAGGAGGCGGGCGGTCGAGATACTGGCGAAGGCCAGGCAGCTGGGAGTCTCAGCGGGCAAGGACCCCGTCGGCCTGGCGGCATCGGCGCTATACGTCGCGAGCATGCTCTCTGGCGAGGACAGGACCCAGAGGGACATCGCCAGGGCGGCGGGTGTGACAGAGGTCACCATCCGGAACAGGTACAAGAGCCTGAGAAACGCGCTCGGGATATAGCGCGCCTCCGCAAGCTTAAACGCCCGACGCTGCCTGCGATAGAACATGGAAGGACTTGCGGGACTTCTCGAGCTGGTGTCTGGGAGGGGGAGGAGGGTCTACGTCGCCGAGAGACCCATCGACCTGAGAGACCTTCAGACCCAGAACACCATCTACATACTGCAGCTCCCAGACGGCTCCACGGCGGCGGGGGGAAGGGGAGGGGGGTTCGGGGAGAGGAGGGTCGTCAGGCTCTACCACTTCGAGTGCGGTGACGGAGTCTGCACCAAGGTCGGCGAAGTCGAGGACGACGCTAAGCTGGACGAGCTTGACCTGCCGTACCACGCGACCGCCATGCCCATCCTAGACACGGAGGGAAAGGAGAGGCTTGTCTCCGGGGTGATCGACCCGTCCTTCGTCGCTTCGTACAGACAGGCCTTGGCCTAGAAGAGCGGCTGACAGGCTTTTTTAAATAACGAACGGCAGGCCCCACAAAGCCGTGAAGGTCCTAGTCACCGGAGCCTCCGGTTTCGTAGCAAGACACGTCATGGGGTATCTCTCGTCCCACGGCCACGAGCCGGTTCCCACGGACGCCGTAGGAGGCGCGAATGTGGGAAGTGTGACGGACAGGTCCTTCGTCTTCGATGAACTCGGGAAGCTGGACTTCGAGGCGGTCGTGCATCTTGCCGGGATTGCCGACCTCAACAAGACCATCGAGAACCCATACACGGCGTTCGAGGTCAACAGCTGATGGCACACTCAACGTGCTTGAGCTGGCTCTCAGGAAGAACGTCAAGAGGTTCGTCTACGCGAGTTCCGCCAACGTCTATGGCGCCCCGAGGAGGAACCCGGTAACCGAGGAGGAAAGTTTCAGTCCGAGGGTTCCCTACGACTTCTCCAAGGTGGCTGGAGAGGCGTTCGTCATGGGCTATCACAGGGCGAAGGGGCTGCCAGTGTCGATAACAAGGGCATGGCTCCTGTTCGGAGAGCACGACGCGCCCAACAGGGCAGTCCCCCGGTTCATCAGGTCGTGCCTGAGGAACGAACCGGTCAAGCTCTTCAACTCTGGAAGGGATACGACCGCGCCTTGTCACGCAGAGAACTACGGGAAACTGGTGGAGAGGTTGATCGAGAAGGATTCCGCCGTCGGGCAGGCTTTCAATTTCGGGGGCGAAAAGACGCTCTCGATAAGAGAGCTGGCAGGGATGATAAAGAGACTCACGGGATCGAAGTCGGAACTGCAGATGCTCCCTCCCAGGAGCGAGTCGGAATCGGTGCCGCAGGTGAGTGACCCTTCAACGGAAAAGATGAGGCGACTCCTAGGCTACGAGTATGAGCTTGACCTAGAGACTGGACTCCGTAGGACCGCTGACTGGTTGAAGGCTAGCTCGTAAGTGTGAGGCTCGATCTTCACGTCTTCCGGTATCCTGAGCTTGGTTATCTGCTTCATCGTCCGATCGTCTGGCTCGATGTCCATGATTCTGCGGTGGATCCGGAGCTGCCAGTGGTCGAACGTGTGAGTGCCCTCGCCGGTGGGCGCCTTCCTCGTCGTAATCTTGAGTCTCTTCGTCGGCAAGGGCTGCGGTCCCTTAATCTTTACCCCGGTCTTCTCCGTGATGTCTTTGATCTCCTTGGCGAGCCTGTCCAGTTGCTCAAGGTTGCTGCTCGTGAGCTTGATCCGGGCGTACTGCGTCATCTTGTATTCGGTTGCCGGCTTCGTTTGTGGATATTTAGACATTTGGCCCGCAAGGTTCTGTTAGTTCCTGGGGCGATTCGTCTTTCTGTTGAGAATAGTGTGAGTAACACGTGCGGTTAAATATCTCGAGGCAGTCTAATCCGTGCGAGCGACGAAGTGCGTAACTCAGTCCTACGAAGGAGATGGGCTACGCGAGCTTCTGGCAGAGTGCCTAACGATCACCTACAGCGGAATCAACTACGGCCAAGAGAACGACATAGACAACAGGAAGGTGATGAAAGGATTCTATCAGAGGCTCAAGGGAGTCGAGCTTCCTTCAAGTTACAAGATTGCTGCAATAACTAGGGCTTGCTCCGTCCTGAGGAGCAGGAAGAAGAGCGAAAGGAGGGGCGTCGAGACAAGGCATCCGAAGGCGCTCAGGCCGATGATCTGCATCATCTCAGGGTTCTTCGTTACGATGAAGGGAAGGCTGTTCATCCCGCTGCGGCGTGACAAGTACTTCGACATACAGCTCAACCACCACGTTCTTCAGAGGCTCTCTGGAATGAAGGTGAGAAGCCTAACCATAACCCCTGACTTGCTCTCCTTTTGCTATTCGGATGAGGTCGAGCAAATACCCCTCAAAACGGTCTTCGGCATTGACAGGAACGAGAAGAACCTGACCTTCGGGAACAGGGAGGAAGTTATTCAAATTGATATGGCGGTGGCGGTGAGAATCAGGGAGACAACAAGGGAGATTCTAGCCTCGTTCAAGAGGAACGATGTGCGCGTGAGAAGAGGGCTCACTCGCAAATATTGGAAGAGGGCGAACGACAGGACAGACCAGATGCTCCACGCCGCGACGAATCTTGTTGTCGACAGTGCGGCGAGAAACAGTGCCGCGCTCGCTCTCGAAGACCTCACCGGCATCAGGAACATGTATCTGAGGAGGAATGGACACGGTCCAGATTACAGGTTCAGGCTCAACCTGTGGCAGCAGTACAAAGTACGGAAGATGCTAGGATACAAGGCTGCATGGAAGGGCGTCATCATGATTCCGCTTACAAAGTCTGAGACCTATGGGTCCTCATCTGTGCACTCGGCGTGCGGGGAGAAGCTCCACAGGCCCAAGAAGGGTGATGCCGAGCACAGGAGGATGCTCTGGTGTCAGACATGTAAGACATGGGAGGACAGAGACGCTAATGCCGCGATTGTCCTGTCACAGAGGGGGCTGGCAAGGTTCGCAAGTTCCCTTCCAAAGCCAAAGAGTCGCTCGCAACAAGCTCTTGAGGCCGAGGAGAAAGGGCTGGCAGGTGAAGCCGTGAAGGGGAACGGGACGAAGACCCTAATCCTCAAAGTCGATGCCAGCAAGTTGACTCATCGCCCGATGGTTAACTCCACCATCGACCGCCCGAAGAGTTGACAGAGCCGGCCCGGAAGGGTATTATCCGGGAAGGGGCAAAGCGAGTCGGATGATAGACCTATCGGGCAAGAAGCTGTTCCTGTTCGACCTGGATGGGGTTCTCCTCAAGGGGAAGGAGAGTCCCGTCAAGATCGGCGGGGCCAGAATCTTCGATAAGATTAGGGCTCAAGGCAAGAAACTCCTGATAGTCACAAACAACTCCACCGATGCTGTCCATACCGTCCTGAGTCGGCTGAACGCCCAGGGAATCGCGGTGGAGAACGATGAGATTCTCTCGAGCGCGAAGTTGACTGCTGAGTACATAGCGAAGAAATACGGGAAGGCGACGTACTTCTTAGTGGGCGAACCCGGCTTCGCCGAGGAGCTTGACAGCGTCGGCCTGAAGAGGACGCATGGCAAGAAAGCAGACTTGGTCGCGATAGGGCTGGACAGGAGGCTGACCTACGGGAAACTCGACAAGGCGGTCCAGCTGGCCAGAGGAGGTGCGGACATCGTTGCCAACCACTCTGCGATGATATACATGTCCAGGAATGGGCCGGCGATAACGGTCGGTCCGATACTGAAGGCCGTCGAGTGCGGCGCAGGCAAGAAGGGCTTTGCCGTGGGAAAACCCTCCTCGTACATGTTCGAAATCGCGATGAAGAGGGCGGGTTGCACGAAGCGAGAGACTGTGATGATCGGCGACCAGGAAGATACCGACATCGAGGGCGCGCACCGAGCAGGCATTGACTCCATCCTCGTGCTGACCGGGGTTTATGACGGGAAGACCAAGACCAAGGCGACTGCGGTGATCGGCAGCGTCGACGAACTGGCAGACATCATCTGAGAACTGTTCACGCGCCCAGTTTCCACACTCTTGGGAATCGAAACCGTATTAAGCGATGGTACCGTCGGACAAAATGATGCAGCATCTCAGCCCCAAGACACCCGCCAGGTGTGCGATCTGCGGCAAGGAGGAGAGCGCCCCCGGAAGCTTCCCCTCGTGATAGGGGTGGGCAGAGTCTGCATGAACTGCGGAATGGAAAGAGTCAGATGCGACGTCTGCAATGAAGAAGTCAAGAGGCTGACGTCCTCTCGTTTCCAGGGCAAGACTCTCTGCCTCAAGGACCACATGAAGGAAATCGAGAAGTACAGGCAGCACATAATCAGGAACTACGATGAAAGGCAGGAAACCATCCAGGGCATCTTCCAGAAGGCGGTCGAGGAGCAGCCCGAGGGCTACACCCTCTTAGCGTTAAGAAGGGCGAGGAACAGTACGCACGCTTGGGAAGCCGAGTATGAGAAGTCAGAAATCTTCCAGATGCGGTGTAGTCTGAATGTCAGACGAAGAGTCCAGGGTAATCGACAGACTCGTGAGGGAGATAGACAACCTCAAGCTCGGCCTTGACCCCACCGTGCTCGCGGGATGGTACGCACGTGTCGAGAGCGAAGCCAAGGCGAGGGCTCCCGAGCACCTTCGGGACAGCATACAGGTCATCCAGAACGAGATACTCCCGATGAAGTTCGAGTTCAAGGCTTCCAGGAGGGTCGTAGGATACGTCCTCGAAGCCATCGACAGGAACCTGGCCGCAATGCCGATGGCCACGAGGCTCTACTTCCAGAAGCTCTCGGAGCTAATTCAGGCAGAGGCGAACCGGTAGAATCACTCGGCCTCTATTAGGAAAGGAGAGCGGCCCAGTGCCTGACGGCGCGTGGACGCAATCTGAGCAATAAAGTGTTAGAACAAAGACGAGCATAATCCTCTGGTAATCGGCCTTGGGAAGTCAAACCACTGATGTTCCATGTCTCCATTGGGCTTGTCGACGCTCCTGGGCGTTTGTAGGTTATCACAGCAATCACTCGTTCGACCGAGGCCGAACTCCTTATGCGACCCTAGACTTAGGGAGATGAATGCGATGATGCCACAAAGGACTTCCCTGGTTCTCACTTTGGCTACGATGGTGGCCCTCGCCTCCGTAGTCGGAGTCCTAGGCCTAGGCGTTCTCTACGGTAACAGGGCCAGCGGGACTGTGGGAAGCACGAGCACGATCGCCCTTCCGGCAGGTTGTGTAAGGCCGGCAGATGGGTTCCTGGTCATTCTGAGTCAATACGGCTACAACGACAGCACTCTTCAGGGGGCCGGGCTTTCGAAGCCCTGGCCGGTTCTGAACGCGACAGAAGGTCAGACGGTGAGCATCGAGGTCTGTAACGTCGACGTTGAGGCCCATGGATTCCAGATCGCCCACTACGTCGACAGCAACATCAATGTTGTAGGCCCAGGAGAGGCTCTCAACTTCACGTTTGTAGCGAGCCAAGTGGGGAATTTCCAAATCTACTGCGCGATTCCTTGCGCGATCCACTTCTTCATGCAGTTCGGGCAACTGAGGGTCACGGTCTAAGGGGATGGACTACGACAGGAACAATCCGTAGCTCCGCTTGCGAGGGAACGCCATGAAGACGACCGCCGAGCAACAGGCCCGCAGGAGCCTCGCCGTCCCCGTTCACGGGCTTTCCGTAATCTTGTTGGGAGTCGTAGCTTCGTACTTCGCCTACGTTTGGGGGTCGGCTAAGGTGAATCCTGCAGAGATACTAGCCCCGATTCTGTTCTGGTACGGACTCTCCTTCATGCTCCTGAACTACCCCTTCCGCTCGGCGGTGAACGACTTCAGGCGCTACATACGGACTTTCTCCGGAGCACTAGTCTTCGCGGTATACCTCGTCGTACATATTCTCCTGTACGGATTCCTGCTGGAGGGAATCCTGACCAATTTCTACGGCAAGGACTTCTTCACAACGGCCACCGGCGCTACGCTGACCACGACCGTCTTCACGCCTCCCACCGCATTGAACGTCGTCCTCTCTCTGTGGTACAATCCGTGGATCACCCTGACGACCCCTCCCGCCTTCAACACCACACTCAGTCTCTACAGTCTGGTGATAGCCGTGATAATAGACATCCTGATAGTGGCGAACATAGGCATGGCCAGGGAACTGGGAAAGGCCTGCTCGATTGCCACCAAGTCGAGGTCGATCGTCCTATTCCCTGCGCTTGGCATAGCCTTCGGGGCATCATGTTGCATCAGCGTGCCGCTGCTCTTCACGGTGACGGCGGTCCCGTCGGCCGCCGCGTTGTCTTCATTGCTTTGGGTCTACGACTTGACCTACTTCCTCTTCCCCCCGTTCGCAGTCGTCCTTCTCTACCTGAACTTCGTCTCCGTCAGGAGAATCACGGCCAACATGAAACTGTCGGCCAAGGCAAGAGAACCCGTGCGTCCCAGCGTTCTTCAGTGAGCGAGCATCGATTAGCCTAGGTCGGAGGGTCGACTGTCGGGCCCGGTTGAGGAGGTTGCAGTTCAGGCAACGCGTTTGTATGGTCTTCGATGAGGAATGTCTTTCCGAGTCCGGCCCCAGTGAGCACCGCGTCGAAGTAGATGACCGTCTCGACGACCAAGGACAGCGCGAGGAGAGGGGTCGCGCCGGTGACGACCCATGACAGGAAACCCCCCATCATGATAGCGTTCGCGATGATAAAGAGCATTAGATACCTCGTCACGGTGGGGTCGCGCTCTTTTCTTCTCCTGAGAAGCTGGATTGCGAAGCCTATGACTCCAGTCATAACCGCAGCGTCGAGGTAGAGCGAGTATGTCTCCCAGTACTTGGAGGACAGGGCCGTGGGGGTCAGGAACATCACGAGGGTCTGCAGCCCCAAAATGGTCAAGAGGTCTCTGCCGATTGCCTTTCGAAACGCGAGGAGAGTCAGCGCCATCTCCCCGACCATCGTGAAGACGAACCAGTATGTGGTGACGCTGTAGCTCAGTTCATGACCGACCGCAGCGGCAGTGTAGCCTTCCGAGAGCGTCACCAGACCAGATGCCAAGTTGAAGGCCCATCCCATCAGAAGCTCGCTGAGAACCAACAGGAAGATGTACGCGGCCCTGAGCCAGGGACCATGGCGGAGAAGGTTCGACAGAGGCAGTGGTCCCTTCCTGTCAGGGTCGTCCAACGTAATGTACTTCGCGAATAGGAGGACGCCGATGGGCATCATCCCCACGCTCATGAAGACTGCGATCTCCCAGATGGCGACGTCGCCCAGAGTCAGCCCCAATGTGACGAAATAGAGGTACGCAGGTCCGACCAGCATCGCGACCATCATGATGAGCAGAAAGAGGAGGACGGCCGTGTCGATGCCGGTCCGTGCCTTGGTGGATCTCGTAATGACCGCGCTGATGAAAGCGACCATCAGGAATGCTGTGGGCACGAGATAGTAGATCAGGTAGGACAAGAGACCTTCCCGCTCGCATCACCGCGCCGGCCGAGCCTCATACCTTGTTTCCGAGGGGAAGCCCTTATTCTGTCTTCATGAGGGCCCCAAAATTAATCGGGCTCTCCATGGGCTCCGTCCTCACGGGCTTGGCGAGCGGCGGGAGCGGTCTGTTGAGCTTGGTCCTTACCCAGTTCCTGGCATCGAAGAAGAAGATGTTCTCGTAGGGGCAGGCTGAGACGCAGTCACCAACGCCTATGCACTTGAAGCTCCTGAACTCGCCGCTGTCTATGAACTGCCCGGGCAGGTCAGTCTGCCCCGTGGGGCAGACCTTGGCGCAGTCCTTCGTCTTGCAGTTGATGCACGTGTTGCTGTCCTTGACCTTCAGCCTGAAGAGCCCGATCCTGGAAATCAGCCCGTTGAAGGTGCCCCAGCCGCACATCCCGGTCGTTACGCAGCCGTAGGTTCCCACGAACGGCGTCAGTATCCAGATTATGTACCAGAGGACGCTGAAGTAGAATGCAAAGAAGAAGTAGCTTATGTCATCACCGAAGAACGAGATGTTGAGGACGCCGACGGATGTGAGGTAGGAGAGCACGGCGCTCCCAAGGAGTGAGACCCACACCAGCGCGCTCACTACCCTGAAGCTTCCTGCAGCCCGACTCGTCAGGTTGTGGCGTCCTATCTTTGACGTCCTGTTGAAGGTGCTCATGGAATCGTAGGTCGTCCCCTGGAACATCGGCGCGGCCGTGCAGAGTACCGAGCAGACGTTCCTAGAGCCGAAGAAGAAGGAGATTCCGCCGGATATACCATAGGTGAGTATCAACGCCAAGAGAGGGAGGCCGGGGATGACCGCACCCGCGGTTCCTATCCCCATGCTCCAGCCAATCCACGGGGTGGTTGCAAGGCTAGCCGAGAAGACGAAGGAGGGCAGCCAGATGGCGTAGATTGCGTAGGCCGCGAGCATCAACCCCAGCCTGAGCTTCGTCTCCGTCTCACGGGCATACTTGATCTTGAAGACTACCAGCGCGCCCATCTCTACGCCCATCATTATCAGGAACCACACGGAGGCTGTAACGCTCCCGACGGCTACCACGAAGTCGAAGAGGACGGCGCCGAGGACCGTGAGCACCGGTCCGCTCAGGGCGGCGAACGGGAGCATCGTGAAGTAGCTCGTCCCGTTTGCCATGATGTCGAGGACACCGCCCATGAAGAACTCGGCGAAGAAGACCCCTCCGAGCAGTGCGAAGGCCCAGAGCGGCTTGCTCTGCCAGTTTATGAGCGGCGGGCGGGTGAGATACTTCTCGTCGAGGACTATCGTGTAGTAGATTGACATCTCAGCAACGATGGAGACTACGAAGATGGTCACGTCGCCGTACAACTGCCAGATGAAGAGCCCGAGCATCATCAACCCGTATGCGCCGAGGAGGCGAACGATGTAGTTTGAAGCTCCGACCGCCATCGTCCGATTCCTGTAGGCATACTCTAGCATCACGATCACCGCCACTATCATTACCGCTGTGTTGCCGGCCAGCGTGTCCCAGGCCCAGGTAGAGTTCGAGATAGCGGTCGGCGAGAGCACCATGAGGACCGTCTGCACCCCTACCAGCAACCGGAAGTCTGACGGGGAAGTTCCGCCCTACCAGGTAGAGCGTGACCGCCATCTCGGAGGCCATCGTGAAGATGAACCAGTAGGTGCTCATCGAGTCCACCAACGCGGAGAGGGCGCTCTGGCCGGAGACCGACGCCGCGCCCGAAAGTATCGCGAAGGTCCACCCCATGAAGACCTCGGAGAGAATCGCGAGTACGATGATCGCCCCGATTACCAGGTACCTCGAGGACAGGGCACCGCCCTTGCGGGTCTCGTCGAGCTGTCTGTCTCCCCTGACGAGCGCGGTGAGGATGGGGATGAGCCCTAGGCTCATCGAGATCATGTTGAGAGCCACGAGTTCGATGATTGTCACGAATGTGGGAATGTAGAGATAGACCACCGTGCTGGCGAACATCGACGCCATCATCACGAGGAGGAACAACACCACTCCGGCATCGGTCAGAGTCTTCATGGTCGAGCCCTGCTTCAGGAGCCATGCGGTGAACACGGCCATGGCAGCCGCAATCAGCCACAGGGCAATCAAGTCCATTAGACTGGTCTTCGCGAGGCAACTCATCTCGAGGTTTAATCAACTTTATGGCTCAAATCTCGAAAGCGTTCTGTGAGTTCCGTTCTCGAAGGCCGGAGTCGCGTTCACAGTCTTCCTTGGAAGCATCGATTACTCCGACCTCCCATAACTCGGGCGCTGCGATGGTCGCTCCTGTGGAAGAGTCAACCCTGAGCTAGGTGAGCGAAAGGGAATGGCAGACCAGAGCGATGACTGTAGGCAGTCTTGCTGCTATCCTTCTCTCGGATGTCGAATTACACGTGTATCGGAAGGTCCATGTGCAATCTCTGCTCGGCTCCCCTGCACAAGTAGACACTCATAGGTCGGCTATCTTCGAGGACGTAATCCAGTGTACCTTGACAGATACGAGAATCTGCCCTGATTTTCAGACAGCCCCCAGTTGGTTCACGATGGTCATCAGTCGGATGATATAGACTAATCATCTGTCCCTCAAGCAGAATCTATTGGCCCGCCTTCACATAGAATAACAAGGCCGATGGTTCGGGTAGGAGGACCGCTTCGATTGCCAAGGACTTTGACATGACCGTCAAGCTGATTACTGTGTGGCGGGAAGGGCGACCCCTATTGCAGAAGCGAAACCAATCCGTTCATGGATTGCGACCGGAAGGTTCGGAACGCGCTGTCCCATGACCTCGGCCTATCGGCCAGCCGCCACTAGCACCAACCGAGTAAGCGGAACTAATGGCTCTTGCACGCCAGCAGAACCTTCACGCAAATGCGGGGTTTGAGCTATTCAGCCCCTTGTCTCCACCTACGCGTCTCAGGATGCGATCCCTTGCGTCGATTATACCAACGTTTCCGTGCGGACACGCTTCGACGCAATCACCGCAGCCAACGCATGAGATTCTGTTGGAGTATCCCTTTCTGGCAAAGTCGTCTCTAAGCGGGACGGCGACTGGGCAGGAGGATTCGCACTCCCTGGTCTCACACCCTTGACAGATAGACGCGTCCTTGGCGCGAATCCTGAAGAAGACTTTGTTGAAGATTCCCGAGAATGTCCCGAAGCCGCACCACCCCTGCCTCGCGCAGCTATAGGCGCCGAAAGCCGGCGTGAGGAAAAAGAAGAACCACCACACGTAGTTCAGAATGAACATCCCGTAGAAGTCGAGCGGGTTGATTGTTATCATGCCAATCACTATCGGCGAGAGGAACCCGGTCTCCTGGAGCGCGAACGCCCCAAACGAGAGGACCATCAAAAAGAAGGAGAGCCACCTGAGGAAGCCCCAGACGCGAGGGTGGTCTCCCGAGGGCTTGAACTGGTCGTAGTATTCATTCGTCCACATGTGCGCCGCCATGCACACGAGGTTGCACTGCGCTCGCCTTCCGAAAAGTACGGATGCGGCGATGATGACACCGATTGATACGATGAATAACAGAAGCGGAACTGAAAAGATCATGTCACTCATGCCGAATATGTAGAATGGAGTGTAGAATGGTAACAAGACAACGAAGAGAGGGATTCCAACAATGATAGCCAGGGCCCAGTTTCTAACCCTCCTGTCTCCTGCGAATCTGTATCTCTGAAGAACCAGATACTCATCTCAGACCCCATCATAATGACGTAGAAGGGTGACATCGTGGTCATCATTATGAGCGCGAAAGAGGACCAGAAGTATGCAAAGGGTGTGCTCACGCTCAACCCCATCTGGAAAGCCATCACGCTCATCTTCGCGGGATCCCAGGGGAAGAGCCACCACAGGGGGTTGCTGATATTCATGGGTCCGGACAAGTTAAGTCCCAACAGGGAAGTCGTGGCGGTTCCGGGGAAGATGGAAGTGGTGATCGACAGCCCAATGGAGGTCGCGGCGAAGCTCATGGCGAGCTCGGCGCCGTTGATCAGCACCAGAAGCAGGAAGGTGCTCGAACGGTACCAAGCGACCGGTCTGGTGTCCAATCTCTGTGTCACGAGAAAGAAGTAGGCTACCATTGAGACAACCATGGCGGCTGAAAGCAAAGCGAAGCTGTTGTAAATCGCATAGAACGCAAGGCCCAGCATCATCAAGAGGTCCGAGGCGGCGAGGCCCATCGCGAGTGCCTGGGCGTCGAACGTTCTTCTTCTCAACTGAAGCAGATAGAGGAGCACGATGTTTACCATCATGACGCCTGCAGAGACGATTATGCTGATCAGAACGTACCCATCACCAAAACTGGCGAAGAAGTTCGGCATCAGGACCATGGACAGAGCGAATGTGAAGAGGCCCGCTTGAGGAAGGTCTCTTTTCCTGTCTGAGATTAGCAGAAAGAAGAGCCGCGTCACCTGCCATCATCACAGCGAAGTCAAGATTGTTGACCGAAATCAGGAGCGGTGACGAGTTGTGAGGAAGGAACGCCGACCCGTAGAGGAATCCCATGGAGAGCTCGAAGAGAACTAGAGCCATCACCAGAGGTATTGTGTACTTAAAATGCCTCCTCCACTCCTGGATTTCGCCGCTCGTTAATCGCGGAACGAGAAGGACCGCTCCAGAAGCGACGAGAACCGAAGCGCCGAGCAGGAGACTGCCGCCCCAGAAGAGGAGATAGGAGATGATGACGGTGACGACGCCCAGGTAAAGGATGGCCGCGAGCGAGAGAAAGTAGAGCCTTGACTGTATCTGGTCTCTCCTGAACATCAGGTAGATAAAGAAGAACCCGACCATCATCATGTCCACTACGAAGAAATCCATCAGGACCTCCTCGAGTGGTCCCGTGAAGAATTTCAGAACCCCGCCCATGAAGAACTCTGCGACGAAGATTCCCCCCAACAGCGCGGAAGTCCAGAGCGGCTTGTCCTGCCACCCAATCAGCGGGGGATTGGTGAGCCGCTTCTCGTCGAGCACTATCGTGTAGTAGATTGACATCTCTGCGACTATCGACAGGACGAACAGGAGGACATCACCGTTCATGAGCCAAAGGAATAGCCCCGTCATCATGAGGCCGTACGTGCCCATGAGGCTCACGATGTACTTTGAAGCGCCATCCGTTGTGGAGCGGTTCATGAAGACGTAGTATAGCGCGACGATCATTGCGATGGTCATCACCGTGCCGTTTCCGATCAAACTGCTCCAAGACCACGTCGTGCTCGCTATTGCGGTGGGAGATAGGACCATGATGACGGTCTGGATCGCGACGAGCCAGCGGAAGATGCTGGGGAAGTTCCGCCCTACCAGGTAGAGCGTGACCGCCATCTCGGACGCCATCGTGAAGATGAACCAGTAGGTGCTCATCGAGTCCACCAACGCGGAGAGGGCGCTCTGGCCGGAGACCGACGCCGCGCCCGAAAGTATCGCGAAGGTCCACCCCATGAAGACCTCGGAGAGAATCGCGAGGGCAATCACGGCGGCGATGACTATGGACCTCCCGGAAACCGCGCTGCCCTTCCGCGTCTCGTCGAGCCTGTCTGTCTCCCCTGATTAGGACCGCGAGAATCGGGATGAGCCCTACGCTCATTGATATCATGTTCAGGGCGACGAGCTCGAAGATTGTCACGAAGGTCGGAATGTAGAGGTAGACGACGGTACTCACGAACATCGATGCCATCATCACGAAGAGGAAGACGACCACGCCTGCGTCCGTCAGCGTCCTCATGGTAGAGCCCTTCTTCAGGAGCCATGCGGTGAACACCGCCATGGCAGCGGCAATCAGCCACAGGACAGGCGGGTCCATTCCATTTCTCCTGGTGCAGAGCCGCGCAGCCTCGAAACGATATTAACGCTTTTTGGCTCAGATTGCGATTTGATTTCCGCGTGGTCTTCAAGGGGCTGAGTAAGCCCTGCCCATGCCGTACCCCCAATCTCTGATGTTTAGGACCCCAAACCATCGGCAGATGGGTGCTGAGTCTTCGAGCAGTCACGATCTGGCCGCCAAACCCTTATTATTCGAACGCCACCTGCTTCGTCCATGCATTTCTTCGTGATGGAAAAGATAAGGACGGGCGTTCGCGCGGATTCCAAGGAGTTCGCCAAGGTGGGCGTGGAGTACATGAAGTACATGGCGAAGCTTCAGAAGAAGGGTAAGGTGGTAGGAGGTCCATTCTTGGACACACTGGCAAACGGCTACATTCTGGAGACCAAGACGATCGAGGAGATGGGCGAGGTATTCTTCAATTCGCCAGCCAACTTCCTGCTGGATCGGGAGGTCCATCCGCTCGGCAGCTTTCTGGACACCCTCGAAGGCATGAAGAAACTCGCATAGCGCATCAGGCATAATTCGCATAAGGTTAGAGAAGCGGATGGAGTCAGAGGCTGTCCTTTAGGAGCCAATCCAATCTGCGCTAATCGGCAGAAGTCGGTTGCGCGTTTCCGCGAACTTTGTTGAACTGCATCAGGCCTGTCGTAGTGGAGTTCTACACTTCGCGCAGAAGTTCGCCGTGGGGGGATTCTGCGTTCCGCACTTGGCGCAAAGCCCTGTGATGGAGGACGGAGTTGCTGGACCGGTCGAAGGTTGCATCGCTGGCATCTGAGCCTGTGGTTGCTCCCCCTTGCGACTGGGTAGCGTTGAAGGTGGGATTCACGATTACGGTCGGCGGAGCAGTTGCTGGGGTGGGGGCGGTGGTTGTGATTGGGATGGCGCTATTATGTTCTGCACGAGGACCTCAGGCTTTCGTTTCCCATGCCAGAACGAGGCGCCCAGTGCTATCACGGAAGCGGCCCAAATCAGGTAGTAGCCCACCTCGTAGATGTCGAAGCCGTTTCCTGCGGCGCCCGGCGTCGTGAGGTACGGCGACAGTGTAATCATAGCCATTCCTACGATACCTAGTACACCAGTTCCCAATGGGAAGACTCCGACGAAACCCGCAATCAGGATCAGTATTGCCCCGATGAGGAGGACGTATGCTGCCGCTATCATTCCGGCATTGCCCGACCCTTGGGTTGACCCGAGCGAGTTGTAAACGGAGGTCATGTTGTTGTAGAGAGTCGTTGACTGGCCGTTTGTAGAATAGAATGGGACTGCGAAGAACGTTACAAGGATGACAAGTCCCATTACGACGCCCAGAATCCTTCCGGGATGCATGTGTGTTATTCATCAACCCGCTATAAAAGGACTCAACCCGAATGATGCTACGCTATCACGACAGGCAAGACTACAGAGGTTACGAAAGACGCGACGCCGCCGGGAGCGGACCCTGCGCCGAAACATCTCTTGAGTTCTAGGCGTCCTCAAATATCGAAGTATAGGTTGCAGTCAACTTCTACATATCACGGGCACGAAAGGCATCATTCCCAACGGAAGTAACGGATTGCTATGAATGCGAAGACGGCCGTATAGGCGACCATCGTCGCTATGGCTGTGTATGGTGGGGCGGTATTGAAGACTGAATAGAGGAGGGCCTGCACCGCTGCGCCAGACGGGGAGTAGTACATGATCGTCGCCAGCGGTCCGCCCACCGTGGCAGGCGGAACCCACAGACCCGAAAGGAAGAGCAACAGAAGGGTCAACCCCCCCGTCAGGGCGGTCGTAACTGACTGAGAGGAGGCCAGCGCCGCGACAACCAACCCAAGAGAAAAGATAACCGCAATCGATAGAACGAGTGAGAGAACAAAATACAGGATACCTACATCGATTGCCGCCCCAAAGATAAGCTCGCTCCCGAAGATGACAATCAAGACTGCAGCCAGGGCGAGCGCGAGGTAGACGACCAACTGAGCTGCGAGTAGTCTCGCGGGATGCACTGGGGTCACCGAAACTCTCCGCAGCCACCCCATCTCCCGGTACTTCACAAGCGTGACAGGCAAGATAGCGATTCCTAGGAAAATGAATACAATGACCATGATCACTGGGACGTATAGATCCAGGACCGTGTAGTTCGTGTTGGCTACGTTCCCTGGCGATGCTAATCCAATGAGGCCGAATATGACGACGAAGATGATTGGAGCACCGATGGCCATCCCTATTCCCGTTGGTTCTCGCAGTGCGAGCTTGCCCTCGACCTTGAGGAGTTCGGAAAAGTGGCCCTGCGACTCCTCTTTCGATTCGCCCGGGACCGAGGTCATGGCTGATTCCCTCCCGAGCGATTAGATACGTCGTGCGTAGTCAGCTTCACGAACGCATCGTCAAGATTCCCCCCTCTTGCTTCTATCTCGGAGACGTGCACTCCAATCTTCGCAAGTGAGTTGATGACAGAAGCCGCCAAATCGCCGGTACCGGTGACAGTGATGTATCTTTCTTTTCGCTCGACCCCAACCACGCCGGGTATCGCATGAAGGGTCTTGTCGTCGACTGGTTGCGAAGGAACGAATCGCACTCTGTTCCCTCCTGCTAGCGCGGCAATCGCTTCAGGCGTATCCAACACCACGAGTTTACCGTGGTCGATCAGGGCGACGCGGTCGCACAGTCTCTCAGCCTCGTCCATGAAGTGCGTCACGAGTATCACTGTGACGCCGCGGTCCCTGATGCTCTCTATGAGTGCCCACGTCTCGCGCCTCGCCTCCGGGTCGAGGCCCGTGGTCAACTCATCCAGTATGGCGACCTTTGGGTTTCCCACAAGGGCCAGCGCTATCGACAGCCTCTGCTTCTGACCACCAGACAGTTTCTTGTATGTGGAATTCTTGACGTTGCTTATCCCAAGGGTCTCGAGCAGGCCGTCCGGGTCCACTGGGTTTGGATAGAAGGAGGCGAAGAGATTCACCGCTTCCCCCACCTTCAGGCGCGGAGGCATCGAGCTCTCCTGCAGTTGAACACCGAGAAATTCCCTTATCTTGTTCCTGTCCTTATGAGGAGACAGCCCGTAGATACTGATCGAGCCCGAATCGGGCGTGCGGAGCCCCGAGATGCATTCCACGGCGGTGGTCTTGCCGGCACCGTTGGGCCCTATGATTCCAAAGATTTCGCCCTCCTTTATCGAGAAGGATACATCGTTGACTGCGGCGAAATCTCCGTACCGTTTGACGAGATGTTCAACCGTAATCACATGTTCAGAGTCTGCCCGCGAGCCATGAGATGAATCACTGACTGAGGACTTCGAGGTCATTCGGTCACATCAGTGGACAAGCGCTCGCCCCGATGGAGACTCCACCTTGCCTGGTTAAATGTTAACGTGGAATCAATGCTCTGATGCCTAATGCCAGAACGGTGGGTCTCAACGAACCTACGAGGGGTGGTGGGAGCGGCTGGGGACTCATCCCCATTCACAGCTCTCCCTGAAGGTGCGAGTTATATCCACACTCATAGGTCAAAGTCTATGTAGAAGTTAACTTCTACCTGTCATCTAAATGTCGAAGTATTTGTAGCGGTTAACCACTACATCTGTTTTTGTTTCTACACTTCGCCATTCAGGCAAAAGTCGCCTCAGCCCCGAGATTTTGAGTACACCAGCCCTTTGAGACGACGAAGGACAGCCCACGAGACGACGAAGACGACGAGGAGGCCTGCCCCGCTCGCGAAATCTCCCCCGGCCAGTTCAATCAGGCTGATGGCAAGCAGAATGCTCGTCCCAGCCCAAGCGAATGTTCGAGCACCCCAGGTCATTTCGGCGAAACCAACTCTGCGGCGACTGTCTTCCCATCCTCCAAGGTTATCACGAGTCTTCCTTGGGCGTGTCCTTGCTCGAGATACCGAATAGCCTCAGGAACCTGACTCAATGGGTAGCGCGTTTCTATGACAGGCACCATCTTGCCTGCTCCAAGGAGCTCTCTCAGAAAGACTAAGTCCTCTTGATTCGTCCTCGCCATTATGTTACCCATTTTCTTGCTCCCGGTCAGTGACATCCATGGCCCTAGGAGCATAGCTTGGAACAGCTGGGCCATGGAACCTCCGGTCGTGACGTAGACTCCCTTTGGACTCAACGCACGCTTATAGTCTGAAATCCAATGGTATCCACCGGCAGCAAGAATCAAGTCGTAGTGCTGCCCATTTTTGGTGAAATCTTCTGTGGTATAGTCTATGACATGGTCTGCCCCAATCGAGCGAGCCTGGTCCAAGTTCCTGGTGCTGCACACCGCGGTCACTTCCGCCCCGAATGACTTGGCAATCTGAACTGCAAACGTGCCAACCCCGCCAGACGCACCATTGATCAGGACCATTTGCCCTGGCCCGATCTTTCCTTTGCGAAGACCCTGCAAAGCGGTGACAGCGGCCAGAGTCACGGCCGCTGCTTCTTCGAACGATATGTTGGCAGGCTTCAACACCAATGCGTCTTCGCGTGCGCAGGCATATTCGGCAAAACCTCCCGGTGTGTTCCCGAATACCTCATCGCCGGGTTGAAACCTCTTCACGCTCTTACCGACAGCTTCAACCCTCCCCGCAATGTCAGACCCGAGTATCTTGTTCTTTGGTTTTAGAAGCCCAACGCCCATCAGGCGCATCATGGACGGTTTGCCTCTCATGATGTGCCAATCAGTGCGTTCACAGATGCTGCATGGACTTCTATCAGTACTTCATCGTCCTTGGGAGCGGGTTTCTCTACTTCCGTGAACTTGAGGGCATCCGGAGACCCGTAGTTTGGGCACACGACCGCTTTCATCATCAAGACAATCGACTCTCTCTGATACCGTTATGCGGCCCTTGACAGCCTGTAGAGCTTCCATCCCAAGGCTAGAGGGAAGACAAGGAAGGCGAGAAGGGCGAAGGGAGCGTATGCCGTGGAATTGGTCGAAACCAAGGATATCCCCAAGAGCTCGAGCTGCCCCGGCCACCACGCTCAATCCGCCGAAGAATTTGCCAAAGGCCGACGACCTGATCATGGCAACTCCGAGAACGACCAGACCTGTCGATAGGAGGAGTGTCGCTGAAGTGTCAAGCTGATTGAACATGCCCTGGGTCGACTGCCACATCAGGGTTAGCGTGTGCTGGTCCGCTGCTGTCACGCCGGAGGCATGATAGAGATTGGAGATGGGGTCGAAAGCGACTTGGGTGGTGGTCTCCACAAAGGTCACTCCTACGCCAAGAAGATACAGGACCGTTCCGTAGAGCGCTATACCCGTCCCGCGGAGGGCCCGATACAGGCCAAGGCCGAGACCGACGAACCCTACGCTTACCAAGAAGTACAGGGTATTACCCGCCGCGAGGCCTGTCCTGACATTGGGGAAGTTATTGATCAATGCCGCGGGCGTGGTGGCAGTTGTCGAAGGCCCGAACTCAATCAACGTGACGATGGTGCAAAGGAAAAAGACCCCGGCCAGAATACCGGCCAGGCCTCCCCACCGCAGAAAGCTCTTCTCCTCATTCATCGACTTCTCTCCTTCAGTTGCAATCTGAGACATGGTCATCTGGTTCACGCACACTATATATAAAGATTGACACTGTGTACAGTTATGCACTTGACGTGCTGATATCGACTCTTTGTAAAATTCTTTATAAGTTACGTCTTGGAGCCGTCCACAAGGGCACATCATGAAAGTAGTACAAGACGATGGCTCCAAAAAGAAAAGGCAATTGCGATACAGGAAGAAAGAGAGGACGAGAGAAGAGATTCTCGCTGTGGCTGAGAGGTTTTACTCTGAGAAACCCGCGAATGAGATCCTTCTGGAAGATATTGCCGAAGCGGCCTTTGTAAGCCGGACGACAATTTACAACTATTTTGAGAACAAGAACGCTGTCTTCTTTGCCGTCGGTAACAAGGTCATCAAAGAACTCAACGAAAAGGTCGTTGCGACTCTACCCGCTGAATTGTCCGGGAAAGAGCAGGTTCTGTTCCTGTGCGCAATGACGTTCAAAGATGGTATCGATAATCCAATAGTGCTGAAGATCACGAATGCAACTTTTGACCACATTAAGAGCATGAACTGGAAGCCCGAGTCCATTATTGAGACCATGAGCGAGAAAATAGGACTGTCTGCGTTTAACAAGCTCACTCACGACCTGTCTCCAATAGAAGATGCCGAATTCGAGAAGTACTTTGAGGAGCCTCATTTCTTTGAATTCTTTGTTCAGTTTTTGAGGAACGGTGAGTTGTGGGTGAAAGCGGTACGCAAGGGCAAGGAGGATAAGTCAATAAGGAACGATTTGGAAGACCCGGTCATCGTTCAATATGTGACCATGGTGAATAATGGATTGCTATCGGAGATGGAACTAAGAGGAACAGCTTCAAACCCATTGGGTCCCCAAAGAGAGTTAATCATCGACAACACGATGAATCTGATAGCTCTCTTCCTCGATCACAACGTCAGTCTCAGAAGAGGGCATGGACCGGAAGGGACTTGAACTCTCGTCTTCATCGATGACCGCCTCTTCGTGATGACAAGTACGTCGGCCTACAGCGAAGAATGGCTAGTACAAGATGCAAGGGAGCAGATTTGAGCCAGGCTCTGCTGCAGAGTGTTTCGGAGCGAGTTCTACATCTACTCAGACATCTAGTCAAATATCGAAGTAGAGATAGAACTCGTAGGGGTGCGGCCTTGCGGAGACAGCTCTGTAGTTCGCCATCTCCAGCTCGATCATCATCTCGATGAGGTCGTCCGAGAAGACGCCCTTGAGGAACGCCGAGTCGCTCTTGAGAGATTCGATTGCCTCGAGGAGGCTCCCGGGGAGTTCCTTGACACCCAGCTCCTTTCTCTTCTTCGGAGAGAGCTCGTAGATGTCCTCGTTCACTGGGTCTCCTGGGTCGAGTTTGTGCTTGATGCCGTCGAGGCCGGCCGAGGCGATAGCCGCGAACGCCAGGTACGGATTGGTGGACGGGTCGGGCGTCCTGAACTCGGCCCTCTTCCCCTTCATGCCCGACCTACCCTTGTAGTGGAGCGGAATCCTCACGTTCGCGGACCTGTTCCCTCTGCTCCACGCCACGTAGACCGGGGCTTCGTAGCCCGGGACGAGCCTTCTGTAGGAGTTGGTCGTCGGGTTGGTGATTGCGCAAAGGGCCCTGCTGTGGGCAAGGAGCCCTCCCACGTAGTACCTTCCTGTCTGGCTCAGATTCGCGTACTCGTCCTTCTCGTCGTAGAAGGCGTTCTTGTCGCCCTTCCAGAGGCTGGAGGATACGTGCATGCCCGAGGCGTTGTCGCCGAAGATGGGTTTCGGCATGATCGTCGCTATCATCCCTCTCTTCGATGCGACGTTCTTTATCACGTACTTGTAGGTGACAATGCTGTCGGCAGCTGGCGCGAGTGCGTCCCTGTAGATGTTGATCTCGCACTGTCCCGCTGTAGCGACCTCGTGGTGGTGTGCGTCGTTGACGACGCCGAACGACTCGTCGAGGTGATATGCGACCTCGCTCCTGTAGTCCTGAAGAGTATCGGACGGGGGAACGGGGTAGTACCCCTCCTTGAACCTGATTGGATAGTTCGTACCCCGGGCCTCGTTGGCCGACTCTACGGATGTGATTTTGTAGCTCGTACCGAACGGGCTCGAAACATCCCAGGTGGCAGTATCGAAGACGAAGAACTCCATCTCGGGTCCCCAGTACGACTCCGTGAAGCCCGCCGACCTGACCGCTTCCTCGGCCTTCTGAGCGACGTATCGGGGGTCTCTGGAGAATCTTCCCTTCTGGTAGCCCCAGTGTACATCGCAGATCATCCTTGCTGTCGGGAAGCGCTCATCACCCCAGGGAATAATCCCGAACGTGGAGGGGTCTGGGAGCAGGAGCATGTCCGAATCGAAAATCTCGGCGAATCCTTTGATGGAAGAGCCGTCGAGCTTCGGGACGCCGTCCCTGAAGGCATCCACATCGAGCATGTTATTTGGAATCGTGACGTGTTGGGTACGACCCGGAACGTCCGTGAACTGCAGGTCGATGAACCGTATACCCTTTGACGCCACAGTTTCCACAATCTGTTTTGGAGTCCTGACTCTTGGAACATACCCCTTTGGCGACCTATCGAAAGGCAACAGGCCGCTTCCCGAATCAGCGGTTATAAGTGTTACTCCACGATTTTACATTTGTTCAGATTCCTTCAAAAAATGCTTATCAAATGCCTAGAAGCAGGGGACTGTTGCTCACAAATGAAACTCGACAATCTGGACAGATCGCTCCTCAAGGCGCTCGAGTTCGACGGCCGCCAGTCGTTCAGGGACCTCGCCAAGAAGACTGGTGTCTCAGTGGTCACGGTCGCCCAGCGGGTTAGGAAGATGGAGGGGGAAGGGATAGTCAAGGGCTACTCCGTGCTCCTAAACCAAGAGAAACTCGGATATGAAATCACCACAATCACTGAAGTGACCGTCTCCAAGGGAAAGCTGGTAGAGGTGCAGGAGAAGATTGCGAAGTTGAACTCGGTGTGCGCCGTCTACGATGTCACCGGTATCGAGGACAGCATAGTCGTCTCCAAGTTCAGGAACAGGGACGAGGTCAGCAAGTTCGCCAAGGAGCTCTTAGCCGTCCCGCACGTTGAGAGGACCAACACGCACCTAGTATTGAACACATACAAGGAAGACTTCAGGTACCCGCTCATCTCGGAGTAGCAGTCCCTCACTCTTCATATACTTCGGTTCCTCGGTGGTAACATCTTGAGACCCCAGAGAAGGAGTGACCTCCCCGCCTATGGCGTCGTGATAGATGAGGTCACCGGAGGAGACATCGCAAACATCCTTCGAGGGTACATCGAAGTGGCAGGACAAAAGATTCGGTTTACGGGTATCGCGTATGGACGCTACGGCGGCCAGAATGTCGCGCCTCGCCTCTCACCCGTGGCCAAGAAGAAGCTGAAGGCGGTCTTCGGGGACCTCCCGAAGTTCGAGGAGGATTTGCAGATGAAGCTCGTCGGCGGCGATTTCGAGATAAAGCCGAAGGCCGGACTCAAGCCCCCGCAGTAGGTCGACAAGGAGGCCAGAGAACGAACCTCATCGTCGGGGGCACAGGATTCATAGGCGGCCACCTTGCTGAGTACTTCTTCACAGAGGGGGAGATCTCCAAGGGAATCTTCAGGAAGGGGTCGCACCTGAGGATAATGGATCAGTGCGGGATACAATGCTTGGACGCCGACATCATGGACAGACATACTCTTCACGAGCCACTGCAAATGGTCGATGTTGTGTACAACCTCGCTTCACCACCGCCTGGGAGGACTCATGAGGAGTACGCTAGATTCAACAATGAGGGCCTCAGGAATCTGCTGGAGGAAGCGGTGGAGCACGGAACCAAGACGTTCGTCCATCTGAGCACTCTCGACGTTTACGGTTTCGGAATGGGAAGGACCATCACAAAGGAACGCCTCCCACAACCGACCGATGATTACCAGCGCGCGAAGCTTGACGGCGAAGCAATAGTCGCCGAGTTCGGAAGGGCCCACCCGGAGCTGCAGGTTCGCATCGTCCGAGCGGCAAAGGCCGTCGGCTCGAGAGAAACCACGATTGTCACGCCAATCCTGAAGATGATCGGGCAAGGCAAGGTCGTCCTCCCTTCCGGTGGCTCAGCCAGGCTCTCGGTCACACACCCAAAGGACGTCGCGCAGGCGCTCCTCAGGGCCGCGAGTTCAGTAGGCGACTGGACGCCCTATCAAATAAAGTCCTTCGATGTGAGCGCCGACGAGCTGACGGGCGCGTTGATGAAGGCAATCGGGAAGACAGCGGAGGTTAGACATCAAGGCGTGTTCTCGGGCAAGAGCCTCGTTGCACAGTACGCCGCTGACGTGATAAAGGCCGGTTTGACCCTCGAGGAGCAGGATTCTTCGAAGAGAATCGCATACTCACCGGTGTTTGATTTGGATAAGGTTGTAACGGAGGTGTCTGCGTGGTACCGGAAAGAACCATGGGTGACGAAGGACTCGGAATAGGTCACATCCTAGGACGCATCAGCAGGATGGTCGCGTCGAGTAGTGACAGACGCGCCACAGCCCTTGCCGAGCTCAGGTCGACTGAGGACGGGGACCCGTTCAGAGTACTCATCGGGACAGTCCTCTCGCACAGGACGAGAGACGAGAGCACAAGCAAAGCATCGCGGAAGCTCTTCTCGGTCTATGACACTCCTGAGAAACTCGCCAACGCTGACCCAAAATCCGTGAAGGAGCTCATAAGGGCGGTCGGCTTCTACAATGTTAAGACCAAGAATGTGATCAGGGTCGCCAAACAGCTGGTGGATGAGTTCGGAGGAAGAGTTCCGGAAGACATGGAGAGCTTGCTGACGCTTCACGCCGTCGGGAGGAAGACGGCAAATTGCGTCTTGGTCTACGCTTTCAACAGGCCTGCGATACCCGTCGATACTCATGTGCACAGAATCGCAAACAGGCTGGGTCTGGTTCAGACTAAGACGCCGGAGGAGACTGAGTTCGCCCTGATGAAAACCGTCCCGAAGAGATACTGGTTGGAACTGAACGAGCTCTTCGTGAGGTTCGGGCAGACCACCTGCAAGCCCGTCGGTCCGAGGTGCAACACCTGCACCCTCAGCGCGAACTGCAGATACTTTCGCGATGTCGTGCTCCCTCGGAGAAGATGACCTTCTATCGGCCCTTCTCGTTCTGATAGAACCCTGAATACGGAGAGGCCGCGGCCTTCTCGTTCCTCAGGAAGACCAACTGGATCATGGCCTCGCTCCGATGGACTTTGGCGCTGATGGGCGTGAGTATCACCTGGGTGGGCTCACCGCGATACCCACTGTCGAAGACGGCCGACTCCAGCTTTATGATTCCAAGCCTGTTTATCGAGGAGCGCGGGAACGCGAAACCAGTGCAGGTTGCAGGAACACTCACCTCTGGGAATCTCAGCTCGTACATGCATCCTCGTTCGAAGAGATAGAAGCCTGATTCGTCGGGAAGGAGTGCCTCCTTCTCCGTCACGAGGTTCTCACCAGACCCCACATATCCTCTCTCGTCGCCATGCAGGTATATCGTCGAGTTCATCGGGAGCTTGGAGACTTGGCTGGGAGCCAGGTCGACCCCATTCGGGTTTATCCTAACAAAGGCCTTGCAGGAGGCGGCGACCTCTTCGCCACTTACGACTGACATCGCGCGATGCCCTCCTTCGGAGAACTAAATAGTTTAGCGGAGGTCCTAGGATTTCGTCGCCCAGAACCCGGTCGCGGCACCCCCTGAGAGTCGCTTCCTCCCAACGTCGCGGAATCCAGACTGACTTAAGCATGGCCTCGAAAGTTTCATCCCACCGCCGCGTCTGAATCACGGAAGGAAGTGCTTCATATGTGAGAGCGCCCTTGGCGTCGACCAGCCTGAGGAGCGCGCCAAGAATCCTGAGGACCCCGTAAACGTAGAACGCGTGGAAGGGTGCATATGCTCCCCGAGGGCTGGAGAAATCATAGAGTACGAGCCTGCCTCCGGACCGGAGGACGCGCGCTGCTTCTGAGACCAGGAGTGGCGGGCTGCAGTACTTCACGACGTAGCAGGACAGCACGAGGTCGAAGGAGCCTTCCCTGAATGGGAGGTTCTCGGCATCGCCAAGGTAAAGCGACTCGAGCGAAGGTATGTTCTTCCGCTGCGCGAACCTGAGCATCTCTTCTGTAAGGTCCAATCCGATGATATTCCCCCATTCGGACGCGAAGCTCTCCTCCAAGACACCCGTCCCACAACCCACATCCAAGACCGCTTCTCCTTCACCGACGGAAGCTTCCTCCAAGAGCCACCTCTTCCAGTACCTGTCCTGCAGGAGCGTGGCGATTTCCAGCACCCTATCATAAGATGGTGACAGTCCCTCGAAGATTCTCCGTGCGAGGGGCTGGATGCCCCGGTTCATGATTATCCGTTGCGCTGACAGCTTAATAATCTGAAGGTCGAGTTTAGCGTTGGTTGGAGACCCCACTCGTGGAGTCTGACCTCATCCAGAGCTCGACGATAAACCTGTTCGCCCTGGGTCTGTTAGTCTTCATCGGCCTCTGTGTCGTAATAATGCACCACCTCGCAATCATGAGCAGGGAATCCTCCGCCTGGAAGAATGCGGTCTACCTGCTGAGGATTTACGACTACGCATACGTCGTTGCAGTTGCCGCTCTCGCGGGAAGATCACTGGGCGTCTAGCCTTCCCTCAGCGAGAAGACCGGCTTTCATACGTGGAGGTCCCCTCGTATGGCCATGTCGTTCCTGTCCCGGATTGGATTGACCTTCTGCATTGGTCTCCTGCGCGCCACGCTCATGTCCTTCGAGGGAGTCTATCCGACCGGGACCTCGCCATCCGATAGAGACTTTATCGAGACCCGCGTCGCGAGGATTCACGAAGGGACCACCGATGTATGGAGCTGAAAATATCGTCGATGGTTCCGGGAAAGGGTTTCTGGGCTTACAGGTAGAATCAGAAGGGATAAAGGATGATATCCGAAGAGGAGATACATGCAACTTCATCTTGAAGGGTTCGAAGACATCAACCTTCCAAGAGAGAGGGTCTTTCAGCTGCTCTCGGACTCCGGCTTCCTCGCAAAGTCTCTACCGGAAGCCGAGGAGACCAAGGTCATCGACGACAGCAACTTGGAAGCCAAGATGAAGGTCAGAATATCGTTCCTCACCACGCACATGACCGTGAAGATGAAGATTGTGGACAGGGTACCTCCTCAGCACGCCAGACTGTATGTGGAAGGAATGGGCAGCGGTAGCAATTTGAAGATTACGAGTGACCTCGACCTAGAGGGCGACACAGCCACGAAGATGAAGTGGGCTTCTGACTTGGAGATAACGGGCGTAATGGCTGGGATCGGCTCGAGCATCCTCAAGGGTTTCGCAGAGAAGAAGGTCAAGGAGATTTTCGATGGCATCAAGGACGCCATGATTCAGGCGAGCCCCGACCTCGGTCACATGTAGTCGAGCAGCGTCGACGGCTTGGCCTTTCTTTCCGGCTTCTTGATTTCCCCGGTTGAGACGAGGCTCTTCATGAACCTCTCCCTGCTCACGCTGCTGTAGTAGTAGGCCTCATCCACCGTCCCCTCGGCAAGGAGTATTATGACCTTGCCCGGCCGGGTCCTCCCCGTCCGCCCCTTCCTCTGAATCGACCTTATCTCAGAGGGAACGGCCTCGTAGAAGACGACGAGGTCGACGTCTGGTACGTGTAGCCCCTCCTCGCCTATGCTGCTGCTCACGAGCACAGTGAAATCACCGCCACGGAACTGTTCTAGGGTCAGCGTCTGCTTCTTCTGGTCCATCCCCTCGCTATCGACCTTGTTGGCCTGTCCGACGAAGCGCATCGAGCTTACCCCAATCGCCGCCAGGCGCTCGATTATGGTGTCTATGGTGTCTCTGTACTGTGTGAAGACTATAATCTTGGAGTCGGGCTTGGAGGAGGTCTGATCTGCCACAATCTCCGCCACCTTCTCGAGTTTGGGGTTCGGGATGCCCCGCAGTTTCTTGACCTCCTCCTCGACGAAGAGCCAGCGTTTGTCTTTCAGCAGCGCCTGCGCCGACTTCCCCTGCCCCGGTTTCTCCCTGAACCTGACAAGATACTTCTCCAGCACCGCCGGTCCCTGCGTCTCCAGAAGCTCGACGGCGTGGAGTACCATGATTCCTTGGGCTTGGTTGATCAGGGAACCGAACAAGTATCCCTTGTTCGCTCCGCTAGCGTCGGCGGCCTTCAGCCTAGACAGAATTGTTCCCCTGGCGGCGAGGAGCATCGTCTTCGTAAGGCGCGTCTTCGGCAGGAACCCTGCCTCCACGAGCCTGTTGACCTTCTCATTGTAGACGTCCCTAAGGGCTCGGATTAGTGACGAGTACTCTGACGGGAGGGCGACCTTGATTCCTTCCAGCTTGGTCCTCTCCACGTACGGCTTTACGTCCTCATCGTCTTCTGACCTGATCTCGACCTTCTCAATGTAGAGGTTGCGCATTATCTCGTCGACCTTCGCCCTTGAACCACCAGGGGACGCGGTCAGCCCCATTATCAGGGGGTTCCAGGCTTGATCCTTGTAGAGGTCGGCGAGCTGCGTGTACGAGTAGTCTTTGACCGAGCGATGGGCCTCGTCGAAGACCAATAGCACGGTCTCGTTCAACTCGACTCTGCCGGCCCTCAGGTCGTTCCTGACCGTCTGGGGGGTCGCGAAGACGTACTTTGACCTCCTCCAGAGGTAGCTGCGCTCTTCAGGATGCGTTTCTCCGGTCATTATCGTTATCTCCCCATCCTTGATGCCCATCATCCGCTTGAAAGTCTCGTAGTGCTGCAGTGCGAGGGGTTTGGTTGGTGCGAGCATCACGACCTTGCCCTTTGGGAACTTCTCCAGCCTCGCCTTTGCGACAATCATGGCAATCATGGTCTTTCCAAGGCCCGTCGGAAGAACGACCAGCGTATTGGTCCGCAAGGCGACCTCGGCGATGTTCTGTTGGTATGCTCTGGGCTGGAGCGCGTTCTCTGCGGGCAAGACGGTACTGTCGCCCAGAAGCCTGTGAACACTAAAAAGCGTTTGTCCGTTTTTGCGGAGAAAGACCAATAGTCATATAATTCGCTAATCGTCACACGCGAGAGAATTGAAGGTCACAGTGGAAGCGCCCGCATCCTCCGCGAACCTTGGGCCAGGTTTCGACGTCTTCGCTCTGGCGCTGGACAGGCCGAGGGACAGGATCACCCTGAGGTCGGAGAGTGCGCAGAGGCTCTCGGTTGAGATAGAACATGTTGGAGAGGTGAGGACGCCCACTCCTGCCGCAAAGAACGGCGCCGGGGTGGTCTGTTTGGCGATAGCCCGAGATTTTGGAATCAGGAAGAGAATAGGGGTCGAGATTACAAAGGGGGTACCCATAGGACTTGGTATGGGTAGCAGCGGTGCGTCGGCGGCGGCGGCCGCATTCGGCATGAACGAACTCTTCGGTCTTGGCATGAGCGGCAACGATATGATATTCTACTCGGGAGAGGGAGAGCGGGTGACCTCTGGGGCGGCGCACTATGATAATGTCTCGGCCTCTGTCCTAGGTGGTTTCGTGGTGGTGAGGGTGACGGGCAGGCCTTCTGCCATCAGGTACGACCCTCCCGGGGACATGTCTCTCGTCGTGGTTACTCCCGTCCTAGAACTCCCAGAGCGCAAGACCGAGTATACCCGGTCCGTCCTCCCTAAGAGGATTGGACTGAATATGATGGTTTCAAACGTTGCAAACGCCAGCCTTATCGTCTCGGGCTTCGCGAGAGGCGACATCGAGATGATTGGATCGGGGATGAGCGACAGGGTCGTGGAAGAGGCCCGCAAGAAACTGATACCCGGTTATGACTCGGTGAAGAAGCACGCCGTGGAGGCGGGCGCGGCCGGCGTCTGCATAAGCGGGGCAGGGCCTTCGATGCTGGCCATACTCGACCGGCGCAAGCACGACCCGCGCGCGGTGATGGACAACATGGTGGCAGGATTCGGCGAGGAAGCGGTCGAGTCGGACGGCTTCGTGACCAAGGTCGGAGGAGGGGCCGCGAAGATATGAAAGTCGCGGCTGGCTGGACTCTCCGCTGCATAGACTGCGGATCTGTCTTCGAGTCGGACCCGCCGGGCTACACCTGTTCCCATTGCAACGGCCTCCTGGAGGCCGTCAGGGAGGGCGGCTCATTGTCTCGGGCAGAGGTCTTTGGCAAGCCCGGACAGGGGATATGGAGGTTCCGCGCCCTACTCCCGTTCGGTGCAGACACACGTCCAGTCTCACTTGGAGAGGGAGGCACCCCTCTCATAAAGACCGTAAACCTCTCGGAGGAACTCAAGGTTAGGAACCTGTACGTGAAGAATGAGGGGCAGAACCCGACGGGCTCCTTCAAGGACAGGGGGATGACGGTGTCGGTGACCCGCGCAGTGCAGTCAGGCGTCCGGGTCTTGATCTGTGCCTCGACCGGAAACACCTCGGCTTCCATGTCGGCCTATGCCGCGCGGGCCGGGGTCACTGCTGCCATAATCGTCCCCGCTGGGAAGGTCGCCTCCGGGAAGATGGTGCAGGCGACCGCATACGGTGCCACGATAATCAGGGTCGATGGGACATTTGATGATGCCCTCTCGATGCTCCTGCAGACCATCTCAGGGCTCCCGGGCTTCTCGGGGATGAACTCGGTGAATCCCTACCGGCTGGAAGGGCAGAAGTCGGCGGCCTTCGAGATATACGAACAACTGGGCTTCTCTGTCCCCGATTACGTCGTCCTACCGGTGGGAAATGCCGGTAACATAAGCGCAATTTGGAAGGGATTCAAGGAGCTCAAGGCCTTCGGGATTACCGGTGAGCTCCCGCGCATGGTCGGCGTGCAAGTCTGAAGGCGCGTCGCCGATAGCGAGGGCATTCTGGAAGGGAAGCGATACCATAACACCGGTTCAGAGCCCCAACACCGTTGCCTCTGCGATAAGGATTGGCAGACCCGCTTCCGGGAAGAAGGCACTCGCCGCGCTGAGAGAGTCAGATGGGATGGTCCTCACGGTGACGGACGACGAGATAACCGCGGCGAGGAAGCTGCTCTCCTCTAGAGAGGGCATCTTTGTGGAGCCGGCAAGCGCTGCGCCCATAGCCGCGCTCAAGGAGATTGGCGGCAGGCTGGAGAAGGATGCGGTCGTGGTCTGCGTGGCCACTGGGAACGGCCTGAAGGACCAAGAGACCATAAGGACGGATATTGATGGGACACCACTGGTCGCGGACAGGTCAGGGTTGAAGGACCTGCTGGAACGACTGGCTACCCGAAACCTCGTTCCAGCCTGATTACTCGAGTGGTATTGACGCTGGGTCGTACATCGATGAAGTCTCCCACTCTCACGCGGATGCCGTTCCTCGACTTTATGATTCCGAAGAGCCGCGCGTCTGCGTCTCGAGTGAGCCTGAGTCTGAAGGAAGACCCCCAAGGAACCGTGTACCGGAGAGGTGCTTCGCGGGTGTCGTCGCGAGTTGTCAGGACCGGAGCGATGTGGCACACCCCGACTTCGTTCCTGCCAATCGATGTGTGGCTGTCCGGCTCCAACTGTTCGCCTCTGTCCAGCCTGTCGATGTAGGAGTAGTAGCCGGTCGAGCCCGCGCTCGTGCAGATGATTACCCCGTTGGCAATTGCCGAGTCTGTGAACGCTAGCCCCTTTCCCTTCACATCGAGGTGATATCTGAGACAGTTGCTGTCGGCACCTTTCTCCAAGAAGACGTCTGTGAAGACCTCGCCCCTCACGACCCCGTTGATCTCTACCTGGAGGCGCTTGTACTCGACAATCCTGTATCTCTTCCTCTTGATCTCCTTCAATGCCTCTGGGAGGTGGTCGAGATGAACCTCAGCGAGGTACCCTCGGGAGGCAGTTGGTTCCGCGGACCTCACCCCAACGAAGAGGAGGGGTATGGAGATTAGCCTACCGTAGTCACTGAAGATGCCGTCCCCGCCGACAACCACCCCGACGTTGGGTTTCCTCTGAGTGACATGGATCCCTGCCTCCCTGAGCATGATGAGGACCTCTTCCCTCTTCACCTTGGGCCGCTCTGGGTCTATCAGTATCGAGGCTCTCACGATTCACACATCCACTCGCTGTTGATTCAAGTCATGCCCTCCAGCTGCTTCTTCAGGGACTCGAGCTCAGTGATTGGACTCTTGCAGGCGAAGTTCTCGCAGATGTAGACGGCAGGCTTTCCGTCAATCTCTGCCTTCCCATCCGTGAGGGAGGAGGTCTCGGGGACGCTGCTAGCGGCAGGTGCGAGGACCTTGTTGGGGAGGAAGCGCCTCTGGATTTCCCTGACCATATCCTGCATCACTTTCTCCCCCATTGGGCCAGCGACCACCATCTCTTTTGAACCATACCAGAAGTCGAGCGCGCAGAGCATGTCACTGTGTGAGACCGCCGAGGACTCCATCTCTTCTCCGAAGGCCTTCAGGGTCTTCTCGGCCTTCTCTCTGAAATCCCGTCGTCCAGTGAACTCCGAAAGACGCAGGAGCACTAGCGCCGCGACGGCGTTGCCCGATGGGGTCGGACCGTCATATCCTTCTTTGACCTTGACCAGGACGTCCGGCGCGGAGCTCATGAAGAAGCCCCCTCCGCTGGCGTCCCAGAAGAGCTCGGCCATCTTCTCGGCCATCCTGATCGCTCCCCTGAGGTAGGAAGGGTCGAAGCCAGCTTCGTATAGGTCCAACAGCCCTGCGGCCAGGAAGGAGTAGTCCTCGAGCGTCCCCTCCACCGCGACCGCCCCGTCCCTGTATCTTCTGAATAGCTTGTCTGAGACGACCAACGTCCCCAGGATGAAGTCAGCTGCCCTCGAAGAGGCGTCCAAGTACCGCTTCTCCCCGGTGACCTGGTAGGCGCACGCGAGTGCAGACATGGCAAGCCCGTTCCACGAGGAGATGACCTTGTCGTCAACTGCGGGGCGGGTTCTCCTCTGACGGGCGTCCAGGAGCCTTGTTCTCGATTCCCTTGCGATATCCTTCGCCCTTTCAGGATCGATGCCGTGCTTGGAGGCGACCCTCTCGATGGAACTCGCGACGTGCAGAATCGACCGTCCGCCCTCGAAGTTGCCGTCAGGGACGACCCCGAAGAGTTCGTCGACTATCGCGGAGTTCTCCCTGCCTAGCAACGCTTCGGTCTCCTTTGGTGTCCAGGTGTAGTAGTAGCCTTCCCCGTCCGGGGTGTCGGCGTCCTGCGCCGAGTGGAATCCACCCTCTGGACCCCTCATCTCCCTCAGCATCCACTCGAGCGTATCGACGGCCGTAGCTAGGAAGGCGGATTCGCCGGTCACTTGGTGAGCCTCAAGGTAGACCCGGGCGAGCAGTGCGTTGTCATAGAGCATCTTCTCGAAGTGCGGAACCAGCCAGTATCGGTCGGTGGAGTAGCGATGGAAGCCGCCTCCAAGCTGGTCGTGTATCCCCCCGGAGGCCATCGCTTGCAGCGTCTTCTTCACGGCGTGCAACGCGGGGTCCTTCTTGGTTCGGATGTAATATCGCAGCAGGAACTCGTGATAGTTTGGGAGGGGGAACTTCGGCGCGCCGCTGAAGCCTCCAAACTGCTCATCCAAGCTGGAGACCAACTCCGCATAGGCAGTAATCATACTTGACCTTTCAAGCGTGTCCCTGGCGTGGAGCTCGTAGTTGTCCGCCAAGTGACTCACGAGCTCCTCGGAGTTGTTGACGACTTCGTCTCTCCTGGTCCTCCACAATTCCGAGATGAAATCGAGCAGCTGCGGGAAGCCTGGTAGCCCGTGCGCCGGAGTAGGTGGGTAGTAGGTCCCTCCGTAGAAGGGCTTCAGGTCTGGGGTCAGGAAGACCGAAAGTGGCCAGCCTCCCTGCCCGTTTATCGCAATCACTGATTTCATGTAGACCTCGTCGAGGTCGGGTCTCTCTTCCCTGTCGACCTTTACCGGTACGAAACGCTCGTTGAGTACAGCAGCAATCTTCTCATTCTCAAAGGACTCCGCCTCCATGCGGTGACACCAGTGGCAGGTGGAGTAGCCTATGCTCAGGAAAATCGGCTTGTCCTCCGCTTTTGCCTTGCGTATGGCTTCGTCACCCCACGGAAACCAGTCCACGGGGTTGTGCGAGTGCATGAGGAGATAGGGACTCTTCTCGTTGGCCAGTCTATTCGGAAGCCTTTCTGCAGTCAAAGCGGTGATTGGCCGGTTCCACCAACCGCCTATAAACAGTCTTCTCAGATGTCTAGATGATTCTGCATGGACTAGACCTGTGGGCCGGTGCTGGCGGGGGACTGCATACCCGGCCGGGGCCAGATGCCGAGGACGGCCAAGACTATGCCGACCAGGGCAGCGAAGGACCCGATGTAGATGAAGTTCGGATTGTTTTCCATGAGCGAACCTCCGCCAATCACGCCATCACCTTGGAGCGCAAACACAGCATCCAGAAGAAGCAGGAGGAGCCCTACCAGTATCATCGTAATCTTTCTAGTAGACAAGACATTCGTTAAACTCTCCGAATTCCCGAGCATTTAGGGCTTCTTAACTCGCCTTCTGGCTTGGTGGAGGGCCTCAGAACGGCGCAATCTTGTCGAGTTCCTTCTCCCTCTGCCGATAGTCAGGGCAGAAGACCGCGAGCCTACCCTTGAACGCCGATGAATGGTTGAACTCTGAGAGGTGGGCGAGTTCGTGCAATATGATGTACTCTCGGAGCCGCTCCGGGAGGGCGATCAGCTGCCAGTTGAACGAGAGGCGTCCGTCTCTTGTGCAGTAGCCCCAGTTCCTGATCTGCCGTACGTCCGCCCGGCGGTATTTCACGTCAAGCTCCTTGGAGAGCTCCCCGAGCTTTCCAACCACGTATCTAGATGTCTCCTTCAGGAACCACCGTCTCACAAGCTCCCTGACCCGGGACCTCTGGCTCGACCTGATGACTACCTCTTTTCTTATCGGATCGTGGAGAAGCTCCTCTTTCTCTTGGCTCTCCTCGAATATCAACTTCAAGTGCTCCCCGTCGAACATCACCTGCTCCTCGTCGAGGATTCTCCTGCTCTGGGACATCTCTTCAAAGTGCTTCACTATCCAAGTCTGCCTGTTCCTTATGGCGCTGGTGAGGTCCACCTTCCTTCCACGGGGCAACACAATCTCGAGAGTCTTGTCTGCCCTGAACCGGAAGTAGGTGTAGCGCCGGCTTGTCCCCATCGTCACCGAGTACTCGATGCGATGCGCCCCGATTCTGATGATAGGCACTCTGGATTTCAGCCGCACCCCTGTGGATTAACTAATTTTCGGTGGCGGGACCCTTCTCCACGGAATTCGGAACCGTCTCAGAGATTGGGTCGGTGGATTCACTGATGCTTCTGAGAGAGGTGCCGCGGGGGCAAACGGACTGTGACAGATACCTGAAGCTACTACCGAATCCTACTCAGATGAATAAGTTGATGCATGAAAGTATAATGATTTATGTCCGTGGTTTCTGGCTTTCCCAATCTTGGCAAAGAACAGGGGTGACGCTTCGTTGAGCGGTGACGCCAAAAGGCTTCACAAGTCTCTGGTATCCATAGGGGTTGACAGAGAGGCGGCCAAGAGCCTCACAGCGAGCAGATTGTTGGAGAGGATAGTCGTGCCGGTCTACTGGAAAGAAGGATTGGAATCTCAGGCCCATGGACTATGGCTGATCAAGCTCCCGCAGTTCCTCAGGAGTTTCGCCGAAGAATTCCCTGACGGCGAGGTCCGGTGGGACCCAGACTACGAAAGCTCTAACCCCGCTGACGACCTTGCCATACGGGTCCGCTTCAACATCCAAGAGGGCGACCAAGGGGGTCGATTCCAGCCGAAACCGACGCTTCTTGAGGAGGAGGCCTATCAAAGAATGCTGGAGAGGTCTTCCTACAAGGGTGCCAAACCGGTGCCCGCTTATTCAGTGGTCCACGGTAAGTAATTCCGATCAGTGTTTCTGAATCGACCTTCGAATCGCTCGAGCCCTTACCCGGTAAGAGGAAGCGGCCGCGAATCCTATCACGGCGATGAGGATAGCGAGGACGGCGAAGATGAAGACGTATTGCAACCAGAGCGAGAGCCACGTCACTGGTGCTATGCCGAATGGTAGGGAGACGACGAATGAGAGGGGGGAGACAAAGAGGACCAGCACCACCGTGAGAATCTCCAGTGCACGGGAGGTCCGCACGAGACTGGCGGCGAGTCTCACGTCCCTATCATTCTCCAATTCGTTTCCATTGCCCTGAGCTTGTAGATAATCCTAGCTACCGAGAGACACTGACCGGGATGGCGACGGAGTCTCCTTGGACGCTGAACCATCTTCCTGCCTCAGTACTTTCGCGTGGTGACGTAGTCCGAGAGCTCCAGGAGTTTGGTTCTAGTCGCTCCGACATCAGCGGTCTCGAGCAGTCTGCGAGCATTCTCCGCGTACAAGGCTGCCACGCCCTGAGCATACTCCACGGATCCATGCTGCGAGAGAAGGTTCCGCACCCTCTCGATTTCCGAATCGTCGAACCCCCTGTTCCTGCCGAGGAGTTCTCGGAGGAAGAGTCGATCAACTTCGGAGGACCTTTCCAATGCATGAATCAGGATTATGTTCTTTTTGCCGCCCTTGATATCGGCGAAGACCGGCTTCCCCAAGGTCTTTTCGTCCCCGACGATGTCGAGGAGGTCGTCGTGGACTTGGTAAGCCATCCCCAGCCACTCGCCGAAGTCGTAGGCGGTCTTGATCGTGGCTGTCTTGTTAACCCCTCCTCCTACGATGACGCCGCTCGCCGAAGAGGCCGCTATCAGAGCCCCAGTCTTCATCTTGATTACGTACTCATAGTCGCTCTGGCTCACCGAGTCTTTCTTCGCCATCTCAAGGTCGAGGAACTCTCCGAGTACCGCGGCGCCGAACGACTCCCCGAGCAGGTCGAACAGCATTCTGAGGGTCTCACCGCCCGAATCCGAAGAACCGTAGCCGGCAATCTGGCGCGGTACCTGAGCCAAGAGCAAGTTTGACGCGAGTATGGCAGGGCGCAGACCGTGCTTCCCGACGATTGACTTCTCTCCACGTCGGAACTCTGATTCATCGAGGATGTCGTCTTGGACCAATGCGGCCGCGTGGGCCAGCTCGTAGGCGACCGCGACCGGCACTGCGGCCTCGTATCCACCGGAGACCGCTTCGCACCAGAGAAGGGACAACACGGCCCTGATGCGCTTGCCCCCATACAGGGCCCCCTTCACCGCCACCTCAAGTGAGGAATCGCCAGCACCGAAGAGACCCGACACGCGGGAGTCTATGACATCGACGTACTTACTGAGCCAGGAAGGAGTGGAAGAAAGGGAGCTCGCCAAGTTGGTGTCGGCTTTCCTCCTAGTGGTAAATAGTTTGGGTTCTTCAATGCTCTTCTCTTCGGAACTTGGAGGTCGTGTGAATCAAATGCAGAATCCGGGGCACCGTCCGTGTTTAATGGTTCGCGTTAACATATTGGGCCGATACCACCGAGTCTGCAATGGACCGCATGGAAATGATAGAGTTCGTGCACTGCGTCCCCGAGCTGATAATCGTCGTTAATGAAAGAGATGCGCCCAGGAGCTATGACACCATGAGAAGACGAGCGGGACTTCTCGGGAATCGCACCCCAAGACTTAACACAGAGTCAAGAGAACCAACTGGTGGCAAAGCATGAGTAATACTCCCTCATTCATTGATTACACGAGGACGATATTGTTGGTCCTCTTAGTGTTCTTCGCCGCAGTCTTCCTAGGGTCCTTCGATATCTTCTTCGCTCCTGCGCTTTTCTACGCCTATTGGTACTACTACAAGAAGTCAAAAAGGCTCCAGAAGCAACTCGACGAGTCTAATGCGATGAGGCCTGAGAAACCAACCACAAACTCGGCACAAGACGTCATACCCCCTCCACCTTCCACTGACGCGTAATGTCGACTTAGTGAGAGCGGAGATCTAGGCACATCACCAGCGCGTCTTCGCCGTCGGAGTGGTACCCTCTCAATCTTCCTTCTTCCCTGAATGAGAAGTGCCGATAGAGGTCGATCGCTGCGAAGTTGCCGACCCTCACCTGCAGCGAGACCGTCTCGGTCCGACCTCGGAGGTAACCGAGGACTGCTTCCATGAGCAGCCAACCGACCCTTTTCCTTCTATGGCCCGCGGAGACTGCCAGCGAGAATATGAGCCCGTACCTCGCAGAAGAGGCGACGTATCCCACAACGCCACCATCGCACTCCGCCACCAAGAAACCTTCAGGTTCGGACTGTAGGAGCGTTGAAAATACATCTCTATCATAGGGGTCCGGAAACGACTCATTCTCTATCTTCAGGACACCCTCCAAGTCTCCTTCTCTGCACATCCTGATAGAATAGAGTGGTTCAGATTCCGGCAAAGTTCTGCCGGTTGTCGTGGCGGATGGGCGGGAGATTAATGCTCCGGCCCCAATGCTTGATTGCTCATGCATCCTCAGTGGTGGCAGTCATTCCGTCGGGTCGGTCGTACCCGTGAATGCCATCTTCCTCGCGGTGCTGCTCTGGTTGGGTCTGAGGCTTCTGAACGCTGAGAAGATTATCCTAAGAAGCGGTTAGGAGTTCTTCGCAAATTCTACGACGACGGCACCGAGCAGCCGTGTCAGGTCTTCCCTCCGGATGCGCACGCTCCTGGTCAGAAGCCCAATGTTGAAGTTGACGTACTCGTTCCCGAGGACAGAGGGATCTAGGTAGGTCGAAAGACCAAACAGCCCTCCGAACGGGTGGACGGAACCCGGCTCGCACCCAGTGACCGAGATGACCTCTTCTCTTGCGGCGAAATGCAGCTTCCTCACCTTGGCAGCCTCCTGAAGCTTCTTGAGGTCAGCCTTGCGGTCCGCGGCAAGGTCCGCCAGCAAGTAGCGCCCGTCCTCCGACTTCAACACCAGGGCCTTCACTCCCGACCTGAGCTCCACCCCGCGAACCCTAGAGGCGTCTTCCGACGTGTGGACCGCTTCGTGTTCGTAGAGCTGGTACTCAACCCCCTCCTCTCTGAAGAGGTCCAGCAGCTTGTCCATCTCTTCCTCCATCGCGAATCACTGCTCGACAGCTGCAGCCCTAGTGATCGGCCGGTTGCCTGGAACCAAGATAATCGGCCTTGTTGACGGTTCTTTCTGGAGCCTCCCCATCTAGGTATCTAATCACACTCTGGAAGGCGCTCTCTTGACCGTGCCCGACGGCCCCGGGGACGCCGTCTGCGTTGTGGGGCGAGGCAAGGAAGTTCGGAAGGTCGAAGAACGGAAAATCCAGTGAGAACCTCTCACCCTTCCTCGGATACTTCCACCATACATCGATACCGGCCCTGAACCGAGGGTGCTCTTTCAGGCGCAAGTACAAGGCGTCCTGCTTAATGATTGCGCCCCGGGCGACGTTGATGAGAATGCAGTCCTCCTTCGTGAGCCCGAGCTTCTGCGCGTCGATGAGGTGCCTCGTGTGGTTGTTCAGAGGAATGGAGATTACAACGATGTCCGACTGTCTTAAGAGGTCATCGAGGCGGTCTATCTTCCAGACGACGTCGAAGTTCTGGACTGGATGGCCGGAGGTGTTGATTCCCATTGTCCTCATGTTGAAGCCTTTGGCCACCCTTGCGACCGACTGGCCTATCCCACCCGCGCCGATTATCCCAATCGTCTTCTCCCGCAGGAATATTCCGTCTGCCGAACTCTCGAAGATTCCGTTCCGCAGCCGCTCATGGTTGCGGACTAGGTTCCTTCCGAAATAGAGGATCATCCCGAACACGTGCTCGGCTATTGGCTCCTTGTATGCTCCTGCGTTGGAGCAGAGGGTAACTTGTGCGGGTATGGCGGCAAAATCGATGAAGTCCACGCCGGCGGTCACCGACTGGAGCAACTTGACGTTCGGCATCTCTCGGAAGAGCTCCCCGGTTACCAGAGCGCTGCTGAGCAGGACAAGTACTTCGACGTCCTTCTTCTCCGTGTCGTTGAGCCTATCGATGGGCCTGAGGACGTATCGACCATTTCCTGCAATCGCAACCCTTCTCGCGAGATTATCCGGGATAATCATATCCGTAGCCACAATCTTCTTTCTCTCAGCCACGAGCCTTTCCCTTTCTCTGTTCTATTTATCCGTGGTCGGGCCTTCCGAGAGAGACTATCGATTGCTGATGGTGGTCAGGCCTCCTCGGGCAGCCTGGTCTTGCGGAAGGCGATGGGCAGGGCCAGGGAAGCAGCCACAAACGCCACGACCCCTATGAAGAATGGGAGCGTGAGAAGCCCGGCGCCCAGCAGCTCCCCTCCGACGAGCGTTCCGACCGTGGCCCCGATGCCCCAGGCCGTGAAAGCGATGCCGGTCGTGGTGGCTCTTTCAGCCTCAGTGACGGCGCCCATTGTAAAGGAGAGGAGCATCGCCCAGGCCATGGCCTCTAGGGCGCTGCGGATCACGAAAAGGCCTGCCGCGCCCTCGAAGGTTCCGACGAAGGGCATGAGTATGAGAAACAGCCCCGCACCTACCCCCGTGATTGCGCTCGAAATCATCGTGCCTCGTCTTCGCACGAGCCGCGGGATTATGGGGATGGCGATTATCGAGACCACATTGGCTAACCCAATCCAGAGCCCTACTGCGTCCTCGGAGACTCCGAACCTCAGGGCGAACCACGTCGGGAGCAGCTGGACGATGACGCCGAGTCCCACCCCCGCGAGCGCGAAGATGACCGAGAACCGCGCGATTCGCCCCCAAGATGTCACGGGAAACCTAATCCGGACCCAGTCGAGGCGCCTCTTGACGACATAAGGGAGCATGTCTGATGGGGCGCCAACGTCGCCCAAGGCAGACCTCTGTTCCTTGTACAGCAGTAGCGGGACTATCGAGACTACCATGAGACCGGACATCAGGAAGTATGACTCCGAGTGGGAAACCGTTTGTGTCTGCCTGAGGAGGGAACCCAGTACGCCGGGAAGGACGCTAAGCACGGCACCTATGCTGAGAGCGAGCGTCCACGTGCCCTGCGTCACTCCGAAGAACGTCGTCCTCTTCTTCGCCGAAGTGGCGTTGGCAAACAGGGGGATGAGCGCTGGGTTGGCGATGGCGAATGCGAAGCCTCCTGCGAAGCCGATTCCGCCGAGGGCGCCTGCGAAGACCAACCAGGCCGGGTTGAGCGTCAACCCGAAAATCGCGTAGGAGATGATTGGTATCAAGCTCCCGGCTATGACGAACCACTTCCTCCCGTACCTGTCAGCAAGGAATCCGAATGGAATCAATCCCACGGTGTTGGCGAGCGCGCGCTCGCCGCGTAGATGGCCCCGATGACTGATGGATCGTACCCAATCTCGGCCAAATAGACCAGCGGTACGACGTTCATGTATCCGACCGGGATGGAGTTCAGGAGGACATAGGAGAGGAGCAGCTTTCCATCCCGTGTGAGAAGTCGGTCCTCCACGTTCCCCAGCGAGAGATTTGTGCTAATATGAACTTGCCTTTTTCAGCTGCTCCCCGCGCGCATGCGCGCCGTCCCGGATCGTGAAGGGCACTCGGTCCACCTTCAGCATCTTCCGATTGAGGCCGCGGGAGGACATCGCCGGGGCCGTCGCCGGGGCCGTCGCCCTTCTTGCCTCTGGGAATGCGTCGTTTACTGCGGGAGCCACGGTGCTGGCCGACGAAAGGTTCAGCGCGGCGAGATTCATGCAGGCTGGTCAGTTCTAGGGACGACTACGAGCCTTCTCCGAACGTCGCGAGGAAACCCTGCATCTTCCGGTACGTGTCTAGGAACTCGAGTCCGCGGGGTGTGACGCCGTAGTACACCTCGTTGCCTTCGATTACCCTGATAACGAGCCCGAACGAGCACAGTTTCTCTACCATGGTCTTCAGCCTGTCGACGGGCACGCCCACGCCGTAGGAGATGCGCGTTATTCTCCCTCCCTCGGGGTACCTGCGGATGACCTCCAGCACGGTCGCGTAAAGGTCGGCTCTTGAGCGCTTGGCGTTCCCCAACGACGCGGTCCCCTAGAGCGGAGGCTCCTTCAGCTTGTCAACCTTCCTCACAGGACGTGCGATTTTGACATGATTGGCCACCATGAGTTCGCCAGTATAGGTTACCTCGTCCACGTCGCAGCCGGACTTCAAATCGACCGTCTCCCCAAATATTCGTCCCGCTCTCGAACCTGCACCGATGACAACCTCCGAGGCATAGACATCCTCCACCCTGCTCGTCGCGGCCTGAATCCGGAGCCGCTGTCCCCATAGGAAGCCGGCGATGCTTGGGCCGCTCTCTCCTACTTCGACCGTCTCTGCGACGATGGGACCCGCGCACCTCGTCCCTGTCCCGACGAGGACAGACTTCGCCCTCAGACCCTCACGCGTCTTCAAGTCGCCGTAAATCTCGGCGTCATTCGTCACCAACGCCTTCTCGGCCGAGAACTTTCCTTTCACCTTGAGGCTCTCTCCACTGAATGTACCGTCGACTTCAGTCGCTCCGTACACGTCCAATAGCTCGGAGACGGTGAACGACCCCTCGACCTCCAGTTTCCCTTTCACGTCGGCTCGGACCGCTTTGCAGTCGCCCGAGACCGTGGCCATACCGGCGATTTCAATTCGGTCGCATTCCAAGTCGCCGTTTGCCTTGAGCTTGCCTGAAGCTGTTATCTTCCTTCCTTTGGAGCCACCGGCGAGCAAGCTCACCCCGTAGACCTGGAGCTCGCCGAAATCGAGACTGGACGAGCTCTCGAACTTGCCTCCCACGTTAATCGTCCCTGTAATCTCCCCTCCGCCGACCTTGGCCTTCCCGCCCACTCGGAGCTCCTTCACGTTGAGTCTCCCCCGCGCTTCGATCTTCCCGCCGACCTCGACAAGGTCTGCCTCGAGGGATTCCGACACTTCGACAGTCCCGCCGACCCTCATCCTCTTGCAGGAGACAGAGAGCGCGTTCACACGGCCTCCGACGTCCACGTATTCAGCCTTCATAGACCCTCCAACCTCAATCGCGTTGGAGACGTCGAGTCTGGTGTTGACCGCAAGGTTGCCGGAGACCATGAGCTTCCCTCCGTGCTCCACGGTCAGGCTCCCGCACTCGAGGTCGCAGTCCACCGAGGCGCTCCCGCGAAAGCGCGCCTCGCCGGTCACAACAACAAGGTTCCCTTCAGCCGAGCGTATTGTCGCCCCGCTGGCCACCTCAAGCCGGCCTTCGACGCGGCCGAGTCTCTCGGTGCTACCGCGAGGGACGTGGACGTCTGGCATCGCCATCACTCCGCTTTCAGTGCTTTCTTGGCGGCCAGGTATCCGAGGATGGTAAGGGCCGCTACGACCACGACGAGGTAAAGCATATCACCCGTGAACGTGGCCAGCTGGCTGCTGGAGAGCGTTCCGTTCACTATCAGCAGCCTCGCCGCTTCGTTCGTCTTAGAGATGGGGTTCACGGAAGCTATAGCTTCGAGCCACTCTGGGAACGATCCGGAGGGGAAGAGTGCGTTGCTCATGAAGATCAGTGGGAGGGTGAGGAAGTTGACGATGGCGACCAGCGAGTCGATGCTCCTGACGGAGAGGGCGAGGGCCGTGAAGACGCACGAGAGACCGAACCCGAGGAGCGCGAAGGCAGCGAAGATCCCTATGAAGTTCAGCGGGCCGAACCCGCTCTGCAGGACGAGCCCGTCGGGGATGACCAGCGCTATGAGGAAGGTCAGCAGGGCGAGGGCCATTACCTTCGCAAGGTTCTGCAGGACTCCGGAGAAGTAGATTGCCGCCCTCGGTATCGGGGAAGTCAAGAGCGTGTTGAGATACCCCAGCTGCCTGTCGAGGACAAGGTCGATGCCCCCGAAGGCCATGTTGAAGACGAGTATGAGGCAGATGACTCCAGCGGTCAGGTAGGTGATGTAGGTTGCCGCTCCTCCGAAGGCCTGCTGAACCATGGTCTCCTTGATTTGCGCGATGACTGCCGGCGGAAGGCTCCCGGCGAGTCCGGAAGTGACGAGGCTGGTCGGGTTGAACGAGTTCCCGAACAGCACTAGGTAGAAAATCGAGGTGGCGAGCCCAGGTAGCACAGCGGCCGGATTTCTTATCCACTTCTTGAGGGCCCTGGCCGAGAGCGCAATTGTCTCGTCAATCATGTCTCTCTACCTTGCTCTCTCCATCATTACGTTCTGGAGAAGGGAGTCGCTCTCCGAGACGTCCTCGTCCCTCATCGACTTGCCGGTGACCTCCAGGAAGACCTGATCGAGCGTGGGCTTCGTGAACGAAATTTCCTTAATCTGCACATTCTTCTTGACAACCCCCTCGACAATCGCTGGCAGGGCCTTCTCCGTCTTCGGAAGCTTGATTCTGTAGGTCTGGCCGTTCTTGGTGACCTCAGACACCTCGGGTATCCCCCTGAAGAACTCGGTCAGATTGCCCGCGTCGCCACTGAGCTCCAGCGTGAGGATGTCGCCCCCGACCTTCTCCTTGAGTTGCGCCGGTGATCCGGAAATCTTAATCTCCCCTTTGTCTATGATTGCGATTCTGTTGCAGAGGGAATCGGCCTCCTCCAGGTAGTGCGTGGTCATGAAGACGGTGAGCCCGCGCTCCCGGTTGAGATGGGCGATGTAGTCCCACATCTTCTTCCTTGTCTGGACGTCCAACCCGAGGGTGGGCTCGTCAAGGAAGAGGACCTTGGGCATGTGCACGAGCCCCATCGCGAGCTGCAGGCGTCTTCTCATCCCGCCTGAGTAGGTCCTCACCTTCCTCTCGGCCGCCTGCTCAAGATCGACCAGTTTGAGGAGCTCCTTGGTCCTCTGGCGCGCCATATCCCTGTCCACGTGATGCAGTCTCGCTGTGAGCATGAGGTTCTCGGCCCCGTTCAGCTCGTCGTCGGCTGTGAGCTCCTCGAGGCACAACACCGATGCTGTCCCTGATCGCCCCGGGTTCTTTGCTGACGTCGTGACCTGCTACGCTCGCCCTCCCTTCTGTAATCGTGGCCAGCGTATTGAGCATCTTGATTGTCGTCGTCTTCCCGGCTCCATTGGGGCCGAGGAACCCGAAAACCTCTCCCTCCTCGACGTAGAACGAGATGTGATCGACCGCCTTCACATCCCCCTTGTAGACCTTCGTTAGGTTCTCTGCCTCAATCATCTTCGTCATTCTGACTGACAGGGCAGGAGACTGCTTGGCATAAAAACACGGCTCACCGAAAGTGCCCATCTGATGTGCGTGTTCGTGTGGTTCCGTGGGTGCTGGGTTAATAGGCCGTGGATGGTGCCTCTTTGGGTTGAAGACGTCCCACAGAATCCTGTACGGTGACGCTAAGCGTATGCTTGGCCAGATGCCATCTTCCAGCGCCGACCTGGTGGTCACCTCACCACCCTATCCGATGATCGAGATGTGGGATGAGATGTTCTCACAGCAGAGCCGCGGCGTCGGCCAGCTCATTATCGGACGCGATGGGGATGGGGCGTTCGAACTGATGCACAGGGAACTGGACCCGGTCTGGAGGGAGGTGTACCGGCTCCTCAGCCCCGGCGGGATTGCGTGCATCAACGTCGGCGATGCCACGAGGAAGATAGGCGGTTCGTTCCGGGTCTTTCCGAACCACGCAAGAATCCTGACTTCATGCCTCGGGCTGGGGTTCGAGGTACTTCCAGAGATTCTCTGGCGGAAAGAGTCGAACAAGCCCACGAAGTTCATGGGTTCAGGTATGCTGCCGGGAGCGGCCTACGTGACCCAGGAGCACGAGTACATCCTCGTGCTACGGAAGGGCGGGAAGCGGCCCTTGGGTGCTCCGAAACGGAGGCTTGCGCGACAAAGAAGCGCGTTCTTCTGGGAGGAACGCAATCTGTGGTTCCGCGACATCTGGGAGGACCTTCAGGGAGACAGACAGCACCTTGCGTCGAAGAACGTGCGGGAGCGGAGCGCAGCATTTCCATTCGAGCTGGCGTACCGATTGATCTCGATGTTCTCAGTCCAGAAAGAGCTCGTGGTGGACCCCTTCGTGGGAACGGGAACAACCATGGTTGCCGCGATGGCCGCCGGGAGAGACAGTGTCGGGATAGAGCTGGATTCGAGCCTCAGGGAGTTCCTCGAGGAGAGGGTGATCGATTCCGCGGCCGCTTCGAACTCCTTCAACCAGCGAAGGATTTCCAACCACAGGGAGTTCGTAGAGAAGATGCGGAAGGAAGGCAGGGAGCTCAAGCATGTGAACCAGCACTACGGGTTTCCGGTGATGACCGGACAGGAGACGGAGTTGCGCATCCCTGTCCTGAAAAAGGTGGCAAGAAATGGAGTCGGCCTCTTTGAGACCCTCTATCGATGAAAGCGGTAGGTATCGACCGCGAGAGGAAGTAGCTACCGATCCTCTCTCTTTCTGACTGAATCTCTGGCCGTGTTCAATAGCAAAATCAGAATCCCACAGCTGTAGACCAGCGACACCTCAAAGCGTTTAATACCGCACGAAGGCAATTTTTCTTTCGTTGCCAAAGGTCGAGATTCAGGCTTGACATCGGCGAGAACCACTACGATCCTATGAAGTTCGTCGAGTCGGTACAGTATTCGGAGGAACAGGGTTTCAAGACAGTGTGGCTTGGCGACCACATCTTCCCATGGTATCACTCGGCTGGCGGGTCTCCCTTCGTCTGGAGCATCCTGGGGGTGGCTCTAGACCGGACGAAGACCATAAGACTTGGTCCCCTCGTGACGACGCCCATCGGGGCTCGTTACCATCCCGGAATAATCGCCCAGGCGAGCGCCACGCTAGACAACATGTATCCCGGCAGATTTCTCCTGGGCGTCGGGACGGGGGAGGCCCTCAACGAGCGACCCTTCTGGAACGGGCGCTGGCCCGGATGGGAGGAGAGGATGGAAAGGCTGGTCGAGGGAGTGAAGCTGATTCGGCGGCTCTGGGACTCGAAGAAGCCGTTCAGATTCAAGGGAAAGTACTACTCCGCCGACTTCTACCACTTGTACACCAAGCCGAGGACGCAGATACCAATCTATTTTTCCGCGGTCGGGAGGAGGGCGGCATACTATGCGGGTTGTTGGGCGGATACGCTGGTGACAATGAGTCCGCGGAACGATCTGGAGAGACTGCGGACCGTAATCCTGCCCGCCTACAGAAAGGGAATGAGCGAATCAGGGAAGAAGATGGAGCGAGTGCACATCCACTTCGGGTACACATTCCTGAGTCCGAGCGAGCTCAGGAAGAAGGAGTGGAGGTCATTGGGCTGGCTGCGGAAAGATTCATGGAGCATCAAGGATCCCGTCGCCGTCGAGAAGGCGGGGAAGAAGGTCACGGATGAGGAGGCTCGAGACTGGCATGTTCTTCTGCAAGGACTGGGCCGACCTTGTCAGGGTCATGCAGTCCTACGTCGACGCGGGAGCCGACGAAATCTGTCTCTATTCCGGCGCGGACAAGCAGATAATCAAGGAGATTCGAGACAACATACTATCCGTCTTCTGAGGAGTGGTACGCACTGAGAACCAGAGACACGCCTGCCTTCCTTCTCGCCATGGACGTGGGCCTGAGCAGCGCTGGGAAGGGAGTGCTGGACGGGCCCGGCGGAAAAGCTGATAGCCTGACCACGCGCTGGACCTTCCATGGAGTATGTTAGATTCGGTCAGAGTGGCCTAAAGGTTTCTCGAATCTGCCTCGGATGCATGACCTTCGGTAACCAGTCCACCTGGATGGTCGACGGCGAAGGCGCAGCGACCGTACTGAAGCGCGCCTGGGACCTTGGAATAAACTTCTACGACACCGCTGATGTCTATTCGAAGGGAAGGTCGGAGGAGATTCTTGGGGAGTTTCTCAAGGGAACCCGCGAGGACGCGGTCGTTGCCACCAAGTTGTACAGCCCCATGGGTGAGGGCGTCAACTGGCGGGGCCTTTCAAGTAAGCACATCCACCACGCGCTCAGCGAGTCACTCCGCAGGTTAGGAACCGACTACGTAGATCTCTACCAGACACACCGCTGGGACTACGACACCCCCATAGAGGAGACCCTCTCGGTACTCAGTGACATGGTCGCGAGCGGGAGAGTCAGGTATATCGGGGCGTCGAGCATGTGGGCCTGGCAGTTCGCCAAGGCGCTCTACACGAGCGACGCTAGGGGCTACGCCCGCTTCGTGAGCATGCAGAACCTGTACAACCTAATCTACCGTGAGGAAGAGAGGGAGATGAACCCCCTCTGTGCCTCCGAAAGGATAGCCTTGATACCATGGAGTCCGACCGCCGCTGGAATCCTTTCCGGGAAGTATTTCGAGGGTGGCAGAATCGTGACGACGGAGAAGGACAGCGGGAGGGTTTCGCCCGGGTCGATGTCATACTCTAGGTATGTGGGGAAGCCGGCGAGCGACGAAATCGTCCGCAGAGGCTAAGGAGGTGGCTGGGAACAAGGGGGTCACCCCGACCCAGATTGCCATAGCGTGGTTGCTTTACAAGGGGGTCACCGCCCCCATTGTTGGTACCACGAAGGTCGAGCATCTTGAGGAATTCGTGGAATCTCTCAATGTGAAGATCTCTGCCGAGGAGGCGAAGTACCTGGAAGAGCCCTACGTTCCTCAGAGCATCTCGGGGCACGTCTGACATGAAGATGCCACGTCCGGACAGCGGAGACAGGGCCTTCTTCCATTCAGTTCTGCCCAAAGACCCTCGAATCAATCTACGTCCGATGTTCGGGAACGACGCCGCCTTCGTAAACGGAAACATGTTCACGGGTCTGTTTGGAAGGGACCTGTTCGTCCGATTGCCCGAGCAGGGCCAGAAGGTGTTGCTCAAGGAGAAGGGTGCGGCTAGGTTCACCCCGATTGAGGGGAGGCCGATGAGCGGCTATATCCTGATTCCGAGCGAGTGGAGAGCCCATCCGGAGAAAGCAAGCGAGTGGGTCGCGAAATCGCTGGCGTGGGCATCAGGGCTGCCGGCCAAGACGCCTAAGAAATCGAAGAGCTGAGAAGCGCGCAATCGTCATCGGCAGGGTAGCTTTACATACCCTTCCTGAACTCTTTGATTTCGCCGGTGGTAGCGTCGAGGATGAGGAAGGCGGTGTCAGAGAACATGGCCTTGGGTTTCTTGTACTCGACGTCGAACCTCCAGATACCCTGCATCTCTTCAAGCTTTGCAGATGTGACGTCGAAATCCTCTGCCCCCACGGCCGTCCTGAGTCTGTTCAGCTACCCGCTTCTTGGCATCTGCAAAGGTCAACGTGGGCATTACTCGAGGCTTCCGTTCGATTTCATGTCTCAGGGTGATATAAGGTTGAGTCGCTGGGAGGGGCGTGCAGGGTGTGCTTGGCTAGGTTTGCTCGGGTGGGCCGCTCAACGCCTTGGCCATTAGCCGTTCCAGCCAGAGCTGGTGATAATTGCTCATGTTGTTGGGCCGGAGAGCATTGCTAAGACGGGCCATCAGGCCGTTTTGAGACTCCTCCGTCAGGACATAGCATCCCGAGGGCCGGCGCTCTATCACCCAGGCGTGATAGGCAGCGACACCCGAGGAGCGTGCGCTCCAAGCGAGACGCTCGGCAGGGAGGAATTCCTCGACCTTTGAATTCAGTGTCACACCAAATGTCTTCCACCTGAACCGCGACCCTGGCCTAAGGTCCGGACCACCGCCCTCTATCAATACGTTCTGAGAGTTTGGATACCAGGTCGGCCAGAGCTTGGCACGGACGAGCCAAGCCCAGACGCTCTCGGCGGGTGCCGGCATCTCCAGTTCATTGCGCACGTGAACCACAGTTCTCTCGGGGCGGTAGTTCTCTGGCCAATCGATCATTGGCTTTCGTTGAATGGTGGGGCCTCTCCCCGATAAACCTTCATCGCTGGCCCCTCTACTGGTGTACACGATTGGCCGAGAACCGTAGATGAGCGGCAAATCAATTGAACGGTATTTCGTGTGCCGTTCTTCTCGTTAGGACTATTAATGCCACAGACGCTCTATCATGGTGACAGACATATGGTACCAAGAGTCTTGCTGCTGTCGGCAGCGATAGTGGTCGTGCTTGGAGCCGCAATCTACGTACCGGCGATGGTCCAGTCTCCACCATTAAGCTCCACCCTCTCGACCGCATCGACGGCCACCAGCTGCACTACGTCGGGCTCGACCACGACGGAATTGACATCCCAGTCCGCAACGACTTCGACAACCTCCACAACTTCGACCAATACCGGTACAACAACATCAGCGAGTACGGCCATACCGTCAAACGTGACCAGTGGGAAGTTCAGCTTCTCCCCGACATCTCCAGTCAAGATCGAGTCCGTTCAAGCGGTCACCGCCGAGGACTCGCACGGCAACACTACGGTGACTTTTCAGGTGCTCTTCGGGAATACCGGCAGCGCACCGGTGTACGTCATAGGGGGCTGTGGAGGAGGGCTCTCCTCAAGCATTGTCGGGAACTCGACGGTGATTCAACGGGTTCCTGGGGGGCCACTGTGCGACTGCCCTGCAATAATCCTAACCCTCAACGAGGGCCAGAACCATACCTCTGTAAATCCCGGGTGCTGGAGCGGGTACGCCTACTACTTGTTGTCGCCGGGAACTGTAACCATGGACGTGACACTCCAGTGGTCTTCGAATGCGCAGGGCCTCGAGAACACTAACTCGACCTCGATTCAGGTAGGGTTCACGTTCCCTTGAATGACTGGTCTTGACGGAAGGTTACTTCATCTTGGCAGGCTTGTGAACAAAGCCATCTAGGATCAGACGCACGTCCTTGCCCTCCTTCCTCGATTGCTTCGCGAGCTCAGCCCTCCTTCCAGGGGGAAGCTTGTTCCAGTATCTAGCTAGGTCATCTGCTGTATCGAAAACATAGTACTCGCCCTGTTTGAACGGGGGCTCGAGACCTTTCGCAACCACCGGGGCATTGCCATCATCCACGACCCTAATCGCAGCCATGCACCGACACCCGGCCCTGACCCGTTAAAAGAATTAGCTCGATGCCCAGCCCGTGATAAATGCGTAGTAATCGTCCCGTTCAGTCATGTTTTATAGTGGCATTATTGGACAAATATTGTGAATAGAGCCGTAGAACGATGTCCGGTGTGCGGCGCAACGGGGAAGGTCTACAGAACCCCCCGCGGGCTACGGTGCCAGAGTTGCGTGCGAAAGATGGATTCATCGGGCCTCGGATTCACGTAAGACCTCTAAGATAATCCACCGGATGTGAGGGCCGGGAAGGTGTCGGAGAGCCCAGATTCGTCGTGTTGCTTTGCTCTGGTGTATTAGTCAGGGGTTGGGCGAGGCAGTCTCTCAGGTCGTCTTGGTTTCGAGCTGTTCGCCGCTCGTAAACCCCGGCTTTGATTTCACGTCCTTCGGCCTCTGTCGCTTCAGCCAGCTCTCGAACGAATCTAGGACCTCCTCGGTCCCGGTGTGAGCATTTCGCTTTACCTTACTCTTCGGCATGTAAAGGATAACGCACGAACTTGATTTTATCCTTTGCGAGGGCACCGGTACCGCTTGAGGTCCTCCTCGGCGGGAAGGCTGGGGGCGCCTTGGATGCCACAGTATGTGTCGGAAAAGGAAGCGTAGAGGCACACGGGAGGCCTTTGCGAGAATTAAAGTAGCGATGAAGCTAGCCGTGAAGGTTGCAGGTGATTGATGGTAAATGAGTAGTCAAGACGCACTTTCGCGCATTGAAGCCATGCTGCAGGAACACGAGAGAAGGATCAAGTCGCTCGAACAGAAGATGGGGGGAGCTGAGACGGTCGTCCGGCAGCCTGAGCCGCCTGCTCCGAAGGTGCGTTCCATCAGGCAGTTCATAGTGGAGAAGAGTCCGACAGACGACGTCCAGAGGTCGCTCGTCATCGGCTACTATCTCGAGAAGCAATCAGGGCTGGCCTCCTTCAATGCCAAAGACATCGAGTTGGGGTTCGTAGACGCTAGGGAGAAGGTCCCCGGTAATGTCGCCGACAAAATCCTGAAGAACGTCTGGAAGGGTCACATGATGCAGGTGAAAGACGACAAGGACGGCCTCAAGGCCTACGTCCTAACGAACACCGGCACCAAGTTCGTCGAGAGCGGCATCAAGTAGATTCCTCTCGCCCGAGCGGCTACCACCGACACCCAGCTGATGCTGCCCCTCGGCGGACAGAGTCCCAAGAAGAGCTCGACCCGGTTCAAAGCGGGCTTAGCGACCTCAATGTCGAGGACTAGAAATTTAAGCCCAAGATAAGACCGGTTCCTGCAAACCTCAGATGAAATTCTGTCCCAAGTGCGGCAGCCGCCTGAAAGTCTCCAGAAGAGGTCCATCCGCTTGTGCGAACTGCGGCTACAAGGGCCAAGAGAAGAAGAACGCGCTTGTGGACTCTTTCCCGTATAGCTCGATGAGGAGGTTCCAGAAGGAAGTTCTGGAACAGGTCGAGACCGCGCTCGGTTCTAGGAAGAGGTTCATCATGCTCGAGGCGCCCGTGGGCTTCGGCAAATCCGCTCTTGCGGCAGCCCTCTGCAACCATCTCGCCTCGGCCTACATCATCACCTCGACGAAGCAGCTCCAAGACCAGTACGCATCAGACTTCGGATACCCTGTTGTGAAAGGCAAGTCCAACTTCCGCTGCCTGGTGCCTACCACCACGGGAATCCACCTAGCGTGCAACAAAGGAAGGTGCGAGGTGGACTGGAAACTCACGGACTGTTCGCACTACCTCATTTTTGAGCAGTACGACCAGCACAAGAAGCACGCGTGCAACCGGAACTCGAAATGCGAGAACCTCGTCGGGCGCCAGCTCTGCCCATACTACGACCAGAAGTGGTCCTCATTCGAGGCGCCCGTGACCGTGTGCAACTATCCGTTCTTCCTGAGCGAACTCAGGTACGCCGAGGACCTGCCGCACCGGAAGCTCCTCGTCTGCGATGAGGCCCATGACTTGGAGAAGCAGATAGTTGGTTTCGCCTCCTTTTCGCTGAAAAGGTCGGTGGTGCAGTCGTATCGCGACGCGAGCGGCGGCAAGGTCCAGGAGGTCGTCATTCCAGACAGAGGTGTCGACGACCCCTCCGCTTGGCTCGGCGCGCTCTCCGATGCGAGGAAGACTCTGGATGAATTCTGCGAGATCCACCTAGAGGACTATGACATGCAAGACAGGGTAGCCACCTGCAAGAGCACGCTCGATTCGCTCCAAGGTTTCACAAAGGATCTTCAGGACTCTCCGGGAAACTGGGTCGTGAATAGCGTGAAGAAATCGGCTGACGGGCTGGTTGAGGAAGTTGTCTTTCAGCCCATCCGCATAGGGGCCTACGCAGGTCCGCTCTTCGGGACTGCTGACACCATCCTGCTGATGTCGGCGACAATATTCTCGAAGGCACTGTTGTGCAGCACTCTCGGCATAAAGGAGGAGGACGTTTGCTACATCTCGGTACCGGAGTCGATATTTCCAGCCGAGAACCGCCCGATTCGCGCCCTGAACGTCGCACAGCTTAGCGATGCGAGCATGGCTACCTCCCTGGAGAGCATCGCCAGAGCCGTCGACCAGATAATGGATCGGCACGCAGCGGAGAGGGGGGTCATTCACACCACAACATACCTGCAGGTCAATTACATAATGGAGCACGTCTCCGAGGCGAACAGGGCGAGGCTCGTTACCACCGAGGGCACGTTTGAGAGATCAGTCCTGCTCGCGATTCACGGTACCACTGGAGCCTCAGTGCTAATCTCTCCGAGCATGTACCAGGGGGTCGACCTGAAGGACGATCTCTCGAGGTTCCAAGTCATCGTCAAGGTCCCCTACCCTGACCAGTCGGAGAGGAGGACGAAGGTCAAACTCGAGCGGGACAGGGGCTGGTACGACTGGCAGACCGCCCTCAGGCTTGTTCAGACCTATGGCAGGAGCGTGAGGAGCGAGACGGACCACGCCGTCACGTACGTGCTCGATTCGAACTTTACCCGTTTCGTGAATAGTCACCGCGATCTGTTTCCGGCATATTTCTTGGATGCGCTGGCCGTCGCTGAACCCATCGACTAGCTGTGGCGTGGGTTGGGTTCCCACTTCACCTAGCTGGTGAGAAGGCCGCGAGTCGGATACATGGCTTATACTCCGCCCTTAAGGTGGTACGGGGGCGAGAGATTTGGAAGCGTGTCTCAGTTGTGGTGCGCATCTGGCAGATAATGCGAAGTTCTGTCACGTCTGCGGAACCGAAATCGGAAAGGTGACCACGACCCAGGAGTTCTCCGTTTCCGCTGAGGACCTGACTCGAAAGGTGACCGAGCTCTTCCACGAAGGGAACGTGTCAAGAATCATCGTGAAGGACGAGAAGGGGAAGCCTCTGCTCGAGATACCCGTGAACGCCGGACTTGTAGGCATGTTGCTGGTCCCGTGGCTGGCAGCGATCGGGGTTGTTGCGGCCTTTGCGACCAAGTGCACCGTGGTGGTCGTGAGAAAGACCGGGACACCGCAGGTGCCTAGCACTCACTCACCCTCACCATGACATCGTCCAGAACATCGGCCGAGGTCCGATACTGGCGCACAACAGCTCAGAACCGAGGCGGCCCTGTGTTCTGCTGTCCTCGGAGCTCCCACGGTTCCGGGAGTCGTGTACGAACGCGAGTCTGTCTGTGCAGTCGAGTAACTGGCACTAGCCCATGAGCCGACGCGTGGTTCCCCCGCTGAAATAAGCATAATACGGCTTGAATGGGGCGGTAGGCTCGTCCTCGAGTTGACAGTCATTCGTCTCGGCACCTCCGGCTGGTCGTACAAGGAATGGGAGGGGGTATTCTACCCAAGAGACGACACGAACAAGCTGGCTTTCTACTCGAAGGTCTTCAAGACCGTCGAGATTGATTCGACCTTCTACGCGTACCCGAAGAAGGCGATGATACAGGCGTGCGCGAGAATCACCCCCAACGACTTCGTCTTCTCGGTGAGGGTCCCAAAACTAATCACCCACGACAAGAAACTCGACGTCCAGAAGGGGGTGGGGGAGGACCTCATGGACTTCCTCTACGACCTAAGACCACTCGAGGATGCCGGGAAACTAGGGCCTCTAATCTTCCAGCTCGCACGGAGCTTCAGGTACGAGGATGGGCTCAGGAGGCTCATAGACTTCTTCGGGGCTCTTCCCGCCGATCTCAAGGTCGCCGTCGAGTTCCAGAACAGGTCGTGGCGCCGGCCGGAGACCTGGGACCTCCTGAGACAGTGCAAAATCGCCAACGTAATCGTCGACGACCCTCTGCTCCCGCTTGACACCACCGTTACAGCAGACTTCGCCGTAATGAGATGGCATGGGAGGGGGAAGGAGTCCTTCGACTACCGTTACAGCGGCGATGAGATGGACGAATGGGTCCCGAGGGTGAAGGAGCTCGAGGGACACACCAAGGAGGTCTACGGGTATTTTGGCAATCACTTCAGAGGAAACGCTGTCGAGAACAGCCTCAGTATGATGGACAGGCTTGGGTTGACCAACGTCGAACAGAGGGAGACTGGAGCCAGGGTCACCAGAGCCATACAACTGAAGGCGATGCGGTACACCAAGGCAAAGAAGGAAGCTTCCTGAGACCCGACGAGGAGAGCACTGCTCTCCTCCCGTGGTGGGTTCTGCAGTGACTTCGAATGGCTACGGCCTGTGATGGTGGAGCTCGGGCAGGCCTAATAGACGCCTTCTAGGCATCGCGTTGTCATACTTGTCGGAGAGTCTGGCGCTCTCTAGGTCCTTTTTCGACAATTGCTGAGTGATCTTGCCGTCCCTCACGGCATAGGCCCTGTCGCTGCGAGCCACTACAAGAGGGTCGTGCGTCACGAAGATGAGTGTCATCTGCCGGTCTTTCCTGAGCGACTTCAGCAGGTCCATCAGAGACTTTGCTGATTTCGAGTCTAGGTCGCCGGTAGGCTCATCACCCAGGAGGATGGATGGATTGTTGGCAAGCGCCCTTGCCACCGCGACCCTCTGTTGCTCCCCACCGCTCATCTCGTCAGGCATGTGATTCACCCGGAGCTGCAGTCCCACAGCCCTCAGGAGTTCCGTGGCCCTGTCGCGCCGCTCCTTCTTGGGCACCTTCGCGAGGGTCATGGGGACCTCGACGTTCTCAACCGCTGTCAGCGTGCTCATCAGGTTGTAGAACTGGAAGATGAAACCCACCTTCTGCAGCCTGTACTGTGCGAGTTGATCGTCGTCGAGTTCACTGAGGTCGGTCCCGTCGACAATCACCTTTCCTCCGGTGGGTGTGTCCAAGCCCCCAATCAAGTTGAGCAGGGACGTCTTGCCGGATCCAGACGGACCCACGATCGAGATGGTTTCGCCCTTCCGAATCTCAAGATCGACGCCACTCAGTGCGGGGACCGACATCTTGCCGCGTGTGTACGACTTGGCAACATGCAGCGTCTGAACCGCTATCTCAGACATGCCTGAGGGCCTCCACCGGATTCATTCTTGATGCCCGCCAAGCCGGATAGATTCCAGCCAGGGTCCCGACGAGCGCGCCGAGGCCGAGACTGAGCAGCAGGTTGTTTACGGTCAGCGCAGTTTCCAGACCTCCGCGGAGCAGCCCGCCTGCGCCTGCCCCCCCACCCGGAAACCTAGTCACCGTGGCTGCCGCCGAGCCGGTCAATGAGGGCAGCGCGATTGACACTATGACTCCGATGAGGACTCCGACACCGGCACCGATCAGGCCTATGAGGAACGCTTCGCTCATAAACATCCTCAAGACATCGCCTTTTCTCGCGCCTATCGCCCTGAGCGTTCCAATCTCACGCGTCCGTTCGCTTATTGACATCAGCATGGTGTTAATCACCCCGAAGCCACCCGCCATCAGGGCGACTAGGCCTATCACGGTGAAGAAGGTGGAGAGCGTGTCCGTGAGGGTTGAGGCCGTATTCGTTACTGTCGAAGCGGTATTCGCCACCACTCCCTGAACTGTGGAGTCGATGACGGATGCCACCGAGCTAACAAGGTTTGAGTTGACGGTCTTCACGAAGACCTCGGTCACCTTCCCCGTCTCCCCGGCGATGCTCTGGGCGGCCGGCAGCAGGATGTATGCAGACCTTGCTTCAGGGCCGAATGTGCTTCCGGAGTTGTAGATCCCCACCACGATGTAGCTCATCCCGCCCGTGGAATTCACGCCGACTGTAACCGCAGAATCCACCGTGACGTTCAGGCTGCTGGCGAGGGTACTGGACAGGACGATCGGACTGCCCCCGGAGGACGTGGAGAGCATGGTTCCGCTCACGATGTTCAGCCCGCTCGTGACGTTTGAGTATGTGCTCGGGTCAATCCCATAGAGAAAGACAGAGTCTCCGTTTATGTATCCGGTTGTGCTCAACTGGGGCGACACTGCGTAGACCCCAGAAACCGCATCAATCTCGCTGACGACCGACTGGTTTAGGGTGCTGCCAGCTCCGAATATCTCTCGGAATCCGCCGCCACCCCCGAATCCTATCGTGCCCACGCCACCCGTAAAGACTCCACCGCCCCCGGGGAAGGTGGGGGTGGTGTCGTTAACGACTGTGATCTCTGCTCCGACGAGGTTCCTGAGGAGTCCGCCCGTCTGTGTCGATGTTCCCGCCGCTAGGGAAAGCAGGACGAGTATCATCGCGACCCCGACCACAATCCCCGAGACGGTGAGTATCGTCCGTGTTCTCCGCCTACGTAAGCTTCTGGCCGCTAGACTCCAGGAAGACAACTGTGACTGACACTTGACTTTGAAGGTGGATATTTAGGTGATTTCCAAGATTTATCCCAAATCATTAGAGATTCTTGCGGTGGCGGTCGGAAGACGCGAGGTGGGAGCACGGTTTCGGAAGGCGAAGATGACGCGACGAGGGTCATCGGGTGGCTGAACGAGAACGAAGAGATTGGTTTTACACCTGCGTAGGTCAGGTTACGCTCCAATGGGTCTTGGTCTGGACCCAGTTCTGCAACTAGTCCAACAGGGTCACAAGTTCGTTCAGGCTTGTGATGGTTGCATCGGTCTCGTCCTCTCGCTTCTTGACCATCTCGACTGTACGCACGTCGTTCTGCGAGAGAAAGCCTTTCATGAAGATTACCATGCCGAATCCTGCTTCCCTCGCTCCCCCGGAGTTCGTCGTGACTGCCGTCCCCGACGTATATCGAGGAAGACGCGTCCACTCCCAGCATGGAGACGACGGCTGAGTAGGCATCCTTGGAGGGCTTGCTGAAACCGATTTGGTAAGACATGCAAGCGGCATCGAATAAGGCCGCCAGCGGAGACCTCTTCCAGTTGACCGCTTCTCTCTCGTCGATGTTGGATAGCAGACCGAGTTTCACGCCCCTCACACGCAGCTGTCTGAGAGCTGAGAGGACCTCGTCCTGAGGCTTCAACAGCGCCATGTCGTACATATGACCCCAGACTTGATCGACCTGCGCCAGCTCGGCTTTGGTGCAACGGCGTCCGGTGTGCTCTAGAAGATATTCGTCGGCATATTGGGCCACCTTCTTGGAGCCGTTAATGTGCCTCTCGGGCTCCATCTTCCTCCACCATTGCACAAACTCGTCGGCTTCTGCCAGGCCTAGAACCTCTGCAATCTTGCGGGCACGGACGAAGCCTTCGGGCCTGTAGGAATCAGGGTTGACAAGCGTATAGAATAGGTCAGAGACCACACCCTGGACCCGGAAACGCTTCGTGAGGGCGCCTGGCATCGAAAAGGTCTTGAATGTCCAGAGATTATAGTGTTTCTTGGGCTTATTCGTGTCAGCCTTACACAATGAGACCCATAAGGATCTCGTTGACATAGACGCCGTTAATCAGGTACTGATTCCTGAGCACCCCTTCGACCTCGAAACCCATGGACTTGTAGAGGCTCATCGCCCTCAAGTTCGTCGAGAACACGCCAAGATGGAGACTTCGTGACACCTCTCTTCCGCCTTGCCCATTCGACCGCATAGCTCATTAGCGCCTTCCCGACTCCTCGCTCCCGGTACCCGTCCACTACAAGAATCGAAAGGTTGCGCACGTGTCTTACCTTTCGAACGTCTCCGGGGAGGGTGAGTGAAAGTTGGCCTATGATTTCATCCTTGCCTGCAAACTGGGCCACTATGCTGAGCGACCGTCGATTACTGATAGTGGCGAGCAGGTGTTCCTTCTTCTCCTTCCCCACTCGTTCGGTCCACGTATACACCTGCTCGTCCACTACCCTTCTCAGGTTCCTCATGAGTGCCGACAAGCCAGCCTTGGCGGCAGGCCTGATCAGGATAGACGAGTCTGGCTCCAATGCCTTGGCCTGTCCTAGTCTTCCCTGTCCGTTACTTGTTCCTGTGGAAAGGGTCGATTCTTCTTTCGCGTCCCTTGTACTTCTCGTTTCGAGGGCAGTGGGGGCCGCACTTCTGGCTTGCCGGATGATTGTGGCCCTTGCTCTCCTCCTTCTTGTGTGCCTCTTTGTAGGAATTACTCATTCTGCATCCATCCCAAATCCTAAATCAAGTCGCGGATGAGTGATGTACACTCTCGTCCTCATGGGAAACTAGCTCTTGAAGGTCTCTTATAAACCGGAGATGGGATTCGTGGAGATGATACCGCACCGGGCCCTGATGATGCACTCTCCGGGTCTCCACGGCAGCCCGTTTTCCTAAATCAATCCTACACAGGCATATTTTGCTAAATCAGTGTTGGCAGGATAGTCTGCCAACAGTACGAGAACGGCCCCGGGGCATGAGAGCTGGACCAGTGGCTTAGTCCAAGCTGAGATACAGGAAGACCGTGTACGCGCATATCGTGAATATGTCCGCGGTGGGGGTCAGGTAGCCCGGACCGACGGCGGGTGTGATTATCAGGTCCTCTAGAATCGGATTAGACAGTAGAGCCTGCACAAGCAGGGCGATGAGGACGAAGACCAGTCCGAGCGCGAAGTTCGCCTTCGTCTCCAAGTACATCCTGCCGTATATCACGACCAGCGCGACGAGGAGAGCCACCTCCATGGTCGTGAAAACTACATGGTATCCGAAGATTGGGTCCGAGGGGAACGGACGGAAGTATCCGCCGAACATTCCACCTCCACGTTCAGGCTGTGGCATCCCGGTTCCGTACGAAATGGCTTCGCCAACAAGGAACCCGAGGCCCAGTACTATCGGTACCCAAAGCTTCTGGAGGTAGCTTTTATCTTCCTTCTTTGTCGGTTCTTCGATTGTAGTCGTCAACTATTATCTTCTCAGCTCCACTCTTCTTGTTGCGATTCTTCTGAACGATTTCTTGGAGCTTGTCCCAGTGGGCCTCCATTGAGTCCGAGACGAAGTATAACTTCCCGTATTTGTCTCCTGCGGTAAGCACGAGCCTGTTCGACTCGAGCACCCTAAGATGGTGCCTGACTGTCGTGTAGTCAAGTTTGAGCGCAACGGAGAGCTGCTGCGCATTTCTTGGTTCCTCCTTGATGCTGAACAGCACGAGCTTCCTAGTGCTGGCACCGGCGCTCCCGGCAAAGAGCCACCACAGGAGTCGCTCGAATGAGTCCAAGGGCTCAGGCGCACAGGAGCCTTACCGATAATCCTGTCGGACGCGACTACGAGACAGCAGGGATTCGCAGACATGGTTTGTTGATTCTCGGTCCAAGCGATTTCCGACTCCTGACTTGCTCTGGCTCTCCGATATGGCACTCTTTTCACCGGTTACGGTTGCTTCCCTTCCTGAGAGAGGGTGTCAACGGGTCTCGACCTCTACATCGAAAGGTCCAGCAAATACGTCCGTGTCTTTCGCAAGATTGGACTCGAGCGTGGCTACCACGTCACCTTGGATCGAGTCACCAGTACTGACAATTATCTTCGTTGGTGCCGTGTTGGCCTTCCCGCGGCTTGGGTCCGACAGATTATCGCGAGTCACGTCTGGCGCTTCGACCTCGGCCTTAGCTGGCGAAGCAAAGTACGACCTGAAGAAATTGCTGGAGTGCTTCTTCGACATGGTCTCAAGTTCACGTTGGAATCTATTTAGCGGATTTCCGAGATGATTCCATAATCTCTACTAAATCGCCCTACAGTTCTACGTGTCGGGGAAGCCGTCGGCCGGTGTTATGATGCCGCTGACGGGGTCGTCGTGAGGAGTCCGCTCTGGGAATCTCCCTTGCCGGTGACGGCGTGCTTGAGTGTGCTCTCATCCACCCCGAACGGCTGTAGGATGGCCGAGGCGCCTCGTAGCAAGAGCTCGACGTACCGGTCGGGGTCGTACCTTGTGTTAGAATCCAGCAGTTCGACCGGGCGCACCCTCTCGCGCTGGACCTTGGATCTGTAGTTCGTGATGACGTAGGAGACGGACTGCCCCGCCATCAGCTCCAGGCCTTCCTCTGCGAGCCTGCCTGATTGCGGAGACCTGGACGAGGTTGCTGCTGTACTGGTCATGGTTCTTCGAGAGCGAGTTCAGTATCGCGAGGTCGGTGACCGAGACGTCTCCGCCGCGTATCCTGTCGGTGTAGCCCCTTACTATCTGGATTGCGTCAGGGATGAGTCGCCTGGTCTCCTCGAGGGTCCTACCCTGCGAAAACAGCTGCAGTCAGCTCGCTCTGGCAGTCGGTGACCACCCTTACCGCGTCTCTCCTCCTGAGTTCGATCCCCCTCACCTTCATGGATCCGTCCTCGAATATCCCGAAGTAGCGGTTGAGAACGGGAACGTCCTCGTGCATCCTGCTCGGCAGAAAGGCGACCCACCTGTAGATTCCGTCGAACGCGAGCGGAAGCCCTATCGCGGCCTGGATCTCCCTGCGCAGCTCCTCAAAGTCGCTCTCCGTCGCGCCGGGCTTCTTCACCCAGAGGGAGTCGACTATCCCATGGACGACCTCGAAGCCGCGCATCTCCGCTATCCTAGCCGTCTCGAGAAGAATCTGGCACGCGTACGCGCAGACGGAGATGTGGCAGTCGATTAGACCGAACTTTGCGTTACGGTATGATAGATAGCCGAAGCTGCAGACTCAGGACGCCTTTCAGCGCGTCGACCCTGGACGCGTACACCCGCTTCAGCTCAGGGTCCTTCTCGTTCCTCTTCTTCAGCTTGTAATCGACCCTCTTCGTGAGTATGGGTTCTAGGCTCTTGGGGATGACCCCACGCCGCTTCTCGCAGGTGTGGTAGCCGACGTCGGGGACCCTGGTGCTCGAGTCCGGGCAGCACCAGCAGAGGACCGTCTCGGCGCTTATGTTGAACTTCGTGATAATGAACGGGTAGAGCGATGTAAAATCCAGCTCCCCAACATTCTCATGTATTCCGACCTTCGGCTCGTAGATGAAGCCGCCGCGGTCTCCGACCAAGAGGGTCTTGGCGGTCTTCGGTATCTCCGCCCGACTGGGCTTCCATGGTATGAGAAGGTCGTCCTTGAATGCGACGTAGCCCTGAAGGCTGCTGAGGCACTTGCCTATCGAGGCGCGGCTCCCTTTGTGGAGTGGCATCCGGCAGAGGCGCGCAATCTCAAAGAGGCCGTCCAAGCCGCACTCGGAGAAGACGAAGTAGTTCTCGGCGTCGAGATTGATTCGGCCGTAGAGCTTGTGCGAGGTCGGCGTGTGCAGGACCCTGCCGTAGGCCATGTACGAAGTCCCCCTCTTGGCGAGCCTCTTCAGGGGCTCGCGGTCCCGGCTCAGTATGAGCTTGTCAGAAATCCCGTTCACCCAAGCCCTCTCTGCGAGGTAGTGGGTGGTGAAGTCGTCCCCGCGCTCGACGAAGATGATGTCGGGGTCCAGCTGCCGGATGGCATCCACGAGCGAGAGGATCTTCGCCCGCTCGTCTCCTTCCCCTATCTCTATCGTGACCTCTGCGCTCTTCACGGTTATCTTTTCGATTTGGTCTGAGAACGTTGGGATGTGGCCTGACACGTCCACGCGGACCTTAATCGAGGCCTTTCTCAACGGAGGAACCCGGTAGTCCTCTGACATCACAGAGTCCAGCAGCCTCCACCTGATAGAAGCGCCCACCTGTTCGGCCCCGATTCTGGCGAGCGGGAAGAGCTCCTTCTCGAAGAAGTAGGTCTGCGCGGGCATCAGGTCGGCGTTGAAGATGTGAATCGGGGACTTGACATCGAGCATCTCCAACTCCTTGGCGAGCTTCTCAGCGCGGTCGGCGTTCCTGAGCGTGAGCTTGAGGACCGGGCGCTTTGCGTACTCGAAGACGTTGACGCGTCTGTTCACGTACTCGCACGAGAAGACCGAGTACTGGTGTTCAGCCCACTCGGCCAGCTGCTCCAGCCCCTCTGCAGAGGAGGAGACGAATATCGCGTTGCGCCAGCCGTCGGACAGGCGTACCGTCGTACCGTCGTCTTTCTTGATCCACACGACCATCTCCCCGTCCCTGCCGGGGTAGACGTCTAGGAGCCAGCCTTCAATCTCCATGCCTCGACCTCGCCCTTCAGCTTCTCGAACTCGGCCTCGAACCCTCTGAGGCGCCTCTCCTGCATGAGCAGGACCGTAAGGAAGAAGGGTTCTGTCGGGTAGTCCTTGCCGGACTGCTCGATGGCCTCGACGTACCTCCAGCAGGATTCCATCATCTCTCGGGCGACCTGCCTGTCCTCGAACCTCAGCGCCTCGATGAAGGGCCTCCAGCTCTCCAGCTCCTCCTTTAGGAGCCTGATGCTGACTATCTCTTCAATCACCACTGTGGATCTCCAACCTGAGTTTCTCCATCGCGATTGAGAGGTCCTTTGTGCGTCTCGCATGGTCGAAGGCCATGGCCATGAACATCCCCTCGAACTTCACCGGGCGGACGGCGTTCGAGGAGGCGGAGCAGTAGGTCCTTGCCTTGTTGAACATCGCGTCGAGGTCGTTCCTTGACCCTATCCCGAGGGAGCGCCTGTATCTCGACCAGCTCGCTATCTCCTGCTCTAGGGCCATCCGGAACGACGGGACGGTCCTACCCATGGTACTTGGCCTCCGCCTGGAGCGTGTCCTGGTTGTAGTTGGTGGGACCCGTCTCCGTAAGGGCCTCTAGGGGGACCTTCCAGGGGTGCTTGAAGAGGCACGACCTGGCATAGTGGTCGCCTTCCGTAATCTCGGCCGAGACGTTACACCGCTCTTCAAGGATAGGGACGAGCAGCTCCGGTCGGCTGGCAGAGGTGATGAGTATCGGGACCTCTTCGCGCTCGCTGATCTCCGAGATTGACGACGCGATGTCGTGGATGACCCTCCTCGCCTCGGTCTTTTCTACGTCCTCGTTGAAGAGTGAGAAGATTTCGGAGATGACGAGGAGTCTCGGCCTCTTGGTAGCGAACACGGCCGCTGAGCTTTCGATTAGAGAGCGGGAGCTGGTAGATCGTGAAGGCGCGCGAGAGCAGCTGGCGGCAGAGTGCCTTATTGTAGGCGATGTGGTGTTTGTGTGCCAGTTCAGTAAAGAGGTAGACGTCGAAGCTGTTCCCCCGTCGATGAAGAAGGCGCCGCCGTTGAGCCCGCCCCTGGCAGGGGGGAGCTGGGCGCGGACGCAGTACCGCTCCGCGGCCTGAAGCGTGATGCCCGAGCCTGCGATGAACGCGATGGTGTCAGACTTGAGCCCGCCTATGAGGGAGTCCATCATAGCCATCCCAGAGGTGAGGCCGAGTAGAGAACGGGCCGTGACGAAGGTCGGGTGGTCTTGTTTGGACTCTTGGGGAAGCTGGAGACCGTTTGCTTGCGGCATTCGATGGTCGATCCCGGTCCGGACTAATAATGCGGCGCTAGAATTTCCATTGGCTCTGGGGAGAGGTGGTTGAAAGTGAGTACCAATGGCTTAAATCGCAGCGAAGGGTGGTTCGAACTCGAAAGTTGTCCAACGTCAGCATGGGCACCTCGGGATGGTCATACAAGGAATGGGAAGGTGTCCTATATCCCAAGGGCGAGAAGAGGAAGCTCACCTACTACTCGAAGTACTTCAAGACCGTCGAGATAGATTCGACGTACTACGCCTACCCCGCGAAGGCGATGGTCCAAGGATTTGCGAACGCCACGCCCGAGGATTTCGTCTTCTCTGCCAAGCTACCGAAGCTGATTACCCACGACAAGAAGCTGAGCCTAGAGAAAGGGGTCAGGCAGGACCTCATGCGCTTCTTGCACGTTATGCGACCTCTGGAGGAGGCCGGGAAGCTTGGGGCCCTTCTAATCCAGCTCCCTCCGAGCTTCTCCCTCGAACGCGACCTGAGAAGTCTGGAAAGCTTCCTTGAGGTCATCCCCTCAGACCTGCAGTTCGCAATCGAGTTCCGCAACCTGTCCTGGCTGCGGCCGGAGACCTGGGACCTGCTGAGGAAGCACAACGTGGCGAACACCATAGTCGACGAGCCCCTGCTCCCACCCGATCCGATTGTCACGGCAGACTTCTCGTTCATCAGGTGGCATGGTCAGGGAGGCAGGCCCTGGTACAACTACCGCTACAGCGACAGAGAACTTGAGGCATGGGTACCGAAGGTGAAGGAGGTGGCTTCGAAGGTGAAGAGGGTCTACGGATACCACAACAACCACCCCTTCGGGCACGCCGTTGAGAGCGCCCTCAAGGAGATGGAACTAATCGGCATTGCTAGCGATGAGCAGAAGTCTCTGCAGGCGCGCGTGACCAGGGCTATCGACCTAAGGTTGAAGCAGATCGATGTACCAGAGCAGGAGGTGCTGGATTTCGACGGTCCGCGCTGATAGCCCTTCGCGGTCAGGCTAGGGTGTAGCCGCCGTCGACCACCAGCGCGTGCCCGACGACGAAAGATGACCTTTCCGAGGCCAGGAACAGAGCGGCCTGCGCTATCTCCTGGGGCTGCCCGACCCTTCCAACCGGCTGACTCTGCGCCCACTTCTTTCTAGCGGCGTCTGGGTCGGGTACTGTCAGGGAGCTCCCTTTCAAGCATCGGCGTCTGGACGGGGCCTGGACAGATGCAGTTTACCCTGATGTTCTGGCGGGCGTATTCGAGCGCCATGGACTTGGTCAGGAGTACCACTCCTCCCTTCGAGGCGCAATAAGCGGTGTAGTTCTCCAAACCGACCAAGCCGAGTTGTGAGGCGGTGTTGACTATCGTACCCCCTCCCCTCTTGAGCATCTCGGGGATGACGTGTTTGGAAGTGAGGAAGACCCCCTTCAGGTTTGTCTGCAGGACCCTGTCCCAATCCTCTTCGGTCGTCTCAGTCATGGGCTTCAGGAGCTCTATTCCGGCGTTGTTGCACAGGATGTCTATTCCTCCGAACCTCCTCTTGGCCCCCGCGACGAGCCTCATCACCTGCTTCTCGTAGCGTACGTCCGTCTTCAAGCAGATTGCCTTGCCACCCTTCTTGGAAATCAGACTTCGCTGTCCCACTGTCCTGAACGTCAGCTATCACCACACTGGCTCCTTCTGAGGCGAAGAGTTCCGAGATCGCCTTCCCTATCCCCGAGTCTCCCCCCGTCACGATTGCAACTTTTCCGGCAGGCTCCAAGTCTCTCGCTCCCGGTGCACAGCCACCGCAGTGTATTTGGATTTCTCGTGCGCTAGCCGGTTCGGTTCCGTCCGGCTACGTAAAGTCCCCTGCGCTGAGGTGATTTCCGAACTTTTCTGGAAATACGAGATCCTCCAACGGTCTCCGGTTCTTCTTCCCGACCAACTTCCGCTTGGGATACCCGAAGCCGAGGACGGCGGGTATCTCGAGTTCATGTGGAACCCCGAGTTCTCTCCGCAACTCATCTTGCTTGATTCCTGTGTAGAGACTGGATACGACCCCGAAGTTCCAAGCAGCGAGCTCCATGTCTTGGAGGACGCGGCCCCCATCCACCGAGGAGCCGGGAACCTTTGGATTGGTGAGGATGACTACGGCGAAGTCGGCGTTCGCAACCCACTCTCCGCTGGTGCTGTCAGCCGCGAGTCTCGCTAGGTTGGAGCGGTCCTGGACCAAGATGAAACGCCAGTGCTGCGTGTTCATCGAAGAGCCGGTGAACCTGGCAGCCTCGAGAATCTTCCTCTTTATCTCGCCGGGGACGCGCTTGTGCGCGAATTCGCGCACATCGAGTTTCGTGATTATGCCTTCGTAGGTGTCCAACCTGGTTCGGAGGGCTACCGGCCTTTAGATTAGGATTGTGGTAGGTGCCCGCCGAGCTGTCCCGGACTACCCACTTCGGGAAGCTGAATCTATGGTCATCGAGCCTCGGCCGCTCTTCTTCTCGCGGTCGACCAGCTCTGTCCTACGCTTTATCGACCTTGGATGGGGAGAAACCGGCCTGGGGGTAATGCTAGCTGACGGAAACAGGTGTCCGAACCACGCTTTACCAAAGGTCTCCGTCCCGGATTCCGCTGACCTCTGAAGGGAATCTCAGCATCCTATCAGTGGGTAGTAGGTTCAAACCCTGCCGAGTTCCAGAGTAATATCCACGGCTCAGTCTTTGTGATCAGGCGAAAGTGACGCTCCTCCCTTCTTTTGATAGTGTCAAGAGCTTGGGGGACACCCGGCTCTAGCAGCCCCAGTTTGAAAGAGACCTTCCCATTGAGGGGTTTGATGTACACCGACTCGTACCTCCTCTTGAATGGAAAGCCCCGGAGTCTGTCACCTGCTCCGATTTCGACCGAGAGCAGCTGCAGCAGCCCCTTGATTTGGGGGATGGGAGGATGCTTAGCCACAAGTTCCTGCGACTCTTTCGGACCTGTTGGCGCCTTCGACTGAATGGAGCGGTAGAATCTGCCGTCCGTGTGATAGGTGTACTTCGTCCCCCAGCCCGTGGCTCTGGCAACTCCAATGAAGATGCCTCCAACCCCCGTCGTAATCCAAGCTACCTTTCTGGGAACGCCTTTGTCCTCCGTCAGGATGGCGACTCTCAGGTACTCGGCGCTCCACTTGGGACCGCCCGACCTTGATAGGGTGCTCATGCTCCTCTCAGCTCTCGGGCGAGCCTCTTCCGGCCACTTATAGGATATGTTTCACTTCGGCGGACGGCATTGCCTGGGCGCTGGGACTCCTCGGCGGTTTGCCAAGAAGACTGGGCAGCGGAGCTGCCGCTGAAGCTCTTCTTTCGAGATGGAAGAGGAGGTTTATCCGGCCTCTAGGCCATCTCCAACTCTTGGTCCGAGGTTCCCGCCGTCCGCGGTATGTCGGGGAACTTGCTCATCCTATTCTCTGCGACAGCCGCGGCCTCTGCAAGCGCTCTTTCGGCTTCCTCATTCGCCGTCTCGAAGTTGAGGGAACTCCCACTGACCGAGCCCGCGTCGACAAGGATTCCGCTCAGGAGGCCTGAAATCTCGCTCATCTCTCCCTCGGCCTCTGGCATGACGCCGGACAGACCTTCCCTCAGGTTCCGGACTATGGATGTGGCTGGGGCCAGGGTGAGGACCACGTCACCGAGCACTCTGTGACGGTGTTCAGTCTGAGCACTATCTGCTCCAGAGCCAGCTTAGACTGCGTCACCATCTTGCTCATCTTACGAAGCTCGGCCAGCTCGTTGGCGAACATCGAGGCCCTCTGAGAGTCCCTCTTCTGAACTGAAGACACGATCTTGTTAAACAGAAACGCGTCCCTGTCCCGCAACTTGAATATGGTCGCGTCAAGCTTCGCCATCACTGTCTGTATCTGGCGCGTCGCTTGGTCCAGTCTCGGCCTGAGCGGTCCAGGATTGTTGAATTTCCCGATGATCCTGCTTCCTATTCCGGGAGCCTTCTTGTTATCCCAGTTGTTAGAAAATTGCGACATGCGAACGGGTTTGTCTCAGCATCTGGTTATCTTGGCACTGGTGAAAATCTCTTCACATTTCTATGAACTCCAATTCTCCGCGTCCGTCTCTTCCAGTTTCCAGAGGGATCTGGCCGAAGGAGGCTTTGGTACCTGCTCACGAACAACTGTAGGGGCCTAGCCCGGCTGTGGCTCCGAGGCCTTCTGGTCTGACTTCTGAATTCTCATGTAAACAAGCGCGGCAGTGATGAGGACCGCTATGGTCGCGCCAATCTCCAGAACACCAATCGACCGCACCACGTTCCAGTGCGATCCGAAATAATCGCCAACGTAGACCATGAGTACGTCGAAGAGAAGGCAACCCAGCGTCGTGTACAGCGTGAACTTGGGCAGGTTCATCCTAGCGCTTCCCGCTGGGAACGAGGCGAGAGTCCGGACGCCGGGTATCAGGCGGCTGATGAAGACGATCTTGCTTCCGTGCTTCTGGAACAAGTCTTGAACCTTCTGCATCTGTTCGTTGCTTATGAAGAACCTACTCCCGTAGTTCGAGATTACCTTCATTCCTAGGAAGAGGCCGATAGAGTAGTCGATGAGCGCGCCGATTACTCCCGCAGAAGTCGCCAATGTGACGGTCACCCAGAAATCTATGCGCCCCAGGGAGACTAGGTAACCTGCGAAGGGAAGGACGACCTCGCTGGGAATGGGCAATGAAGTCCCCTCGAGCAGCATGAGCCCGAATATCCCCAGATAACCCGTGTTGTCTATCGCTGTTATGACGAGGTTCGTCACTGTCCCGGTCGCTGTCTGGACCAGCCCTATTGATGCCGTGCCTCCTCCTCCCGTCACTAAGTCCTCAATCGAGTCAGAGAAGAGGACCGATATGCAGATTATGAAGACCGCCGCTCCTATTATGGCGTATCGCGAACGGAGGTTCAGGGAGGAGAGACGCATCCGGACTGCACTATCCGGAATCGCTAGAAGGGCTGTATTTCATCATTTACGGGTGCATGATGACGTGCCACCTGGGCAGGCCCCCAGCATCCGAGGGCACCGGCATTCCCTGGATTGCTTCCTTTGTCTTCTTCTCTGGTCAAGCTGCCTTGAAGCCCAGTATCCGCTCCAGAAGGTCGCTGAGCGTTATCACTCCAATCATCTTGCCCTGGCGATAGACGAAGGCTATTGTCACGCCGCCTCTGCTCATCCTGTCTGCTACCGTGGCTATTGACTCGTTTGCGTCGACCTTTGTCGCCTCAACGACGAAACCCGAGATGGGCTCGTTCAGCTTTCCCTCTGACAGTCCTCTCGTGAGGGAACGGAAAGTCACCACTCCAACGAACTCTCCAACGTCTCTCCCGAAGACAGGAATCCTTGGGTGATGCGAAGAGCCCATTACCTTCAACGCTTCCAGCACCGTTGTGTCGGAGTCCACGGCGATGATCTTCTCTATTGGCGTGGTCGCGTCTTTGACGTCATACTTTGACGATGCCAAGGTCGTCCTAAGAATCCTTCCGGCATCCGGCTCAATCTGCCCGTCTTCCTCCAGCATGTCGATACGGCTCTCGAGCTCCTCGGCAATATCGTCCTTGCTGTAGGCCGGTTTTCCAGTAAGGGAGGTGGCGATCTTCCTCGCAACGTTCATGAGTGGCTGGGCGACCGGAGATAGGGCGTCTGTCGCCGCATTCGTCCCAGGCGCGAGCAGGGCGGCCATCCCGACGGGGTCCTCGATGCCTATCGTCTTCGGAACCAAGTCAAGGAAAATCATTATCACAATCGAACCGAAGACGACGCTCATGAGCCATCCGAGAGGTCCGAAGGCCTCCGAGAACACAATCCCTGCGGTCGTTGCGAGGGCCACGTTGGCGAATGTGCCGATGAGCGTCGTAACACTGACAAGTCTGGTCTTCTCGTTGGTTATCTTCAGCGCCACCTTCGCCTTGCTCGAGCCGTCCTTCTGCATCGAGAACAGGGAAACCTGCTTGACCGAGAGATAGGTAGCCTCGACAAGGGCCGACGAGAAGGAGAGGACGGCGGCTACAAGGAGGACGATGTAGACCGCAGCAGCTGCCATAGTACCAAGACTTCTGGCCCCGTACTTAACCTATGATACCCAAGGTTCCTGCGGTTCCATCGCTTCCAAGGTCTTGCCGACTGCTGTTGCTCCCTGGGAACTCGACTGAAGCGTTTATACGGTTCCTGGAGATTACGACGGGAAGTTGTCACAACGAAGAGTAGATAGTTCCCCTTCCGAGACCGCGATACTTGGCGGCGGGTGCTTCTGGTGTTTCGAGGCCATCTTCTCGAAGCTCAAAGGGGTAGAGAAGGTGGAGTCGGGATACTGCGGCGGGACGGTGCCCAAGCCCACCTACGAGGACGTGTGCACAGGGCAGACAGGGCACGCAGAGACAGTGAGAGTCACGTTCAACCCAAACGTGATATCGTACAGGCAGCTCCTTGAAGTCTTCTTCGCATTCCACGATCCGACGACCCCGAACCGGCAGGGAGCTGATGTCGGAAGCCAGTACCGATCCGTGATATTCTACCGAGGCGAGAATCAGAGGGCAATGGCCGAGGGCGTCATACGCGAGTTCGAATCGGAGAAGGTCTGGGGCGGCCCCGTCGTAACGGAGGTCAAGCAGCTGGTCGATTTCTACAAAGCGGAGGACTATCACCAAGGATACTATGAAAGAAACCCGAGACAGGGTTACTGCATGTTCGTGATAGCGCCGAAGGTGCAGAAATTCCGGAAGAAGTACTCGAGTATGCTCGCTGAGCACCAGCTCGAGTCACGATGAGCAGAATATCGGCTATCCAGAACCGGAAGATTTCGTGATGAAGACGGCGGAGACCTTGATGGTGTCCCCTCCTTGACCGGTCAGTAGGCTGATTGTGTCGTTCCCTGTCCGAAGGACCTGGGCGCCTGAGGTTTGCCAGCTCGAAACACTGTATGTCGCGTCGGGATACGCGGCGATAGTCACGTTCGCGTGCGGGAGGACTTCGACCGTGACGTTCTGGGAAGATGGGATCGTGACGTTGGTCGAGTCGTACGACAACACGAAATACGCGTGGCTCGTGCCCATGACCTCGATCTTCACGTAGCTGTCTTCTGTGTAGACGAATATGACCGCTGCAAACAGGATGATGGCCAGGAAGACTGCGATGGTTATCGCATAGAACCTCCTGCGAGTCTGGTCCATCGGTTTCGTCAAGGATTCGATAGGACTGATTGATAACTTTGTCACGTCACAAGGGACGTCAAATGCTGCTCCCTTCCCAGATTCCGATTTGCCATCGAAGCGGTCACCACTGACCGCCCATCCGGCTGTATCCGGGTTCCATCGCCTTAAATACACAGGAGAAGGTTTTCGCTGACAGAGGCTGGGGAGTTTGAAGATTGGACTCGGGATTGGTTTGCTCGTCTGCATTCTGGTGTCGCTCGCATTGCTCCTGTTCGGGACAGTCAATGACCCTCAGGCAGCCGCCCTGTTCTTGTTCCTGGCTGGTCTCTGGACGGTGGTCTTCGGAGCCTTCTTCGGCAGCGCAAAAGACATGCTATACGACGTTGGGTTCGGAATCATAGTTATCGTCTTCTCCACGTTCATCTTCCTGCCTCTTCAGTACACTGCCGGTCTGGTCGTCGTCGCATTAATCGCCATAATCCTCGCTTCGATTGTCGTCAGGTCGAAGGCGGGACCGAAGAACGCTCCACAACAGATGCACTAGGTTCCAGATGGGCCAGCGGGCACTCGGTAAGGACCACTCCAAAACCAGAAATAAGCCCACGTTGGAAGGAAGCTCATGAAGACAAGCAAGACAGGGGTCTCCGTGGTGATACCCGCAGACATCTGGCAATCCCTGACGGAAATCCGTTCACAGCTGGACGCCTCCTGTCCCGGCACACCGACACCTATCGAAGAGACAATCAGGGAGATTTCCCTGCACTACAAGAGCCTGCCCCCGAGCAGAGGAGGAGATGGATACCTTCTCCGAGAGAGCAAAGGCCTGGAAGCAGAGATAGGAACTCTCCCCGCTCTGAATGACTCCCTCCGCCGGTTCCGATGGCAAGAGGGACGACAGGGGATGCCGCTTAGTCGAGGCGCTGCAATATTAGAGCCTATTCAAGAGTCGCATGGACGACTGAGTTGCCTGGTGCCTGAATCCGTACAAAACCTTGTCAAGGCCCTCCAGCTCTGCTTAGCCCAAGGAGTCGTAACGGGCCTGCTCGTCTAGTTTCTCGTTTAGCGTTGCTTGCTTGTCCAGTATCTGCTGGTTAAGAAGCTCGTAGAGCACCAAGACCTCCCTGATGTCTTGGCTTGCCGGATGGTCGCGCAGCTCCCTTAATGTGGGCGGAACGGCGCTCGAGGCTCAGGACGAATGACCCCCAATCGAAGACCCGCCGCTTGTTCTTCTCCACCAGCTCGTCCCGCCTCGCTTCCATTTCTGTGACCTGTGACCTGAGCCTGTCAATCGCATCAGTGCTCTTTCCTCCCGATACCCATGATTTGGTCATCTCGAAATTCCCTGAAGCCTCTATGAGAACAGTATTGGCCGGACTAAAAAGCATAGTGCGGAAGTTTTCGAGAGAACGAGGGGGGTTCGAATGATCCCGGCGGACTATCGGCGTGCGGGACCTTTGCCGAGCTGGCTCACCGGCCTGAACTCAAAGCCGCACTTCAGGCACGTCCGCATACCGGGCGTATCGTTGACGACCTGCTTCGTCCCGCAACGCGGGCAGACCATGGTATTGTGCGCTGCAGGGACGGAGTCACGGTGGGCCGAGCGCACTTTGTCTATCGCGTTGCTGTACGCATCTCTCTGGAACTTCAAGTTCGACCACTGGAGACTCCCTGTGGTCTCACTATATAGTTAGCCTAGCCCGAGTCTGGGATCTCCCAGCAAGTGGCGGCCTCTGATGGATTGTATTCCGGCGGGGAACCTCGGGCTCATGACAGGGCAAGCGTCTTGACCAGACGGGCGTGCTGTTCTTCGGTCACCCATTCGACCTTAAGGTACTCGATTATCGCGTTCGTCTTCATTCCGATGCGTCTCGCTTCCTTGATTGTGAACTTGTATGCCGGCACCTCTATCGGGCTGTCGACGTACTCGAAATCGTTCTGGAACAGGTTCTTTCCCTCCATGAACTGCTTCACGTGGAACAGCTCGTGGATTATGTCCAGATAGATCACCTTCAGCTCGGCGTTCTTCAGGTGGTTGGTGCTGATCAGTAAGTGTCCGTCCTCGTCGCTGACGCTCATGTACCCGAACCGCAGAGAGAAGAACTCCACCCTCAGGTCCTTGAGGACCTTGACTGTCTTGGCTCCGAATAGGGACTTCACGGCCGGAATCTTCTCGAAACCCACGAAATAGTCCGTAAAAGGAAGGAGCTTGACCTCCGCGTCGCGTCGTATCTCGACGCCCAGCGCTGGTTCTTTCAAGCGTGTTCTGAGTTTCTATCAATCGAGATAAGTCTATTGGGAGTTCTGGACGGCAATTCCCGTCAGGAGAGCGGCGGTTCACAAGCCCAGGGCGGCCGCAATGAGAGACGCTCCCAAGAGGGCGAACCCGAGGTTCAGGGCCAAGTTGTCGTAGCGGAAGTGCGCGATCGCTATCCGCCTCCCCCATGAGTAGATCCCCGCCTGCGTGAAGCTGTCGAGGAACAGGTGCTCTTCGGAGATGAGCACGCCCACGGCTGGCCAGAGTCTCAACGTGTCCCGGACAGGCCCAGAGCCAGAGGCCTGCGACAGCGCGGCTATGGAGAGAACCGCGATAAGGGCACCCCAGAACGGCGCGGTGATGATGGAGTGGGTCACCCATGTCCTCGACGGATTGCCGTTACGAGAGACATGTCCGAGCAGGTCGATGAGATAGTTGATTGACAACGACAGCCACAGGACCATCACAATCGGTCCGAGACCTAGCGGGCGTAACAGAGAAAGCAGTTCGAGCGAGACGCCGGCGGAGAAAAGGTAGTGGGTGATTGCTTTCATTCGGCCGCAGCAGAATGCCCCGCGCCCTATTGAGGGCCACCAGAGGCATTTGGACCCTGCGCGTGTATGTTCCTGGCCACCGCTGTGCCCAATCAGTCCCTGTTCGCGAGGGTGACGGCGTTGGCAGCCTGGACTTGGCGCTTCTCGTACTGCGGGCTCACCCGGAGACCATCGTTGGAGTACGTCTTCTGAATGATGCGATTCTTCAGCTGGTTGAGGCCGTCTCCTCGTACCGCGGAGATTTTTGCGACGGAGAACTCGCTGAAAAGTGGGAGGCTCTCTATCTGCCTGGCACCACCATCCTTGATGAGGTCAATCTTGTTCAGGACGAGTAGGATTTTGCTCTGGTCGACGTTGAGTTCTGCGAGCGTCTCTCGGCAGCTGTTGAGCTTTATCCTAACGCTCTCCTCGTTCTCGCTCACGTCCAGCATGAGCAGTACCAGATCAGCGTATGTGAGCTCCTCGAGGGTAGACTTGAAGGACTCAATCATGTACGTCGGGAGCCTCGAGACAAAACCCACCGTGTCTGAGAGCATGACCCGCTTCCTTGCTTCTGCGAAGCTTACCGCCCTTGTGGTGGTGGTAAGCGTGGTGAAGAGTTTGGGGGACTCCTCCCTCGACTCGGAAGCGAGCTTGTTGAAGAGGGTCGTCTTTCCGCTGCTGGTATACCCCGCGAGCGACACCAGGGGCATCCCGAGCTTCTTCCTCTCGACCCTGTGAAGCGACCGGCTCGATTGCGCCTTCGCCAGCTTCTCCTTGATCGCGACCATCCGGCGTTTGAGCGCCTTGAACTTCGTGTCCACGAGGGTCTCCCCCATCCCCATGAAACCAGCCCTTTCGCCGTTGACTGAGTAGCGCACGGCGTCCCGGGCGCGGGGCATCTCATACCTGAGCTCCGCAAGCTGGACCTGGAGCTTGGCCTCGGTGGTCGTCGCACGCTTCGCGAATATGTTGAGGACGAGCCTGTCTCGGTCCACTATCTCCACACGTGTGACCGTGGCGAGCTTGTATGCTTGGGCGGACGTGAGGCTCTCGTCGACTATCAGAGTGTTGGAGCCATTCTGTCTCACAATCTCCCTAAGTTCCTCCGCCTTGCCCACCCCCACCCCGAATTCTGATTTCACGACCCGTTTCTGGGTGATTAGCGCTTGGACAGAGTAACCAGCGGCGCTCGCCAGCTCTGCGATCTCTTGCTTCGCAAACTCGTCGGGGTAGGTGACGATGGTCGCCTTGTCCATGGACGAACCGAAACCTGCTACTATAAATGATAGCACTCTGGGCTTGAGGCCTGTCCTAGAACACTACCCGTCAGCCCTCACCCACCCATGGTCTCGGAAGGTTCTGGGTAGACCACGTTCGCCACGAGGGTCCTCGAACAGTCGACGCAGTGGACGATTTCGTTCGCGCACCTTGTGTGATATCTTGAACCGCACTGGCATTCGCTGTATGGTTGGGCCGCCTGGCCCCACTCGAGGACAGATCTTATCTCCTTGCCGCAGTGCAGGCAGAGCCTGTTAAGACTCAGGATGTCCTTCTGGGTCAGGATTCCTACTATCTCTCCTTCCTGGGTGACGAGCAGCCTCCTGATGTTCTTCCTGCTCATCAGGTCGATGGCCTCGCCGAGCGACCTGTCCTGCTCGATCATGATGATACTCGGCGTCATTATCTCGCTCACTTTCGTGGATTCCGTGCTCCTGCCGGTGGCCAGGATCTTGCTAAGGAGGTCCCCCCGGGTGACTATGCCGACGGGCCTCCTGTTGCTCGTGACGACTATGCTGCCGATCTTTCTCTCGACCATCAGTCTAACTGCGGAGACGACGAGCGCGTCTTCCTCAAGTGTCACGAGATTCCTCTTTGTAATCTCGCCCACCTTTATCTCGAGCAATTCCTTTCTGAGTTAGAATCGGCTGCCGAATTATATAAACAAGATAGCCCATCTAGGCGTGAGAGAATCTGGGGGCCAGGCAAATGAGACTCGTGGCCCTACTGGGGAGGGATTGCTAGGTTCACTATCTCAGTACCCTGGACCTGAAGCTGGACGGTCTCCCCAGGCTTCAGCTGCAAGGCCTGGACCCACTGGCTGAATGGGAGGCTGTTCGCGGTCGCGTAGTAGTACGTCCCATTGAGCTCTATTGAGGCGTAGGTGTTTCCGCTCTGGACGTACGTGACGAAAGCCTGGACAGCGCCGTTCACCTTGGTGACCTGCGTCTGGTTTCCTGTATTCCCTGCGAGCAGACCCGCGAGAGCGAGGTCTCTGGTCTGCTCTATGCTTCCCTGGTTGGGCTGGATTACCAGGTTGCCTGCGTTCGAGGCGTCCATGACCGCAATTCCCTGGAACTGCACTATGCCGGTCCCGCTGTCGTAGTAGTAGGGAACGATCCAGATGAACTTGTTCTGGGTAGGGTAGATTACGGGGTTTGCCGCGAAGAGCTGGCCGTTGCTGAGGGCCGGCAGCTTAGACTGGACCGTCGCCTTGGCGTAGTCGGGCGAGACCAAGTTCAGGCCCTCCATGTTGTAGTAGGTGAACTGGTCCTTGTATGCGAGGATTACGCCTCCCAGAGAGTTGGCGGCGTTCGCCGGACTCATGAAGAGCATGAAGGCTGTTCCGTTCTTGTACGGAATAAGCTCCTCGTCGCTGCTCAGCGCGAGCCGGGACTGGCTGGCCGGGATGGTGAAGAAGCCTCCGGCGAACAGGCTGAACGTCCCGTTGCCTGCTCGCGTGGAGCCCCACTGGCTCGCCAGGTTTGCCACCAAGAACTTGTCCCACGGTTGATTGACGTAGGACGGAGAGTTCAACCCGTCGTACTGGGCTACAACCGAGCCGTCGGCGGAATAGATCGTTCCGCCGTTGAACGCCGTCACGCCGTCCAGTCTTACCTGGCTCTGCGTGAAGACGTAGTAGATTGACGCGAAGTTCGTCGTGGGGGGCGTCGGATAGTGGTTCCCGATCACGATGCTCGTGTCGTCGAGGAAGGAGTGGAGGTTGATTTCGCTGAAGAGGAACAGGCCTGGACCGACAGTGTTCGCGGACTTTGCTTCGTAGTAGCTGCCGTTCACCGCGTTGACAAGAATGAAGCCAAGCTCGTTGTTCTCGGCAAAGGTGTTCGTGGGCGCGACGGTGAAAATCCAGTACGGCTGGTTGTCGTGGACGATTTGTTCGTTGTCCACCAGCTGCACGCTGCCTCCGAAATCGCTGAGATGAGAGGAGGCGATTGAGTTCGCATAGTCTTCCGACACTAGGGGCAGTTTCCCGACTGGCAGCGTGGAATTAGCGAAGAGCGCGCTCCCCGGTGCGAAGGTCAGGAGCGAGTTGAAGTATATCGAGTTGTTGACCTGAGAGTAGATGCCGTAGTAGGCTCCCGCTCCGACCCCCGTAAGCAGGAAGAGGACAACCAGAACCGAAGCCGTCCTCCTTGGTGAGTCTATGTCCCTGAGTCTCGATGCAGACGATAGAAGACCGACAAGAACAAAATCGATTAGGAACTGATAGAGGAATGGGGTCTCTCCGAGTATCAGGAGCAGACCAAAGACCACTGAAACGATTACTATTATCGCGGTTCTGGCGGCAAACCCCGTTGGGAGCCGGTCATACTCCGCTCGCTCGACCCTGACGCCGTGGGTCCTCCTTGGGAGACCGAACGCAATGAAGGAGAGCAGGACGTTCATCACCGTGAGTATGATTAGATCGAGATAGACTGGAACCGCCATGAAGATTCGTCGGCCGTGCTACTATTTAGCACTGTATTGATGTTTTCAACCGATGCTTGACGGGACTATCTCATGAGGAACCGAAGACTTGCTTGCGATAAGTTACCGCGTTCCGGACAAGAGCAGAATCTGCAGAGGGTACGTTGGCCTCACTTCTCCCTGACCTCCTCTATGTGCTTCTCATTCCATTCGTGCCCGCAGTGGCCGCACTTGTACGCATACTGGAACTCTTCGATGTCGACCACGACAGGCTCCCCTTCTTGAACGATGATTGCCGGAGCCGAGGTAAAGGAGTAGCGCGGGGTGATCACCGCGGGCTGCGAGATTTCCTCCTTCTCTCGCTCCACGTTGACAAGATTCTTGCTCACGAGTTTGATGTGAAACCTTCGCCCGCATTCTGGGCAGAATCTGAAGAAGGTCTTGATTTCCGACATGATACCTGACACTTCCTTTGGATATTTAAGCGAAGAGACGTAGTAGATGCATTGTTCAGGCAGGGGAGCGAGATGCCTAGATGAAGTGTGGGGTCTCGATTACTCCTAGGTTCGAGACGGTATCGCGGAAACACGACCTCATTTCCTGTAGGCCCCATCCTGCTACGAAGGAAGAAAGGCCATCAACAACAGATAAATGCCAGCTGCTCGGCTAATACACGGCCTTGAAGCTAAGGTACGTAAGGCTGGCAATCGCGGCGGCTGTCATCGGATTCCTGTTCTTCTACTTCGTGCCAGTGATTCCTGTGGGAGCCGCGTTCTCGTGCAATGGTGGTGCCAGCCTATGTCTCTCTGATCCTACTGGGCTCGTGTCCTTGGGATACTCTCTCTTCCATTCGGGCGGCGTCTATTCCTTCGAGATTGGATACATCATGCCTTCGATGTCTGTCATCATTGGTGGAGTTCAGACATGGGTGACGTTAGGGTGGTTGGAAGTCTATCTGCTGATTCCGATAGGCTGCATCCTCGTCGGTCTTCTGAGTCCAGAGATAGTCGATGGCATCCACCTTGTCTCGGTCTACCTTGGCGAGTTGATAGGGCGAGGTAGCCCGAGGAACCACTCAGTCTCATAGGACTCCTTCGGCTGCATTCAAGGCACGAGAATCGCACAAGATTGGTCGTGGCATGATGGAATAGCCGGGTTTCAATTCCTCGTTCGAAGACTATCATATCACATCATCTGGTGCCGGTCTGACTTCCTAGGTTGTGACCCGGTGAATCCTGGGACGCCATGGCTTCGTTCTGCTGTATGCGTCAGAGTCTAAATACAGGTATCTGAACCCCCGATTGAACTCGTGGCCGCGGTGGTGCAGCTTGGTCAGCATTGGGCGCTGTGGAGGAACAGGTCCGCAGTTACGCCTCGATCGTGGGTTCAAATCCCACCCGCGGCCCCTTACCATCCACGCAGTCGCGCTGGTGACTAGTCGCGCGTGTAGCAGAAGTACGGGAAGCCTCCGTTGACCTTGTCTACTGCCCACTCGACTATCTTGTTGGAAATCTCTTTCCACTTCTTGTTCCAGTCTATGTTTGCCACTACCCTCTCCTTCTCCGACTCATCCCCCTTCACGGGCACGGTCTCCCAGACGGGACGGCCGTAGAATGGTTTCACTATCCTGACATGCCATCTTTGGCACGTCCTCTTCGACCCTTCCTTTGAGAAGAACTTGCAAGAAGTACAGTACCGTGAGAGCCAGATTATCTCCTTGGTCCTCTTGACAGACTTGCCTATCTCCTCTAGGAGCCTCTCCGATTCACGTCTGATCATCTGGGAGAGCTCCTCCTGGCCCTCCTTCGTGTTCATGTAGTACTCCGGATCGCGGGCCAAGGCTTCCTGCCAACCGAGAGGCTCGTGATCTCTCTGCAAGATCTTCTCTCCGCGAGTCCATGAACCGGTAATTAACGATTGTCAGGCATGTCGCGCAGGGAAGGGCCGGCACTATACTTATGACTGCAATCGGTTCAGGTCCAACGAGGGTCTGGATTCATCGTGTCGGGGAGGGATGGTTTTTCCATCGTGGTATCGATAGCAGAGTGGGACGTGGAATTAGTCCCGAAGACTCTGCCGTCCTGGCTCTCCTTGGGCTCCACTGACGTCGTGTTGTGTGTTGACGCGCCGGCAAGCGAGAGACTTCTGGGTTCGATTGGGCTGGTGGTCGGGGAAAGCAAGGCGGTTCGGGTTCTCCAGATTCCAGAGAACCCAGCATGGCGGTTTCGTCACGCTTTCACACGAAGAGAGGGTTTCAGGGCGGCGAAGTTCGACAATATTCTGACCGGCGACATCGACATAGTCGTCAACAAGAACTGCCTGAGGGCTGTCGAACTCGTTGGAGGCGATGGAGTCGGCTTGGTCTCTCTCTCGAAGAAGCGAGGTGGAGGGACGTTGGGGGAGTTTGCGAGGAACTCCAGCAAGCGGCTCTCAAGGTTGGTGAGAAAGCGGACCTTCTTCACCGGCCTCTATGCCATGTACAGGCCCTACTGGCTTGACTCTGAGAATGAAGCGCAGCTAATGAAGGTGGAGCATCCCCATCTTCAGGAGCTGTCCCAAGACGAGGCAATCTACCTAGGAGAGGACGTCATCCTGAGGGACTCGATGATTGCTCGGCACAAAATCATCTATCTGCCCGACGTGGGCGGGACAGACCTCAGGATATCACTCGAGGACAGGGCGCCGATTCAGGCAAGGACTGGAGTTCGCTACTATCAAGATGGGAAGCCCATGGGCTATGTGCTCGCCCAGTCAATCATGTATGGAAGAGGAACCCTTCTCGGCACGTACGCCGATTTGCTCTTCAGGGAGAAGGGAGGGGCGGCCCTCTTCCTTGGGTATGTTGGTTCCATCGCCTACTGGGGCAGGACGGCGGGAACCTACCTACTGCGAAGAGCCAAGTCCCACTAGACAGGATTATGCGTCGCACTACAGCGTGCGCAATCCGTTTATAGAGAACTTTGGAGATTGCCTTCGTGAATCTGCGGTGGACCTCTTTACGAATTAGGGGGGTCCTTCCCTAGTGCGCTTATACAACGGCCTCGTGACGCTCGGGATGGTTCCGGTGAAGGCTGTCACTGGCAAGAGTTGGAGGGACCAGCTCATCTATGCCAAGTACTATCTCGGAATAGACCAGATGATCAGGCGGGACGGTCTTCTCTGGGAAATCCCGCAGAACTTCCCGGAGGCGATTGCCTCACTGCTGCTCCATGAGCCCGCGGCCTCAGAGTTCCTGGTGAGTCGGTTCAAGCCTGGTCAAGTCTTCGTAGACGTGGGGGCGAACGTTGGAGGATACGCGGTCAGAGCCGCCGCAAAGGGGATGAAGGTGTTCGCATTCGAACCAAACCCGAACAACTTTCAGCTTCTGAAGAGAAACGCCGAGATTAATCATGTCTCATTGGACCAGTTGCAGTACGCGTTAGGCCCCGCCAACGGGGAGGCGCGTCTCGAACTGAATGGCGGCCAATCGAGGATTAGCCCTGATGAAGGCATCGCCATCGAAATGCGGACCCTTGACAGTTTCTCGTTGCCTGCCGTCAATCTTGTCAAGATAGACGTTGAAAGCTACGAGTTGGAGGTCCTTCAGGGAGCCCGGAGAACGCTCAGGGAACATCATCCGACTCTCATGGTCGAGATGCACGACTGGGCCGGGGCGATGAAGGAAGCTGCCCTCTTCGCGTTGCTTACCGAACTCGGCTATCACTTCGAGTATCTGGACAAGTGGTCGCGGGGAAGGCACATGTCTGCGGTCTACCCCTCCTGAAAGTTGAGCCGTGGGCGGTCGTCGATTCGGGTTCGTGAAGGGTGAGGGCAGACAGATGATATCCGCTGAAGCGAAGAAGGTGTTTCCCGTCTCTTCCCGATAAGTAAAAGAGCAGTCTGACATCTGCGGTAATCGGACGCGTGGCGTGCTTCGACGGGCGAACTGGACTGACGCGAGTCAGGATGAAGACGAAACTGCCACGCGCCCACTAACGGACCTGACCAACTGCTGACTGGTTATCGTTCTCGCCCCTCTCCCAATCATCTTCCTGAATGCCGTCGCTGAGTCTGTGCGCTTGGTGTTCACCCCCCTCACGCAATCGGTCACGAGGAAGACCCTGAAGCCCTCTCCTATCCCGTCAATCACGGTGTTCTTGACGCAGTAGTCGGTGGCCAGTCCGGTGATGAAGAGCTCCTTTACCCCCATCCCTCTGAGGCGGGAACCCAAGTCAGTCCCCTGGAAGCCCGAATACGCCTCAGTATCTTTGCGTGCGGCTTTACTGATTATTGTGGCGCCGCGGGGCACGTGAAGAGGGGGCGGGAATCGGGCACCTGGAGTGTCCCTAATCGCGTGTGGCGGCCAGATTCCACCTTGGGACTTGAATGAGCAATGGTCCTTCGGGTGCCAATCACGGGTGAAGAGGACAGGCATATCCTCCGCCTGGAACTTGCGGATGAGTCCGTTGATTGGTTCTATCACTTCGTCCCCTTCCCTTACAGGGAGCGCCCCTCCGGGGCAGAAGTCTCTCTGAAGGTCTACAATGACGAGAGCCTGTCTTGCCCTCAAGCCCTACATCCAGCCCAGCTCAGGTTCAGATGTGCTGATGGCCCTCGTGTCCTTCAGTACCTGCGCCCGGATAGAAGCTAGGGATTTGAATTCCGAGGTCATCTTACCCCCGCTCATAATCTGTCTCAGCAACATCGCTGACCCCTTTGGACGATCGGTCCCGTCGAGAGCCACGACGTCCTTGAATCCCTTTGACCTGAACACTGCCTTGCGACCGCCCAAGCCTCCCCTCTTGGCCCTGTCACTGCGTACCCCCTTGTCTTGCACTTCCACGATTTTCGCGCTGAAGTCAATGACGGGTGGGTAGGCGACGGCTGTTCCGACCCCGAAGCCGTCCACAAGGTCCCGCAGCTGGACAAGATTCTCTTCGCTTAACCTGCCGGACACGATGATTTTCACGTCCTTTCCTCCTCGTATGTTCAGTTCCCATCTTACTTCCTCGATTATCTTTCGGAGGTCCCCCCGGCGCGAGCTTGGGGTATCGATTCTCACACCCCACAGACTGCGACCGAGAGTATCGAATGCCTTGATCGCCTCAGACTTCTCATCCCAGAACGTGTCTATGAGCGCTATCCTCGGGACGCTCTTCGGGATTGTCCTGTCGAAGAGGAGCCAGGCCTCTGCCTGGTCGCCTACAACCTGTACCAGCGTGTGAGGCATCGTCCCAGCGGGTTCAAGTCCCAGAAGCTTCGCACCAAGCACGTTCGAGACACCGTCGAACCCGGCAAGGTAGCAGCCACGCTCAATCAGCGGGGCCAAGGCAGGATGCGCTCGTCTGGTCCCGAAGCTAATCAGAGTCTTATCGCCTGCGGCGACCCTGAAACGAGCAGCCTTCGTGGAGACACTCGTCGATGATGAAAGAAGACCCAGCAGGGGGTTTTCGTACTCGACGAAGTCACGGTATCTTCCGATTATTGTCATGACAGGTTCATAGAACGTGGTTCTTGAGTCCGCTAGGAAGATCGAGCCTTCGTCGAATGACCAGATGTCGACGGGGACCCCTTCCAGGAGTTTGGCCACCTCATAGACTCCTGTGAGAACGCCCCAGATTCCAGGGTATGGAATGTCTCTCGCGAAGACCTCCATCACAACCTGAGAGTCGATGTGATTCTTGGCGAGGACCTCCTTCGTATTGATGAAGTAGACGTCAGTCGTCTTCGCGCTCTTTATCTCGTCCTCGTCAGCAATCCAAAAGAGACGGTCCGCGAGGTCGCGCTGCTTCATTGTTGGCATGACAGAATTCTCCCATAGAAAAAGTATTTCACGAGGGAGGGAAGGGTTCAGCACATTGCAAATAGCTGAGATTCCTACCAGGAAACCGCAAGGAATTCGATAAACTGATTCTTCGGTCCAATCCTGTTAAGAGTCCGAGATGAACGCCAGCCGGCGATGGAGAGTTCAAAGAAGGGGACGCTCTTCCTTGTCGTCTCGGCAATATCATTCGGACTGATGCCAATCTTCGCCAAACTCTCCTACCAAGCAGGAGTGAATGTTGGCGGGCTCCTGTTCGTGCGATTCCTCATAGCCTTCGCTGTGATGGGAACCGTCCTCTCTCTTTCCCACCGGCTTGCTCTCCCCTCGAGGAAGGACATGGTGCTCCTCTTCGTGCTCGGCTCTCTAGGCTACTTCCTGCAGTCCTCATTCTACTTCACAGTCTCTGTTGTACTCCCCTGTCCCAATAGTGGTCCTGATTCTCTACACCTACCCAGCCTTCGTCACAGTTGGTTCACACCTCCTGGGATGGGAGGGCATCACGCGACGGGTGGCGGTCTCGGTCGCGATTGCCGTCGTGGGTCTGATTCTCGTGGCGAACCCGTTCGGAAACCCGTTGGGGCTCGGGGCCACTTTCGCATTCCTTGCTTCAATCACCTACACCGTGTACATCCTCTCCAGCTCGGGAGTGCTGAAGCGGGTCAGGGGAGAGCTGGCTTCCTTCTACGTCATAGGAGCAGCCTGCCTCAGCTTCGGCCTAGCGGCCCTTGGGAGCGGCTCTTTGTCACTCGACTGGCAGCTTTCCGGATGGGTTTGGATTCTTCTCATCGCGCTGGTTAGTACAGTAGTGGCGGTGACGGCGTTCTTCCTCGGGCTCGCCCTGATTGGACCGTCGAGGTCCTCTCTCATCAGCCTGCTGGAGCCCTTGACATCGGTGGTCCTCTCGTTCATGGTGTTCGGCGAGTTTCTGGCCACAGTGCAGGTGGTCGGCGGAGCCCTGATACTCCTTGCTGCTCTGGTCGTAGCGACTTCGAGGAAAGAGGGGCATAGACCATAGGTGACCTGGGGAGACTCGACCCTCGCACGCAACAAGTAGATTTGCAAAAGCCTCACGTTTGCGCCATCTCACCTTGGGAAGATTTGAGGTGGACTGGGGGTATCCGCTGCATTAATGCTGCTGGAAGGGATACGCAATGCCTGGATCCTGCCGATCCGCGACTGTGACGCCTCTCTAGGCAGGTCTGAATCTGCATGACAGATGGGCCGGAGGTCGGGCCAGCCCTGTGAGAACCTGAGGCTTTCGGTAATCCCCTCTATGGAGCGCAGGTTCAGGTAGAGCAGTATCACAGTGATGAAAGGAAAGAGGAAGTCTGAGATGTAGTAGATCCAGAGTGTAGCTGCTAGCAGTGTGGCTGCCGGCGAGATTAGACTTATGAGCGCGGCTACGGAGAGGCAGCAGGAAGCGCCCAACACAATGCCTAGCGCTGGAAGGATCACGAAGGTCCTGGCTTCCTCCGTGCGGTGCAGAGTCTGCCGAGCTCCTTCGTCTTGCCTACATTGGCCAGCACGAGAACGGCGATGACCAGCGCAACTGAGATGCTGTAGAAGCTCAGTGCCGTTGAGAACACCGGTGGCACAGTTATCACAATCGACGGATTGTACGAGATGTCGAAAATCGTGCCCAACAAAGATGGCGGGAGGAAGACGTTGGTGTAAACGAAGAGTCCGGGTACCACTGCGAAGGCGCCGACTCCATAGACGGAGGTCAGAATCACCTCGAACAGGAAGCCGTAGAGGAGGAGGTGGATTGCCATGTAGAGCACGAAGACCGCCATCCCCAAGGAAGTGTGAATGTACTTGGAGAATATCCGGGCGGTTTTGCGAAGCGGGAGCCTGAGCAGGAGAAAGACGGCGGCGCACCAGAATAGGGCCGAACCCAGGAGCTCGTCGATGTTCAGAGAGACCGCCCCTAGGAGGTAGCCAAAATACGCCAGCTCTGTTCCAACACAAGCTCGGACCTTCCCGTAAAACCCAAGGACTCCTGAACCTCGTCCATTTCCTTAATCATCTGTTTGGGGAGTGAAAGGCTCACGACGGGCATTATTCCAAGATTATCAATGTCAGGATATAAAAGAACAGGGTTCTTCACATTATCCGAGTCACTCGTCATATCTCGGTTCTGCCATAGTGGTGCAGGGACGGATCAGGAATTCGGATTCGATCCGCGCGCTTGTCAACAGGCTGAAATCAACTTGAAGATGCGTCAGTGTCAGAGGCTGACTAGAAGGAGAATGGATGCCGCCACCATTGCGGCGCCTCCGACCCTCTGGAGAATGCTGCTGCTCTTTCCGAGCCGCGATGCTGATATGCTCACCCCCCTCTGCGTCGCATAGGTCAAGACGGCGAGAGGAGCCGAGAAGCCGAACGCAAAGACGAGCAGGCGGGAGGCCATGGAGTAGACCCCAACGCCCGCCAGTATGTTCAGCATCCCGCCGATCATGAATGGCAGGCTGCAGCCGAGGGAGAGGAAGCCGTAGAGCAGCGCGTAGGTGGAGATGCCCCGGATGCGGTCGCTCGACGACCACCCGCCGAGAATCCTCGCACCAGAGTGGAAGAGAGCGACTCCGAGGAGCGTTGCAAGCCCCAGCGCCATGAGCGCGAAGGAGATCACGAGCTTCCCGCCGAGGAGGATAGGCCAGAACAGGTTGCCCACCATTATGAAGAGACTGCCGACCAACATTATGCCGACCGCCCCCGCGGCGAACGCTGAGAGGGAGGAGAGTTCGATGCTTCGCTTGGTGCCCTTCGGGTTTCCCGCGAGGAACCCTACGTAGCCGGGCAGGAGCGGAAGGACGCAAGGTGAGGCGAAGACTCCCACGCCCAGAATTGCCGAGATGACCAGCGAGGGGGACTCTGACGTCAAGAACGCCAGTTGTGGAGAGAGTGACAAGGAGACCGGTCGGGACGACCCGGAGGAGGCGTTCGTCTGCAGGAACTCGTTCATCGTTTCGGTTGAGGCGAACGTGCCTTCGTGTTCCGCGACTCTCACTCCCCCGACGAACAGGATGAATGTCGGAGTCTCCATGATGTTGTAGGTCTCGAATAAGGGAGCGGTCGTCATGCTGTATCTCACCTCGACGAGGGTAATCGAACCGCCGTACTCCGTCGCGAGCGCTTGCCAGAGGGGCCTCATTTCATTGCAAGCTGAGCATCCGGTGTCCGAATAGAACACCGCCACTCTGTCCGATCCGGCCAGAACGGCGTCAAGTTTCTGCGGCGTCACGTCGAGCGCGGCCGCACTCTGAGTTTCGGATTCATAGACCGCCAAGACACACAGTGCGAGCGTGAACACTGTGAGAAGGACCAAGAACGTCAGATCGCGTCTCTCCGTGCTCGCTTTCAGGTGCTGAGCACCTAATTGTGGCCACTCTGGTCTGTTAATTAAGAGGTGAGGCGTTTATCAATAGTGAGAATGCGCCCATTCGACCACGGCCGTTGAATGCTGCTCTCGTTGGGACCAGCTCTCAAATGGGTTCGGAACTTGAGTCGGCCTTGTTAAGCCGGCATGGATACGATCCGCGTGGGGCTCTAGGGTGCTGCAGGTTCGGTAGGATACACGCGAGCGCTCTATCCCTAGTCGCAGATGTCGAGCCCTTCTTCAGCGGCCGGACGGTTAACATCACAATGGCTCCGGCAACCAGCCACGCGACGAGCAAATCCACGTCAGAATATGGTGAGATGACATACTACTTCTGCAATCCAAAGTGCAAAAAGACGTTTGACGGCGACCCACAGAGATTCGTCAGCAGAGGACCTGATAGCTGACGATGTCGGGCCGCTCATTCCCATAAGTTCCTGCTGGGGAATCACCGAATCGGTTCAGGGAATATTAAGGGGCACTACGCCTCAGAACAGGCATGTGGGAAAGACTGATCCGACTGGAGGTGCCCTTCTATCACCAGCACTATGAGTTCACCTGCGGCCCTGCATCGCTAATGATGGCAATGAAACACTTTGACAGAGAAATGCCACTTTCCAGAGACCTTGAAGTGGACATCTGGAGAGAGGCATCCATGGTCGAGGTGTACGGGACGAGCAGGTACGGGCTCGCCTACTCAGCGGCTGTCAGAGGGTTCGGAGCCAAGGTATTCAGCAACCTCGCATCTTTCGGCTTTGTGGACAAGCTCGAGCCGAGGGTAGAGAACATCAACAGGCGACTGCTGGAACTTTTCTTTCAGGAGAGAAGACGGAGATGCCTCGAATTGGGTGTGAAGGAGCAGAAGGCGGCAATTAGCACGGACGTTCTGCGAGCAGAGCTTGCCTCGGACTCCGTGCCACTATTGCTGACCAACGCGATTCACTTCTCTGACGAGGATATTCCACATTGGGTGGTCGTCACCGGCATGGATGACCGCATGGCATACTTCAACAATCCACTTGCAGACAGGGCCAACGAGGCTTTCCCTCTAGGTACCTTCAATACCATCCTAGGATACAAGGGTCATCAGTGTGCGGTTAGCATTTCAGGGAGATGATGTCTGGATACCAGACTCTCCTTGCTCCCCCTCAAACAATCTTCCCCATCCCTCCAGGTTGTAGAGAATATGGGCAAAATGAGTATAAGCAGAGCGACTAGCCGCGACCAGTCTTCTCCAGCAACTTCGTGCGCCACTCCGGGAGCTTGTACTCTTCAACTCGATAGTTTGACTGGTATGGTTTGATGTCGAGGACCGGTGTGCCGTCGAAGTAGTCCAATCCCGAGACGAACAGCCTGTTCCCCTCCCTCTTGAGGAAGGGGACGAGCGAAAGGCCGATTGGGTTCGGACGGGTCGGCGAGTCGAGGGAGAATACTCCCACGGTCGGGAGCTCTTCCAGCTTGAGGCCTATCCACACGAAGGCTTTCGGTTTCACCTTGAGGAATCCAATCTGCTCCGGCCTGAGCCGGTCGAAGTACCCCAAGACGAAGATGTGGGAGAACCCGTCCAGCCCTTCAAGTGCGGGCTCGAATTCAGGGAACACCTCGACCATGGACTCGAGCCCTGCGGTGTGGCTCCTTATCTCGTCGATCGTCGCGCTCGTGTGCACGACCCCGATGGGCTTGAAGACCGCTTCCTTCAAGGCTAGGTCATCGCCTGATTGTCCAGCGTCCCATTGATGTAAGCGTCTGCGACTTCTTCAGCTCTTGCGATCTTTGTCACATACGGCTTGATTCCCATCTGAAGGATGCTGTCGTACATTGGTCGCCCCATTCCTCTTGCAACAAGAACCTCGCAATCCATGACATTGGAGAGCATCTCCCCGTGCCCATGGTGGTCGCTGCCACCTTCGCGCATCGTCCCGCCGTCCGAGTGTCCTTCTCCGTGATGCTGATGCCACTTCTTCGGCCTCATCTCCCTCCCCTTGACCACGCCTTCTTCAATCGCGAAGACCAGATAGAACCGCGCCATCCCGAAGTGAGGCGACACCGTCTCTCCCTCGTCGGTTGCCACTCCGATTTTGACGCCGCCCACTCCCCTCTTACTGGTAGACAATCGCGGCCACCTTTCTCTTCGCCTCTGCGAGTATCGCCTCTATCTTCTCCATCTTCTCTTTGTCGACGTAGTCAGCGTTCATCATGATCATCGCCTGAATGTCCCGGAGATTCCTCATGAAGCTGAACTGCCCGACCTTGTCGGCGTACTCCTGTCCCGCCTTCAGCCGGTTGACGACTTCCTCGTTCTCTTTGAGGTAGTCCTCTCCTTCCTTTGTTATCGAGTAGATCCTCTTGCCTTCCTTCTCCTGAGAGACCACGAACCCCATATCCTCGTGTTCATGCAGCGTAGGGTACACGATGCCAGGGCTGACAGGACGCTGGTAGGTCGTCCCGATTTCTTGGATTAGAGCATATCCGTGCATCGGCTTCTGGCTCAGGGCTATGAGTATGAGGAATCGAAATTCGCCGCGCCTCGCGCCGAAGCCCATGCCCATTCCGCCACCCATGTGCCCCAAGTCATGGTGTCCATTGTGGTGTCCCTCGTGTTCGTCCATGTTGCGACATCAAACATATCAATCGATATGATAATAAAGGCATCTATTGATATGTTTAATAATATGTGATTCTGCTCTTGTCTGGGGAGAAGTGAGAGAAAATGTGTGGACACTGCTACGGAGAATGGAGTTGCCACGGAGGACATCACTATCCGAGAAGCTATGGTCATGGGCAAAGGTGCTGGGAGGAGCCGGCTCCCAGGGACAGACGCGAATATCTGGAAGAGGAGAAAAGAATCCTGGAACGAAGGCTCAAGGAACTTGAGACCAGAATTGCAGAAACTAACTAGCAGCAGGTCTCTGCCATTCGAATTTCTCTTCTGTCTCATAAGTGGACTGTGAATCGAGAGTGAAGAAAGAATCCGAGACCGAAATGCGCACCATTGTTGAGTCGCGTGGGAATTGGTGTCCTCCGACGCCTCTGATGGACTTGACGAAGGCCTGGCGCACGGCCAAGCTTGGAGACGTAATCGAACTTCGGGCGACCGAGCCCGACATAGAGAAGGACGTGAGGGCCTGGGCGAAAAAGAGCGGTAACAGTGTCATCGGGGTGACAAAGGAGAAGGACTACACGAAACTGGTCGTGCGCATAGGGCGAGTTGTCAGGAGGAGGAGGGGGAAGGGCACCAAGGGGATGCCGGCGGTCAAGACGAACGTCAACAATCCCGACCAGACGAAGGTGACGCCCAAGGCGAAACTCCAGCTCTTCATCATGGGTGGCTTCCCGTTTGGAGTACGCACCCTTGAGCCGGGGTGGAGGTGGACCACCTCGATGAAGCCGATAATGAAGACTGACACGTGTGAAGTCCGACACATCGGGTATGTCATGTCGGGCAGTATGGGTTTCTCCATGAGCGACGGTATGGAGCTGGAGGTGGGACCAGGCGACGCGTTTGACGTGCCCCCTGGTCACGACGCATGGACTCTGGGAGACAATCCAGTGGTCTTCATCGACCTCATTGGCGCTGCCGAGTGCGCCACGGCCGCCGAGAGCGCATCCTGATCTTGGTTCAAAGCCAGCGAAGGGTAACTCATCACCGCTAGAGAGCCAAGGCAGGACCCGCAAACCAGGCATACCACGAACGGCGGGGAGAAGAACAGTCCTAACCGTCATGCTCGCTCGGCGGTTTCATAATTGGGTAAATAAGCTCATATTCACCTTATTCTACCCTAAAAGCCGTATAATGAGGTATTTGTGAGTGGACCGGGGGGGATTTGAACCCCCGGCATCGGGGAGCCCCTGTGCTCACTCCCGCGTGCGAGGCGGGCGTTCTACCAGGTTGAACTACCGGCCCAATCGGAGGAACCACCAAAACTGTACTATTAAAATTACAATTCTAGTCGAATCGGGTCAAACGCCTTCACTGGTCAGACGATACCAACGCCCGACATGAATGTGCCAGACTAGGAGGATTTTGGCTTTCTTGACAGTTTGGTGCCACACACGTCACAGATGGTCGCCTTGGGGTCTGGGTACTGCTTCCCGCAGCCCTTGCAGTATGTGATCCAAGTAATCTGCTTCCACTCCCCCCTCACGTTGGTCTCTGACAGACCGACCCCGAGCACCTCGGCCACGTTCCTGACCGCAAAGTCGTCACTGACGAGAGTGACGTCGCCGCCTGCCGACGCGAGATCGAGGCTTACAGCGATTATCGAAGCGTCCGCCTCTGAGAGGGATTTCAGATCCCCGGTCTTCGCAGAGACCTGTCTGACTCTCTGGAGTGATTCCTTTGACGGCTCTGTTACCTGAACCCTAGAATGGATTAACTGAGCTCCGATTCCTCTGGTTCCGACCTCGTCCATCACGTGATAGGTAGTGTAGTATCTGCCCGTCCCTTGGAATGGTATTCCTCTGAAGAAGGCCGTCGAATCAAGAACGTGGATTTTTTCGCTCAAGACTTGAGTTTCACTTTCACATTGCATCTTGGAATCCGAAGATGTTCCTCAAGAAACGATCCTCATTCTAGGTGCTCATCTTCACTGCTGAAGCAGGCTCTGGTTCTGCATTGCGCGCTACTAAAGCCTTGTCGTCTTGGAATAATATACGATTCGGTGGCGAGTCAGTCAGTCGCAATCCATGGGTTCAAGGCTTATTTACTGAGAAATGAAAACTTGGGGGAGGCTAGAGAGATTGAGCAGGCCAGCAGACCTCGGTAGTTTGAAGGAAGGAAGCTACATCATAATTGATGGTGAGCCCTGTAAGACTGTAGAGGTTGAGAAGAGCAAGCCGGGGAAGCACGGTAGCGCCAAGGTCAGGCTGACGGCCATCTCAGTCTTCACGGGTTCCAAGAAGACCATCATCGGTACGGTCGACACTCACATCGAGGTGCCGATGATAGACAAGAGGTCGGCGCAGATAATCTCCACCACTCCGAACAGCGTCCAGCTGATGGACCTCGGCTCCTTCGAGGTCACGGAAAGTCCGATTCCAACCGAACCTGAACTCCAAGGTAAGCTGGTGGCGGGGGCAGAGGTGGAGGTCTGGGTCGTACTAGGGAAGAACAAGATAATGCGCGTGAAAGGTTCCAGCTGATCTCGTTAGTGGTCTATCCGCATCGGATTTCTTCATCGTAGTACTCAGACGGCTCTTCCGATCTGTCATCTAGACCGACCGGCTCTTGTATCGCCGGTGTTTATTCTTGTTCACTGATGCTAACTGGACACGGCAATCTGAACGATGTCGCAGATTGACCGTTCATCAAGGATAAATATTTACAGAGAAAATCGCGGTTCCATGATGACAAGACACAGGGGCTCTGCCCTCGGACTCAGCCTGGCGACGATTGCCGTGCTCGTAATAATCTTGGGGGCCGTGCTTGTCTACTATGACTCTTCGACGAACGCCAATTCGGGCAACTCGACAATCAGCACGCTCCAGAGCGAGATAAGGACACAGCAGAGCGTGATAAGCAGTCTCGAAAACCAGTTGGCCGCATCTGGTGGTGCGCAGGGGAACACCTCGATCAACGGGATAAACCCGGTGAGCATCTATGACGCTGCAAACAGGAGTGTCGTGACGATACAGGGCGACGAGGTCACGAACGTCACCACGCTGTTCGGGACGTCGAGCAGCGTCGCTACAGTCCTCGGGTCGGGGATTGTCACATCCTACCTGAATAGCATCTACATCATAACGAACTACCATGTGGTCAACGGAATCAGCAACATCACTGTCACGTTCTCGGATGGAAACGCGTATCCCGCGAAGGTGATTGGGACCGACGCCTACAGTGATATCGCCGTTGTCACCGTGAACGCTCCATCGCCTGAGTTCGTACCATTGACGATGGTATCGTCTTCCGCAGTTCAGGTTGGGCAGCCGGTTGTCGCTATAGGAAACCCCTACGGACTCTCTGGCTCGATGACCTTCGGCATCATCAGCCAGCTTGGTAGGACGATACAGGAGGCTACGACCGGTCAGTTCTCCATCTCGGGAGTAATCCAGTTCAGCGCGCCCATAAACCCAGGCAACTCTGGCGGACCGCTGCTCAACGCCAACGGCATGGTCATCGGGATAACTACTGCGACGGTGAACGGTTCACAGGGCGTGGGTTTTGCCATACCTTCAAGCACCATCCTTACGGAGCTTCCCTCCCTGATAAGCACCGGGCAGTACAATATGCACTCCTATCTTGGAATACAGGGCGTGGACATGAATTACCAGCTTGCCCAGGCATCAGGCATGACCGTGACATATGGCGTCTTGATTGAGAGCGTGGTGAGCGGTGGGCCCGCAGCCGCGGCCGGGTTGAAGGCGGGGACCAAGACCGTCACCGTCTCTGGTCAGCAGTATCTTGTGGGCGGCGATATCATAACCTCAATGAACGGGACCAAGATCATAAACGAGGACGCGCTCGCGACCTATCTGGCCGAGAACACCGTCTCGGGCCAAACGATTCAACTCGGGATAATCAGGGCAGGTACGCCCATGACCATAACTCTCACCCTGGGCCAGAGGCCCCCGCCGCCAGCCGCGTAACCTTCGGAACTAGTCTCGCCTCCAGTATCTCCAGGTATCCGGCCATGCCGTCCCAATGCTTCTTTGATGAGGTTATCTCGATGCGTTCCTTGAAGACCGGGCAGTCGAGCACGAACGTCTCCCCCTCGCCTCCCTCGAGGGCAGCGTGCATCCCGTGCTTCCTCTGGAGTTCCACGAGTTCTTCGACCATGACGCCGTCCAGCCTCCGACCCAGCCAGCTCTCGTCCAGACCGAGCGCGGCAACGCCCGTGATTATCGTGTCGAAGCCGTCGCGAATCAGGTTGAGGAGATGTTCCTTTGGATCAATGCGCCAGAGAGGGGAGAAGCTTTGAAGGCCGAGTTCAGCACAGACGCGCTCGACACGGGACTTCTGGTACACGCTGGCCAGGGCACCGCTGTACACTCCCTCCACCGAGTATTCGTCCCTGGCCATCAGGAGGGCCTTTGAGAGGTCTTGGAGCTCAACCTCCTTTTCACCTTCCGTAGGGACGACTATCTGGGGTATCTGCATCGTCCTCGCCTGAAGCGAGGTCCAGCGAAGGTTCGGGAAGTGGAACATGTAAGAGTCCTCGCGCGAGGGGTTGAGGGTAATCAGGCAGCTGACGCTTTGCGTCTCCCTGGCGAGATATGCAGCGTATGTTGAATCCTTGCCGCCGGAGAAGAGTATGCCGACCTTCATTCGTCGCTCACTTGGGGAGGTTGCTAAATAACTAGCCGTCGTGGTCGCTAAAGACTTATTTCGTCAACGCCGTTGGTCGGAGCTAACCCGGTGAACGAGCATGCTAGAGTCCCTTAGGAGCGGTCTGCAGGGAGCAATCAAGAAGCTTCTTGGCAGCAGCGTAGTCGATGAAGCCGCCATCAAGGAGTTCGTGCGAGATTTGCAGAGGGCACTAATCCAGGCCGATGTGAACGTCAAGCTCGTCCTCTCTGTGACGGAGAGCGTGCAGAAGAGGGCGCTCGAAGAGAAACCGATTGGAGGATTGACACGCAAGGACCAGATCGTCAAGATTCTCTACGAGGAGCTCGACAGGATGCTTGGAGGAGAGCAAGAGCTCAGGCTCGACAGGGGAAAGACAAACGTCGTAGTGATGCTCGGGGTCCAGGGCTCGGGGAAGACCACCACCGTCTCAAAACTGGCTAGGTTCTACACAAAGAAGGGTTTCAAGGTGGGTGTAGTCGCCGCGGACACCTTCCGTCCGGGTGCCGTCACCCAGCTGAAGACCCTGGCCGAGCACATAGGTGTGGACGTGTACAGTGATGAGAGACAGAGCGATTCTGTCAAGGTGGCGGAGGCTGGAAAGCGCTTCTACGAGAAGAGCAAGAACCTAATCATAATAGACACGGCGGGCAGGCACAAGGAAGAGAAGAGCCTGCTCGACGAGATGAACAACATCATCTCGAAGGTCAAACCAGACATCAACCTTCTCGTGGTCGACGGGACCATCGGCCAGCAGTGCTACAACCAAGCGATGGCCTTCCATAAGGCGTCGCCGGTGGGCGGGATAGTAATCACCAAACTCGACGGTGCGGCGAAGGGAGGCGGAGCACTCGCAGCAGTTGCAGCGACCGGCGCCCGGATATATTACATTGGAACGGGCGAGAGGGTAGACGACCTGGAGGAGTTCTCGTCGACCCGTTTCGTGGGGCGGCTGCTCGGAATGGGCGATCTCAGGTCCCTGCTCGACATGGCTAAGCAGCTCGAGACGGAAATCGATGAGAAGAGGGTCCAGCGGATGACTTCAGGCAAGCTTACGATGGATGACTTCCTCTTCCAGTTCGAACAGGTCAACAAGATGGGCTCGTTGAAGAAGATCTTGGACCTGATACCCGGCCTGGCCGGAAACATGAAGGCCGAGGACCTTGAGAAGGCCGAGAGGGACATGAAGATCTGGAAGAGTATCATCCAGTCAATGGCGAAGAAGGAAAGAGAGACCCCGGAGATGCTCAACGCGGTCAGGATAAGGCGGATCGCGAGGGGTTCTGGCAGAAGCGAGAAGGAGGTCAGGGAACTCATCACGAAGTACAGGCAGACCAAGTCTCTGATGAAGGCGAGCAAGGGCCGCGAGTTCAGGCAGATGCTCAGAAGGGCCGGAGGGCAAGGAGCCCTTGGCGGATAAAGGAAGTTTCTCGCTCTGCGATGCCTGCGCCGAGAGACAGGGCGACCAGACAGAATTCGTTTCTGCCACGGGTAGTGATTGTTTCATCTGTCGCGGTCTGACGTCGCGGTTCTCTGACTTGGGGCGGAGCGTCGTCCGTCGCGTCCAAGGCTATCAGTTCAAGAGCTTCTCCATAGGCGTCATCGTTCCCAGAGGGATACAGGAGAGAGAGGACCAGCTCAGGTCAGGTCTCAAGATACGCGGAAGAGAGACCATCAAGTCTCAGCTGGGAAGAGGGATTTCAGGCTCTGTCAGGAGACAGATGAAGAGAAGAATCGATCGCCAACACCCCGATGTCACCGTCTTGGTAGACCTTGACCGGGACGTCATCACGGTAATGGCAAAATCGATTTTCGTATACGGCAGGTACACAAAACCACCAGGAGTGCCCCAGAGAAGGGAACTCTGTGAGAGGTGCAGGGGAAGAGGCTGCGAAGAGTGCCAGCACGGCTACAAGAAGGACGTCAGTGTCGAGGAGGTCCTGGAGAGGAGACTCGGCAGGGTCCTGCATTCCACAAAGGCGAAGTTCACCTGGGTGGGGAGCGAGGATTCTGGAAGTACCGTCTTCCCGCCCGGTCGTCCCTTCATCGCCGAGTTCAAGGACCCGGGAGGACGCAAGGTTCCACCTCGGCTTGTCGCGAGGTCAGGCAGGGGAGCGATCAGGGTCAGCGGACTGAAGGTGCTCAAGGGGAGGCCTGCATCGATTCCCTCCTTCACGTTCAAGACGAGGGCGTTCATCCAGCCAGAAAGACGGATAGAAAAGTTCCCGGTGGGTTTGGCGAAGGCAATGAGAGGTGCAGAGATTCAGTTCAGGAATAACAAGGGTAAGACGGTCAACAAGAAGGTCTACTCGATGAAGATTCAGAGAAGAGGCGCCAGCCTGGTGGCTGATATCAAGCTCGATGGTGGTCTCCCAGTCAAGCGCCTCATAAGTGGAGGGTCTGTGTCACTCTCCCTCGCCGAACTCCTTAAAACACCCCTGAATTGCCAAAGATTTGATATACTCAGGGTTTGGGAGTCAGGGAGTTTCAAGTTTGGGAAGATCTAAGGGGTATCGAAGGCGCACAAGGTCGCTGCTGAAGAAGAGCAACCTGGGTGGTTTGAGCAGAATCCTCAGAGACTACTCCATCGGCCAGAAGGTTGTAATCAAGATTGACTCGACGCAAGTGAAGGGCATGCCCCATCGAAGGTTCAACGGTCTTGTCGGGGTCGTCACGGAAGTCGGGACGCGGGGGTTGAAGATAGACGTGCCCGTGGGCGACAAAGTGAAGACGGTCATCGCAAGGAAGGACCACATCGCGCCGCTGGAGGGGTCTTGATGTCAGAGCCACGCGAGAGGAAGATACTAACTCTCAGTGAAGCGCACCAGATTCTCGAGAAGTTGGATGTGGAAAAAGCGGATCAAATCCAGAAGCGGACGCTCGACTACACTTCCAAGTTCGCAAAGATTACCGTGGAGAGCGCGAAGAAGCTGCGAAAACAGCTTGAATCCGATTGTGGTCTGAGCACGGAGGAAGCAGTGGAAGTAATCAACATAATGCCGAAATCAATCGAGGAACTCCGGACGTTCACGGCCGGGTGGAGGAAGCTTCTACCGACCGAGACCCTCGAGAAGATGCTGAAGATTCTCCGGTCAGCGAAGGAAAGCTAGCGGAATTTCCCCCGGCCAGCTTTCGCAATCTTCCGAGCGGGAAGATGAGGCAGCGTCGCATTGAGTAAGATTATATAGCAAGGCGCCCCATAAAACCCACTGGTTCCAAGGGTATGCTTGCTGATTCCCGCCCGTGCTTGAATGCGGCAGCGCATATCGCGCGTGACAGATGAGATAGAAGAGGAAGTGCCTGAGAGTTGCTAGCGAACGAGAAGAGATACGAGGAATTCGCTTACGTGCTTGATTTCCTTCAGCAAGGAAAGTCTGTGGTCATAAAGGGTAGGGAGGGCTCTATCGTGCAGGCCATCGGAGAGGAGAGACTCACCCTCTTGGAACTGCTCGCTGGAGATGACCAGGATTTTGAGCTTGGTGAGCGCCTCAGAATAGGTAGAGAGGGTCGCGACAAGATACTGAGCGTGCTTGGAAAGCTGTCCTACGAAGAGCTGACCCAAGAGGCGAAGTCCCAACTGCCAAGCGTCTGTGAGGCGATAGTGAAGAGCAACGAGGCGAAGTATGTGGCTTACTTCAACGAGCTGCAGCCGCTCACGCCCCGACTCCACGGACTCGAGCTGATTCCGGGGATAGGGAAGACGTTCATGAAGACCATTGTCGACCTGCGGGAAAAACATCCCTTCGCTTCGTTCGAAGATGTCCAGAATCGGGTCGGGTTGAGGGAGCCGGCCAAGCTGATAGCAAAGAGAATCACCGAGGAGATCTCCGGTGATTCGAGGATAAACATCTTCGTAAAGAAGTGATTTGTGCAAGAGTCAGGTCACCATGTCGCCTCGAAGACTGGGAAAGAGGAGAGCGCTTGGCCAGCACTACCTGATTGATTCCTCGGTAACGACCAAGATGGTAGAGTTGGCCGCGATTGGGCAGGACAAGCGGGTATTGGAGATAGGAACGGGGAAAGGCGCTCTTACCCGCAGTTTGGCAGGGTTGTCGAGCCATTTTGAGGCGTTCGAGCTCGACGAGGACAACTACCTCGCAACGAAAGAGTCGGTCTAGATGATGTGGTGCTGCGCTTGGGGGACGCTTTCGCGGATTCCAGAGAATTCGACATATTGGTTTCCAGTCTCCCATACTCCGAATCATCCAGTTTTGTCGAATGGTTGAGCGGGCATCACTATGAACGGGCTGTCGTCCTGCTCCAGAGGGATTTCGTCGACAAACTTCTGGCGCAGCCCAGGGATGAAATGTATAGGGCAATATCGGTAATCTCACAGATTTCATCGGAGGTTAGGCCAGAGCTAGATGTCAGCTAGGGAATCCTTCTACCCCCCTCCCAAGGTCTCCTCGGTGGTCGTTGTCATAACGCCAAGGTATGTTCTTTCTCTTGGTGAAATCAGGTTGGTAAAGATGCTCTTCTCTCAGAGAAGAAGGAGACTGAAGGGTGCTCTGAAGCAACTTGAGCTCGAGGCCTGGCAGACGGACCCCGACCAACTCTTCAAGAGAGTCCAAGACCTCTCTCCTTCGGAGTTCCGGAATCTGCTCGGGAAGATAGGAAGAGTTGTGTAAATCATATCAAGGTGGTCGGAGTTTGCCCGGAGCAGCTTGAGGCTTGAGAAGCTCACGGTCACCTTGGTAGGTTCAGAATTCCCAATCAATGTAGGCTATGCTGCGAGGCTGGTCAAGAACTTCGGCGTGCGAAAATTGTACCTAATCGAACCGAATTTCGACCGCCGGGTGGCGTCGGTGTACGCCGCACATGGGGCAGACGTTCTGGAGAACGCAGAAGAGATAGATTTTGACGCGCTCAGAGAGCGGCACGACCTGCTGGTTGGCACCACGGCGGTTACGGCAGTCCGAAGAGCCAATGTGAACAGGCTGAGTGTGCCCCCCGAGGAGATGGCCGGTTATGTGTCGTCCTCGAAATCCGCTTCTCTGGTATTCGGGAGAGACACCACCGGATTGAGAAACGATGAACTGGCGAGATGCGACTTGGTGACCAGCATAGGTACAGGAACGAGCTACAAGACCCTCAATGTCAGTCACTCGATGGGCATTCTGCTCTACGTGCTTTCGAAGTCCGGGGTTGAGAGGAGAGCGCTGCCCAGCCTTGGCGAGCGGGACCTGCTTGCATCCTATGCCTACGAGCTCGCTGTGGTCGCGGGTCTGCCGAAGTACCGCGCCGAAAGGCTCAGAAAGCTCGCCGGAAGGATGACGCTCCGCTCTCGAGCTCGATGGCAAGGAGATAGGCCTTCTAGTCTACCTGTTGCGAAAGGCGGCCAACACGATATCTAAACAGGCCGATTAGATCCGTTCGAAGACATAGACCAGACGCCTGATCCAGCGGGTGTTCTCGTGCGCGATTCTCACCGGATACTCGAACGGCTCCTGGGCAGGTCGAAAGGGCACGAGCCCGGCGGCCCCCACGTTCTCCAGCAGGACAGAGACGTCCCTGTCCTCTTCAGTTCGCAGAGATGGGGCGACTATCACCACTCTTCCTCCTTTGCGGACCACGGCGGTCAGCGAGTAAAGCGCCTCGGAGTAGAGCCTGCCTGAGTTTCGAATCAACTTCTTCGCCTTTTCGAGGGTCGGAGCGACGACAATCTTTGGAAGGAGGATGGGTTCCGTGACGACGGCGTCGACTTGGACTCCGTTCAGAAGCGTCTCGAGTCTCGTGGAGTCTCCCACCTTCAGCGTGTATAGCTGGTTTGAAATCTTCAGGGTCTTTGAGAGCCACTCCAGGTTCTGCTTGCTGTTCTCGACGCGATTCCTGTCCCTGTCTACCCCTATGCAACGCACGCCGGCCATGACCGCTTCCGAGAGTATCGTGCCTGAACCACAGAAGGGGTCCAAAATGACACCGCCTTTCCGCACCCCGCTCAGGTTCAGCAGGAGCCTCGCAAGCCTTGAGGAGATGGAGATCTGCGAGCTCACCACTGGTCTCTCGTTCGACCTCACCTGAAACTGTCGAGCGTCAGGCACGTAGAAGGTCGCTCCCAACAAATACTTCTCGCCCACCCTGAGTACGATGAAGTCGATTATCTTCCTGGCGGCAATCTCCCTTGTCAGCACCTCGGTGCCGTTTCTCGGTCTTACCAGGTTCGCCTTTCGGAACCCCGCTTCTCTGACGACCGACAGGAGCGTAGACAGGACTTCTTCGTACTCGGCTTCTGCGGTGCCCCTAGGAGAATACAGGCTGACGGAGAAGTTGAAACCGTCATCCAATCCGCCGAGAAAATCTTCCAGCTCTTCAATGTCGTCGAGTCTTGCGCGTGGATTCGGTGTGATTGCGACTGCCACCTTGTGAACTCCGGCAAGGTTCTCGTAACCTCCCTTGGCGTCTATCAGCTCTACCATCGCAACATCCTCCCACAATTGCTTCGAGCTCGACAGCCGTCCGCCGAGAACCGTGCATATCTCCAGATAGGACAAGTTGCCGAAGGCCAAGATTAGAATCAGTTTCTTGTTGATTGTCGAGAAGTGGGGAAGAAGGTAAGGCAAACCAGCCTCAAAGTAGTTCGAACCTTAGTTAAGGGTATTCACATGTTTGAACCACATCAAAGGAATTGTGATGGGGGCTCCTGTGACTCGCACGTATGCAGCAGTCAGGACACTGTCTGCACTCTACGCATGAGAGTGAGAACCCGCACTTCTCACCACAGCCCAAACACCTGAACGTTTGCTCCTGAAGCAAGTAGCCAGTCGTGTTTCGTGCGACGTGGCAAGATTTAACGAAGGGAGGGGAGTGAAACTGCCTAGGAGGGAGGGATGAGTGAGACTGCTGGTGGGCTTCCGCTTCCGGCTTGCTTCCATGGAGTGATGGGGGCGGTCATGGAGGACGCCGATTTCATGGCCTACTCGATAGAAGAGTTCGGGTCGATGGTCAGGGAGCTGGGTGCCTGAGATGACTCTCGGCAATTCTGGGTCCCTGACAGAGGCGGCTCTTACTCTTCCTTCTGAAAGGCGAACCACAACCAAGCTACAGACTTCCGGAACCAAGCGTGTTAGTGCCATGACTGAACGTGGACAGGAGTCTAACGACTAAGCTGCTTGGACGAGGTCGCGTTGATTGGTCCCTAAATCACTGAACGACTGGCGGCTAGCTCAAGAGTGACACCGAAGTATATTTAAACGGTAATGGTCTGGCGAACAAAAGAGGCGATTGGACGTTCACGGATCGAACTATAGAGCGATTAAGTCGATGGCGTACAGCAAGAAGTACGCCCCGGGTACACCCAACTCAAAGATAGCCAGGTTCACCACCGGCAAGTACAGCACCGATTACGCCTACATCATAAGACTGGTCTCCAAGGGCAGAGTCCAGATTCGCTCAAACGCGCTGGAATCAGCCCGCGTCGCGGCAAACAAGAAGCTCGCGCCCCTCGGGGAAGAAGGCTACTACCTCGTCGTGAGGACATATCCGCATTCCGTTCTCCGCGAGAACAAGATGATTGCCACTGCAGGTGCAGATAGGCTTCAGGAAGGGATGAGGAAGGCCTTCGGCAAGCCGATAGGTGTGGCTGCGCGAGTTGAAATCGGGACAACGGTTCTCGAGCTGCACGTCAAGGCGGCCGACCTTGCACTTGGGAAGAACGCGCTCCACGCGGCCAAGGCCAAGCTGCCCATGCTCACGGACGTCACGGTAGCAGAGACTCCAAAGGTTCTCGCCGCCTAGCTGTTCGCAGAGGAAGGAAAGACATTGATTTCGTGTGCCTCAGCCGAGGTCAGAATCTAGTCAAACACCGGATTCCAATTGGGAACCAAGCTGCTGCTGGCCCTGTGGGACCCAGACCTGAGGCGGTCCGAATTTGATGGGCGCAAGTCAAGGAGGCCACATGACTCTGCTACAGGACCTGGTGGTCCGGCTGCCGTATGCACGGGATTCTGGGTGGGTGATGCGGTTGTGTGTAGTGTCAGGTGATTCCGAGTTTGTTCCGATACGCGTCTATGTCGAGGAACCCGTGACCGCTGATGTTGATCAGGATGCACTTCTTCTCGCCCTTCCTCTCGTACCTCTTCGCCTCGTCTATCCCCGCTCTCACGGCATGGGCCGACTCCCCCGCAATCAGCCAGCCCTCGGTCTCGAGGAAGAGCCTGGCCGCTTTGAAGACCAGAGCTTCGTCGCTTGGATAGGCCACCGCCCTGACGTACCCCTTGTTGCGCAGCGCGCTGATGATTGGAGCCGCCGCGTGGTACCTGAGGCCGTCAGACTTGATGGGTTCCATGGTCGTGTCGTGGCCGAGAGTGTACATCTTCAATAGGGGGGTGTGCCCCGCTGTGTCGCCGAAATCGTACTTGTACTCTCCCTTCACAAGGTTCGGCGCCGCTTCGGACTGTGCCGCCAAGAAATCGCACTCTCTCTTCTTGCGCAGAACCTCTCCCAAGAACGGGAGGGCGATTCCCCCGAAGTTCGACCCGCCTCCGAGGCAGCCTATGACGAGATCTGGAGAATCGTCGACGCTGTCGAACTGCTTGATCGCTTCCAAGCCTATGATAGACTGATGGATTAGCACGTGGTTTAGGACGGACCCGAGGCAGTAGGCCCTGTCCGCTCCCAGGTCGGTGTACTCCAGCCCTTCTGAGACAGCGATTCCTAGGGAACCTGGGTGCTTCTTGTCTTCTTTCAGCAGCAGCCGCCCGAAAGTCTGTCTTCGAACTTGGCGACGCGTAAACCTTGGCCCCGTAGAGATTCATCAGAGTCCTCCTTTCGGGCTTCCAGTCGTAGACAGCCCTGACCCAGAAGACCACTGTGGTCAGCCCGAGCAGGCGCGCTGCGTACGCTAGGGCGGTCCCCCACTGCCCGGCTCCGGTCTCGGTGACGAGAATCTTCCTTCCCTCCTTGGCAGCATAGTACGCTTGCGCCAGCGCTGTGTTCACCTTGTGCGACCCTGTGGGGCTGAGGTCTTCCCTCTTGTAGTAGATTCTGACATTCTTCAGATTGAGCTTGGCTTCCAGGCGCCGCGCTCTGTAGAGCGGCCTCGGCCTGCCCGAGTGAATGTAGAGGTCCCTAATCCCTTCAGGAATGTCTATCCAACTAGAAGTGGAGACTTCCTGCCTTAGACACTCTCCCACCAACCGCTTCTTCAACGCTTCAATTCTCGACTCGCCGTCCCCTGGCTCCATCGGAGGTGGAAGCCCTCCTGGTATCTCGGGAACGATATTGTACCATTTCTTCGGAAGGTCCTCCGGCGGGAGGATGATCTGGTCGGGTTCCATGGGAACTACGTCTGTAAGGGTGGACATAAAGCCAGCTGTTCTTGTCGGGGTTTAGGTCCTTCCATTCCAGCAAGGTCAGACGAATCGATGATCAGGAGAAGGTCGAGTGGTGAGTCTGCTGGAGTTCGAACGTGATGGATATTGTCACAGGGAGTTAGGCCAATGGAACTGCAAAATGGACGAGAACCCTAATTAAGGGACGGCGAAGCGCAAGTCTAGGTCAAGAGGCATTTGACGGTAAGGATTGATGAGGAGAAGGTATTCAGGCTAATCAGAGAACGGAGACCCAAGGGTATCGTGGTCAACGCTCCCGGCGGCCTCCTGAGGCAGACCAGGACGCTCATCGAGAAGATAGAGGCGGAGTACGCCATCCCTTGCTTCCTCATCGGAGACTCGTGCTTCGGGATATGCGACACCATGGATGACGACGTCACCAGGCTCGACGCCGACCTCGCACTGCACATCGGTCACAACGCGGCCGTCGAGGAAATCGGCGAGTTCACGCACCTCATCGACGCCAAGGATGATGTCAAGTTCGATGTAATCATAGAGAAGTCCCTGCCGGTCTTCAAACAGTTCAAGCGAATCGGCCTGGCCACTTTCAGCCAGCACCTCGACGAGCTGGAACCGGCGAAGAGACAGTTTGAAGCGGCGGGGCTTGAAGTGCACCTTGGCAAGGGGAACAACCTTCTCCTCCAGAGCCAGACCTTCGGCTGTGACTTCTCGACAATCTACCCGATGAGCAAGGAGGTCGACGCATTCTGCTATCTTGGCGAAAGCGAGTTCCACGCCGTCGGGGTCGCTCTCGCCACAGGAAAGCCGACCTACCTCCTCGACCCCTACTTGGAGGAGATACGGGACATGAAGGAGGAGGCTGAGATTCGAAGGAAGCGCTCCATACTCGCCGTGTACAAGGCGCTGGACGCACGCGTCTTCGGAGTAGTCACTGGGCTCAAAGAGGGCCAGAAGATGCTCGGTCGGACGAGATGGATAACAAAGAGACTGGAGATGAACGGGAGGAAGGTCGTGCAGCTCGCGATGCGGGACATAACCCCGGACAGGCTGGCTCCCTTCAGGGACATAGAAGCGTTCGTCCAGACGGCCTGCCCAAGGATATCGATAGATGGGTTCACCTTCGACAGGCCCGTTCTCTCCATACCCCAAGCGGATGCGCTCGTCGGACTGATGGAAGGGAGGGGAATGGGGGAGTTCCTAGAAAGACCTAAGTGGATTGAGTTGACGACCGGATTGATACCAAAGTCGAGATGAAGATGAGCGAGAACAAGCAATCGAGAGCACTACCGGGAGAACGCGCTGGCGGTCTCTGAGGAGTACCTGCCAGGCAACAACGCCTACGACGCGGACGGGACCATCAGAGCGTTGCAGACCGGAATCGTCGTAAAAGACCTCCAGCAGAGGGAGATCAACGTGAAGTCCACCGCGATACCGAAGGTGCCTAATGTGGGAGACGTGGTCACAGGCCAGATCGAGGTCGCCCAATCGAGCACCTCTAATCTCAAGATACTCTACCTGAACGGGAAGCCCACCCAGGCCGGTTTCGTCGGGATACTCTTCCTGAGGGAAGAGAGGGGGAGGGGGATGAGGAGGACGGCCGTGAAACTCGGTGATGTGGTGAGAGCCAAGGTAATCAGCACGATGAACGCGATGATTCATCTCTCCATAGGCGAACCTCATCTCGGTGTCATCGCTTCCCTGTGTAGCAACTGCGGGAGGCCATTGGTGATCATGGGGGGCAGGGCGCAGTGCAACAACTGCGGGAACGTCGAAGACCGGAAGTTTGCCGACGACTTCGGCAGAGAACCGATTCAACCATGAGCTTAATAACCCACTGAATTCGGACGCGTCAGAATCATGCAAGTCCAAGTGTTGAGAGAGGGCGAAAGAGATTTCACCGTAGAAGTGACCGGTGAAGACTACTCCCTCGGAGAGATTATCCATCACGAACTCTTGGACGAGAAGAACGTGACCTTCGCTGGCGTCCTCCCACCGCACCCCCTAATCAAGAAACTGGTCATCAAGGTGAGGGCCCAGAGAATCAAGCCGGAGAAAGCGTTTCTGACGAGCCTGGAGAGGGCCCAGAGCAACACCCACGACCTGCTGGAAGCGGTCAACAAAGCCTTCAGCGGTGGAACGGAATGAAGTTCTGTCCAAAGTGTGGCACAAGGCTAAAGCTCAAGCAGATCAAGCTTAGACAAGGGCACTACGATGACCTTCGTCTGCGATAACTGCGGGTTCTCAGACAAGGCAGGGAAGACCGTAACAAAGGCGACTGACGACGAACTGGACGACGCGCCGGTCATAAAGGTAGTAGGAGAGAAGGAGGGCAAACTTACCTCACTGCCGACGACCAAGATGGAATGCCCCAAGTGCGGGCACGGCGAGGCCATGTGGTGGTTCCTGCAGACCCGGAGCGGGGACGAGCCCCCAACACAGTTCTATCGTTGCATGAAGTGCAACCATACCTGGCGAAGCTATTCGTGAACTATCCACGGCCAGAGCCAGCTGGCTTTGCACCGTGAACTTCTTGCTTCATAGGAACGAACTTGCTTTCAATCACGTCCGACATGACCCTGGACTGAGGTTTCGTCGGATAGAGCCTGAACTTGTAAGAAATCAGGTTCTCTTCTGCTCCACAGCGGAAGTCTGGGTTGCTTCTCAAGCACCACCTCAGCTCGCTCTCCAGTCACCTGTAGTGGGAGTGGAGCTCCTCGACTGCGCGAGATCAGATTGAGTCCTTCGTGTAGACGATGGTCGCCTCTCCGTTGGAGATTAGGACTTCAGCGTTTGCGGCCGGGATCTCGAGCTACGTCGTGCACCTGGAAGGGGCCGTATCTGTTAAGGTCGAAACCGACGACCTCCTCCAGTGGCTTCTGGAAGCGGACCGTGACCTTCTTTCGCATCTGATTCTTCTGCAGGGTTGTAAACATCGACTGCTGGCCGTTGATTATGGCCTTCACGAACCTGCCGCGCATCCTCTCAAATTCCATGTAGAACTCGCACACGAACTTCTCTTCAGGGAGGAGCTCTCTGACGTCCTGGCTGCTCACGGCCTTGCTTATCCTCCGGTTTAGGAGTTGCCTTCCCATCCCCTCCAGCAGCGAGAGTTGCTTTCTCGTCAGCCTGCTCAGAGGGTCGTCAGCGGTCAGGTCGCCGCTCTTGCGGAGCTTCTGCACGTAGGTCGCAATCTTGGTGTAGGTGTCAGCGGGCAGCTTCGTCAGGTGTTCTGACTGTTCTTCCGTATCGAGCAGCTGCTTCAGAACCTGAATCGTCTCTTCTTCGACTCTCAATTGACTAGTACACCGAGCCCTCTGGCCAGAAGAAACACTGCTGCGTAAATAGGTATCTGGACGGTCGAGGAGTCGTACGGTCCGAATCTGGTTCCTCTCAGGAAGAATTCAGGCGAGTAGTAGACTCGCACCCTGACGGTCTCGCCGCTAAGAATCACTGGTTGGTTTTGCGGGTCGAAATCTTCCAGCGACTCGATTCTCATCTTCAAAAGCCCGGAGTTGCCATGTAGGGTTCCCGGCATCCGAAACACCCGGTGGATGTCCGTGGTCACGGATTCGTCGATGAGCGCTGCGTTGGCGTCGACTATCTGATTCGTGAGCTTCTGGTTCCTCTTCGGACGGGAGGCGTCTTCGCTCGCAGCTGAGGAACAGACTGGTCCTTCGACCCCAACCAAACTCCGCGTGGTCGGGCGCCTTGTCCTGCACCTTCAGGCTGAGGCCTGTCCCTCGGACGTAGTTCGCTATCTCGGTCCTCATCTGAGGGTCCGCCGTCTCAAACCTTTCGTCCCGGACCTGGGCATGGTATCCCCTGTTACCGGAGAAATACAACCGAATTCCTTGGCGGTCGATTCCGAAGTCATTCTGAAGGAAGTCCACCAAGCGCTTCATGTGCACTTTGGTCGCATTGAGGCACTCACGACAGCTCCAGTGCATCTGCTCGACGGAGGCGTCCTTGCAGTTTGGACATCTCGTCGGTTTCGTTCCCATGCCGCCCTTGTGACAGACGTTGCAGTACCACCACGTGTGCCGGGTCTTGCAGGGGGTGGGAATCGAGTCCGCGTCGATGTCAAAGATGAGGTCAGCCCCCTTCCATCCTTTCTCGTCCATCTGGAGCGTTGGTCTCTCGTAGATGGCGTTGGAACAGAACACCGAGGAGGGGCCCTGTTTCACGAGTTCTGCGAAGAGCTCTCCCGGGTTTTTGAAGGATAGGTGCCTTATCATGCCGCCCCCGAACGGGATGTAGCCAAACTCCCTTGATGCTATCATCGACGGAATCTCGACTAGATTGTGGTTCTTGAAATAGTGTTCACGATAGACTTTACGAAGGAAGGAGACGACTTCTTCATCCATTGGGAATCGGCGTCAGCTGGATGGCTAAAAATGAATTGATTCCGACGCGAAACCATCAGGGCAGGTAATCCGAGGGTCGATTTAGTCTGAGATTCTCGGAGCTAGGAAGTATGAGATCATCGAACCCTGTTCGTTTAGCTTGAAGGTCAGTTTTGCGGGTTTCTTACTTGAGAACTGGAGCAACACGGTCTCGGCCGTGCTTCCTAGTGCCTTGGAGATGCTCAAGAAGTAGTCTATGTTGTATGACGCTTTGGCTTCGGCCTTCACATCCATCTCCAGGACGTCTGCCCCATTCTTGTCCAGCTGTATTGTGGCCGCCCCGATGTCGCTCTTGCCTCCAAATGAGATGCTGTCCTTCAGCGCGCTGATGGCGACCTGGTCTGCGACTACGGAGATATCACCGAGCACCTTCTCGAAGATGCTCTTGCTCATCGAGATGCTGGCATCAAAATCGAGTTTGGGAAGAGGTGCGGTGCCCGAGGTGCTTTCAATCAGGTGAATCTTGAACTCCCTCTTGTAGCCGTTCATCAGCCTCAACAGGAGAGCGTCTTCTTCGGTGGACGCCAGACTCTATACTGTCCTTCGAGTCGGTCCTTCCGATTAGCTTCACAAAATCTTCCACTCGGATGCTGAACTTGAACGGCTTGTCGCACTCGTACTTCTCGAACGCGACGGCCGGCCACATCAGATCCACCAGCGCTATGTGCGAAGGGTCCATCGCCCTGAAGATGAGGGCCTCGCTGCTCGCCTCGAAGGTCGCCTCCTCTACGAGAGTCTTAATCGCTGATGCTACAGCTTTCCACTCGACAGCGCTTGAAGTCTTGGTAAATAGCAAGGAAACCGATGCAGGTTCGTGGTGAACGGGTAATTAGGTTTTGGGTTGGTCGCAAGAACAGGCGATGGGCTCGGCGCCGCTAAGTCGACGCGTCTACCACAATACATAAATTCGGATTGCTTTCGAGTCGGCTGAAAACAGTGAAAATCCCCAAGGAGCTCAACACGTTCTGTCCCAGTTGTAAAAAACATACACCTCACTCGGTCAGTCTTTACAAGAAGGGGAAGGAGAGGGCTTCTTCTTGGGGTGCCCGGCGTCAGGCCCGCAGAAAGTCAGGGTATGGTGGCCAGAAGTTCCCCGAGCTCGTCAGGACAGCGAAGACCACGAAGAAGGCAACGCTCAGGCTGAAGTGCAAGACCTGCAACAAGGAGGTCATGCGCAAGGGAATGAGGCTGAGAAAGGCGGAGATAAGTAATTGAAGCGAGAGCGAGAGTTCATTCCGAAGCCTCGCAGCAGCTTCGTCCTCATCAAGTGCCCGGACTGCGGGGAGGAGCGGGTGATGTTCTCCGCGTCGACCAGGGAGGTAACCTGCAGGGGTTGTGGAAGGAAACTGGCCGAGAGGACGGGCGGCAAGGTAAGAGTCGACGCGCAGGTAATCAAGCGACTCGACTGACCTTCGGAATACCTAAAGGTATCCTGTCGAAGGTGTGAGACTCCATGGAAGCTTCCGAACTCCCCGACCGCGGGGAAATCGTTCTCTGTACGGTAAGAGAGATCACCCCGCATGGCATCTATGTGGACCTCGATGAGTACAACAACATGAACGGCTTCCTGCACATTTCGGAGATATCCACTGGTTGGGTGAGGAACATCGACAGGGTTGCAAAGGTTCAACAGAAGCTGGTCCTCAAGGTAATCAGGGCTGAGAGGTCGAGGAGAGAGGTCGACCTATCCCTCCGTCAGGTCACAAACGAAGAGAAGAGGAACAAACTGATCGATTGGAAGCAGAATGAGAGGGCGACCACCATCATGGGGACGGTGAAGAAGAAGCTCGCCCTAGGGGACGTGCAGTTCAACGAGATAATTGCCAAGCTGGAGAAGGAGCACGGCTCACTCTATGACGCTCTCGAGTCCGCTTCAAAGAAGGGCGAGAAGGCCTTTGCCTCCCTAGAGATTCCGGAGGCGATTGGAAAAGAGATAGTCGAGGCCGCGAAGGAGAAGATAACCTCACCAAAGTACGAGGTGGGAGCGATAGTGGAGATAAGCTCCAAGGCGTCGGACGGAATCCAACAAATCAAGGAGGCGCTTGACGCCGCGGTGGCGGTCTCGTCGACCGCTGAAATCAAGGTGACCTACGTGGGCGCTCCGAGATACCGCCTGCGCGTGATAGCGGATGACTACAAGCAGGCGGACAAGCTCATGAACTCTGCGCTGGAGCACGTCCAGGAACAGATCGGGAAGCACGGGACCTTCAGCAGCAAGCGGGAGATGTCTCGCAAGTATGGTGGGGTAGCCTGAAGAGCCTGCTCCTCGAGTGCCCCAGCTGTCACTGCTATACCATGAAGGACGTCTGCCCAAAGTGCGGAGCGACCGCTGTAGTTGCGCACCCGGCGAAGTACTCGCCGGACGACAAGTACGCTAGATACCGAAACCCTCTGGCCTACCAGACCGAGAACTAGTTCAGCTTGTAGACCAGTACCGTCGTGAAGCAGTCTATCGGGCTTGTCGAACTCCCTCCGCACGCTATCGGGCTATTGAGGCTCGACGAGGTAAACGCTATCTGGAACGGACTGGAGCTTCCGCTCAGCTGATAGGTCACAGTAGGGTTGAAGAGCTGCAGTGGAGGGTTCCCGTTGGAATCGAACGAGTACGTAGCGCCCACGGTCCCGTTCGACAGGCTGTACCAACCGGCGAACGTGAAGGGGAGCATCTGGCCGAAGAGGGTGTTCTGCAATGTGTAAGGTGTCAGGTTGAAGTCATCTACGTTGACGCACACCGAACCACCCACGCTGGGGCACTCGAGGTACGTGGTCTCGTTCAGCCCGCCTATGCGTATGAACCACTGCTTCTTGCTCTCGTCTCCCCCGCCGGCGGTGAACCCGTTGCCTGCAGGTATCTGCAGAGTGAAGTACGCTGGCGTCGTACCAGAATAGAGTTCGCTCCCCGTGAGGAAGCTTAGTATGTACACCGGGCGGCCGTCACCCATGTCCTTCGCCAGCGTTGCGGCTTGGGTCAGGTTGGACATGAACATCTGTCCAATCTCGGCAATCCTAGTGTCATTAAGAGTGGCGTTGTCAGCGACGGTGGTCCTGTTGGCCATGACGTTTATCCAGTATCCGTAGTCCCACCACGCGATTATCACAGCGTTCTGAGGCGTGTTGGTCTTAATCCAGTTCAGTGCTTGGGTCCAGTCGGTCAGCTCGGAGTGGGCGAAGATTGTGCCCCCGTTGGCGATGCTGACACCGTAGTCCGCCGGGCTCTGGTCACACACCAAGCTGCTCGTCGTACAGGGGACGGGGTTGGGTATCCAGAATATGCTCGCCGGGAATGCGAGGAGCGCGATGAAAGCCACCGAGTAGACCGCGCGCATCTCGTTTCCTGACGAGTAAGCGGGTTTCCGCTTGACCATCGAAGATGAGGTCGGCTTCATGAGCGAGAAGGCGAGTTCAGCGAATCCGATTCCTGCGAGTAGGACGAATGCGATTGAGGAATACACGAGCAGACGTGAGAACGCAGCAGAGGCGTAGATTAGGGTGATTCCAGTCACAAGGGCGAAGATCGTTGCCGGATTCCTTCTTCTGAACGCGATGACTGCCCCGAAGATGCCCAGCAACAGGAGCAAGAGATATGACGAGAAGTAGTCGCTTCCGGTTGGCAGTGCCTGCTCCGCGACGGACTCCACGAGGGGGTTGCCGCTCCTGACCCATGGGAATATCACCGAGAGGTATCTGGCGCTGAGGGAGGAAACAGACCCGAAACTGATGAGGGCGATTGCTGCGAGGGCCGTCCCAAACATGACCTTCACGAGGGTCTTCTTGAAGTCGTCAGGCTTGACCCAAGTCTTCAGCCAGTTCGCCACTATTATGAAGAGCGTGCCTCCGATTATTGCGAGCCCCTCCGCACTGGTTACCACACCCACCCCAGGTCTTGGGAAGATCGCGCTTCCGAAGATGTCGCCCGCCGTGAAGAACAGGCCCGTTATGGCGAGCTTCGATAGATCGAGGTCCAAGAAGGGCAGCACGATGAAGAACAACCCGAACGCGGCCGTGAAGTACTCGGCCCCGCCCCAAGCGGTGTTCGCATAACCTAGAAGGAAACCCGCCAGTATCCCTCTGAGAACCCTCTGCCTCGAGCTCATGTCGCTATCGAGAAGGGTGAGGAAGATGTAGGCGGAGACAGCGAATAGGAATATGCCCAAGGGCTCAGACTTGAACCATCCCAAGTTGCCCCTTTCAAGGATGGGGGGAGAGACCGCGAACATCAGAGCGGCGAACAGGCCGCCCGCCGCTCCTGCAATCCTCTTCACCAGGAAGAAGATGACGATGCAAGTCAGTGATCCGATGAAGACCGGGAACAGGACCAGGTAATCGTACAGGCTCATCTGCAGGCCGAAGATGTTCCGGAAGAAGAGGTAGGACAGGGCTCCAGCGAACTGCAGTCCGTCCTGGGAGGTCGGCGCCACTGCCCTGCCTTCTGGGAACCAAGTGGTGTAATCGGTCCAGTGGAAATAACTCAGCAGGCCAGGAAGGCCGCCGTGACCAGCGGCCCAGCTCTGCGTCGAAGGAGCTGACTATGAACTGAGCGGCCTTGTAATCGTAGTAGGGGTCGAACTCGTTGAGATAGAAGCCGTACTTCGCCGGGAACGACCTCATGAAAAGAGCGATGACGAAGACGCTCGTTAGCGTCAAGGCAATTATCATGTTTTGCCTTGTTATCGCCGGCCTTCTCATGAGGGCCTGTAACTGGCTGGTCAGCTTCAATTTGGACGAGAGCCTCTAACCTCGCTTAATGAGTTTTTCTAAGCTACTACTTTCCAAGAGAAGCCAGGAACTCCGCGTACTTCTCTGAGCTAAGCAGAAGCGTCTTCTCTGCCGCGACGTTTGAAACCTCTATCTCCACGATCCATCCCTCTCCATAAGGGGACTGATTCACGAGTTCGGGACGGTTCACCAGTTCGGAGTTTACTTTGCTTACCGTGCCGGACAGCGGCGAGTACAGCTCTGACACCGCTTTGATCGACTCTATCGTGCCGAATGTGCGCGACTGCTTTAGGCTCTGTCCGGGAGACGGCAGGGAGAGATAGACGACGTCGTTCAGCGTCTTCGCCGCGTACTCCGTGATTCCGACGCGCGCCATGGAACCTTCGAGTTTGGTCCACTCGTGTTCTCTTGTGTAGAGTAAGTCTGCGGGGACATTGTATGAATCTGTCATCGGGGCACTCAGTCTAGACTTGGGGGACTATTATCCTTGCTACCTAGTCCGCTTCCAGCCGTACGCTGTCTCGTCATAGAACGGTGGTTTGACTATCTTCCCCTGGCTTGGGGAGCCCCGGACGACCACCTGGACAGTCCCGCCTACCTGCGAATCGGGCGTATCGATGTACCCCATTGCTATCCCCCTTCTGAGAAGTGGTGAGAACGTCCCGCTGGTTATCTCGCCTATCTGTCGACCCGCTGCGTCGGTTATTGCGAATCCGTGACGGGGAATCTTGTCGGCCATCGATATGCCCCTCCTCAGCCTACGGGGCTGCGTCATCCTATAGCGCGCGATGACTTCATCACCGACGTAGCCTGTCTTTCCCTTCGAGATGACCCAGGAGAGCTCGGCTTCCATTGGGTTGGTGGTTTCGTCGATGTCGGAACCGTACAGGGGCAGACCCGCCTCTATTCGGAGGGAGTCCCTCGCGCCGAGGCCGCAGGGTGATGCCCTGGTCGTGAGGTCCCCCCAGATTGAGGCAGCGGCCGCGTTGTCCCTCACTCCAGAATCGTACAGTATGATCTCAAAGCCGTCTTCTCCGGTGTATCCCGTTCTTGTTATCGTAGCGTCGCTTTTTCCTACCTTAGAACGCGTATGCGTGAACCTCCTGATCTCCGAAAGATTCACGGCGCTCAAAGGTTGGAGGGCCTGAACCGCCTCCGGCCCTTGGATTGCGATCATGGTGGTGTCATCAGTGATGTCCTCTAAGTCTACGCTGTACGAGCTGGAAAGGTTCCTGATGTGTTCAAGGTCCTTCGTCCTGTTTGCCGCGTTTACCACAATCAGGTAGTCGTCGGGTCTCTTGATGATTATGACGTCGTCGATTATTCCTCCCGAAGGATTCAGCAGCAGCGTGTAGAATGACTTGCCAACCGGTTGCGAGGAACTCTCGGTCGGCACGAGTCTTTCAATGAACTGTGCGGCGTCGGCGCCGCGGACGACAACCCTTCCCATGTGAGAGACGTCAAAGATTCCGGCGCGGTTTCTTACCGCGAGGTGTTCTTCGGTTATGCTTGAGTACCAAATGGGCATGCCGTAGCCCGCAAATTCAACTACCTTCCCGTTCTTCGCGTGGAAGTCATACAGAGGAGTCCGCTTCAACACTCCCCGACGCCTGACCTCTTTATTTAAGTGGAGCAAGGAACCACGGTCATGATAACGCTCTCGCCGATCAAGACAGAGCGAAGGAGTGCCTCATTCAACCTTCTGGACCTCCTCGACGAACTAGTTGGCAAGAAACTGCGGAGTGGAGACGTCCTGGTCGCGTCCAGCAAGTTCATCGCAATCTCCGAAGGCAGAGTCCTATCCTTGAATTCGGTCGTCCCGACAGCGTACGCGAAGGAGTCTTCATCCAAGTTCAACATGCCGTCGCAGCTGTGCGAACTGATAATCAGGGAGTCGGACGAGGTGCTCGGAGGAGTCATCGGCTTCATACTCGCATCCAAGGACGGACTCCTGTCTCCCAATGCCGGGATTGATAGATCGAATATCGAGCCGGGAAGGGTCGTCCTCTACCCTAGGGACGCGCTCGAATCTGCCTCTGCAGTCGTTGACGCGATGGAGTTTCGGCACGGCGTCCACATCGGTGTGGTCGTCTCCGATAGCAGGCTGATGCCCACCCGCCGCGGGACGACCGGTGTCGCTCTCGCTGCCGCAGGCCTGGAGGCCGTGCTCGACCTTCGGGGGAAGGAGGATTTGTTCGGAAATATCCTGAGGGTCACAAGCCAAGCCATAGCCGACGACCTTTGCTCCGCGGCCCAGCTGGTCATGGGAGAATCTGATGAGGCCACGCCGTTCGTTCTTGTCAGGGGAGTGGACCGCAGTCTGGTCGGAGAGGCGAAGTACTCCGCATTGAGTTTCTCGGTTCGGGCAGATCAGTGCGTGTACATGAGAAGTCTCAGATACCCGGCTAGGCGAACTTTCCCTCGAGCTTCATGACGTCGACCTTGAAGTTGCTCGGAGTCAGTTTGGCGCCGCATTTCTTGCAAGAGTAGTTCATCGGCTTCAGAATGTCATTGGGTGAACGCAGGTCGAAACCCGAGTATATCGTATGGCCACACTTTGAACAGACAAGTTCGTATGTCAAGGCTCTGTCTGACCCCACCTTAGTCTTAAAAGCGTTGCAAGAGCTGCCGTGTTCGCCGTCTGCGAATTGAAGCCCCATGGACAAGCTGCCCTCTAACTACTGTCTGGTCATATGCGAGAAACCCGACGCTGCCAGGAGGGTCGCCGAAGCGCTGGCGAGCGATGGTGTAGAGACCATGATGGTCAACGGCGTCCAGGTCTTCAGTCTCACGCATGAGGGCCATGATTACCTCGTCTGCTCCGCGATAGGTCATCTCTACGCGATTTCAGACTCTTTCCGCCGGAGGGAGGCCTATCCCGTCTTCGACCTCGAGTGGTACCCGACTCACTTGGTTGACAAGAGGGCGAAGAACATCGAGAAGCGAATCCTGTCGATCCGGAAGCTCGCTGCCAAGGCAGGCTCCTTTGTCAATGCGTGCGACTATGATGTGGAGGGAGAGACGATAGGCTACAACATCTTGAGGTACGCCTGTGGCAGCCGAGAGGATGTGGCGCTGAGGGCCAAGTTCTCGACCCTGACCAAGGATGAGCTGGTCACAGCGTTTGGAGAGGCGGCGGTCGGTCTGGGGACCGGCCTCGCGAGGGCGGGCAGGGCTAGGCACCTGCTGGATTTCATGTGGGGAATCAATCTGTCGAGGGCCCTCTCCGCATCGCTCTCGACGGTGTACTCTGGGTACAGGACGGTCAGCATGGGGCGCGTCCAAGGTCCGACGCTGGGCTTCGTTGTGGAGAGGGAGATTGAGATTCGGAGCTTCGTGCCCACGCCACACTGGACGGTCACAGGACTCTTCGACAAGGATGGCTTCAGATTCGAGGCGCCGAGCGCGATATCCAAGTTCGCCAAGAAGACGGATGCCGAATCGACGAGAGGTGGGTGCCAAGGGAAGACCGCTCACGTCTCCGAACTCTCGAAGAGCGTCTTCAAACAGCCCCCTCCACCGCCTTTCAACATAGGAGACCTGCAGAAGGAGGCTTTCAGGAGCTTCGGTTTCACACCGAGCAGGACGCTCCAGGTTGCTGAAAGGCTGTACCTCGACGCTCTGATATCCTATCCTAGGACGAGCAGCCAGAAGCTCCCCCATCAATCAGGTATCGCGAAATCCTTTCGAACATCGGCAAGATGCCTGCGTACAGCGTACCGGCAGAGGAACTGCTCAAAGAAGAACTGCGGCCGAGGGAGGGCGAGAAGTCAGATTCGGCGCATCCGGCGATCTACCCCACTGGTGAAGTCCCGAGGCGCGGCCTTGATCTACAGGAGGGCAGATTGTTCGACCTGATAGTACGACGCTTCCTTGTCTGTTTTGCGAGAGATGCAATCCGTGAGAGGGTGAGTGCGGAGATTAGCGTAGGAGAACACCTGTTCCGAATGACCGGAAGAAGGACTCTCAAGGCTGGCTGGATGAAATACTACGCAAAGTACACCGGAATCGAGGACAAGAGCATTCCACCCCTCAGGAAAGGAGACGGACTGTCTGTGGTGAACATCGATTGCACGGAGAAGTTTGATGCCGGTCCTTCAAGGTACAACCAGAGCAGCCTGCTCGAGAAGATGGAGAGGGAATCCATCGGCACAAAAGCGACCCGCGCGGAGACTATCTCAACCCTGATTAACAGGGGGTATCTGTCCGGGGACAGCCTCATCGCCACGGACCTCGGGGTGTCGGTGATTGAAACGATGCAGGAATACTGCCCTCAGATAATCTCCACTGCACTGACCCGGGACACCGAAGGGGCGCTTGAAGAGATAGAGAGAGGAGCGGATGACGGGACCGTGCTCGTAGAGCGTGTCATCGATCTTCTCTCCATGCAAATCGAGAGACTGAAGCTGAACGAGTTGGAGATCGGTCGGAAGATGAATGACTCTGCGGTTCAAACCAGTATCTCTCAGAGCGTCCTCGGCGCGTGTCCCGTCTGCAAGACGGGGAACCTCAGAATCATAAGGTCGTTCAAGACAAAGAAGAGATTCGTTGGTTGTACCAACTACTCCTCCGGATGCAGGGCTTCAGCGCCGCTTCCGCAACGGGGCACAATCAAGACCACGGCTCGGCCCTGCAAGTCTTGTGGATGGCCGGTCGTGTATGTTAGGGCAGGAAGGTATCCATGGAGACTGTGTGTCAACTTGAACTGCCCGAGCAAGGCGGAGAAGAAACATGCAGTGCAAACTCTGTAGAAGAGAAACCAAGAAGGATGGTGAACTGTGCCGTTATCACTCAGCGGCGAGAGATGCGCTTAAAAGGGCTTACGGGACTTGGGAGGAAGCCTATTCTGGCATAACGTGGCGAGATTACTTGAATAGAGTTAAAGCCCTTGACGAGACGGGTCAGTGGATAAAAGAAGTGATCACCTTGGAGGAGGCGAGTGTGGTTGATAAGAACCTGGGTTGAATCCCATCTAGGCGGAGTCTGGGATAGACTAGGAAAGGCCGCCGACAAGAGCGGGCTGGTCTCTGAGCTGAAGAACAGGTGGATGGAGGTACTCTACATCGTAGGAATAGTTCTCATGACAGCTGGGATAGTCAACGCGGCCATTCAGCCCGTGAACTTTGGATACGTCATATTCCCGTCAACGGGTGCACAGTCAGCCACCGAAACCGGAGTTGACGCGCTCGCTCTTATCATCGGAGCGGCGGGGATCTACACGTCTTACCTTAGCGGAAGGCAGACGACGAAGCCAAGGATGGTCAACTTCTTTCTGGCGATAGGCCTGCTCTTGATCGCAATCGCAGTGTACATCGGAATCTACGTGCTCGGTTCCAAGTAGAGCGGCGCACTGAACCTGCTGTTCGGCCAGCCCCTTATTTCATTGCACCTGAATGTAATCCGGCCGAGGTCTTCGTCGGTGGGAATCTGCAGGTCTGCCGCTGCCGAAAGCGACCTCCTCGTCACTCTCTCGGCCGTGGAGTTCCCCTCTGCCTTGTAGACAGCTCCGAAGACCGACAGGTTGTTGGTTCGAGCCTCGTAGGAGAGCAATCGAAGAAGCGTGAACAGCCGATGGATTCCGGACCTCTGTCTGTCTGTGGACAGGAGATAGTGTATTGCGTTCAAATCGTCGATGATGATCGCCTCCGTCTTCATGGCGAGGACCTCTGTTATCGAATCTTCGATTTCTTGATTGTCCTGTGGTGTGATTATTGTGGACTGTTGGATGAAAGCCTTCGGCAGCGACTCGGTCAGCGTTCGTATGTTCGTCCCATAGAAGGAACTTGTGTCGAACACGACGGTCTGCGTCCTAGTTGCTGCTAGGCACCCGAGAAGGAAACGGGCTACTCTCGAGTTCCTCCTCCTGGTTGGAGTGATGAAGACTGATGTTCTCCCCCTGAGCGGGGCAAGGAACGCAAAGGCCTGTCTCGGCGTAGGAACGCTCATTAGTAGCGATGGTTGTGTGAGAAGATATGAAGGTTGTTGGTGTCGCAACCTCCGACAGCAGGGCCTACTACTCGATTCTATCCAGGCTCAAGGAGACCAACCTGCGGTTTGTGAGTCTCACACCATCTCAAGCCGCGAATGAGGTTCCTGAACCAATCATAACCACGAAGAACGAACTCGGGCTGTTCAACGTCGTTTCCATTCCCATAGAGGACCTTGATGAGAACCCGCTCATAATGGAAGGCCAGATTCTCTCCAAGACGCTGAGCGAGAGCAAACGGGTCATCCTAATCGGGGTGGATCCCGGCTTCAGGACAGGGGTAGTGGTCTTCTATGGGGGCTCCGGACTGGGTTCTTTCACGGTCACTTCGGTCGATTCCCTCCAGTGGAAGGTGGTCAGCCTAGTGCACAGCATACCGCACGCGGACGTCGTAATCAAGGTGGGAGATGGAGCCCCAAAACTCTCGAAGAGAATCATCAGGGTGTTGACTGACGAGCTTCCGGAGGCCAGGGTTGAAGTGGTGGATGAAAGGGGAACCACCATCAAGAGACCGAAGTCCAGAGGTCTGTCAAAGGATCAGCGCGCGGCTGAGAGGATAGCCTTTCGAAAAGGCAACAATTCTAAGAGAAACTCGAACTAAATCGCAAAGTCTTTCACCATCTGGTCGATTTCCCATGATTTGAAGTCGCCTTCGTGCAAATCCTGCTTCAGCCAAACGGGGAGCATCTCGATTATCTCTTGGTCATTAAACCTAGAATCAAGGAAGAACACCATGCCTCGCTTGTCTGGGCTCCGCATGTGCCTGCCCGCCGACTGAACCGCTTTCCTCACCGCTGGGAGCAACGATATCACAAGGTAGGCATCATGCCTGCTGAAACCTGACCGGGCGTACTCTGCGTACATGGTGGGAGATGGCGGAGGGAGGGAGAGGCCGACCACCACAGAAGCGTCCATCTGTTCCCCGGGAAAGTCCTCGCCCTCAGAAAAGCGAGCCCCCTGGACCGCAAGGAGGATGGAGCCGGGCGTGGACTTGAAGGATTGCATTACCTCCTCCGCCTCCACGCTACTCAGGCTCCGGGCCTCAACCAGAAGGTTCCTGCCCCTTGCCGAATTCAGGAACAGAGGCCGGAGCGACTCGAGCACGCTGTACGACGGCACGAATATGCCTACTCCTCCTTGGACGGCGCTGCATATAGCGGATATCTTGTCGGTCAGCTTCAGGAACATCTCAGATGTCCTTAGTTTGAAACGGGTGCTGACCCCTGTGTCGATGACTGTCCGGACCCGGAAGGTCTGGCTCGGATTTGCCCTGTGAATCCTCGTGTGCTCGTCGAGGCCGATTGATTTCAGGAATAGGTCACTGGGATCTATCGTCGCAGAGAGCAGCACCAGGCTCTTGTAGTTCTGCACGAAGCCGACAAATCGGCTCGACGTGTCCGTGTCCACCAAGAAGAGGGCCCTGTCGGACTTTGCGAGAATCGTTCTCTGAAACCCGAGCGATGAAAGGAGATTCTTCAAGAAATCGCCGACCCGGGTGATTGAGGTCGGGAGGTTCTTTCCAGTTGCAATCGACTGCCACGCCACACCGGAGCAGGTCGAGAGTTCGAACGCGATGTTCGGCAGCCACGTTGCGTCGTGTGATCGAGAGATGCTCTCGATCAGCCGATTCTTGTCTACAAACCAGGACGTGTTCTCCGTGCAGAAACCAACCAGCGACCCCAGAATCTCCCTGAGAGACGACTCGATGCGTTCCAGATGCAGCTCTCGTGAATCCTTCAGCGCTTGCTCGACGTCGGCAAATGAGAGACTCTGTGGTGGATGAGTCTCTGATGAAATCCCTCAGGTTGTGCGCTTCATCTATGACGACGATGGTCTCCGAAGGGCTCCAACGCGCGCTGTTCAGCAGAACCGACTTGGATGCGTCATCGAAGAGATAGTGGTAGGTTGTGACAAGGACTCTTGAATTTGCTATGGCGAGGCGGGCCACTTCATACGGACAGATGTATGCTGTCCTGCACGTCTCAAGAAATCTGGAGTGGGTCCGCACTGAAGAGCTGAACTCCCTTACCAATGAATCGACTTCCTTGTTCAGCAGGCTCAGGTTCAAGAAATAGGAACAGAGGTTGTTGGTGACATTGAAGCTGCAATACCACTTGAAAGACTCCTGGCTGACTGGAAAGCGCGACGTCTCCTTGAGCAGACAGTAGTCGTTCTTGGCGAAGAGGTAGGTCGTGCGCAACGGAACCTTTCTCTGGATTTGTTCTATCTCTTCCATCACCCGGAAGACCTGCCTCTTTGTCCTGCAAGCATACACTATGCGATTGTCGTCCTCTTCTGCCGCGAGAATCGAACCCGCGAGGACCGGCGCGGTCTTTCCGAAACCGCTCATCGCTTCAACGACAAGCTGGTTTCCGCTCTTGCAGGTCTCGTACACTGAACCGGCCAGATCCTGCTGTCCTTCCCGGAATGACGAGTATGGGAACAGGTCATTAAGATTCACGGCATGGAAATCTATCACAGTATTTTAGGGCAAACCTTACAGCGAGATGCGCGATGTGAAGTCTTCTCTGCCGAATATCGTCTGTACGGCTTGGGCGACCTTGTTTCTCTGCTCTGGAAGAGAGTAGACGCGCAGCACATCGGTGAAGCCTGTAATCGATCCAACGAGCGGGAGTTCGGTAATCGATATCTTCTCGCTGTGCCTCCCGGTGAAGTCCTTGGAGACCAACGTAATCGAGTTCAACGCCTCTCTAGTGTAGGTGTGAGGGACAGAGGGTGTCGTGGGCACGTCTATGTAGACATTCGCCGCCTCGACGTTGGCCTGTCTGGCGATGTCCTCGGTGAGCTCATTCCTGAACCTCTTTTGGCTGAAGATCTTCTCCACGACGCGATCCTTGCGCTGCATCACCTTCTCAAAGACGCATTTGACGAGCTTCCTGTTGTTGTAGTTCTCGGCCAGCTTCCTTGCGAGCCGGAGTCTCTGATTCTTGGGCCGGAGAGAGGTCAGGCGGTAGACCACGACTTCGTCGGTGAGTTTCAGATACCTGTCTATCTTCGATATGTTTGTGAGTCCGAGTTCTTCGTCTGCCAGTGACATCGAATGGGCGAGCATCAGCTCTGCTGCCCGTACGGTCCTGTGGAAGTACACCGCCTTGAACATCTCGTATCTGGCGATCAGCAGCGCCTCGAAAGCGTACAGTGCAGCCTGATCGAGGACGAGATGGTCACCCATCACGTCCAGCGAGTCGATTACCCGGTGGATGTCCACCTTCCCGTATTCGACCCCCGTGAAGTAGGAATCCCTGAGCAGGTAGTCCATGATGTCGGCGCTCAAGCCGCCAGCGATGGCCTCGTTCATGAACGGACGGGTCTTCTGCTTTCCGACGCAGAGCTGGGACATCCTCTTCGGAGAAGTGCCGTGTTTCTCAAGAATGTCTGCGATGTCTGATTCTAGGACTATCCGTTGGGACATGTCTTCATGGTTGATGTCTGTCTTGTCGGCAAGGACTTCCTCAAAGAGGTGCGAGAACGGTCCGTGTCCTACGTCATGAAGCAGGGCGGCGAGCCTAAGTTCCTGTATCTGTTCTTCACCGAGGCTGACCTTGTCAGCGATGGATTCGGCTATGAGTCCAGCGACGTGCATCGTCCCCAGCACGTGTTCAAACCTGCTGTGAACCCCGCCCGGGTAGACCATGTACACGCCCGCCAGCTGGTGTATCCTCCTTAGTCTCTGCACGAATGGCGAGCCTATTACTGCTCGCTCCTCCTCTGTGATCTTGATGTACCCGTGCACGGGGTCCCTTATCTCGGCCACATATCGGAGCGTCATGGTCTCGCTCTCGGTCGCGCGTCGATGTTGGCCTTTACCGCTTCGACGATCGAGTTGTGCACGCGTCTGACGCTCCTGGACCCATCGATAATCATCCAACCAAACTTCGGCGCCAGTTCCTTGTAAAGCGTTTGGACCCGGAGCTGCAGCTCGTGGTCCTTTTCGTAGGAATCCTTTGGTCCAGGCCTCCTTGACACCAGACCCTTAGAGGGTGCGTCGAGCACAATCACCAGATTCGATTTCGGGAGGCCCTCCTCCAGCGCGACCAGCCAGTCGAGACGCAGCCCATTCGCGACCCCGTACACCAGATTTGACTCGGTGTACCTGTTTACGATGACCACTTCGTTCTCAGTCTGGGACTCTCTGATGAGTGACGACTTCTCCCACCTGTTGGCTGCGAACAGCATGTGCCTTACCTCGGCTCGGAAGTCCCTCTTTCCTGCCAAGAACGCCTTGATCTCCTTCCCTATCGGGGTTCCGTAGTCCGGGAATGAGAGTGACGTGACCTTGAATCCATGGTTTCTGAACCATGTCTGCAAGAGAAGGCTCTGTGTGTGCTTTCCCACAGCGTCCACGCCCTCTATGGCGATTATTCGCCCTCTGCGGCTCAACGAGCTCGAGTCTGCTCTCTTCAATAAAAGAGTGTTATGGCGGTCAGGAGAACAATCGCCGGCACCAGTATTCTCACATATGACTTGGAGAGGGATATCGCGTTCTTTGTCAGTCCGGCGAAATCGTCGAGTGATTCGGTGCCAATCAGGCGGGTCTCTGTCTCGAATCGGGCGACCGTGAGGTCGCAGGGGGCGAGCCTGCCCTGCGCGACGTTGACGAGTTTCTTGATCACGTCTATCACGTTGTCCACTCCGCTGCCTTCGCCCAATGCGAAGTATCCCCTGTCCGTGAGTCTCCGCGCTGCGAAGTTGTGCGTGTCTGAGGTGCAGAGCTCGACGAGCTCTACGCCGTTCTTCCCTACGCTCTTCACTGATTCGTTCGCGCAGACCAGATACCGCATTATTGGCGTCAGCGCTCACCAGTACGCTCCTTGAGTCATCGGCAGCGAACAGAGTGACGCAAATCCCGCCCTCGCTGACGTCGGAGCCGAGGCTCACATCGGTTTCGGTCGAACTGGCGAAGCCCATGTTGAGTGTTCGTTCCGGAAGAGCCATGACCTCTGTGAATATCGTCTCCCAGTCATCCTTGGTAATCTGTATCTGGGGGCGGCCTTCACCGTCCACAGAGTTGTGGGCATCCACCATCGAGAGCCTGAGTCCGAGCTTCGACGCGGCGTTCGCGGCGTCCGTCACCGTAGTTGGATTCAGGTCATCGGAAAGGAATGGTGAGTTAGAGATGATTGAGAGGAGCCCCTTCCCGAAAGCCAGCGTCGTTATGTTGGTAGTCCCAATCTTGTCGTGCACCGGTCCTCTCATCTTGCTCCTCTCAGTTGTGTCCAGCGAGGCTACGAACCGCGAAATCTCTCCAGCATATGCCGCAGCCAGCTTGTTGGTCGGAGTGTTTCTTTCATGGCCGCCGGTTCCGTGAAGAACCACCGGATTCACTCCTTCGGGCTGGAGAGCGCGGTAGATCAGTTCAGAGAGGTTGTCAGCTGCCCACTGGGAAGAATGGGCCTGGATGTACGCCCGGCAGCACAATGGCCACTCTGCTTTCCTGGCTTTCAGCCAGCACGATGTCGGTGACTACGGATTCGGTCTTCGCATAGTTCGAGAAGTATTTCTCAAGGTCATCAGGCTCGTGGCCGACCCAAGTCTTCAGGAACGCCTGAAGGACCTGCAGCGCCGGTACCCCGTGCTTTGTCTTCAGGTTCTCCAGCCTCAGTAGGAAGACGACCAACAGGACCAAGGCCAGCATGCCAGTCACAGCTGGATAGAGGTAAAGATACCCTCCCGAAGAGAGAGTAATCAGCAGCACGGTGAACGGATGAATTGCAGCCAGAAGCAAACTCAGCAGTGTGTTCCTTACGAACGCTCCGTTGATTATGACGGATTCGAAGCCCCAGACAAGGAACGCGCCGAAGACGAACTCGTTCATGCCCGCGTGGAGCCGAGTAAGAGACGAAACGGACACACCCAGGGCCGATGGAACTATCCAGATCAACGTGGATACGATGAGCAGACCGAAGAGTCGTCTCACCGACGCAATCGATTTGCGGTCGATGACTCTAATCAGACCCGTCAACAGGAACCCCGCGACGACTGTCATGACGACAGACGCAATCATGACCTCGACGGAGAGTTGTTTGGCGAAGGACGCTAGCCCCATTAGCGCTGCGCTCGACACTATGACTAGGAGGAACGAGATTGTGAATGAGGGCAGGACAAAGAGGTGTCTGTACCTCTTTGCTAGCTGCTCGGTTGATGCTCCGTACAGTTGGACCTACCTGAAGAGCACATTCATGATTATGGAGCCGATGATAAGTGCCATGGAAGCAGCCAAGACGAACTGGGGCCTTATCTTCACTCCTTCGGTTTCGTCTTCGAAGAAGCGCAGTAGTCCCGCACTGGATGCTGGCATCGGCGCATTCTTCTTTTTGTTGCTCATTATCGGGTGGCTCCGGTACGCTCGTTATGGCGGTCACTGGGCCTTCTAAAATACGTTGTGTAATTGGGATGTCTGCCATTTCTGGATAGTGTTGCATCTACGGGTTATTTGAATCCCCGTTGCAGAGCGGGTGATTTTGATTGCGGTGTCGCTTCGGCGGTCGCTCGGTTTCAGGATTTCCTTGAATTGGGCATAGAATTTCTGATACGCGAGGTATAGGTCTTCGTCTTCCATTAGGGTAGTATTTGGGTGGAATCCGCATCCGTAGCAGAGGTAAGTTGTCAGTCTCGGAGAATCCAAATCCTCTATGGGATACATCCCGACTCCGCAGAGGGGGCACGGCGTTTCACTTGCCAAGAGACTCCACCTCTTTCAAGAGTTGTGATAGGATTGTCAGGAGTTCCTTCATCAAATTGGAGAGTGCATCTTGTTTCAGGTCGATTCTGCTCAGGTCTGTTTGGAGTTTGTCTCGGTTGAGAACGGGCTTGAGGGCATTAGCGGACTTCAAGTCTATGATGGCTTCGAAAGTCGGGAACTCAGCATCCTCGCGTTGCTTGGGCGTGCTCTTTGGGTCGGAGAATATTTCGACACCATCACTTCAGCTTCCTGACCTTCCGATACAGAATTTTGACATCTTTCGGGTTCAGGACATCCAGAGGGTCTGACCTGAGAGCCTCGGCATCCATGAGCAACTCTCCCCTTGCGAGTTGCTTTATGGTCTGTATTATCACCTCATACCTGAAATCGGGGCTGATTGGCTCTCTGTCTTCGCTCACTTCTTCTTCGCCTTCTCTTCATCCTTGAGCCATTTCTCGATTGCTTCTTCGAGGGCTTGACCGAGAACGCCCTTGTGGAATCCCTTCTTGGCTAAGACCGCTGCGCGGAACCTATCGTCCAAGTCCGCGCTGATTTCTACCGTCGTCTTCCGTTTTTCTGGTGGCATGACTCCGAGGATAGAATACACCCATACTTAAGGGGTATGCTTGGGCATACATATAATAACCCCCATACGTATGGGTGTATGGGCATGACAACCATGACAACCGCAAAGTGGAAGGCTGTAAGCAGAATCCGCAAGTGCCGAAGCATGAGGGGATGGTAAGGATGGCCGCCCCTTCCGCCCTCGGTTCGGACGCTCGGATGACGAGAGGGATGGAGATAGCGGAGAAGGGTGTAATCTCCGAGAACGCTGACGGCTCGTTCAGCGTTCCCTCTCAGACGAGTGGTGACGTTTCTTACGAAGTCAGACTGATGGGCGAGGCGTGGGTGTGCAACTGTCCCGACTTTGAGAACCGCGCGGACAGGATAGAGATGTGCAAGCACGCCTTCGCCGTCAAGTTTTGGATTGCTTCAAGGGTCGAGCTTAAAGGAACAACCAAAGCCGAAGGTCTTCGCTGATGATTCGGTTCAATGTGTCAAGTGCGGGTCAATCAGGGTCGTTAAGTTTGGACAGTATAACGGGAAGCAGATTTTCAAGTGCAAGGATTGTAAGACGAAGTTCCGCGAGGGTCTAATCAAGAAGGCAAAGTATTCACCCGAAACGATTACCCTCACGCTCGACCTTTACTTTTCGGGGCTGTCGCTCACCAAGATAGCCCGCACCGTGAATGACCACTTTGACATGAGCCTCAACCCCTCTACTATCTACCGATGGATTCAGAGGTTCGTCCCACAAATCTCTGAGTATGTGAACACGCTCGCCCCTCAACTCTCGGACACATGGCACGCGGACGAGTTGTTTGTCAAGATGAAGGGAGGGGAGAACGAGAAGCAGTATGGGCAGAAGAACATGGCTTACTTATGGAACGTGATGGACAGGAAGACCCGCTTCCTGATTGCTTCCACGCTCTCAAAGCACCGCGACGTGGGAGGGGCAGACCGAGCGTTCAGGACAGCGAAGGAGAACGCCCACGAGAGCCTGCCCGAACAGGTCTTCACCGACGGACTCTATGCCTACCGAGACGCGGTAAAGTTCGGATTCAAGGGCGCGACCCATATCGCAAGGGCGGGCATGGGCAAGCCGCACGCTAACAATAACCGCGTCGAGCGATTGAACGGGACACTCCGTGAGCGTGTGAAGGTTCAGCGCGGTTGGAAGAGTATGGACACCAAGATAGCAGAGGGACAGCGAATCCAATACAATTTCGTGAAGCCTCACATGGCTCTTGAGGGACAGACACCCGCGCAAGCGGCGGGAATCGGCGTGGCTTCGAAGAACAAGTGGATGGAGTTACTCAGGACTTCGATTCAGAAGAAGACGGAGAGCCTTTCCCCCTAAACCAATCCCCAACATGAGGTTCGATTCCGTAAATCAAAGCAACACCGACGAGAATCACAATAATTGCCGAAGAAATGCCAACCGGGCTCGGGCCTCCGGCCCTTACGAATATCTCGTTGGCAAATCCAGCACCTCCCAAACCTATTAAGCAGACACCAACAATAATCTCAAGGCCTCTGTTTCTCTTAAGTTTGCTTTCTCCCAAAGAGGAACAACCTATCCCCTCAAAACCAGCAAGACTCCGAGAAGAATTAGCGCGATGGCTAGAAAGTCATTCTTTGGATAGAACTCTTCGACACCTAGCAGTGCAATGAGTATTCCCGCGAGAGTGTTGACGATGTTTCGCTTTTGTCTTGCCAACCAATTTTTGATTTGTACCTTCTTAGATAAGGGTTGTTCGCCCGTTCATGCTCACCACCCCTTCACCCTAACGCGAAGTATCACCCATGATGCAACGGGGGAGGAAATCACCCAAGGATGCAAGAGAGCCCATTTCTGTCCGCAAAGACATAATTAGCGAAAGCGCCGCCAAGCGGATTCTATGTCAGCCGCGTTGGATTACAAGAAGATTACTAATCTTGTGAAGCAGCATGAGAAATGGTTCTCCGAAAGCTTGCCCCTGGTTGCCAGCGAGAACGTCGCGTCGCGCGGCGTCAGGGAGGTCCTTTCTTCTGACCTCGGAGAGAGGTACGCCGAGGGGTGGCCGGGTGAGAGGGTGTACGCTGGTTGCAGGTACATCGACCAAATCGAGCTCTATGCAATCGACCTTGCAAAGAAACTCTTCAAGGCGGAATTCGTCGACGTCCGGCCCGTCTCCGGAGCTTGCGCGAACCTGGCCGTATACTCGGCGCTTTCGGAACCCAACGACAGCCTGATGGCCCTTTCGATTCCCAATGGAGGTCACGTGTCAGCCGCGAAGAAGGAGTTCTCCGGGACTGCCGGTCTGGTCCACGGTCTTCAGATAGAGTACTTTGCCTTCGACAGGGCGAACATGAACATCGACGTCGATGAGACGAAGAAGAGGCTGAGGGTCCTTCATGCTGAGGGACGGAAGCTGAAGCTGGTCATGTTCGGGGGGAGTCTCTTGCTCTTCCCGCAGCCCGTGCGCGAACTCAGCGAAGTCGTCGGAGAGGTGGGAGCCATCCCGTGTTATGATGCTGCGCACGTTATTGGTCTGATTGCGGGCGGACAGTTCCAGGATCCTCTCAGGGAAGGGGCCCATTTGATGACCTTCAGTACCCACAAGACTCTCTTCGGCCCGCAGGGAGGCGCAATCGTAGCAAAGGCTGAGTATGGCGAGAGCATAAAGAAAGCGGTCTTCCCGGGGACCTCGAGCAACCACCATCTCCACAACGTTGCGGCCAAGGCGCTGACGTTCGCGGAGTTCCTGAAGTACGGCAGGGCCTACGCCGGGGATGTCACCAGAAATGCTCTCGCCCTTGCAGAGCGCCTTTCAGAGCTCGGTGAGACGGTGGTAGGGGAGAACATCGGATTCACAAAGTCCCACCAAGTGGCCCTTGACGTGACGCGGTATGGGGATGGCGGATTTGTGGAGAAGAAACTTGAATCCATGAACATAATCGCGAACCGGCAACTGCTCCCGGGTGACCTCCAAGCGGGAAGGCACTACACGAACCCAGGGGGCGTCAGATTGGGTGTCTCCGAACTCACGAGGCTCGGCATGAAGAAGAGCGAGATGCAGGAGGTCGCCGATATACTCCATCTGGCCCTCACCTCGGACAAGACAGCGGAGGTCAAGAAGCGCGTCCTGCGCCTGCGCAAGACGCACCAAGAGGTTCACTACTCGTTCAAGACCTCGCCCGCGTACTTCTATGGTCAGACGGGCGCGAAGTCGGTCAACTCCAGCTGAGTCGAACGCTCGCGCTCGTGGAATAGCTGGTCCAGCTCCGTCACGATGAGGTCGAGACGACCTTTGATGTAGTCGTCTACGTCGTAATCGTTGGCAAGCCGTCTGGCGAGCGTGAGATACTTCTCGACCGAGCCCCGCGTAAGGGTCTCCCTCGACTCCATGCCGCACATATCGCACCTGCCGGATATGTTCGGTCTTCGGAAGGTGCGGCCGCAGCCCCTGCACTTGAACGACTGGGTGGCGTACTTCTTCATGTTACCCATGATGTCCCTGAGCAGGTGGGTCTTGATTATCGATTCGACGACTTCCTTGGTGGAGACGGCTTCGATCTTCTCCGCGACCTCGATTTGTTTGGATATCTTCTCGTTGAGGCTCGTCAGCGTTGGGTACGCGCTCCTGGAGTGCTTGATTGTTATCGACTGGGTGGGGCTGGTGAACCCGTAGCCGTAGAACTGCCCCTCCTTGTTCAACCTGTAACCGATCCTCTCGATTAGAGGTGAGACCCTGGACGGGTTGGGGGACTCCTGGCTGAGCTGGTAGAACTCCAGAGGGTACGTCCATGATATGTCGAAATTGTGCGCCTGGTCGTCCACCTCGGCGGGCAGGAGTATCGGCTGGATGAGCAACGGCGTGTCCATCAGGCTGCCTATCTGGTTCGGGATGTACTCCACTGAGAAGTTCAGCAGCACGTCGAGGAGGAGCAGGAGCGAATCGCCGTCGCCGTCGCAGTCCCTTCTCTTTGCTGCGTGCCAGCATGGGTTCGCGAAGCACACCTGAGCATTCGTGAAACCGATTATCCTGCCTACCACCCCGACGGAGGTGTGTGGGGCCAGGCCCACCGCAATCTTGCCGACGAGGTCCGCCACTCCGTTGATGTTGTAGATCTTCTCGAGGTTGTAGATGGTCTCGAGCTCCTCGTCTGCGAACTTCGCGATCCTTACGAGATCGGCGGCTATGTTCTCAGGGATGATGATGTCCTGTGGTTTCAGCTCGAGTATCTGGTCGGCTTCGCTCAGCGGTGCGTGATGAATATCCTCGGTGTAGCCAAGGGACTTGAGCTTCTCGATGTCGACGTGGGTGTCCCGCGGTCGGAAGTGCGTCAGCGTAGCATTTGTAAGGTCTATCCTTGTCGTTCCGTCCTTGTAGACGTAGATGTCGTGTTTGCTTCGTAGCGCGCCCTTCTCAATCAGCTCGCAGAACTTCGACTCGCTCGAGAGCCCGCGCACCCCTTTGATGGGTCTCTGACCGACGCCGGGCACCCTCCTGAGAGCACGTTCCATCCCAAACTTGAGGTCATAGCCGTAGCTCGAGTGCCTGACTCCGTCCACCTTGCAATTGGGGCAGGTTCTCTCCTGGTTCAAGACCTGACCGCACCTCGGACAGCTGAGGAACCGGATGGTGGCTTCGCCGCATTCCTGGCACTTGCTGGAGAGCCTTCTCTGTCCGCACGACGGGCAGATTACGTTGACCACGTCGATGGCGACCACCCCTTGTCTCGATGCCGCTAGGAGGTCTCTGGTGCTGCCTCCTCCGCTGCCCACCGGGAAGAGAACGTGCACTGGGGGCTTTAGGTGTCTCAGCATGGCCTTCTCAGGCCTCCCGACCCGCATTCCCACCGTCGCTGTCGTCTGGCGGGTCACCTTGACCCCAGAGACCTTGGTCACCATCTCCAGAGTGTCGGCGTACTGTGCCTCGGAGTCGATGTTCTCGCCGAGCCGCAGGAGCCTAGCCAGCACCAGGGCTGACTCTCCCCCAACGGTCGCGCTTTCGATCTGACGGGTGTATGGGACGAGCAGGCTCTGCAACAGCCTTTCTGTGAGGGGTGATGTTATTTCCACCCTCACCTCACTACCGACGAGGCTCATGGAGCTCCCTGAGAGCTAGGAGGTCGGGGACCGACAGCCTGTCGAAACGGGGGGTGTGGAGCGGGTTCATAGGTATGCCCAGGCCCTCCGCTATCTTCATGGCCTCTTCGGCCGTAGGAAGGCTGCCGCTGCGGATCTCTGTCATCCTTGTGTCAGGAACGACGCTCTCTCCTGCGGCGGTCCGTTGGTTGTTCAGGAGGGCATGCTCGAGGTCCTGCAGCCACCACTCCTGGACGTACGGAGAGGGCTGGATGACCTTGTTGTTCTCGAGGAAGTCCCCGAAACTGATCAGCGCGTCCCCCAGGTCTATGATGCGGAGCACGCTGTCGTGCAGAGCCTCTGCCTCCTTCACCGTGTTGATCTTGCGCACGGAGCCGTCGCGCATGAGGACGGTGGGGCCTTCGATGGAGTCGACGAAGGCTATGGTCGCGGACTTCCCGGGCGTGTCCACCTTAACCTGAGTCCCCGCTACGACCGCATCGTCGAGCAGCGTTGCGAGCACCGGATGGATGCCGAGGGTCGAAAGCCCCGTGTTGACGGCCCTGCCGTACCTTATCCTGAAGCCTCCCTTCGCGTTGTGCGAGGAGAGGACGGCGCGGCCGGAGATGACCTCCTCGAAGTGCGCGCCAGCCTTCTCGGTCTCGTTGGTGGACTCCTGTTTCCCGCCCTTCAGGCTGAGGGAGCCACTCCCAGCCGGAGATTTCGAGCTCGCGCAGGACCTTCGATATCTTGTGGGCGCGTCCGATGATCCCGTCGTTGAGGACCCTGAGCGCGCCGCCCCTCACTCTGTCGGTGCTGACCCTCTTCAGGTTCCGGTGCACGACCACCTCGACCGGGTCCGTCTCGACGCCGTCTATCTCGACGGGAAGGTTGGATATCGCCACCCGGACGTCTTCGTCGGTGACGCGGTACTGGAAGTTGCCGACCTCCCGCTCATAGACCCGAAGCTCCTCGATGTACCTTGCAATCTCCTCTTCGCGGGCCCTGTAGGGGGAGAGGCCCAGCTTCTTCCTCACGACGTCTCCGATGAGCACCGACAGGGCGGCCTCGGTGCCTCCGGCTGAACGCATGGGACCGGCATAGGATATGGACGCGTACTGGCTGTTGTCGTCGTTCTTCTTTATCGATACCGAGTAGATTCCCTGTATCGGGGCCACGGTCACTCCGTCGGTGATTACCGCCAGGCCTGTGCGGACGGCGTGATCCAGCGCCTGTTCAATCTTCATTGGCCCGAACTTCCCGAGTGCGATCTCCTCCGCAATCGTGAGGGTCGCCCTTTCTTTCGTGGTGGACTTCAGGAGCTCGCGAAGCCTGTCGGCCAGGCCCTCGAACTGGGTCAGGCCCAGCATCTGGTTGACCCGGTCCGCCAGGTCGAAGACGACCTTCGACTCCACGAACTCGTTGGGGTCGAGGCCCTTCGCCTTCGCCTTTTCAGCAGTGTTGTACGTCGACTCGTATTCGGCGAGTATGCCCCTGTAGTAGTCTTCGAGGTGGGCGGGGAATGTCGTGAGGTGCTTGGTCCGCTCCCAGAAGGTCTCAGCCGAGAAGGGCATTGACTCCCTGAGGGGTGGGAGGGGGTTAAAGGCTTAACTTGAGTTCCCGCGAAGATTAGCTCTTACTCTTCTTAATGGAGACAGTTCTGGTCGCTGAGAATGGGACGCTCCACCAGACCGTCGAGTTCGGGACTACGCTCACTCCAGTTTCTGCTTGACCTTCGACAGGATTCTGGAGGCCCTCCTGACCGCGTCCGTTGCCTGTCGTTCGCCCATGAGGTCTGGTTGGTATTCGGCTTGGTTCTTGAGTTCGATTAGCGCACCGAACTGCTTTGCGACCTCCTTGAACTCGCCTTCGGGCATCGCACCTTTGACCGAGTCCAGCGCCTGTTCATGAACCCCGCTGTGTCGCTTGCCGAAGTAGAAAACGGCAAGCGCGTCCATCGCGTTGATGGCACAGTGAATGGATGCCGTCACAGCGGCGTTGTTCTTCGACGCGTTCGTCGCGTACTGCGCCACGTCCAGCATCTCCTCTGCTTTCTGGAGATAGTTCTTGTACTGCTTCTTATCGACTGTCTTTACCACTCTCGATGATCTCCCTCAGGTCCTTTCCGCTCAGCAGCATATAGTGTTCGAGTATCGACTTTTCAAGTTCTCCGTCGCTGTCTCGGATGAACCTCTCCTCATCCAAGATTAACGGAGATAGCGCGTGCCCAAATCGAGGAAGTATGGCGACGATGGCCTTGGCCGCGCATTCGTTCGCGAAGTCCCTGTCATCCGAGATTATCAGCAGATCGATGTCGCTGGCGCTCGCTTCCTGGCCTCTGGCCACGCTCCCAAAGATGGCTGCCGAAAGAATCCTTGGGTCGTCGAAGAAGGACCTGATGGCTGACACGAGCGAGCCTACTGTGCCGTTCTCTGCTGCGAACAACGGTTCTATGATTGATCTCACGATGTAGCTTTCCTCGTTCAGGCTCACCTGGTAAGCTCTACCCACGGGCTGGAGCCTTACCACGGCCCTTTTCTCCAGTTCCTTGAGCACCGCTGATGCCTGCGGGTGCGAAACGCCTGCAGTTGTGGATCACTCCCTTATCGTGAAGACCTTGCCCTGGTAGTGCGCCAGTGTCCGGAGAACGCGGATGCTGGTCTTGCTCCCCAGGACATCGGCGGCGTAATTGTGTAGTGCCACGGCGCAGCTTGAGCCTGACTGGTAGAAAACCTTTCCATATGGTAGAATACTATACCATCTTCTGAACTTAGCAGGTGAAGCGGCCCCGCATCAAGAGCCGACCTCGATGACCAGCCAGACGCTCTGCTCGATGTGGAACTGGCACCCGTGGGAGGCATTGTTGCTGTCAAGAGCGGGAGTGAGCCTAAGGGATGACGGCAGCTAACTGGTGGTGGCAACCCTGCGAATAGAAGGCTGGGTAGATTCATAAACCGGTTTTGATTCCAAGATTCTGGCTGAGCTGATGAGCATATCTTCGGTGCATAGCGACGGAATCGGTTTGGGAATCGTCTTCGCGTCGCTGGTGTTGATTGGAATCCTGCTCCTTTCATCCATGGAAGTGCCTGTGCATGCGACACAGAGCACCTCCCTCGCGGTCAGCGTGACCTTCCACACGACCGGCGCGGCATATGAAGTCCTCGGTGATTTCCCGGGCGTGGCGATAAGTGTGACCAACAACTGGCTCGCCAGCCTGACCATAGTTGTCTACGCGACTCTCAGGTCTGGCACGGGCATCTACGTGGCGGACGGCACGGTGACGATAGCAGCGAACGCGACGGCTTTGGTGTTCTGCATGGACATCCAGACCATACCAGCTGGGGATTACGCCGTGACGTTCGCGGCCGTCACCACTTCCAACCAGGCGGTCTCGGCACCGACGGCGCCGATTTCGCTGGTCACTGGCTCTGGCGGCTCGGGCGTTGTGAGCACCTACGCGAACTCGGTGACCGGCGATCAGTTGCGTCTGTCTCTGAGCTCGAACAATGTGTACACGGGCGGCACCCTCATGGCGAACATCAGCGAGTTCAACACGAGCGGCGGCGCAATCAACGTCACGAAATGGGACGCGTGGCAGATACCGGCGGCGCTGAACTCCTGCCCCAACACAGATGTCCGACCGTTCGGCATTGCGGTCTACAAGGGTCATTACACTGCACAGAACGTGTCCCAGGGCAGTCAGGTCCCGATATTCCCGCAGGTGGTCTGTCCGCTGTACGTGAGGGAGGTCACGGGGTACCTTCTCCTGCCCGACAGCGACATGGCATACGTGCTGCCGGGCTACACACCGTTGACGATGTTCGGGTCAGTGGATATCGTCAACGGGACCTCCATCGGGCGGGGGCAATCCTTGGGGCTAAACCCGGGACTGTATACGGTCGTCGCTGCAGACGAATGGGGCACCCTAGCGTTCCTCTATGTCCAGATCAACGGTCTTCCCTGATTCCGCGGCTCTGGTTGGTCGTCAAGACGAAGATAAGCTGATAGTGCCTTCTTCGCCGTCTTGCCGATTTCGTTGGATTCCTCGTCCGTCACCTTGAACATCGACATCCAGAGGACGTAGTGCTTGTGTTGGATTATGAGTTGAAGGTTTTCAAGAATCTAGCCATGTCCACGAAGACGGGGTTGTCCTCCGCCTTGTTCAGCTTGATCGGGACATCCCTCCCGTTGAGCGTCACCCGCTTTTGAGGTTCATAGGTCGTCTCAGCGAAGAACACGATTGGATAGTGAATCCGTCCGTTGAACTGGTCTTCGGTCACTTGCGCGGGGACAGGCGGCGTATAATCTCCCTTTACAAAGACGATTCCTTCGACCCATTCGACGGCGGGCATTCCTCCCTGCTTCTGAGCTTCAACTTGGGATGCCACCATGAGGAGGAAGTCTGGGAGAGTCATCTTCTTGATTTCGTGGATTATCAGTTCTTTGTACGGCTGGTACTTTACTTGGACCATCGAGTCAACCGCTGCAGTCGGGCTTGGCGTTCTGAGTTAAAGTTATCCAATCGTTCTCTCCCCCAATTTGATCCAAGCGTCTTCGCTCCCATATCCTTAGTCAGTTGTTACGCTACAACATGACCGATGTCCACCGTCTTCGAGGGCAAGGTGCGGCGGCTGGGAAACTCGATGGCAGTGATGATACCGAAGGAAATCCTCGAAGAGACCGGGGACCAGGGAAGGCGACGTCGTGAAGCTCTCGTTGCCGATACCGAGGCAGAGGCGTGCTCAGGTCCTCAGGAAGACGGTGGCTGTTCCGATTTCTGCCTCTATCCTGAATCATACAAGAACCCAAGAAAGGCAGAGCTCAGCTCACATGTCGAAGAATCTGTATATCAAAGAGTCTGCGCGCATTTCCTGACAACCTATCGCAATACAAGTAGACTTGCTTCCCCGCTCTAGCTTCTCTCGTCACAGCGTTTACGCAGCTCCTCAGCTTCTCCTTCAGCCTAATCTTCGTCGCGTACTTCGTGATAGGACTCCGTCGCTTCCCTTGCCACGAATGCCATTATCACTCCGGTAGCTGAGGTAGTCGGCCCACCAGAGCCCGAAGAAGTACTCCGCAAGAAGGCCGCCCAGAAGAGCGATTGACATGAAGAGGCAGGTGATCGACTCTACGGCGTCGATTGAAAGGGGGAGACTCCGGGTTTCCTCTCCTATCTCTCGCTTCTGCCACCAGAGGTAGGGCATGACGATGACCGCCCCTACCGTTATGGCGATTCCCAGAGGTGAGCCTTCGGGTCTTAGTCCTGACGCGAAGGAATAGACGGCACCCAAACCGATGACAGGAATCAGGGCAAAGAGTAAAGCCGCCGTCAATGATTCTGTCCATTCTTCATGAATCTCTGAACCCGTTGCATCTTTCCGCAGGTGATTGAGAACCGCAAAACCCGAGATGAGCTCTATGAGGCTGTCGCCGCCGAACGCCAGCAGGGCGAAACTTCCGACCATCAAGCCAAATCCTACTGAACCTATGGCCTCCACGATCATCCAAGCTGAACTGAAGTATTCGACCCTGATGCCAGTCCTTATCCTCATTTGTCTCCAAGAGTGGTGCGCGGTGTTGCAACAGCATGAAGCGCAGCTGGAACAGTCGGTTGGAGTGAGGCAGGTTGCGCACGATGTTTCGCTACAACCGCACGTTTCGCACGCGGATGAGGAGGCGGAGGCTGCGAATGTCATCAAGAAAGCCAATGCTCTAATCATCGCAACCCCTTATTTACTTGACGCCGACTTCGATAGCTCAGTCCCTTCCGATCCGAATCATCTGGGAGCCCCGTCGTCTCAGCTTTCCTCCAGAAGCTAATCTCGGTTACAAGAACCACACAATTCGAATCACTTACCATCTCCGGTTGCGACGCCGCTGCAGGAGGAGTTCCTTGAAACTGCCCACCCACCGTGCCAATTAAGAATCCTAAAGCGCGTTGTAGAGCAGAGCGATGTTCAGGAAGATGATGGTAACAGCACAGAGTATCCCAAGAATCGTGGTAATCTTCCTGTTCACGAACTCGCCCATCACCTTTCTACTATTCGTATAGAGTATCAACGGGATCATCGGCAACGGTATCATCAGGCTGAGGATTACTTGGCTGTAAATCAGCAACGACAGAGGATTGAGCCCAATCAAGACGGCAATCGTGGTAGGAAAGACGTTGATCAATCTCGTTACGATTCTCCGAAGGTTCTTGTTCACATGCGTACCCAACAGCCCATCCATCATCGCCATGCCCGCGAGCGTGCCTGTGGTGGAAGAAGCGAGGCCCGAAGCGAGCAGCGTTAGCGCAAATACTGTACCTGCAAGGTAGCCGTACAGGGGCACCATCACTTCGTAGGCCTGATTGATCGTGGATACGCCGCTGTAGTTGGCATGGAAAGCGGCCGCAGCCGAGACGAGGATTGCGACGTTGACGAGACCGGCGATGGTGAGGGTACCGACGACCTCCCTGAGGTGCAGCCTCCTGTGCCTCCTCTTCTCCTCAATACTCGCCGTGGTCAGTTTGTTCCTTGTGAGCGTGGAGTGGACGAAGAGCGCGTGTGGCATTACTGTTGCTCCCACTATCCCTACCACCAACAGGATGGTCTTGCCGCTAATGGATACCGCCACAGAGTGGTACGCTATCTCGCTAAGGTTCGGCCCTATCAGGATTACCTGGTAGAGAAAACCTATGGTTATCATGGAGACGAAGAGCATGAAGAAGTATTCGACGACCCGAAAGCGCTTTGACGTCAGCGCCAGGAGGATGATTACGTCGCCAGCGCCGAAGATGGCCGCGTACAGGAGAGGGACGTCGAAGAGTAGGTTGAGCGCGATGACGGTGCCCAAGTACTCGGCCAGGTCTGTCGCCGCTGCAGCCGCTTCTGCAGCCAGCCAGTAGGGAATGATGAGCTTCCTCGTCTTGAGGGATCCGCGGACTGAGCTGGGCGAGGTCCTTCCCGGTCGCAATTCCCAGCTTCCCGGAAAGGTACTGCAATGCCATGGCCATCAGGTTGGCCATCCAGACCGCCCACAGTAGGTCGTACGCGAATGAAGCGCCACTCTGGATGTCTGTCCCATAGTTCCCTGGGTCCATGTAGGCCATGCTGACGATTAGAGCGGGACCGAGATAGACGAGCACATTGCGTACAGAAATCCGGTTGCGCGCCCTCTCCTGTTTCTCGGTCTCGAGTTCCTCAGGCGATTTCAGAGACCTACTCCAAGGTGCACGCACGACTCATTAGAGGCCACCAGTTATTTAAACTTAGATTACTCTAATATAATTACACTATTCACCATTGTGTAGATGCGCCTAATTAATCAAGAACACTCTTTAATACGCGAATGTCTGTATCCACGCTATCGAGAATGGATTGATTGGAGGCACCCGGATGACGCAGTCAGAGAGGAATTCTAGGTCAGAAGACTACCTCGAGGTAATCTATCTTCTAATCCAAGAAAGGGGCTACGCAAGCACTGTCGAAATTGCAAATAGACTTCGAGTCAAAGCGCCCACGGTATCTGGAATGCTTCGAAGACTTGCGGCAAGGGATTACCTGATGCACGAACCCTACGGAGGTATCAGGCTGACCGATAAGGGCACGGAGATAGCCAGATCTGTTATCTCAAAACATGCAATAATCTCAGAGTTTCTGTCTGTGATTGGTGTGGAGAAAAAGGCCGCGGATGAGGATGCTGAAGGAATCGAGCATTATATGCACTCCATAACAATTCGCAAGATAGCGCGGATGGTGGACTTTCTTCGGAAGAACCCGTCTTCTCTGACTGCGATAAAGACGAGTCTGGAAACGTGAGAGGACGATTGGTTTTTCTGGGCTCGTCGTCCATCTCTTCTTGGAGTCTGACAGCTCTTCGAGAAGAAGGAGCTTTCGAACCGAATCTGGATAGCTTAGATCCAGCGCGAAACGCGGGGCCCAGTCGGTGTCAAACAAGCGGCGGGACACCCCTAGTGCTTCTCGGTCTTCTCTAGCCATTCAGAAACATTGGGATTAGCTTGCCTATGGCGAAGTCCACGGCAGCTGACCCGCCTCCGAGAAGGAGGACCTTGAGGCCACTGCTGAAGAGTGCCATGTGAACGACGCGTCCTTTGACCACACCAAGCGCCAGCGACTTTCCATCACTGATGACCACGGGACCGTGGGGAGCACGTGAGGCGTCCGCTGTACTCGGCGGTGATCGGACTGAACTACTCTGCTCCTCTGGGCTTCCTGAGCGGATATGGTCTCCTGGCCGCGACGCTGCTGCTTCCGTTATGATGGTACCTGGCGAGGACTGAGGAGAAGGATTTGATGCAGACCTGGGGCGAGGAGTACGTGGAGTACCGGAAGAAGATACCCATGTTCATCCCAAGACTCCCATCGATGACTTCCATGAGGAAGCCGGAAGCTTCGGAGAGCGCTGCCTGAGTGGCGCGAATCCTCAGCAGAGGTTGGGAAGGGCCGGTACTAGGTGGCTGACTTCCAGCCTGAGTCGAAGACTCCGGAGCCCGAGGCTGAGAAGGGCGCGGCCGAGGACTTGATCGTGCACCACTGATTAGCGGTTATCTTGACGGCATCGGTCATCGCGACGCGGTAGGAGCCGGGTACGGTGTCGCAGGTGACGTTGAAGTATAGCATGCCGAACTCTGGGAACTTGTCGACGGTTACCACGAACTCTGCCAGGTAGCGCTCGGCGGACCACTTGGCCGGTGCGGCAGTCAGCAGCTCGCCCGGCACGTCGAGCCAGGACGGACCGTTCCCTGTCGTGTCGACGGCCCAGCCGCCGCTTGACAGAGGCTTTGAGTTCTTGTTTCCGTTGACCGGCTTCTTCGAGGCCAATGGGGCCGTCCAGACGCGCATGAACCGCAGCGTCGCGAAGCTGCTGCTGACATCCTGACCTTCGACCGTGACCGTCACCTGATTGTTGCCGTGGAGCATCCAAGACGAGTCGTTGGTTGCGAGGTTCGCGCTGCCGCCGACCTCCTTGTAGTCGTTGAACCTCGTGATGGAGATGTCCATTATGTTGTCGATGGGCGCGAGGGAATACTTCAGGTCGAGCTGCTTCGTGGTCAACGTGTACTGGATGCTGTTCTTGGCGACCGACGGCGTGCTCATGCCCTGGTCCAACGTGAAGAGCGAGTGGTAGACTCCCCTCGGGAGCGCCGTCGGGGTCAGCGTCCCCTGCTGCGTCTGGCTCGTGTAATCATAGGGGATTGAGAAGCCGTCTCCGACACCGGTGCTGTTGGACTGGGTGGTCGGGGTGGGGTTGTTCATCGTGGTTATGGTCTCGGTGACGGTGAGGTCTGCCTCAACGTCGAGGTAGAAGGTCTTCGGCGTCTGGTTGTTGGGGTTGTCGACCGTGTTTAGCGCGGAATCGCATAGCTGGAGGTTGCGGGCCGCGACGAAGCTCAGGATGGGAGGGGAGGCGCTTCCCGCGTCGCCCTGCTGGGGCTTGACCGTCGCGTCCTCCATAAGCTGCCCTCCGGCCAGGGTCTTGGTCTCGGAGAAGTAGCTGCACTGCACCTTGCCGCTCCCCGGTTCCTGCTGGATGTTGTGGTTGATGTCGACGTCAAGGGTGAGAGGTTGCAGACTCTGAGTGGACCTGAATCTGAGGCCCGAGGCCGGCGTCTGGAGTCGGGCCTCCGGCGTTCTGAACGTTGTTCCAGACCTGGTTGAGGGTCGCTTGAAGGTGCCAGAGGACTACCATGTCTGGGTTGCTTAGGGTCAGGCTATTAAAGCGGGTCGCGTCGACTTTGGGTTGATCGATGGAATCATCATGGCGACGGCCCGTTCGATTAGTCAGCGCGTGCTGACCTGCGACGAGGACTTTGGTGGAGAGATTGACTGCTTGGTAATCTCACAGAAAGTACCTGAAGAACACCTGGCTCTTTTGTGACCTCAACGTGAAGGGAGTACGAAGAAGACTATCAATGTACAAGACGCGACCGTGAATGGTCGGCCGTCAGGGCAAAGATATGCTGAGCGGCTCCCGGTCTATCGGGTGCTCTCTTTCTTCATTACCGCGGCCTGCTGCCGGTCGTAGGTCCTCAGTCCGGCGCCGGTCTCCAGTGCCAGTGCTATGAACACGGCGTCGTAGACCGGTAGCCCGTTCCTTGCGGCGAGCGCATAGGACCGTTCCATCAGCTCCTGAGTGGGACGGACCGCCCGGATTCTGTTCGTCTCGAGCAGCCCGTCAAATATCGAGAGATAGCGGGGCCCGTCCCTGAGGTCCTTGAGCAGGTACTGGTGCTTCCAGATGGAGTTCGCGACCTCGTAGACGGCCAGGTCGGCCGTGACGATGTCCTCCTCCCTGAGCAGCTCCTGCCTCTTCAGGAGGCCTTCGACGATGAAGCTGGAGTCCGCGACAATCAACGCCCCCTGTCCTCCCTGATCAGCCGTGCGTCCTCGACGGAGGTCGTCCGGACGCGGTCCTCGCGCTGCATGTCCCGGAGAGTGAGAAGGAGCTGGTCGCTCCGTTTCGAGTCGAGGTAGAGGCGGAGCGCGTCCCTGATGGAACTGGAGAGGGGGCCATACTTGAGCAGCGCATTCTTCTGCTCCTCGGATATCCTGACGCTGACGGTCGGCATGTCTTACATCCTGTAGGACGTGGTGTAATATTTAGGCCTTTTGCCGCGGGGCAGAGCCTTTGTTCTGCCATCGCCTACCGTCACGTAGGCTTTCCGGCTGATGCGAATACCGGCTCCCAGACCCAAGGACAGTAGATCTCTCCCTATGGTGCCTGCGCTGTCTCCGAACCCTGATTCCCCTTCTTGACGAGGACCGCAAATCCCACAATCCGTGCATACGAGAGTGCACGCGTCCCAACGTCGGGTAAGATCGCCGTCGGCGATTCGCCCTTGGCCTCCAGCTCCTCAAGGAAGTTCCCGAAGGCGTCCAGCTCGCTCCGTGCCAGACCGGGGTGTAGGCCGTGACGCCGCCAAGATCGGTGCTGAGGGTCGGATTGAGCACGACCCCGCAGCCCGTGACAACGTACCAGGGTGAGACGCTCGCGTTCGCCCTGATGCCCAGAAAGGCCCAACGGTCGTTGCCGGCCGCGGAGTATGGTACGATCGGGAGCAGGATGAACGCCCCAGTGAGTGCGATTATTGCAAGGATCCCGATCATGCCGCGCTTCAAGGCCGTCGTCGTGACTTGGCTGCGACGAGTATTTGATTGGTGCGAATGCAGAGTCATGCCAACCGTGGTTGAAGCAGGGCACCGGAGAACCTACTTGGTAGGCACTGCTTACCTGATAGCCTTGACTATAGCGGCCAGCTTGGGTTCGAACCCGTCTTTTTCGAGAAGGTTGCCGATTACTATGATGTCTGCGCCGGCCTTGGAGATCTTGGAGGCGGCTTCTGGGCTTGTGACCCCACCCCCCACGATGAGGAGGCCTGGGTAGTACTTCCGGACCGTGCTTATGACCTCGGGGGAGATGGTCTGTTCGGCGCCGCTGCCCGCCTCGAGGTAGAGAGACCTCATGCCGAGATAGTGCGCGGCCATCGCGTACATCACCGCGATAGAGGGCTTGTCGAGCGGGATGCCTCGGACTTGGCCGACGAAACCGGTTGTGGAGTGGTCCCCGAAGACGAGGTACCCCATGGGAATCGCCTCCAGCTTGGCCTTCATGATCTGGATGGAGCCGAGGGCCTGAGCCCCTATTAGGAAGTAGGAATTGGTGGAGTTAAGGAGGGAACTGAAAAGAATTGCATCGGCGTGCCGTGATATTCCTGTGATGTTACCCGGAAAGAGGAGTATTGGGATTGTGACATGTAGCTTTATTCCCATCACAACCTTATCTAAGTGCCCCTGATCGGAAATTGTGGAGCCTCCGATGAAGATGCATGAGGCACCGAGCTTCTGGACCTTCTGGGCGAGGCTGGGAAGCAGACTCCATGCTGAAGTCCTCCGGGTCTATCAGCGCGGCGATGAGCGTGCCCTTCTTCTTTCTCGCGCTCACGAGATTCTTCTCAGTGGACCCAGGCTGGCTCATGTCACCCACCTGTCTTAGCGAAGTCGTCCACGAATGTGTTGTAGACGTCGATGTCCGGCTTGTCGGTCGAGAACCTGAACTCCCGTCTTACCTTGCAATTCTCGTTCCCACAAGCTACCACGGTTATGTAATCTTGTGATGCTTCGTCCTGGTGTGATGTTATGCGTACAGCTACAACCCCACATCTCGGGCACGCGAAAACTTTGGGCAGCGATCTCTTGTTTACTCGTAGTACTTTCCTTCTCCTTCTCCCCATCTCACTCGCCCACTACCCTCAATTGCCTCGGATAAAATGATTTTATGAAGGACTCACGCTCAGTCTCCGGGCATGAAAACCCAAGAATGTGTGACGAATCAGCCAGAATAGCGAAATACTACGCTAATATAGGGCTAATACTATCAAAATATGTAGAGGATGACCCTAGAAACACTAATACAGAATCGGATATGCACTTTGGATGGATGGACTCGCAGCTGGACGACTACCTGGGCGGACGCTCCTCGCTTACAAAGAAACAGATTGACCGCTTGCTGCTGCAGATTTCGCTTCAGAAGGGAGGCCCTGAAGGGATCGAAGGGGAAACCGGGTCGAGGATAAGCGGCGTGTCCGCGGGGGCGTACTACCGCGTGCTCAGCCAGGCCCGGTCGAACATAGACCAGTCCCTCTACACCGTGCTCCTTTGCTCTAGAATCGGAGTGCTCCAGATGGACGACCTGCGGCGGCTGCTCGATCTCATCAGCAAGGCCCCCTCGGAGGTCGCGGAGGGTGACGCTGAGCAGCTGAAGTCGCTGGTCGATGCTTTGGTGAACAGGATTGTGATGTTATGATGTATCCTTAAATCACGCTTTATCACACCCTATGCTGCCTTGGTCCTGGTCGATGATGTCGTTGTTGGTCTAGCCGCTGCGGTCACGACGGCAACCCTTGTCGTCCTCGCCGTGCTCCTCTCAAGATACAGGGCTCTCGTGAAAGATTCTACGAAATCGAGCGATCTCGCGAAGAATTTGTGGGATGCGATGAACGCCCGGCTCATCACCCAGGACACCCGCATCGTCGACCTGATGGCCAAGGTAGAGGTGTATTCTGTCAGGAGCAAGGGCGGGCTGCCGGCTCCGTCCCAGAATCCTGTTTCTCGGGATGTGACCCGGCCCATGTCACGCGTCGAGGCTCAATTATCACAACCCTCACAGCCCATATCACAGCCTCCCGCGACCCTCCCCCAGTCAGGAAATGCTACTAAGGACACGGATGCTGTCATCCTGAGGGCCCTGATGGATGGGCCCAAGACGCCCAACCAGATCAGGGACATCATCGGCATGACCAGGGAGCACACCGGACGGCTGATGAAGCTGCTCTTCACCCGGGGCCTCGTGGTGCGCAACGACCAGCACAAGCCCTACATCTACGAGGTGACCGAGGCGGGGCGGCGTTACGCGGCTAACTCGGTCTGACCGCTTCTCTCCTTCACAAACCATAAACACAACAAGAACGCCCACGCCATCATGCCGCTCACGCTCCTCTTCGTGGTGGGGCTCGTAATCACCTTCGTCAGCGTGCTCTACACCGTGGCGGCCCTCTTCGAGGGGTTTCTGGCAGGAGGAGGTGGGGTCTTCGGGGTTGTTTTGGCACCGGTTATTCTCGTCGTGATGGGAGTCGTTCTGATGATGCTCGGCACGCGGCGGAAGCGGTACAGCAAGCGCAGATGATGGACTCTGCCGGATTAGGTTCCTAAGATGGCCGATTTGGTATCTAAGACGCCCCGCTTGTGGTCGGGTTGGTGATTGACTCGGCCGTCTGCTGGCACCTAGACGGCATACTATTGTGCTCGGGCATCCAAGCTTCTTGGTAGACGAAGGAGCGTCAAGCCTTCTGTACTTCTCGGGTCCTTCAATCAAAGGCGATGGATACTTCGCCCCAGGAGACCGTCCCTGCCATCAGAAAGGGCGAAGTGGTCGGTCCGCCTGCGGTATTGTACTCCTCAGAGACCCCGTAGATGTTGTCCATCAGAGTGTTGCCTGGCCCTGCACCTATGACAGTTGCGATGTTACCTCCGAAGCCCTCGAGGAACGTGGCGGCCAGGACGAACGACCCGAGGGGTGCCGTGTATGGAGTGACCCGACGCGGAGGAGGAGTCGCCGGTCCCGGTGGAGGAGCCGACTACCTGGGTCAGGTTCTGCAGCTCGGTGCACCATGATTGATGGATAGTTCGCCGATCCCGAGACGGTGACGGTGTCCTGCGCGCTCGAGACCACCCTCGCCACGAAGAAGTAGAGCAGGTAGCTGCTCCCGGGCCGGGTAGCGGCCTGCCCGGCGAGCGAGAAGGAGTTCCTGACCGTGTCAGAGATGCTGATGCCAGACTGGCCGGGCGGAGCGCTCGTGGTGCTCTGGCCGAGCGTCGACGTGATGGTGCAGCATGTGGTATAGCCCGGCACCTCGGTAACGACCACAACAAGCAGGTCTCCCTGTCTTACGGGATCGGCGAGCGAGCAGGAGACCGTTTGGCTGGGGTCGCCATAGGCTCCGCACGACTGCACCAGATCCTTTACGCCGTAGACTCCGAACTGGGTCGCGGTAACGGGGTTTGAACCCGTCGCAAGGGTAGTCGTGATCGTGGTGGTGACCGTCGAGGGAGGACTCGTGACCACGGCGGTGGAAGTGTACGTAGAGACGATGGTCGTGGTCTTGGTTGTATTCCCGAGAATCACGGGTGTGGCCAGGACGAGCGTGGCCCCGACAAGGATGCCGATTAGCAGAACCGCCGCCGACGCGAAAGATTTGGGCCCGGCGCAAGGACAACCTCTTGTTCTGGCCCCGGACCGCCGATTAATAGTTATGTCCGAACGTCGCAAGCAGTCGTCAGTTCCAGAAGCGGAAGGATAGTTGTTTACCCCTCATGGAGTGCTGGTTGTTGCCGTGCACGTGAAGCTAAGAAATACCTCCAGGTTTACGACGATGTCCGACCCGCCTACCTGAAAAGTCCCGCTGCCCGGATAGATTTCGTTAAAGCCGCCGCCACCGCTCACGGTATAGTTGTAGATTCCGGATGGAAGGTAGAACGTCATTTGCGCGAGGCTCTGATCAGGGACAATTGTTGAGAAGTGGTCAGTCGGCAGGGGAAGGGTCTGGTTGGACGGCTGCACTTGGGTCAGGCCGTTGATCTTGACCGCCCAAGGCAGGATGTTATACTCTCCGCAGTAGCGGAGCTGCTTGAATGTTACCGCATAGAGCGCCCCGGTCGGAGGGGTCGTGGGAACGCCCATGATGAACGCGGTCGAGTTGACAGCGCTGCAATGTGCGTAGCCCTGCCCAGGTACTATCCCCTGCACCGTCCAGACGCAGTTGCCCCACGACGGCTCTGTCTGGTTGGTGAACGGGTACCGGATGTTTATCACGTAACTTGGGGGCGGTGACACGCCGCTGATTCCTACGTAGACTACTTGTTGAGTGCATCCTTGCTGGGTTGCGGCTTCGCTCGTGCAGTTGAAGACGTACGCGTCGCCGCCCCAGCACGGTCCGTCGCCCCCCGGCGAAGGTGGAGTGGCGCTCCCGAATGCGCAGGCTGCCTTGGCGGTGAGAGCGAGGTAGCCGACGACTGAGTAGACTGTCGTCGTCTGGGTTACCGTCTCAGTCGCCCCGTTGCTGCTTGTTCCCTGTCCCGTAGTCGTGGTAATCGTCTTCGTCGCTTGCCCAACGGCGAAGAACAGGCTCGCGGAGACCAGCACGCCCGCTATGACAATCGCCGAAGCGATGGCGAGATAGCTCCGGGACGGCTGAATACTCAATCGCGGAAGACCCTGAGTGAAAGAGACCAACTGCTGATTAATAGTTATGTCCGATCTCTATCGCCGCCAGCAGCATGCTAATCAGGCACTTGCGACCAATCACTGTCATTCCATCCCCGGTGATCACGTCTACCGAATGGTTGCCGGGGTTGTAAGCAGAGCGGTCCTATCGACGGTTATGTTTTCCACGATCGACGTGCCGGCGATTATCGAAACTACGTTGCTGGGTTCGAACTGGCATCCGACGCATATTCCACCAAAACCAGCGTTAGAGACGTAGATGTAGCCGTTCGCCGGGTCGTCGCGCGTAACTCGGCCACCCCTCATGATGCTGGCAATCACTTGCGTGCCGCTGATGACGGAGATGTTGTTCCCGTCACTGTCTGGAACGTACATATCCCGTGGTCGGGTCGTACCTGAGAGACGACGGCCTGAAGCCGAGCGATACATTGGCGACGTTAGTCGTCCCTCTGATGACCGAGACAGTTTGGCCCCCATTGTTGACGACGTACACGTACTGATTCGTCTGGTCGTAAACAAAGGATGAAGGACTGGCACCGACTGCGATGGTCGCCGTGACATTGGTCCCGTTAATCGCCGAAACCGTTCCGCCTGGCCGTACCCCTCGTTCGCTACGTAGACAAGGTTGTTCGATGGATCATAGAGAAGCGAGGATGGACCGGAGCCGACCGTTATTGTAGAGATTACCGCTGTCCCATCGATTACCGAAACGGTGTCACCACCACCATTTGAGACGTAGAGGTAGTTGTTCGATGGATCGTACAGCAGAGACGATGGTGCCTCGCCTACGCCTACGGATGCAACTGTTTTGGTTCCGTCAATCACTGAGATATTCCAGTCTCGCTTGACTGGCTACGTAGACAAAACCGTTGCGGGATCATAAAGGAAAGAAGATGGCAGGTTCGTTGGTATGGTTGCAATTATCTCCGTTCCGTTGATTATCGCAATCGCACCACTGTTTACTCCAGTCGCGTAGACATAGTGGTTCGCCGGGTCGTAGAGGAGAGGGCCCGGGCCCGAGTCGAGCGTGATGTTTGCTAGGTCTGGTGGTCCCGCTCACGATGGAGACCCCGCCGCTGGCTCCATCGCCGTAGCTCACGTACACATACCCGTTCGCTGGGTCATAAATCGATGATTGAGAGTCGACCGGTAGTGGAACGCTGAACGTGTTGAATAGAGGCGCTGTTGTTTGAGAGGAGTGTGTGGTCAGAGCACTGGAAAGCGTAGAGGTCGGAATGGTGGTCTTGCTGATTGGCGAGATGATTAGATACCCGAGCGACCCTACGACCAAGGCCACCACGGCTATGACCACGACAAGTTTGGTGTAGTTCCGAGCTGGCCGATTCTCCATTAGGACGTAGCCTCAGTACCGATTGGCTTGACTTTCCGATTAATAGTTATGTCCGAACGCCATGACAGGCACGACCATAGAGACTCCGGTTCCAATCTCCCGACGCTTAAATAGTATTACGCGTAGTACTTTTCGATGAAGCGAGAAGAGACCAAGGTCACGCGAAAGTTCCAGACCACCATCCCGAAGGCGATAAGGAAGAGTCTGGAAGTGAAACCCGGTCAGAAGGTGACCTGGCACATAGTCAGGAGCCTTGTCGTCGTCGACACCCACAGGAGGGTGAAGGACGCGGTCAAGTTCCTCACTTCGCAGACCGAACTCGACCTCGACGTGGTCGCGCTCGTCAGGCAGGCTAGGGAAGACTTCCGTTGAAGTATCTGGACACCAACGTCATAATCTATGCGATAGAGAACCATCCGAAGTACGGAGAGAAGTGCAAGAAGATTCTGCAGGACGTCGAGTCAGGGAAGCTCAGAGTCTCCTGCTCGATGCTTGTCCTGGTGGAACTCATGAACGTGCTGAAGAGGGTGAATCGGGTCCTGTCCAAGCAGGGCAGGAGAGAGTCTGATAATCGAGGACAATGTAGAGGCCCTGCTGTCTATCGGGGTAGTCTGGATAGACTTGGACTTTCTCATAGTCGAGAGGGCGTCATCCTACTCGTTCGACATCAATGGTGTGGACTACATCCACGTCGCCTCGATGGAGACCAATTCGATATCCGAGATTCTGTCGGCGGATGCCGACTTTGACAGGGTCCCCACAGTCAAACGTATCGATCCGCTGGACTACGGCGAAGATTAGTCCCGATAGCGGTTCCCAAGTAGAGTCATCTTACTGCTCTAAGGACAAGGTAATCTTGAATGGCGTCGTACGACAAGACCAAAGGGAGAAAGGTAAAGGCGAACGAGAGAACAAGGATGTGAAAGAACTTGAAGAACAGAAGAATCACTGCGTATGCTGCGGGAATGCCGATCAATACTTGAGCGTAACCTGAGTTAAGACCGAATCTCCTGTAGAAAGCCCTTTGGAACGGGTTGGCCTCTCCTTGAAATCCAACCTTGCTGATGTGAGATGTAGTTAACTCGTTTGCGGCTAGGTTTGATGCTACTGATGCGAACAAGCTGACGAAAAGAAGAGTGGAAAAGGTCTCGAGGTCTGAGCTGTAGAGTTCGTTCCATTGGTTGACGGATGCGATGCTGACTGTGAAGGCAACGATGAAGACAATCACAAAATAGTTTCGCTGTCTCCTCGACAGCCGTCGTCTTGTTTGATCCACACCAGTGTTTCTCGTCCTTTGTTGGGTATTTCTTGATTACCATACATATTGACATGGATGAGGGTGGGAGAGCGCAACTATCGCCGCCTTCATCGGAAGCGTCATGTCATGCGCGTGAAGCCCGAGATGGAGGTTTTCTGATTAATGGTTATGTCCGAACACGCCCGGATGCCCTCGTATCTGGTCCCGTAAACCCTATATTTCTCCACATATAGATATACACAGAGTTGGCGACCAAGAACATAGCCATATCGGAAGAGGCCTACGAGCGGCTCAGGGCCCTGAAGAAGCCCGGCGAGAGCTTCACAGAGGTGATCGAGAGGATGACGCGCAGCAGAGGGATCCTGGATCTCGCTGGAGTGCTTTCCAGGTCGGAGGCGAAGGAGGTGTCGGATAGAATCCGCGAGGGTCGGGAGCGGACCGCGCGCCGTCTCGAGCGCACGCTTGAGAGGCTGAGCTAGCATGCTGGCCGACACGAGCTTCCTCATCGACCTCATGCAGGAAGACGGGGCCGCGAAGGCCAAGGCCGAGAAGCTGGTCTCAGAGTCCGTGCCCGTGATGGTCGGCACACCAACGATCTTCGAGCTTTATGTGGGGGTGGGCCTTGCCATCAAGTCCTCTGAGGAGAGGGAGAAGGTCCTCGAGGTCCTCCAGTCGCTTACCCAGCTGCCGCTTGACGCTTCATCGGCCGCAAAGGCCGGCGTCGTGTACGCGCAGAAGGCTAGGGAGGGGGCGCGAATCGACGCGGAGGACGCCATGATCGCTGGTATCGCGCTCGAGAACCGACAGCCGCTGCTCACCAGGAACCTGAAGCACTTCTCTGGTATCGCCGGACTCAAGACAGAAGGGTACTGACTGTGCAGATGCCTGCGCAGTGATGGTCTCGTCCTACGATGCCGAATAACCTGTGCGTTTCCGGGTCAGAGACAGCTCCGCCACGAAGATTCACATTAGCATGAATTCTCGAACTCGGTGATTGTGACGTTGGTCCTCCCCGAGGGCACGTAGAGAGTGGCGCAGGTGAGGGACGCGGGGCGAAGGCTGGCCTGGAACGTGTAGGTCTGACCCAAGTAGGTTACCACGAATGAGTAGCCAGCGTCGTTCTGGGAGTCGAGGGAGTACCACTGGGTGCCCGCGGTCGTGGTGAAAGTCGTCGTCGTCTGCACGTTCGCGGGGGAGTTGTTGCAGTAGGCTGGCTGGTTCGTGGCCTTCACTGTGGCTCCTGCGACCGGCGTCTGGTCGGAGTCTGACAGGATTCGGAGGAAGAGTCCTCCAGGCTGGCCCGTGATGATGCATTGGTAGGTCGTCGTCTGGGTCGGCGTCGTGCTTACCGCGGAGCTGGAGCTCGAGGTGCTGCTCGCATTTGAAGTGACCTGGAAGTGGGCGTAGACGGTCTGGCCCCAGTCGTCCTGCGCTACTATCGTGTATTGTCCCTGAGGGAAGTACGTGAAGTCCTCAGAACCCAACGTCATGTTCCCCGTGTACCCGAACCCGGGGTTCCAGTAGCCCAGAAGACTTGAGCTCGGTCCGCAGGTCCCAGACATGGCCGAGGCGGTGCAATAGCCCGTCGTCGCGTTCACCTCGGCCGTCACCAGATAGGGTGGTTGTAGGGTCCCGGCGTAGTACCAAGAGGACATCGTCCTGTCGCTGTTCGGAAGGAAGATCGTGGTGCCGTTCGCGGGAAGACTGTAGACGCATGGCAGTGCCACCGGCGCGGCGAGTTGTAGTGGAGACCCGGCCGCAGAGACGTTCTCCGGTGAGAAGTGCCCTTTGAAGAGCGCGAAGCCTACGAGAGAGTCGGACGGGTTGCTGCCGCAGAAGAAGTCGTATCCGTTCCATGTGAGAATGTTCTGATTAGGCATCACAGACAAGGAAACGTTGTGATCGAGCGTGTTCAGGACCTCTATCTGCACAGTCACGGCTCCATGGGACCCGACGCTGCTAGAGTTCAGCATGACCTGCAGGTCCAGGCCCGAATCCGAGGTGGTCGAGTATGTGGTTGACGTTCCCCCGGATGAAGTTGAGGATGATGCGGAAGTCGACAGACTGGACTCCGTGGTGGGCAGCGTGCTTACGTTCTGTTCCTTCAAATCTGTGAAGGCCAAGACGACCGTAAGAGAAGCTGTGACGACCACCGCTATTATCGCCACTGCGAGTATCTTGCGGGAAGGCCCGCTGGTCGCCGGTGTCAACAAAACCGAACCTCGAGATTGGTTTGGGCTCCATTCTGATTAATAGTTATGTCCGAACGCTAAGGATTGCCGGAGTGACGTCGCCAACCCGAGCTGATCGGGCGGACTGCTTATAGCCCAAAGGTAGGTTCGTTAACTGTTTGCATTCCGACCTTGAGATGATACGGGAGTTGTACCGGTACAACTCGCAAGTCCGCAAGAAGTACATGCGCGCAATATTTACGAAAGTTCCGCCACGGGAGAGGTACAGGGACAGGGGCGCCTCCTTCCCGTCCATCGTCGACATCTTCGTGCATGTGCTCGACGCCTATCGCTGGTGGTTCATCTTCGTCTATGAGGACAGGGTGCGCGAATACGTGAGGTTGAGAGAGGTCAAGCGATACATCCTCAGGGAGGTGGCCGAAGAAGAGAAGAAAATCGACGAGCATGTGATGGGGTTCGTGGGACGGCTAAGGCCCCCTGACCTGGACAGAGTGATTTCCTTCAGAGATGGATCGAGGCGTAGGTCAATTACACTTAGGGAGATGCTGCTTCATATGGTAGAGGAGGAACTCCAGCACCGAGGCGAGCTGAACGCACTCTTCTGGCAACTTGATCTGAGTCCTCCCGTGACGGGCTATTAGATGTTGGGACACCGCCGCCCCTTCACTTCCACTGGAACCTAGAGATGAACCTCAAAATATTTCATATTTTGATGTAGTATAGATGCTCGCTCTTGGATGGAATTGTATAGAGATAACACTAATCATTGATTTCTTGTGAGTTATGGCTAGTATGGGCTTATCGGGCGGAGCAAGGGGCTGTAAACAACCTCCATTGGAAATGAAGGGGTGTGAGGGGTCCGGTGAACCAATGTGAAGCATACACGTTGATAAGCATGAAAACATCCTCATCATCCCAGGAAAGCCAGTTTTCAACCCATTTTACTCGTCAACCCATAGAGGCACCCCTGTGTTTCCATTGGAACCTCTGCAGAAGCTCAAGGCTGAAGGCCTCCTGTGAAGGGTTGTGAACCCCTAAGATCCTATCGCCGGCTGGTCAAGACTAGCTAGCGGGCTGTTCACAAGTTCACACCATCAGCCCATTTATCCGGACCTGTAGGGGCTACACTCCCTTGCACAAGCGGGTAAAGGTCGAGTTCCAGGATGACAAGGGGACCAAGTACAGCCTGGCCGTAGAAGGACGGATATCACGGGAGAAGGTCCTCAAAATCATGGACCTCATGGAGCTCGTGGAGGGCAACGACGCCATAGAGGAGCCGCCGCTCGACGAGTCGACCACATTCGGGCAGGTCTTCAAGATAATCGAGACGTCATACCAGGGGAAGGAGTTCTCATCGGCCGACATAGCACGGGACTACGAGGACCAGCACGGCCAGCCCATAGGGCTGAGCACGGTCTCAACATACCTGTCGCGGATGGCCGAGAGGGGCTCGCTCAAGAGGCAGAAGTTCGGCAACTCCTGGGTCTACAGGAGGGTGCATTTGGCGCCCGATCAGCTCGCGTCGTTGAAGTAGGCCTTTAGGTTCCTAATACTGACTCTGCACTCAAATCATCCTCAGAAGCAATCCCCCAGCGAAAGGATAACGAATCCCCACACTTTCATCTTCTAATTGTATTCCTGACTTGTGGTAGTGCCGCAGACGAGTTCATCATTGGTCATGTCACAGCGAAGTTGGGCAGGCATCCGAACGTTACCTCGAACTCGACTGAGGGAGGCAGCGCGATGTTGTACTGCGGCCCCCAGCACCAGAGGTATTCCGTGACCGACTGCAGCTGAGTGATGCCGGAGCAACCGGTGTCACTACCACTGCAGACCCAGCCGCTGTCCTGACCGTTCGGGAGCGTTCCCGTTCGCACGTCGGGGCCGAAGAACACCAGGAAGATCCCGATGACTATGCAGGCCGCTATGAGCTTGCTACTCCTCTGGAGCCTCATCCTCTTGGTGAAGAAGTCAAAGCCAAATATGAGGCCGCTCACCAGAAAGAGTACCACAAAGGTCAGCCCAGTATTCAAGTACCCGGGGACTTCGAAGACGAAGAGGACCCAAGCCGCCACGAACAGCCCCCCGCTGACCTTCACAGCTCGGTCCATTAGTGCCGGCGGTCAGAACCATTGACTTAAGGTGCACGTTCGTTTCGAAGGTGTACTTGAACCGCGCCCGTGGCACAGCTCCAGCTCAGACGTCGCTGGCTTGCATCTCCGCGCAAACGACTTCATACGGCCTTCGGATCAGTCAAGACACTTGGCTCAGTCAACACACCCAACCGCAAGCCGGGATCTACTACGACTATCAGAATGCTTCTCTGACCTTCTACGTTAGCGTGAACTAAGGCGCGGAGGAGGAGCCACACCTTGGTCTAGAATCGGCAGTTCGGACAAAACTATTTAGTCCAAGGCTGACTTTAGCACAAAAAAGGACACGCTCCTTTGTCATCGCGTATTCAGGTCCTACCTACATCTTCACGCCGAGCTTGGGACAGGCCTCGGTGAACCTCGTACGCGTCCGAAACTCACAGTGGGTGTGCTCATCTTCTTCTGCGTCCTCACCATCTACCTCTTTTCGTTGAACAGTGTCTGGGCGGCTGACCATCCTAACAGCTTCCTTGAGCTCGATTACGCGATATGGACGCATCATTCCTTCATCCTGGGAAGCGCGACAAATTTCAAGCCAGGGTCCGTTGACGATTTCACTTACGACGGGAACTACTACAGCGCCCTCGCCCCGGGGGCCGCCATCCTCGCGCTCCCATTCGTCGGCGTTGGCTTCATGCTGGACGGCCATTTCACGGTCTTCGGCTACGCGTTGCTGGCGTCCGAGGTCTTCGTCGCCCTCGCGAATTCAGCGGCGGCAACCCTTGTCTATCTCGTCGGCCGTTTCTTCTTCGAGAAGAGGGCGTCCGCATTTCTCGCCTTCGCGTACGCGTTCTCGACCATCAGCTGGCCCTTTGCCACTTACTTCTTTCAGAGCGACATCTCCGCATTGTTTTGCCTGCTCTCCGTCTACTTTGCCATACGGGTCGCCCGCTACGAACGGGGACGATTGCGCGATTCGGTTCTCGCTGGAACGGCCGTCGCTGTGGCCATGGTCGTCGACTACATCGACGCCATCTTCTTGCCGATAATCCTGCTTTACATCGTGTTTGTCCTAAGGGAGAAAGAGGAACCGTTAGCAAAACCAGCGTTCGGGTTTCTTTCGACCGCCATGCTCGGGATTGCGTCGATCGGATTGTACAACTATGCGAGCTTCGGCAGTGTGTTCCGTAGCAGCGAGCAGCTCTATCTGCATGCTCCGAACATATTCGCGGAGTTCTCGTACCCCCTTTACTTGGGTGTGTACCTCAACCTCTTTTCGCCGTACAGGGGGTTGTTCGTCTATTCCATCTTTCTCGTGCTGGGAGTCTTCGGGTTCTATTACATGATAAGGAAATCACCCTATATGAGGGAGGCGCTCCTGTTCCTTGCGTGCTTCCTCGGCGTCTTCATCCCCTATTCGATGTGGTACGACCCGACCGGCGGCGAAAGTTTCGGCCCGCGCTTCTTGGTGGCAGCGATACCATTCCTCCTCTTGCCGGCAGGGACCATCATTCAGAGAGGAGACAAGAAGCGTTGGGTGGTCGTCCTCCATCTCTACCTCATCGGCGTCGTAATCAATGGCGTCGCAGGGCTGACTTCGACGTTGACACCGACGTTCAACTCCGCGACCTGGGCGTTTGCCAGCTGGACTCTTCCGTTGTTCTTACGAGGCGGTGGGGACACCTGGTGGCTACGATACGTAGGAGGAGATTGGGAGGTGCCGTCCTTCATCCTAATCGCTGCCGCAATCGCGATTCCAATCGTGTCAAGCTACATTCTCAAACGTGAGGGTACCGGCGCAGATACCGAACGGAGTCCCTTACATGTCCCAATTTCGGACCTTCCTTCAACCTCTTCGGTTCGGCCCTCTACGCCCTGACGAGACACGGCACTGCGATGCTCACGTTTGAGAACGGCGTTCCCGTCGTGAGCTTGACATGAGAGAGCGAATCAGCTGAGGCCTATCAAACGCGATGTTCTTTCGTGGAATCTCGAACGGACCAACCATCCTGTACCCTACCTGCACACGTCGAACTCGCAGAAGTGCGTGGTCATGTTCCCCGTGGAGATGTTGAATGTAACGTAGGTGACAGAAAGCGGATTCGTCACGATGGACAGATTGAAGACGAGGGTCGGGGCGTAGGCGACCTCCAGGTTGTAGAGGCCGAACTGACCGTCGAGCAGGCTGGCCCATCCGCTCGAGTTGGTGGTCGTCGGCTGGAGGGTCGAGGGTTGGAGGACGTCGTTGCAGTACCCGACGGCCTGACCGGTCACCTTGGCACCGACCACAGGAATCACTGAAACCCCTGTCCCCATGTAGTTGTTGGCCAGAACTTGAATCACAACCCCCAAGGTAGGGCCTGAGACGGTGCACGAAGTCGTTGTGACAGACACAGGGGTTGCGACGACGGTAGAAGTCGTCGTCAGGGTATCGGTCGTGGTCACGGTCTCCGTCGTGGTTGTCTGTCCGACCCCTACGAACGTGCTCGCCGAGATAAGCAGGGCCGCCATGATGATGGCCGAAGCTACGACGAGCAAGCCTCGGGAGACTTGGCCGTTCAGTCGGTGGAGGCCCTGATCATTTGACCTTCGCAAACTCCGGCTGATTGAGAGAGCGGCGATGCGAACCGGCACCTCGGCGAGGGCCACCGAGAGCACCAGCCAGAATCCGACGTCTTCGTAGAGGACGACGAGGTTGGTGTAGCCAGGACTGGCCGAGGCAGCCCAGCGCCAGACCCACGGGTAGCCCATCGTGCCGCCGACAAATGGAGCGCTCACCGAGCTAAGAGTGGTAACGAAGACGAGCACAATGCCGAGGGACACCCCACCAGCCATCAGCGCCAACTCCCCCAGGATTCTGCGCATAATTTGCATCAATTCGAAGAATCATGTAAGCCTTTGTCCGAACGCCTTCAGACCACTTGGCAGGGTTTGGCTGCGTAGCGATGGCAACTCTCAACGTTCGGACAAAACTATTAATGAGAAAGCCAGCCAATTTGCTATAGCGCCTTGGATAACCATCCTATCCAGAACTACGGTAGAATCGCGATAGCGATAGTTCTTGCAGCAATCATCCTGGGTGCCGCAGACATCGGCTCGTCAGTGGCCCGCGCGACCGTCACGAGCGTCTCCACAGAGAATTCCACGGCGACGAGCACCGTCACTGACACGCTGACTCAGACCACTACGCCCACCCAAACGCTGATTCCCCCAAGCACCCCCACAACTTCCTCGACAACCACTGCAACAATCATCCAGACCGCCACCCCTGCGGCTACCTCGAGTCTTATGGTCGACTCTATCAATCAGAACGGGGGAGCAATCGCAGGACACTACACCATACTCGGCGGCCCCGTGGGGAGCATGGTGGTGGCGGAAGGCGTCACCCCAGTCGCGCTCGAGATCACTGTCGGCCAGACATATTTTCTGCACCCGGAGAACAACGGCAGCTGCACCTTCAGCGGATGGTCTGACGGAGCGACGAGCGACCCGAGGCCGTTCAACGCGACGAGCGCGCCGGTCTCCCTAACGGCCGTGTACAGACTGCAGCAACGCAAGTCCGGCGTCACCCATCGTCCAGTCCTGCACCGGGTATTTCCCGATAACAGGCGCCGTGACCCAGACCGTGACGCAGACGTCGACGTCCAGCCAAACGGCGACCACAGCGATTTCGACGACTACCACCACAACGACCGGACCCGTGACGCAGGCCATACAGGCCATAAGCTGCAAGATGAGCAGCAGCGTACGGGTCGGCGACCTAATCATCGTGAAGATTTCGGACCTCCCGGGAGTAAGTCTCAGCGACTCCATGGGAAACATGTTCACCATGCTCGAGATGGACCGTGCGTCGAGCACCTACTACAACCTCATCTACTATGCCACCGCTTCTTCGAGCGGACCCGACACACTGACAATCCGGGGCGATGGCAACTACCCCTCGATCATGGCGACGGAGCTTCAGGGACTGCACACGATATCAAGCTTCGAGACGGCCAACGGGCACTCGAGCGTCCCATCGGTCAGCGCATTCACGCCAGCATCAGGTTCCTTCGTCCTGGCGTTCGTTGAGCCACTGGGACCTCCTATATCCGTCTCCACTGGTACTGGCTACACGATGGCGGCTGTCTACGCCGTTTCCAACGCCTGCGAATATGGGACGGTGATTGGACAGACCACATCATCCTTCAACTTGGGCGCGTCTACAGACTGGGAAGAAGTATCGCTCGTCCTATCTCAAAACCAAGTCAACTTCGCGAATTATCTGAATCTCCAACTTTCTCTGAATACTTCTACATCATCGGGCGCGTTCACAGTGAGTGTCATAACCGACGAATACAACCCACTTAACTCTCCGATTAATGTCACGGCTGCGGACAGCTGGCTGGTCACTCTCAACGGGCTGAACGGTGCACCCTGCTGGGTGGACGATTGGCCTGTGGCTTTCGGAATAGCGAGCGGACACTTCACTACCTCGAACATCACATCGGCAGAATTCCTCAACCTCGTGAATCCATCAACCACATACAACTGCCCAATCTACCTCGGCGTCTTCGGGTCCGCGACCTCATACAGCTTCCAGCCGACGAGTGACACTGCCACGGGCTACGGCTGCTGGGCCAACTACCAGTGCGTCACTGAGGCCGTCACGACCGGACTGACGCCATCGACGTGGGGAGCGATTACGGGATACTGGAACCAGGGAGGAACGTTCACGAGCTTCGCAAAGGGAACGTACACGGTCCTGGCAGAGGACGAATGGGGTCACTCTACCCTAGCCTACTTCACAATCGCGTGAGGAAACCCGACCAAGGCGTTGGGACATAACTATTAATCGAAAACTCTCACCGTTCGAAACATGAGGAGAACTCGGCTGCTGCTGGGCATCGTCGCAATCATCGTGATAATCGTATTCTTCTTCGCTCCATTCGTCCAGACCGTTACTAGGAACGCATATTCGGGCTCGCAGGACGTCGGCTGGGTCGCCCCCCGTTCGCGCTCTTCCAGTGTGGAGCCGCGATAGGCGGATATTCACTCCAGATTCCGAACGGTGGCGGAGTCGGTCTTCCAGAACCGTTTTTGGCGTCGAACTCAGTGTGGAACTGTGAGTACCCTCACTGGTGAACGTTTATTCGGGATGAACCAATGCGGCGGACGCGGAACTCACAAACCGAATTGTGACCCGGAATCATTCACAGTTAGCATCAGCCCTTGTAAGCGCTCTTCTCCCCCGGTTGCTGAATTTGTACCGCATCTCTGTCGTGCTCTCCCACCCCAGCTTCTCATAGATTCCCCTTCCCATCGGGCTCGCGTGAAGAGTCATCCACGGGTATCCCCTCTCACGGGCCCACTTCATCGCCTCCTTCACAATCAGCGTAGCGAGGCCTCTGCCGCGATACTGCGGATCGGTGTAGAAGGAGAGAAGGTATGGAATCTTACCCCCAGCAAAACCCGGGCTCGGGTGATTCTCCCTCAACCAAATGGCGCCGCCAGCCACAACCTTCTCATCCTCTGTCACCGCGACGTAGCACACAAGCCGTCGGGCCTTCATCTCCCGGCGCAGGAAACTCATGTACCCCGCGTCTCCAACCGCATATTCTTCCGGGGTCGCCGGTCTGAGTTCATCAAACATGGCATGACGCTGCCGTACGAGAATCGGTAGGTCGCGCAGACTTGCTCGTCTGACCCGAAACTCCACCATGAATCAGCCCAATGATCTGCCTTGGGCCGTGCCTATTTCAGGCGTTCCCCTCAATCGACAGCGTCCGAGTTGTCTGGCAGGTCAGCCCAGAGCGCAATCTTGGAACGCTTCAGTCTGTAACGAAGAGAGCCCGTGAGGACGGGAAGTCCCCCGTCACTCGACCACAGAAAGCGTCAGCGTCGACTTCACATGATGCAGGGAGCGAATCATCGTGAATATGACGTCCTTGAGTTCCTTGTCCAACTCGGCCCTTATCTCCACCACTAGGTCGTACACGCCGTAGACTTGATACACTCCGACAGGGGGCTGAATCTTCTTCAGTTCGGATTCCACCAGATCATCCGCCCCGAGCTCGACGTTGACAAGGACGAACGCCCTTCTCATAACCAGTTCCCATAATGACTCGCTAATACGCTTAATCCTCGAGTCAGGAACAGCACCCAGCGGAGGGCACGACCCGACCCACCCTCCATCGTATCAGAATCGTTTCATCCAACTAACGAGAATATCATTATCGTATCAGCGAACCAATTTAGTGGCACCGCTTCCATACATTCCCTGTGAATCAAAAATGACTTCACAACAAACGACAGCAGAATTTCCGAACGGGGCGTCGTTACTCGCTATTGTGGGGGGCTGTCTGATGATTGCGGCCGGACTCCTCATTCTGGGGGTCGGCATCTTCATAATTCCACACCTGAACCCCTCTTTGTTCAACAACACGGCCGGCTCGGTCCCGGTTCAGAACCTTCCTGGCTTCGTGGGGAGTGTCTTACAGGGGGTGGGACTGTTCGGACTCGTCTCGGGCCTCATCGTGCTCGGTTCTGGCATCATGCTGAGGATAAAGCCCGAACAATCCGCCGTCTTCGGGCTGCTGATGCTCATCTTCTCCGTGCTGAGCTTCTTCGGGTCCGGAGGGTTCGTCATAGGGGCGATACTTGGCATAGCGGGCGGCGTCATGACCCTCAGGTGGAAGCGGCTAGCGCCTCTCGCCCAGGCGACATTGATCAGCGTGAATACGGGAGAGACCAAGGACAGCGGTTCGTAGCCACGAGATTATCCTTGAGACGGACAAGGTAAAGAATCAACCAGAGAAGAGGCGCGAGGCGGTCAAACAAATTGAAGAAGCTCAAGGTCCTACTGATACTCCTTCTGGCGGCGACCTCGGGCCTTGCGGTCTCAATCTACCTTCTGGCCCTAATCTACTCCCCCACAGAATCACCAGTAAGTGTGCTCTACCGAATCATAATGGGCGGCTTCCCGCAGAACCTGACTTTCTTCATCCCGCTCTCCTCCCTCCTGTTTCTCAGCACGGTCCTTGCCAGCATGGTCGGAGTGATCTACTTCCTAGTCCTGCCGGAGATGAAGAACTACTACGAGTCTGACCCTGGAAAGGAGGCGGGCGCCATGGTCATGAGGACCCTGAAGCCCGACGAGAGGAAGGTGGTCGGAGTGCTCAAGGTCCACGGAGGGACCTACCTGCAGAAATTCATCACCCAAGAGACGGGCCTGTCCAGGCTGAAGACCCACAGGGTCGTTGCCACGCTCACGGAGAGGGGAATAGTGCATGTGGAGAGACGGGGGAACACGAATGAGGTCACACTCGCGAAATGGTTCCTCGACGGAATGGGATAGAACGCATCAGAGAATTTGGCGACGGCATCGAAGGGCCTTTCCCCCAGACAGACTCTACAATCCCCTGGCCGAGTTAACCGAACGACTCGTTTCCACTAACAAAATCATATCATATTCGGCCCGCAGTATCCACAACGATGATGACTTTCCCTCGGGCGTGTCCCTGTTGAAGATACCGGATAGCGTCAGGGGTTTCGCTTAACGGATAGCGTCTGTCAATCACTGGTACAACCTTTCGCGATTCAAGGAGCTCTTTCAGAACGCCCAGATCCTTCTTGTTTATCTTCGCTATCCCCATGAGACCGACCTTCTTGTCCCCACTCCTCGACCTCAACGGCCCCAGGACAGCATGTTCGAACAATCGCGACAGACCCGAGAACCCGGTGACCACACACCTCCCCTGAGGTCTCAACACGCGCTTGTAGTCAGAGACCGAATGGTTTCCCACGGTATCATAGATCAAGTCATAGCGCTCCCCAGCCCTGGCGAAATCTTCCCGGGTGTAGTCGATGACGTGGTCTGCGCCGATGGAGTGCACCATCTCCAGATTCCGCGTGCTGCACACCCCAGTGACTTCCGTCCCGAACGACTTTGCAATCTGGACTGCAAACGTACCCACGCCACCGGATGTACCATTAACCAAAACCTTCTGACCGGCGTGAACCCTTCCACTGTCACGGAGGCCCTGCAGAGCGGTGATTGCAGCGACCGGGACAGCGGCAGCCTCATCAAACGAAACATTCGCGGGCTTCAACACCAGTCTGTCTCCACGAGCAGACCCATACTCGGCGAAACCGCCCGGACACGCCCCGAACACCTCGTCCCCCGGCTTGAACTGGGTCACACTGCTGCCGACGGCCTCCACCGTCCCGGCGATATCAGTGCCGAGCCTGGGGTCCTTTGGTCTGCGCAGTCCGTCCCCCAGACGGACGAGGAACGGAGCACCAGTCATATGATGCCAGTCGACGGGGTTCACGGACGCCGCATGAATCTTCACCAGCACCTTACCATCTTCGGGGACGGGCCTCTTCACCTCTTTGAGCTGAAGGACATCCGGCGATCCGTATCGTGGGCACATAATCGCCTTCATGAGTTCCCCCGAGGTAGAATCCAATCGCAGTCGTCAGCTCAACGGAAAGGCCGGCATATTAGTTTGGGACTTCAGATAGAACTATCATTCCAACCTAGTTTGCTCCAGAGTTCCTCGCAAGGCTTAAGGAATGCTCGGGGAACATTCCACGTAGATGAGCATGGTATCACTTGTCAAGCGCAATCTGGAACTCATGAAGACGCTGGATGACGCCTGGAATGCTGGACCCGGGAGTCCTCTTTGGAAGACCTTCAGGAAGCGTCATGCTGAGGACGTCGCGGTCTACTGGCCCGGCCAGCCCGACCCCACGAGAGGAAGGCACAATCATGACCTCGAAGCCGTCGAATTCTTCAAGACCTTTCCCGACAACCACCTGGTCAACAACCCGTACAAGATCTTCTTCGGTCAGGGCGACTACACCTGCACCGTGGCAGATTTCTCAGGCACGATGAAGGGTCCCATGAAGGTCGCTGGGGGCAAGGTGATTCCGCCGACGAACAAGAGCTTCCACTTGGAGTTCTGTACCATCGCACACTGGAATGCCAAAGGAGAGATACTCGAGGAGCGGCTCTTCTACGACCCCGTCGGAATGATGAAGCAAATCGGCTTGATGTAGCCCGGAAGACGGTCTCAAGAATCGTGAGCCAGCGCTAGCAACGCATTTAGCGACTCCAACTTAGGTCATCTCAGGTTGGCGAACGAACCACCATTACTGATTCGACGCGTAAAGCCGTCTGACTTTGACGATATTGTCGAGACCTATTTCTCCTTCTTCCCGGAAGCGGAGGCCGATCCTTCATTCGGGCTCCCGCTGTACCGCAAACTGCCGACCATGGAAGACGAACGAAAGTGGTTCTCCGCCGTCCTAAAGGATGTCGGGGATGGAAACGTCGTGATGAGCGTAGCAGAGGTGGATTCACAAGTGATAGGCTATTGCGACGTCCGAAGAATAGCACCTGACTCACCTCGCGACCACAGAGGCGTTCTCGGGCTAGTTGTTCGGAAGGAGTTCAGGGGTCGAGGAATCGGGCCAGCCCTTATGAAGGAGACCATCAATGCGTGCAGAGGGAAATTCGAAAGCATAGAGCTGACCGTCCTCTCGAATAACCTGCGAGCAATCAGACTCTACAAGAGATTCGGTTTCAAGGCCTACGGGAAACTACCACGCGCGGTCAAGAGAGCGGGGAGATACTTCGACGAGGAATCGATGTATCTGAGGCTCTAACCAACCAAAGTCAACACCCCGGACACTTCTCCCAGCGTTGGTCCAACTAACCCTTCACGCACGGTTCACGCCGTCCATGGCTGCAGCAAAGAGCGGCTGAAATCAGGGCAGGGCCTTCTTAGAAGCGACGGAGTAACAAGAGACTCCTCTCCATACAAGGAGAGTAATACGCACACATCAATCTTAAACATCGTCCTGAGCGCACTCCGGCCCAGAAACCGGGCCAGAGAATTGGGAGCGAGCGAAGAACCTCGAGTTGTCGTGGTGGGGGCCGGAGCTATCGGGTCGTCCCTCACGGGCTGGATCGCACCCAAGTACGGCAACCTATCCTTGCTCGCACGCGGGGAGACTCTAGATGTCATCAAGACCCACGGGCTGAAGTCTTACCTGAAAGGAGGAAGGTCCACTGCGATGCCGTTTCCTGTGCATGCCGTAGGGTCGCTGTCCGAGACAGCGCTACCCGATGTCATCGTTCTAACCGTAAAGAACTACGACCTTGACGCCACCTGCCGCGACCTCAGGGCGCAATTGGGAAATCACGAGCCCATAGTCATAGCGTTGCAGAACGGCGTCCAGAACCAGCAGATACTGCCCAGATACTTCTCCAGAGTGGTCTATGGCATTGCTTGCTACAACGCTTGGCGTGACGGTCCCGGAGAAATGGGACACGAGCCTCGCGGGTACGTCATTCTAGGTACGCCTGCAAATGACCTGCGAGAGGAGGTGCAGACAGTTGCGAGAGTCTTTCAGCTGGGCCTGGAGTGCGTGACCACGGATCGCTTGCAAGACGCAGTCCATAGCAAACTGGTGATCAACCTCGCAAATCCCCTGATGGCCCTCGTGGGATCCCAGACGCGCACAACCGGGACCTCCAACCTCCTGCTGAAGATGTCGTTGAGCGTCCATTGCGAAGGCATCAATCTTCTTCAGGCAGCCGGGTTCCACGAACACCCCCTAGGGCGGATTCCATCGTGGAGAACCCTCAAGCTGGGCGCCGCGCTGCCGGCATTCATGACGAGCGCCCTCTACAAGCTCGACACAAGAAGGCTCGGTATGAACAGCATGGCCCAGGACGTCTTCGGGGGCAGAGCCACCACGGAATTGGATGCGCTGAACGGATACATGCTGGAGCTTGCTCGGCGAGAGGGATTCCCCACCCCTATCAACGAGACCATCTACGAAGTCGCGAAAACCCATTTCGTCTCGGATTTTCAGCCCATCTCTGCGCAGAAGCTCTGGGGGATGATTGAACAAAGGACGCGTGGGACGAAGTAATCGGGGGAGGCCTTATCTAACCAGTGTTTCCAGTGTACTGACATGGACGACGGTATTGACGCCATCTTCAACAAGGCAAAGCAGGGCAGGGCCTTGTTCCAGAACAGGAACGCCCTCTCGACCGAGTTCATCCCAAACCACCTGTCCTTCAGAGAGAGTCAGATAGCGAACGTCGCGGAGGTCCTCGCGCCCGCCCTCCTCGGATCGAAGCCCTCTAACCTTCTCCTCTATGGAAAGACCGGCACCGGCAAGACGGCTGTGGCAACGCTGGTCGTCGGTAAACTCCGGAATCAGGATGATACGAAACAGATACTGACGTCATACGTGAATTGCAGGCTCGCGGGGACAGAGTACCTGACGCTCGCCAGAATCGCCGAGAGCCTTCCCATGGACGAGGACAAGAAGATCCCGCTCACGGGGCTCTCCATGGGAGAAGTCGTCGGGCGAATCTTCAAGACCATCTCCAAGCACGCAATTCACCTCATCCTCGTGCTGGATGAAATCGACTACCTGGTCAACGCCAACGACGACACGCTGTACAAGTTCACAAGGTCAGGCGAGGAAACCGCCCCAGGCTTCCTGACAATCATCGGGATTTCCAACGATTTGAGGTTCAAAGACGGGCTGGACGCTAGGGTCCTGAGCAGCCTAGGTGAAGAGGAGCTCGTCTTCCCGCCCTACACGACGGAAGAGCTGCGCTCAATCTTGGCTGAGAGGACCAAAATGGCATTCCGACCCGGGGTGGTACCAGAGGCCACAATCAACCTCTGCGCCGCGCTCGCGGCGTCGGAGCACGGGGACGCGCGAAGAGCCATCGACCTTCTCAGGGTCGCTGGAGAGGTGGCCGAGCGTGAGGGCCGACAGCGCGTCGACGAGGAGAGCATCCGCAAGGCATCCGACAAGATCGAACGCGACACCGTAGAGGTCGCGCTCCACTCGCTCCCCCTCCAAGCGAAGATAATCATCATCGCGGCCTCGAAGTTCCCTGCGGGGTCGAACACGGGCGAGGTCTTTCTCGCTTACGCCAACCTTGCAAGGAAGTCCGGCGTAGAGGTCCTGACGCAGAGGAGGGTGAGCGGCATACTCGCAGAACTGGACGTGCTCGGCCTCGTCGAAGCCGCGGTCGTCAGCAAGGGCCGCAGGGGAAGGACCAAGAGAATCAAACTGTTGATTGACGACGACACACTGGCCAAGGTCATCGGCGAAGACGCGCGTCTGCTAGACCTGGTCTGATTTCACGCGCCGAAGACCTGTTTCGTGAAACTCCTCTTCAACACTTCGAGCGTCGAAAGGTCCACGATTGGTACGATTGAACAGGTCGGTTCCATCCCCATGTTCGCCTGGAAAGGCGTCTGCGCTTGGAACGTGCCGGAGTTTATCACCAGGGTGCCGCGGTAGTTGAGGACGTCGATTGCGTGGACGTGCCCTGCGTGGAACACGTCGGGGACGGGGTCGATGACGAGCATATCTCTCAGCTCCGGAGAGAGCGCGGTCCTCTTTCCGTACATGGGAGCCAGATGTCTGGACTTCAACAGGACCTGCATGGCTGCGGCAGGCCTGTCATAGCTGAGATTGGGGACAGTGGCGATGATGTCATCAAGGCTCCTTCCGTGATACACAAGGAAGTTCACGCCGTCCAGCCTCACGTTGCAGGGGTTACCCACATTCTTCACGTTCTCCAAGCCCAGCAGCTGCTCCGCGATGTCGACCGAAATCGCCGGCTGCGGGAGCGCCTGGCGGACGGAATCGTGGTTGCCGGGGGACACCAGCACCTTGATGTGTTTGGGAATCTCAGCGATCAGCTGGGCCGCAAGAGAGTACTGTTTCTTCAGGTTTCTCTCCAAGAGCGTGTACTCTTGGCCGGGGTACACACCGATACCATCGATGACGTCGCCGGCGATTACCACGTACTTCACCCTGCTGACAATGTCGAGGTCGCCGAGCTTGCCGTTGAGCCACAGGATGAACCTCTGGAAGTCGTCCTGCAGGAACATCTTGCTCCCGATGTGCAGGTCGGAGAGCAGGACCGCATAGCCTCGGTGCGACGAAGTCACGGGCTTCCGGCTCGGGACGTCCGGCATCGTCAGAGAAGTCGCGTAGACTTGGCCTGCTTTGCTCCATGACAACTCGGCCATCACAAAGTCTGTCGAGAGGGATCTTCATCGCTGCAGCGGCGACTTCATCATTGCACTGGATTCGAGCGGTTCCGGTGAGGTCATCGATCAAGAGCTCGACGTTACCGTGTTTGCTGTTCCTTTGAGACAGCAGGCCTGCCACCTTCATCTTGTCGACCTTCTGGCCCTTCATCGCTTCTATGTTGGAGATGTTCCTCGAGTCAGGCCTCTTCCTCGCTATCCCGAGCAGCCTCCAGTATCTGTCTTGGAAGAGTTTCTTGAATCCGATGTCCGCCTCAGCGGGAGTTATCTGGCTTGTGGGGTCGCTCAGCACCTCGATTTCTCCGGCTTCGCCCGAGACCCGGAGCAGGGGCTCTTGGATCGCGAGCAAATCCTGAGGAATCACCTGTTCGACGTCCGCCTTCCGTATCACCTTGTCGGCGTTCCCGGTCTTCCTCCGGATGGCATTCTTTACCAGCAGGCTCTACGTCGGTGCCTGGAGGGAGCCCTGAAATCAGCTCGAACGCCTCTCCATCTATCTGGTACCCCTCCGACAGGGCCTTTGAGACAGCGTTCGTCAGCTCCAGGGACATGGTGAATCAGCGTGACCTGTTTCCAGACGTCGCTATCTCCTCCAGCACCTTCTTCGCGGTCGCAAGCAGCTCCTCTAGCCTGATTGAATCAAGCGATTCGCAGTAAATCCTGGTCTTCGGCTCCGTGCCCGAGGACCGGAACATTATCCAGGACCTGTCTTTGAACGCAAGCTTCAGTCCATCGAGGTGTCTCGATTCGGATATCCTGAACCTCCCAAATTCCATCTCTATTCCGTCGGCGGCGCTGGAGAGGTCTACCGAGACCGGGACATTGACCTGCCTGTAGTGCCACTTCGGCTCCGAGCTGATGAGTTCCAACGCCTGCGGGTCCCTGGAGATTAAATCAGCTATGAGGACTGCGGCGTACATCCCGTCTTCCCACATTCCCCAGCGCGGGTCCACGACCTTGCTGGGTTCGGTGGCTAACGCGGCCCCCTCCTTCTCGATTTCAGCGAACGTCTTGCCAATCCTCCCCCTCACGACGCGACAGCCCATTCTGACCGCCTCCTCCTCCACCGCAGACGATGAATTCTCGGAGATTACTATGACCCCGCCCTCCTGGACAGACGCCCTGAGCGCCAGTATCGATACCATAGAGTCGGGAAGCACCATTCCCGCAGAGTTGATCATCACCAGCCGATCGGCGTCCCCATCATGAGCAAAACCCAGGTCTGCCCCCAGGGATGAAACCACTGAGGCTGTATCCGATAGGTTCGGAGCCGTGGGCTCTGGCAGATGGGCCGGGAACCGCCAGGAAATCTGAGCGTTGAGCGGAATCACTCTGTGGCCCAGCGCCTCCAAAGCCAGCGGCGTAACCATAGATCCGGGCCCGTTGGCGCAATCCACGACTATCTTGAGACCCTGACGCAGCTTCTCAAAGCGAGCGACCAGCTTGGCAAGGTACGAACTCAGCACCTCCCGGTGCACCACCTCTCCGAATTCCCGGGAGTTCATGTTCGCATCGACCACCATCGCCCTCTCTATCCTCAGTTCCTCCTCCTTCGGGAGTTCCATACCCTGGCCGTTGAAGAACTTCACCCCAGAATACTCAGGCGGATTGTGAGACGCCGTGACCGAGAAACCAAGCCTGCACCCCTCCTCTCTAGCGCCATACGCCGTCACCGGGGTCGGGACCAAACCGAACAGCACCGGCTGCCCTCCGGCCGATGAGAGGCCCGCCGCGACCACGCGCGCCAACAACGCCGAACTCTTCCGCCCGTCCCATCCGACGCCATAGGACCCCCTGCCAAACGCGAACGCCGAAGTCAATGCCAGCCTGTAGACCTGTTCGGGGGTCTGGCTGGAGTTGAAGACGCCCCTGACGCCAGCCGTGCCAAACACAGGCAAAGTGTCACGAACCCTCTGGTTTAGGAGTCACAATGCCTAGCATGACGCAGCGACCTCTCTGACACACGTTCCCATATTAATGTGAACCTCACAGATAAGGCCCTCTCGTCGCAATGCGTCAAAAGGGAGTACAGATTAATTAACACAAACAATCAAAGCGCTCAGAGAATGAAGTTCGTTGAACCGCAGGTCTACCTGATAGGCGAGACGAGGATCGACCTGGCCCAACTCAAAGAGATGTTGGGCGCAATCGGAGGGTCAACAGCGTTAGATTGGTTCTCAAAGACACAGAAAGCATCAAAGTCGGAAGGAGAGTTGCTGACCGAGGTCGCCGGGCGACTCTGCTACAAGAGCTTCGGCGTGGGGCTGAACCCGAACGTCACCAAAATCCGTCAGAGCTCGGAGGACTACATACAGAACACGCTCTCCAAGGGCGACGGCTCAATCTTCGAGCATTCAACCTGCACCTTCGCCTTCGTCAACGTGAGCAGGGTGTTCACCCACGAACTAGTCAGACACAGAGTGGGCGTCGCGATAAGCCAGGAATCCCTCAGGTACGTGCGCCCCTCGGAGCTGGGCTTCTGGCTCCCCCCAGAACTCGCCGACAAGAAGTCCAAGGTCAAGGCCATGGTCGAGAACATCGAGGGGAACTACAGGGCGCTCGAAGGAGAGTTCGATTGGGGGAACATGAACTTCGAGGTGAAGAAGCGCATAACCTCTGCCCTGAGGCGGATCGCGCCCGACGGGATGGCCACGTCAATCATCTGGACTGCAAATCACCGAACCATCAGGCACGTCATAGCCATGCGCACGGCAGAGGCCGCCGAGGTCGAGATAAGATACGTCTTCGACAAGGTGGCGCGGGTCATGAAGGAGAAGTTCCCGCTAATCTACGCTGACTTCGAGTACACCGAGCTCCCCGACAAGACCAGAAGTTGGCAGCCGAAGTACGTCAAGGCATAGCGGCGTAGGTCATTATAGCGGCTTCGGCTGGCTGGGGTCACCCATCCGCACGCTTCTGTTGCTGTTTGCAAAGAATAAAGAGGACATGAATGGCTGGTGGGTTTGCCGGGATGGCGGAGTCTGGTTAACGCGCGGGCAATCCGTCCCCAAGGCGGGGCGAATCCGCAACTCGAGATCGGATGACTAGTCAGCCCGTGCCTCTTCGGGGGCATGTGGGTTCAAATCCCAGGGAGGAGATCCGTTACGCGGGTTCTTCCACGGGTGAAAGTCCCACTCCCGGCGCGTCTCCTCCACACAACCGGCACGCCCAGTATGCCATAGGTTCGACTTCTTGCCCCTGCGCGCCTTATATTCGGTGAGGCGAGGCTACACCAGCGTGCCGAGGAAGAACACATTCGTCTTGGTTCCTGGCGCTTGGCTCGGAGCGTGGGCGTGGCGGAGGGTCGTTCCGCTGCTGGAGCGCGGCGGGAACATAGTATATCCCCTGACGCTCACCGGAACGGGCGAAAGGGTCCATCTGGCGTCGCCGCAGGTCGGAGTCGAGACAGCCATACAGGATGTCATCAATGCGATCGTCTACGAGGACCTTGAGGACGTGGTGCTGGTGGGACACAGCTTCGCGGGCAAAGTAGTCGCTAGCGTCGCGGACAGGATACCCGAGCGCATAGGAACCCTGCTCTTCTTGGACGCATTCAGACCCGCGAGGGTGCGGACACCACAAGGTGACTTCAGCCAGGAGGGTTGGCCGACGCTAGCTGATGGATGGAGGATTCCCCTCACCGGAGAGATCCTCGCAAGCATCGGAAAAGACCTCAGGGGTGCAGACCGGGAATGGGTGCTTTCCAAAGTCACACCATGGCTAATGAGGTATGCAGGTGACCCGGTGACGCTGTCCGACAAATGGGTTTCAGTGAAGAAAGCCTACGTCCTCTGCACCGGTGGCGGGGACGATGTGCACCAGATTCTGAAGGAGAAGCTGGATGGGGAGCACAGGATCCTCGAATCGGGACACTGGCCGATGATTACGAAACCAGTTGAGCTATCGCAGGCGATGATGGAGTTAGCCTAGGCGGTCTTGAAGGATTCCCCGCAGCCGCACGTGGAGACGGCGTTCGGATTCCTCACAACGAATCCGCCGCCCATCAGCTTGTCTGACTGGAAGTCGATGAGTGAGCCCGCTATGAAGGGCATGCTGGACTTGTCGACGATGAGTTTCGCGCCATACTGGGTAATCACATAGTCGTCCTCCGTGCTCTTCTCTTCGGGGACCATCCCGTAGGAAAGTCCTGAGCAACCACCCGCGGAGACGAAGACACGCAGACCGCCGTCAACCTTGCCCTGCTTCTGAAGATAGATCTTAAGCTCCTCTGCTGCCTGGGGCGTTATCTCCACCACTGGCTTGATTTCCTTGACTTCCTGAGACATTATCAGACTTCCATTATAACATGTGCTATAAAAACAGCACTCATTAGTTCAGGGTCCTCAAGAATTCAATCACTTCATCGTAGGGAGGCTCCTCTGCCGGTACGTCGGTGACCCACCGGTAGCGCAGCATTCCCTTCCGGTCGAGAACGAACACCGACCGCTTTGCCACTCCCCTGTAATCATAGGACACCCACGGGTCCTGCAGCACGTCAAAGGCCCTGCACACCTTCTTGTTGAAATCGCTCAGAAGCGTGTACTCTAGGTTGTATGTCTGGGCGAAGACCTTGAGGGTGAAGAGGCTGTCGACGCTGATGCCGACCACGCTCGCTTGCACCGTGTTCAGCTTCGCCATGCTGTCCCTGAAGGTGCACATCTCCCTGTCACAGGTTCCTGAGAATGCGAAGGGAAAGAACGCTATCACCACGTTCCCCTTTTGGACGAACTCAGAGAGTCTCCTTTCCTGCTTGGTCTGGTCGGGTAGGGCGAAGTCCGGGACCCGTTGACCGATTCTGAGGACCATACTGTGAACGGGTACGCCGTAAACTTAAGTCCTTTGCGTTGATTCTAGCTTGCTAAGCAGTTCGACGCACTTCGCCATCAGTGAAACAATCTGGTCCTGCTTCTGGGGGTCTTTCTCGCTCTCAAGGAGGGCCATGTTCTCCTTCAGCTTGTTCAACAGCAGGTCTCTCATGGTCGCAGCGACGTCACCGAAGGTTACCTCCTTGGCCGAGAGCGCCGCATCCAAATCATCGTGCGCCGTGCAGTACACCTTGCCCTTGTACCTCATCTGGACCCCGTTGTCGAGAGAGCAGGGTTCCTTCAGCATCACGGCACCGCGTCTCATCAGCTCCACCGTCAGTCTGCATCTGCTCACGCGATTTGCTCATTCAGGGTCATTTGACACACCCAACCTATTAATCATTCGGACGGGTATGCGCCAAAGGCCGTGATTTCGGCCAATGGAAAGCCAAATATGCTCCCGAACGGAGGCCGAGTAAAGTCGGTCCAAGGCGTTAGATTTGAGCAGCAAAATGAGGAAACAACAAGAGAATGATGCTAAGCTAACCAAGGCTAGCGCAAGCCTTCAACAAATAGCCGACTCGAACATCACCCCGAGAAACATACGGAAGATCGTCAAAGACTCGATGGTCGTTCTTCAGGACTCCAAGCTGAGCGTCGCCGTGAGAGCCGCGAATGCGATTAGCATGCTCGACGAGGTCGCCCAGGACCCGAACATGCCCTCCTTTGCTAGGGTCACGCTCTGGTCCGCGGTCTCAGAACTCGAATCGATCCGCGAGTAGCAAGATTTAACACAACAGGCTTCGATGTACTGACGCTAGAACTTGCCAGTATGTCCCAGCTGCGGAACAGCCAACGATACACCATCCAAGGTCTTTACTGTAATAGTCGAACCGAACGAGGGCGAACGAGGATTGACCCAGCGGAAGGTCGGGATGTATCAGTGCTCAAAGTGCAGCACTAAGTTCCCGATAATAGTCAGCCGCCAGAAGTACCTGGTCGTGGCCGAGGACCAGCTCAGGAAGATCCAGGGCGACCTCAAGGACCTGAAGGCAACCAATCAGGAGCTGGAGCAGAAGGTCAACGACCTCGTCAAGGACCAAGAGGAACTACAGGAGACTCTCAAGCGGAAGGAGAAAGAATCACAGGTGAAGCAGCTGGAGGTCAAGCTGCGCATGCTGGAGGGTCAGGTCTCCTATCTCAGAAAAGAGAAGGGAGAGCTCGAAGAGAAGGTATCGAAGTTCCGTTAAACCTGATAGCCTTCGGTCGAAGCCGCGGACTCGACGGAGTAAGATGCAATCTTCTCTTCTAGGACAGCCTTCTCAGTGCGGAGTGCCTCAACGTCGCTGGCGAGTGAAGAAGCATGCCTCTCCAATTCCAACGTTGTTAACTTCTCCTTCAGGGCTGAGATGTCGGCGATGAGCGATGCCTGCTCCGCTTCGAGCGCTTCAATGCGTCCTTCGAGCTCTGTCTTGTGGTCCACGTATTCCGTGACTACTTCCATTCTATTGACCGAATATCACTTTACGGGGGACTGATTTCACCAGTCAGACGAAAAACAATTGATACAATCGTTAAACCATTTCAATCGCTTACTGCCCTTACGGAGGGACGTTGCACCCGAATGTCCATGAAGGGCCCGTAGGTATGATATGATTCCGTCAAGTCAGCATCTTGCCCATGAGACGGCCTCTCGCTAACTTATACGGGCGGTTGTCGCGGCTGCCGTCGGAGCGGGTTGTTCGGCCAGTATAGGTTGATCCCAGGTCAGGCCAAATTACTGATTGCCCTTAGCTTCATCCCAGGTCTCGCTCTGGGTTTCGTCTACACAGACCTCTCCTACTTCCTGACCACAATCAGAGGACTGTCAGTCACTTTCACTGGGCTGGTGATCACTGTGATGGGGCTCACCGTAGTTGTCACGAGCATTCCATTCGGCATTCTCGCTGACAGGTACGGGAGGAGGAGGTTCATCATAGTTGGCAACCTGCTCGCGAGCATCACCCTAGCGTCATTCGCGCTGACTGCAATGCCGGTTCTACTCGTTCTGGCAGCTGTGGTGGAAGGGAGCACAGAAGCGGCGTTCGCGTCCGCGGGGACAGCACTGCTAGCCGAGAAGGCGGGGGAAGGACACAGGACAGCGGCGTTCTCACTCTCAGCCTTCCTTTCGAACATCGCCTTTGGATTGAGTGGGTTCGCCATACCGCTCGTCCTCGTCTTCCAGTCGTTCGGGTTGAACAATCTTCACGCACACATGGCACTCTATCTGGTCCTCGCCGCGTCCAGCGTGGCCGTTACCCCATTTCTCTTCAGGATAAGCGAATCCAAGACATCGGCGAAGGCCAAGAGCATACGAGAATTCATGCCTAGAAAGTCCCGGGATGTCATCGTCAAGTACGCAGTCACGGCGGTCCTCATCGCGTTCGGCGCCGGCCTCTTCGTCCCCCTCATGACTCTGTGGTTCTCGCTGGCCTTCCGTATACCTGACACCGTGAGTGGACCCGTGATCGGCGCTTCCGGGTTCTTGATCGCGGCATTCACCCTCGGGGCCCCCAACTTGGCCCGCAGGTTCGGGCTCGTGAAGTCCATCGTGCTCACCCAAGGTCTCTCGATGGTCTTCATGCTCGCGGTACCCATTGCTCCCACCTTCGCCATAGCCGGGGGGCTCTTCATCGTCAGGTCCTTCATGATGAACGTCTCCGGCCCGCTAGGCACTTCGCTGATCATGGGACTCGTGGACAAGGACGAACGAGGGGCTGCCTCGGGCATAAGCGCGGCGATTTGGAGGTTCCCGAATTCCATCAGCACGGTGATAGGGAGCGCGATGATGAGAGAAGGCATGCTTGCTCTTCCGTTCTACATCGCATCAGTTCTCTATAGTTTGTCAATTTTCCTCTTCTGGTCCTTCTTCCGGAAAGTCAGGGTCCCTGAAGAGACAGGACAACCCCAGTAGTCCTCGGAACGCAACGTCACTTCCTAGACACCCACCTTAGGATTTCTTCTCTGTAAGTAGAGACTAGCATAGCACAATCCTTGGCATAATGCGGGTTTGTGCATGGCTTACTGGTGAAGAAGTGCGGGGGGTGGGATTCGAACCCACGAACCCCTAAGGGACGAGGTCCTGAGCCTCGCGCCGTTGACCAGGCTGGGCGACCCCCGCAGATGGCGCTTCGGCCCAAGAACTGGTTTTAAACTAATCTGATTCTCTCCCTCTCGGCCGAGACCCAGCTATCAGGACAGCCCCCAGCTGACGACCTTCGCCGGGGTTATGCTTATGATCGGCGACTCGCCCTCACCCCATGGATTCTTCCTGTATGCCTCGAACTTCCTGAAGAGGATGTCGAGCAGACGGAGATACTCCTGACCTCTCTCAAGAATCTCACAGGTGCCCTGGATGAAGACCGCCCTGTTCGGATTGTAATCGTCGACCACAAGAGACACCTTGTGGTTGGCTTTCATGTTCTTCAGTTTCCTCGTACCGTAGTCAATGGCCACGACTACCTTCTCCCCATCCAAGGCGTACATCACCGGTATCACGTGCGGCATGTGATCCTTCGACGCCGTCGCCAGCCTGCACACTTCCCGCTTGTTTAGAAACGCGATTTCCTTCTTATTCAATTCGGCACAGACGAGAACACCAGCGCATGTAAAAGGGTTAGGGCAAGAAAGTCGGGAGACGATAAGGAGCCTCGGCCGGGATTTGATCCCGGGACCCCTGCCTTTCTGGATTTCTTTACCAAGGCAGTGCTCTACCAGGCTGAGCTACCGAGGCGTAGGTGGACAGGGCACCAAATGGTGAGATTTTTTAGTGTTTGGTAAGGAGAGCCCGGCAATAACGCAAAATCTGCATTATTATGGAGGAATCTTCCGCTCATCACCCCTCTCACCACCCGGTCTGCCCCAGACGGGCGACGGAACCCCGAAGGGGCGCGCAGGGGCAGTGCAATTTAAATCACCTCGTATTTTGTTTGGGTGCGTGCCGGGGTAGCATAGCTTGGCTCATTGCGCCGGGCACGCCTTAGGTGGGCGAAACTCATAATCCCAAGCTCGGATGCGAAATCCGGAGGTCGCGGGCTCGAAATGCGGAAACGCGAGAATCCCGCCCCCGGCACTCAGAAAACTTATACCATACCAATCTCGACCGCGAAATCAACGATGATACCGATTCTGAGCTCGAGCAGCTTTTACAACTTCATCAGCGGCGCCATGATCACACTGTTCATCGTGGCGCTGGTCATAATCTTCGTCTATGAGTACGAAGTGTTGAGAAGGCCAAAGAACCAGAGCTAATCCGAAACCCTCTCAATCCTCGACCCGTCTTCCAACTCTAACGTGACCATACCCATCTTCGAGACCTGGCGGGAGACATCGAAGACTCTGAGTTTCTGACCCACAGGGATGTCAACCAGCCTGTCTGCCAGGTCCCTCCAACCAATAACAGTGATCTCGCCGGTGTCGTCTCCGATAATGAGTTCGGCCTTCCTCACGCTCGGCCCTTCTCGCATGACCGCGTCATGGTTGCTGACCTTCGAGAGCGCCATCACCTCGAGACTGACCCGTCCAGTGACGTCCTTTACACCATTCACCTTCACGAACCCCGGCTTCTCTGCGACGGCCCCTGGCCCGACGACCTGCACCACGCTGCCGCCGTCTCCATGAAGTTCACGGTCGCCATTCGTGCTCTTCTTGACCCTCAGGTTGGTCACCAATACGGTCTGGCCCGCCTTGGCTTCTATTGCGACCGGACTCCAAATCACCACCCTGATCTTGTTCTTGCCAGCATCATCAACTAGGTCAAACTGGGCCAACGACCCCGGAGATCCGTCGCCCCTCGTGAAGTTAGAAGACCTGCTCGCAGAGGAGACTGTGCCCTCGACCACAGGTATACTCTGTTCCTCCCCGACCTCCCCGATTTTCCTTGTCATCTTTGAGAGAGGTGTCAGCCGCGATACGAGAGCCTCGTCCTTCAGAACCTCGATCTTACCCCTCTTCCCCAGATTCAGGCTCGGCTTCCCGTCCAGTCCGGGCCTCACGTAGCCGTTGGACACCCTCACCGGCGTGTCCACAGATATCCCTTCGAGCTCGAGAGCTTCTTGGTTGTCATCCCAGACGGTGAGCCTCGCGACGTTGTTCTTGTCGAAGAGGCTCAGCCTCCTGTATCTGCCCATGCCTCCATCCTTCTTCTTGAACTCGCTGACAGGATAGACAGCCAGGACCCGCGCAACGATTGTTATGTCGTTGGCCCCCGCGTAGATGTCCTTCAGCGTCAAGTCCGTGGACGTCATTTGCCTCAGCTGAACGCCCAGCTCGCCCGCTATGAGGAAGAGGGCGCCCTGATCTGTCAGGAACCCGGCTCCTACGTCCCTCTTCTTCTCCTGGATTCGTTCCATTATCTGGTCTCTTGTGACTTCCGGCTTGTTCTTCAGAACCTCATCCAACAAGGAATCGAAGTCGTACATCACGATTTTCCTCCCGCTAAGACATCAAGTCAGGCGGTGGTAGTTTGAGTCTTCGGCATCGACAGCTCGATTTCCAGCACCGGAAGACTGAGCTGCCTGCCATCCCTCGAAATGACGTTCTCACCATCAATCTTGATGTTCGAAATCTGCACCTGGCTGAAGAACCTCTTTCTGAGGAGTTGTGCGACGTCGACGGCCATGTTTATCGCTTCTCCCCTAGAGCGAAGCACCACGTGATCGGCACCACCATTGAACATCGTTATGCACGCGGTTACGTAGTTCAAAAGCGGCTTTGATTGACCAACGATTACGGTTTTCGTACCTTCCGGCATAGAACAAGTACAGAAGCTTCCTGCTTATAACGCCTATGCAATCGCAGGGGACCTCACACCCAACCAAACATTGAGATACAACCTTCGGGGAGAGGCCTGCGCCAAACGGCTGGGGTCGTCGGCTAGTCTGGTCTAGATTGCCCAAAGCGAGGATTTGCTTCAAGCCTCGGGCGCTTGAGACCCCCGGTTCAAATCCGGGCGACCCCATCAATCTAATACCCTTAAATCTGGCAGGGAGACGCTTCTGGAAGTTTGACCCGACTGGTGGGCCATCTTGACCTTGACTACTTCTATGCCCAGGTCGAGGAGCTTGAAGACGCCTCCCTGAGGAACCTGCCAGTCCTGGTTTGCGTGTATTCGGGCCGGACCGAAGACAGCGGGGTGGTCAGCACCGCCAACTACAGGGCCAGGGAGCTCGGCATCCGTTCGGGGGTACCGATAGCACTCGCCAAGAAACGTCTGGCCAACCAAGAGGCGGCCTTCATCCCCATGAACAGGGAGAAGTACGAGGGCTATTCCGAGCGGGTGATGGATGTCCTGAGAGAGCGCGTGGACGTGATGGAACAGACCGGCATAGACGAGGCATTCTTCGACATCACAAAGAAATCCGGCGGCAGTTTCGAGGTCGGGACTGAGATAGCCTCCGACATCAAGCTCCAGATAAGGCAACGCGTGGGGTTAACCTGCTCCGTGGGGGTCGCGCCCAACAAGATAGCCGCGAAATTGGCCTCGGATTTCAAGAAGCCCGACGGGCTGACCGTCGTACAGCCTCCAGAGACTCGCGGGTTTCATGGAGCCGATGCCCGTGGACAGGCTCTATGGCATAGGCCCAAAGACAGCGAAAGCGCTACAGGGGATAGGCGTCGTCACCATCGGAGATCTCTCCAGAAAGGACGTATCTCAACTCGACGACCTCTTCGGGCACAAGCTCGCGGTCTATCTTCACAACTCAGCAAGCGGAGAGGACGAGGAACCCGTGCAGGAGAGGGGGCAGGCGACCCAGATAAGCAGGATCATCACGCTGAAGAGAGATTCCCGAAGCACGGAGGAGATTCTGCCTCAGCTCGTCCCCGCCTTGGCCGACGTCCACAGAAAGGTCGTCGAAAGAGGCCTGTTCTTCAGGTCAGTCTCGGTTATCGGCATACTCAGCGACCTGTCCATGAGGACCCGCGCCAAGACTCTGGAGGCACCGACAACTGACTCTTCCACTCTGGATCGGACCGCTTCGGGAGCTGTTGGCCGCTCTGGTCGGCGAGCTGGGCGAGTTGAGACGCGTTGGAATCAAGGTGGCGGATTTCGAGGAAGCGAAGGAACAGAGCTCTCTCTCGGAGTTCTTTGGGTGATGAGTGTGGCGTCTCCTGAACCAGGCCGGGAAGAGTCAATCCCAGGTTCCGCCCGCGCCTCCGGCACTACGAGTCACCTCAAGAAGGCGACCGAAGCCGTCCTCGGCGGATGCGTGAAGAAGCACGTCTTCAGTCCCAGCGGGAGGGTCCTGTTCACGGTTGTAGGGCGGAGCGGCGACGAGTTCATCGACCCGGAGAAGCCGTTCTGCTCGTGTCGGCACTTCTTCTTCAGGGTCCTGGGAGGGAGAGACGCGACCTGCTACCACCTGTTGGCGTACGAAATGGCCAAAGCGGCCAAGAGCTTCGATCAGATCGAGATGCACGACGAAGAGTTCGGGATGTTCCTAAAGCTGCTCTCGTCGGACCTCATGGACCACGCAAGGGACAAAGAAGATAAGGACAATGAGGAGCCGTCTGACAGCAGGCCTCGGTAGCTCAGCCTGGTAGAGCAACTGCCTTGTAAGCAGTAGGTCGTGGGATCAAATCCCGCCCGAGGCTCCTTCTTACCCAGAAGTCAGCATGTACGACTTGACCTTGTCCTTCTCAACGTCACAGAGGAGTCCTTTCAGGATGCCCGAGTTGTATTCGCTGCCCGGGTTGAAGCACATCGTCTGCCCAATCTTGACCATCCCTCGCGACTCGTGGATGTGCCCGTGTATCCCTGCAAGAGGCTGATACTTCTCGATGCTGGCCCTCACGGCCGTGCTTCCCGCCGAGGTCATCACGATATTCCCTCCGGAAATGACAGGTTTCAGGTTCTCGTCGAGTTTCGGCGCTTGGTCGAGCACCGTGTTTATTGGAGGAACGTGCAGGTTGAACAGGGTCGTCTTCATGTTCTTGACCTGGCTTACCATCCTCTCGATCTTCTGCTGCAGCACGTCCTCATCGACCTCTCTTGGGCTGTTCCAGGGTGTGTGGTTCGCATACCCGAGAGTAATCATCTCGTGCTCATCGTCTATGTAGAGTGTCTTCTCCTCCGGATTGATCACATAGGTGGCCGCGTCGAGCGCCTTGTCGATTTCAAAGTAGTCGTCGTTGCCGGGCGAGACATAGCACTTGATGCCGGTGCCCTTCAACCTCTCCTCCGCGAGTTTCATCCACCCTTCGATGCACTCCTTCATGAGTTTCTTGAACAGCTCGTGGACGAGTTCAGGCTTCGCTGAGAGCTCCTCGACTTCCTTGGGCTCGGCCATGTGCGGATAGAATCCCGAGTCCCTGATGTTCTTTATCGTCTCATTCACCTGCTCCTGCGACTTGAGGCTGTACTGCGTCCCCCCGAACTCGCACTTGAACGTCCCATCGGGCTGCTTCACAATTGGCACGATCATCTTCCCTGTGATGTCCCCTCCTAGCACCAAGACACCGGCGCTGTAGAACTTCCCAGCGTTGATGAACTTGCGGAAGCATCTATCCGAGCCATGGACATCCGTAACAAAGAAGAGCCTCGTCTTCGCCAATAACCAGCACATCCTTCGAGCCGGTTTTAAACCTCACGTGGTCGCTGGCTCGGCCCCCGACCCTATTCGGGAGTCGACAACTTCCTTGTCTGCTTCAGGGAGCTCGTACCACTGCACCTTCTCACCCACCCGCGCCCTCATCTTCCACCTGAAGCTCTTTGGCGCGTCCTCAATCATCTTCCTCAACTTCGACGTTCTGTCCCTGAGGATACTCTTCTGGCCGTCCTCCAACTCCATGTCGTCGATAATGCCGAGGATGTGGTCAAGGTTCGTGACGAAGGTCTTGTAGATGCCCCAGTCGTCGGAACAAAGCCTGGCCAGATAAGCCCCATTGATCACTTCGGGGGCGTCATCACTGCCGATATCATGGTCGATGAACATGCTGGCGACGTCCTTGAGGTCCTTCTGGTTTATCTCGACGATCTGGAGTTTGGTAGCCAGCATATCGGCGAGAGAAATCGTGTGCGTGTCGACGTCGAGTCTGTCCTTGAAGTTGAACTTGTGACACATCTCGAACACGTCCAGGAATATGTCGACGCGCCGCTGGTGCTCGATGTCGTTGAAGATCAGCCGCCTGTACCCCTGCATCGCGTTGAACCTATCTCTGGGCACGTAACCGAGCTCCTCGAAGAGCTGTTTGATTTCCCTAGATTGCTTTGCACGACCCATGAAGTCTATGTCGACATAGTTTCTCTGGAGGCTCCGGTGCTTCGCCGATGGACAGCGAAAATAGAAGGAAACGCCACCGAAAAGCCTCAGGATTATCTTTTTTTGCTGCGCAACTTCGATAATCCTCTTTGCTTCATCCGTCGGGCTTTCCAGGATGGGCATCTTCCTGCCCTAAACCATTCCTTTTCTTTTAACCTTTGCCGACACATCTTCATCGGTTGTCGTCCACCAGATAGACTAAAACGAGAGCGCTTCGTCCCGTCACAGGATGGAACTCAGGGAGATTGGAAGGACAGGAGAGAAGATTCCCGTAGTCGGGATGGGTACCTGGGCCATCGGAAACACGTCCGGCGAACAAAGGAGGGAGGAAGTCAAGGCCATCCAGAGAGGAATCGAGCTCGGGTTGAAGTTCATCGACACGGCCGAGGTCTACGGACACGGGAGGTCCGAGAGCCTCGTCGGGGACGCGATAAGGGAGTACAGGGACGAGGTCTTCTTGGCCACCAAGGTCGCGCCCGAGAACTTCGCCTACGACGACGTCATCAAGTCGTGCGAGACCAGCATACAGAGGCTGGGCGTAAAGTTCGTCGACCTCTACCAACTGCACTGGCCGAACCCCCGTATCCCCATCCAACAGACCATGAGGGCGATGGAGGAGCTGGTCGCGACTGGAAAGACGAGATACGTCGGCGTGAGCAACTTCTCAGTCGAGCAGACCAAGCAGGCGCAGGAATCCCTGCCAAGGAGCGAACTGGTCTCAAATCAGGTGAGATACAGCATCACCTCTCGCTCCATAGAGGCCGACCTGATTCCCTTCTGCAGCAAGGAGAAGATTACCGTGATAGCCTACAGTCCGCTCGACACGGGCAACATTCCCATCGGCAGGATACCAAAGGAGATGCTCACGAAGTACGAGATGACACCCGCGCAGCTGATGCTGAACTGGGTGACGTACAAAGAGCCGGTGATTACGATACCCAAGGCAGGGAGGGTGTCGCACGTCGAGGAGAACGCCCGCTCAATCGATGCGAGGATCTCCCAGTCGGACTATGACGCACTATCCAAGAAGTTCGGATGACTAACCGATGATGTGGTGCATCCTGGTGAGGTCAGGGAGATAGGGCTCGAGTTTCTTCGGAACCTCCACCTGGATGGGTTCCTTGAGCGCCACTCCTTTGTCCCTCTTCGACTTCCAGACCTGGACATTGAACTCCATGAGAGCCTCGGTGACTCCCGGCGGAGCGTGGTGATTGCCCGGTTTCGGGAAGAGTTCCCTGTGTATTGACCCCGTGCCGTACAACCTCCTCCATATGTAATCAGTGATGTGCGGGATTATGGGTGCCAGCAGCAACAGGAGGCTCCTCATGACCCTGTGAAGCGTGTAGCACGCGGCCTCTCGGTCCTTCTGGCTGCCCGAGTCGCCATAGGCCCTGCCCTTCGTCATCTCCAGGTAGTGCGCCGTGAATACGTTCCACAGGAACTCCCTGATCTTCGTAGCGGGCGCGAACATGTTGAACTCTGCGTATCCCTTTTCGCATTCCGCAATGAGCTTGTCCAGCTCCGCGAGAATCCACCTGTCCGAATCGGTGAGGGTGGCGGAGTCGGGCTCCGGGAACGAGCCGATGTACCGCGCGGTGTTCCAGAGTTTGGTGAGGAACTTGCCCGCGCCGGCCACCCTGTCCTCGCTCAACCTGAAATCATAGCCCTGATTGGCCTCGGCCGCGCCCCAGAACCTGAAGGTGTCGCTCCCATACTTCTGCAGGAGGGGTTCCGGATCCACGAAGTTGCCCAGGCTCTTCCTCATCGCACGTCCTTGGGCATCCTGTCCCAGTCCACCCACCCAGGCGTTCTTGAACGGTGCTTTCCCGGTAAGAAGGTAGCACCTCAGGAGCGAGTAGTAGAGCCAGGTCCTGACGATGTCCTTGCCCTGGGTCCGGATTGTGGTGGGATACGTGGCGCGGTGGAAGCGCTGGTTCTTCATCCACTTCGTGATGAAGAGTGCCGAGATGCTCGAGTCCATCCAGGTGTCAAACGTCTTCGTCTCGCCGACGAACTTGGTGTTCCCGCATTTCTTGCACTTCTTGAACGGCGCTGGGTCCCTCCACGGCCTGTAGTACTTGCCGGGCTTTGGAAGGTGCGGCTCGTTGCACCTGCTGCAGTACCATATCGGAATCTCGGTCGCGTAGTACCTCCTCCTTGAGATGGGATAGTCCGTGGTCAGGGAGTTCATCCAGTTCAGGAGTATCTGCCTGTGCATGTCCGGGAAGAAGTTCATCTCATTCGCAAGTTTCCTGAGTTTCGGGAGGAAATCGAGCTGCTTGAGGTAGAACTCCTGCATCGGTATGATTTCGATGGGCGTGTGGCTCCTCTCACACAAAGGAGTCCTGTGTTGTATCTGCTCGACCTTTGTGGCCAGCTTGCTCTCTTGGAGGTCCTGGATAATCTGGGACCTGGCATCCTTGATCGACAGGCCGACGTACTTCCCGGCCGCCGAGGTCATCTTGCCGTCGATGTCTATGGCGACGATTTCCTTCAGTTTGAACTCTCTGATGAGCTGGACGTCGTGATAGTCCCCATAGCTGCATATCATCACCGCGCCTGTTCCGAACGTCATGTCGACGCTCTTGTGAGTCGTTATCGTGACCTCGTTCCCGAAGACCGGCGTTACGGCAGTCTTGCCCACCAGTTTCCTGTACCTGTCGTCGTCCGGATGGACCACGATGAGCTGGCAGGCCTCCAGCAGCTCTGGTCTTGTGGTGGCCACAAGAATCTCCTCGTCGCTCCCCTTCACCCTGAACCTGTTCGTCACGAGGTAGGTGGGGAGCTCCTCGTACTCAATCTCAGCATCCGCAATCGTCGTCCCGCAGCTGGTGCAGTAGTTGTTCGGCCTGTTCGCTATGTGGACCAGTCCCTTGTTCCACAGCTCGATAAACGACCACTGGGTGACTTTCCTGTAGTCCTCAGAGTCTGTCCTGTACCTGTTCTTGAAATCGCCGGATATTCCGAGCCTCTTCAGAAGCTCGATCATGTAGGCCTCGATGTCGTCGAGGGCGTGCTTGCAGAGCTCGATGAATTCGTCCCGCGGCGTCTTCCTGAGCTGGATCCTGTACTTGCGTTCGGTCGCTATCTCTACGGGCAGCCCGTTCCTGTCTATGCCCACCGGGTAGAGGACGTTGTAGTTTCTCATCCGAGCCGAACGCGCTATCATGTCAATCTGGGAGTACTGGGTGAGCGCCCCAGGATGCCAGGGCCTCCCTGACGGATACGGGGGCGGCGTATCTATGACGAAGTTGCGTTTCTTCTCATTTCCCAGTTTGAACTCGAAACCATCTTCTGATTCCCAAAGCACCCTCGTGGCTTCCTCCAGACCGGGATTCCAGCTTGTGGCTTCAAGCTTGGGAGCGGCTGGGGTTTCCAAAGTCTTTCAAATCCCAAGATGAGGGGTATTTAGCGATTAGGTAGGGGCGCGGCCTAAGAGGGTTAGCTGCTGCATAGATTGAAAGATACACCTCTCTGCGCGAAGGACGCTATCGGGCAGGGGAAGGGTTACACGCGCTTCTGCGTCAGCGAGGGCGGAAGGCCCATAGGCATGGTCGGTCGGCGCTCGATTGCCGGGGGAAGCTTCAGGCTAGGGAAGGACAAGGGCTAGGATAATGACTGGGCTCCTCCCATTGGGCCCTTCGTCTCCTCAATCAGCCCGCGGGTAGTTCTTCTCCACCAACGCTTTCAAACTTGGACCCGAACTGATCATGAGTCTCGAGGAGGCCTTTCCGAACGCCCGGTAAACTCCATTCAGCAGCAGGTATCCTCCGATGTTCACGGCTATGATTTCGCCCACGAGGACTCCGCTCCAACTCAACCATATCGGGATTTGAAGCAGGAAGGAGAGATACGTTCCAACGACGAGAGTAATCACCAGAACCTCGCCAACGGTGCCAGCCAGCCAGGCGCCCCTGAACCTCCTCTTTCCGATTTGCCACGCCAGGAACGTCGCGACGAAATTGGCGACGGCTCCTCCCACGATGTCAATTACACCGAACGGACTCGATAGATTGCCTACAAAGGTGCCGAGCGTCAGACCAAGTATTGCCGGAGGTCCAAAGAGGATGGAAAGCGGAAGCAGACAGTCTGCTACCCTCACCTGATACACTTGGAAGCTTATGGGAGCAAGAACTGTTACTCCTACCGCATAGAGAGCGGCGAAGAGTGCCGCGAGTGCAATCTGTCTCGATCTCTTGCTTTTGTTTTTCTCTACCAATTTCCTCCCACTCCGGGGTCTGTCCTATGGCGGAACGGATGGAGGCCCGCTCACCCGCCGGAGGTCGCTGACCCGAGGCTGATTATAAACGTGAACTGTCCTGACGCCTCAGTTGGCGGCGGGCCTGTACCTCTGGGTTATCTCCTTCGGGAGCAGGGCGTATATGTCCGGGTGCTCAGCCTTGAGTTTGGCCAGAGTCGGGGGCATCAGGCCGTTTCTCTTGGCCCTCTTGACGTTGTACTCGATGAACCGCTTCATTGCGCTCGTCTCTCCCTTGGCCGCCACGAAGCTCCGGATCTTCTCCACGGCCTGCTCTTCCTCGAGCTTCTTGACGTTGATTAGATAGGGCGCCAGCACCAGCCAGGTCAGCCTGTGCCTTCCGTCAGAGACGGGGCGGTTGAGCAGGTCCTCCACGTACAGGTAGCCGCGGGTGGACCTGACCGTGGGCGGCGGAAGGAGGGGCAGCAGCGCCTCGCGCACAGGAGCCAGCTGTCTCGGAAACGGGACCTTCCGAAGGTTCTTCACTCCGCCGTAGATCATCTTCTCGGACAGGTCTCCGAAAAGGTCGTTTACGCCGTTCTCCGTCAGGTAGAGAACCCCCTTTGACAGGGGGCGGTTGACCAGTCTCCAGTACTGCGATTTCAGCTCGAACTGCGTGGTCGCCTTCACATAGTCTTCCACCCGCATGCTGTACTGGTATCCTGCCGTACCGGGACCCACGCGGGCGAGTTTGACCCCGAAGCAGTCGTTCAGGATAGCCTGCTTCTCCACGGGCTTCTCTCTGATGAAGAGCCTCTTCGCGGAGTCGCTCTCGGTCCTCGCGAACTTCTGCCCCAGATAGAGCTCCTGGCTCGCGACCAGTGCGGCGACGAAGAAGCTCGAGAACTCGATCAGCTCTGACATGTGCGGCTCGTACCTCACCCGGCCGATGGAGCTCAGGAGCCGGTTCTCGGCCTGTCTCAGCACTTCAGAGCTGGAGAAGCTCTCCTCTATTGGGAGCTTGTCGAAGAACTTCCTTGAGACGGGGGTGAAGGGGTACTTCACCATGAGCTGAGAGAGGGCCGGTTCTTCCCGTGACAAATGACCCCGAAATCCCCGATTTTGCTAATAAGAGTTCCTGCCTCGGCCCGGGTTTCTCACGCCAGAGCGAGGACCGACCCTCGCCCGACCTAACCTCTTCTCGCGGTCGAGACGATTGAAAGCACGTCTCTGTCTCGCAGGACGTAATCCTTGGGAAGGTGGATTCCGGTCCTGACGTCGACCGCGTAGAGGAGGCCCTTGTGCAGGTCGGTGTGCACCGTGCTCGCAAGGTCTTCGAGGGTGGACCCCGTCGGGAGCAGATAGACGTCGGGCAGGACGTTCCCCACCTTGTCGGTCAGCTTCTCGGGGTCTGCCACCGGGTAGATGGCGTTCATCTTGAGCAGTTTGAATATGGCTATGCTGAGGGCGAACTGGACCCCGGTCCTCAGGTACTCCCCGAAGACCTTCCTCCTGATGTATGCCAGAGCCGTCTGCTGAACAGGGCTCAGCTCCTGCGGCTTGATGACATCGAACCGCTCCTCGCCCGGCACGTACTTTATGAAACCCTTCGACTCTGCCCTCCTCAGCGAGAGTTCGGCTTCTCCGCTCGTGGGGACCACAATCAGGTCCTTGTAGTGCTCCCTCAGCTTCCTGAAGTTCTCGGCGGCGTTCGGCAGGTCCATCTTGTTCGCGATTATGAGCGTCGGCTTGGAGACGTCCCGGAGTATCCAGCAGAAGTTCTGGGTCTCCTTCTCGTTCCAGCTCTCAATGTCCTTTCCTTCCAGGAGGGCCTCCTTGAGGGCGAAGTTCACGTGCTCCTTTCTCACGCCGATTCCGTGCATGACATCGGCGACTGCGCTGCCCATGTCTCCCCCCGGCGCCTTCGCAGCCTTGGATATCTTCCCCATGTTGCTCGAGAACATCTTGGTGTACCAGAGCACGAGCTCCAGCTCCACGTCGGCGAAGTCTGCGATGGGGTCCCCGATTCCCGTCTCGGTGACCCTTCCCTCCTTGTCGACGCTGCCCGACGCGTCCACCACATGGAGCAGGGCGTCAGACTGGGCGGCCACAGAGAGGAACTGGTTCCCGAGGCCCTTCCCCAGGTAGGCCCCCTTGATCAGGCCTGGAAGGTCGGTCACCTCTATGGGGATGAACCTCCATCCCTCCTCACACCTTGAGTTCTGCGGGTTGTCCTGCACGCCGAACTCCTTGTGGACGCAGAGCGTCACCACCTGTGCCACGCCGCTGTTTGGGGACTTGGTCGTGAACGGGTAGTTGGAGACCTCGGCGGCCTGCAGGGTCATTGAGTTGAAGAGAGTCGTCTTACCAGCGTTGGTCTTGCCTATAATCCCAATCCGAATCATTCTAGATTCTTGGATTTCTTCCGAAGACTGCTCTACTTATAGTTGAAGAATCACGTATTCCATATCCAGAGGCCGTCCGCGTCTGGTCAGGGGTGAAACGGAGGCTAGGTCCTGTACCTGAGAAAGCCGGCGGCCCCGCCGAAGGACTTGAGCATGGCTCCCTCCTCCGACCCCGAGGAGATCATCTCTACCTTGGCGCCTATCTGGATGGCCTTTTCTTCGAGCGTGTCGACGACGTCCGACTCGTCCGTCTCATAGTCTGTGGCGCCACACTTCGAGCATGGCTCGCTGAGCATCTGCTGCGTGGTCTGCATCTTCTTCTGGTTCTCCACAATCTTCTCCTTCACGGTCTGGCAGTTCTTGCAGACCATCTTGATTTTGGTGATGTTGATGTCGTCGGAGACCAGGAGCACATCCATGTTGCTCCGGTTCAGGGCGTCGATGATCTTCGGGAGCCCGTAGACGGCGAGCCCGTTGGGTCTGTTGACCTCTCCGAGGAACTTCTGGACGAGCTTCCTCTCTTCGATGAACCGCACGTCCTGGAGCTTGTCGGCCGCCTTCTCCGCAATCTCGCGGATGCCCTCCCTTCCCGAGTAGGATGTGTCGATGACCTCAATGATGTTCTTCTGAAGCCTGTAGTCGAGATATCCTCCCTTCATGAAGTTCTCCTTTGTCGGGCCGGGACCCCCGACGATAATCCCTCCCACGTTGTGGTCGGTAATGAAAATCCGGGTCACATGCTCGGAGACCCTGTTGAAGAAGTACGTGAGCTCCATCTCCCTGCCCCTTTCGTACCTTCTGGCGCTCTGGCCTCCCTTCCTCGTCTTTCCGGAGATGCCGGATGTCATGAGGTCCTCCACATCCAGCCTGTCGCCGGACAGAATCCCTATCCCAGCTTCATTCGAGTCAATCGACAGGATGCCGTAGACCTTCTCCGCCTTGAGCATGTCCTTGAGGTACTCGACGTGGAAGTGATCGTCGCACATGTAGAGGAATGTGTTGACGGCCTTCGGTGGGACTATCTCGTTCAACCGTATCACCTCGCTCCCCGGCCCGTTCGTAGGCAGTGCTCCCGAGAATATCACCAACCCTGTCTCCGGTGATTCCCTGTACAGACTTGAGACGCTGCATCGTCTTCGTGAGCGCGTCCTGAACGTGATTTCTCGTCGTGTCGGACTTGATGTTCCCGGCCGTGCCCCACTCGTTCCTGAGGTACGCTATGACCTCGTGGAGCGGTTTCTTCGGGGGTATGTACAGCGAGACGAGCTCGGTTCCCCTGCCCTCCTTGCTCGAGAGCTCGGAGATGGCCTTTCTAATCTTGTATAACCTGACGGAGTCTGCTTTGCTAAGCAAAATATGTTAACCTCTAAGTCAGTCTCAGAGAATCGGCACTGAAGACCGCGCTGGCACCCAACACAGACGAGGGTTCGGCTCATCACCGCTTTATAAAATCTATCATTAGGTTGAATAACCGACGACTCTGCTCGTAGCGCCGGATTGAAGATAGTGCTGAGGATAGGCGGCTCGATACTGGGTTCACCGCCTGACGGAGAGGTGATGGCGAGCCACGCGGCGGCCGTCATGAAGGCCCTGAAGAAGGGGCACAGGGTCGCAATCGTCGTGGGAGGCGGGTCCGTTGCGAGGCAGTACATCGAAGCGGCGAAGAAGATGGGGCTGAATCACAGGCAGCAGGATCTTGTGGCAATTCAGGCCTCAAGATTGAACGCGAGGCTGGTCGGTATGAAGCTCGGGTTCCCAGACGTGCCGACCACCATCAGCGCGGCGGTGACGAGGGTGAGGAGGGACGGCGTGGTCGTGATGGGAGGCCTTAGGCCTGGGATCACAACGGACACCGTAGCGACGCTGCTCGCGGAGGCCTGGCACTCTGACGTCATAATCAAGGCCTCCAACCAACAGGGAATCTACACGGCCGATCCCCTCACGCACAGAGGAGCTCGGCTACTCCCAAAGGTCTCTTACCCGAAGCTCGTCGAGATACTAGGGGAAGGCACGCCCCAGGAATCCACAGCATAGTCGACCCAGTGGCGGTCGAGAGGATCGCGAAGAACAAGATCAAGCTCATAGTCGTGAATGGAGACGACCCGGAGAACGTGCTCTCCGCGATTCAGGGTAAGGACGTAGGCACGACCGTGGGCTAGACCACAGCGGCCACGGCGACATCGTTCACGTTGGTACCCGTGGGTCCGGTCATCACGAGGTCATCGAGCCCGTCGAAGAACCTGAATGTGTCATTGTGAAGCAGGATGTCTTCCGGAGAGAGGCCGAGAGCCCTCCCTCTCCTGATGGTGCAGCCATCTATGATAGCCCCGGCCGCGCTGGTCGACCCATCCAGACCGTCGGTTCCGAGCGCCACCATAGCAACTCCGTGATTTCCATCGGTTTTCATCGCCGCGCCAAGGGCGAACTCCTGATTCCTTCCGCCTCTCCCTTCACCCCTGACCGTCACCGTCGTCTCTCCTCCCACAACGTAGCTGGATGGCCTCGGTCTGGTGCCCGCATACAGCAGGACCGAACCCAAGAACATCCCGGCGAACCTTGCCTGCCCCTCCAAACTGGTGGTCAGCAGCGTCGGTCTCTGGCGCCTCGACCTGAGATGCCGCTCTGCCGCCCTGCTGGCATCGTCGTTGCTGCCTATGATGACGTTCGAGACCTTCTCGAAGCATCTCGAGCCCGGCTTCGGGGTCTCAGGGACTTTGCCCTCTGCACCCTTTCCTAGCAGAGTCGCCACGCTGCCGGGGACCCTATCCCAGAGATCGTGCTTCTTCAGCACCTGGACAGCATCGTTGAACGTGGAGGAATCGGGGTAGAGCGGGCCCGACGCTATGGAATCCAGCCTGTTTCCAACCACATCGGAAATCACCAAAGAGAGAACGACAGAAGGATAGAGCCTCTCGGCCAGCCATCCCCCCTTCAGGCTTGACAGGTGCTTCCTGACGACGTTGAGCTCTTGTATCGTGGCACCGACCCGTAGGAGGCTCCCGGTGACATCCATCTTGTCCGCGAGCGACACCCCGTCTCTGGGCATCGGCAGGAGCGACGACCCTCCTCCCGATATCAGGCAAATCACGAGGTCGTCCTTCGCCGGCGTCCCCACCAGGTCGAGCATCTGCTCGACGCCCTCCAGGCCTGCCCTGCTCGGCAGGGGATGGGTCGCGCTGTGAAGCTTGATCCGGTCTGCTCTTCCTTTACCGCCTGTCTGGGAGCCAGGCACGTTGACGATGCCATCGGTGATTCTGTCTCCGAGAACCGCCTCGAGAGCCCGCGACATCGGGCCGCCCGCCTTGCCTCCACCGATGACCAGAATCCGCCTGAACCTGCTAAGGTCGTACCTTTCGCCTCCGACGACCAGTTGGCCTCTGATGACCCTCAGCTTCGACGCGATGAGCCGCCCAGGCTCGACCGCGTCCAGAGCCGCTTCCACTGCTTCGAGAGATAGGTGCCTCGCCGCCCTTTCGGCCTTGGCCTCGCCGTTCTCGATCAGTTCAGAGGCGTTCTTTATGCGCATCCCAGTAGTTCTCTTGTCCGGTTCCCCGTTCTAAGATAATTAAGCTAATGCCCGAGTCTCCCCGAAGAACTTCAGGAGCTAACTGCCCGAGAGGCTCTTGAGGAAGTCCTCGACCGCTTTCCTCGTAAGCGCGAGCCCCCCAGGGTGACCAGTCAGAACGTGCCTCACCTCTCCGGCTTCCGTCTCCACAAAGACCTGCGGTATGATGTAGTCCGGAGTCCAGTCGCCGTATTTCTTCACCAGCTCGTCGGCTTGGTCGACGTCATCTGAGTCGATATCCAGCAGTCGGACAGGCACCCCGAGCTGCTGTCCTGCCTTCTTCACCGGCTCCACGGTGGTCGGGACACAATGAGGGCACCAGTTGGCGTACACGACGTAGATTGCCTTGACCTTGCTCATGCGGGACTTGGACTCGGCGGGGACCCGTCGGTATAAATCTTGGCGGCCGCCTTTTCCTAGGAGGAATCAGGTCTTGGTTCTGTCCGGACGCCCACTGCCAGCTGGAGCCTCTGGAACTCCTCCTCTGTGATCCACTCCACCTTCAGGTAGTCCAGTATCTCCCCGTGTTTCATCCCGATCCTCTTGGCTTCCTTCACCGCCACACTGTAGGCCTCTATCTCCGTCGGCCTGTCCACGTAGCTGTACCTCCTGTCGAAGAGCTCTCTGCCTTGCATGAACTGTTTGATGTGGACGAGCTCGTGGATGACGTCGAGGTACAGGTGTCTCTCGTCGCCCGTCCTAAGGTACTCTGAGCTGATGACGATGTTGCCTGTCTCGTCGTCAACGCGCAGATATCCCGCCCGCGGAAGTATGTCGACCATCAGGTCCGCGAGTATCTCCTCGGTCTGTTCCATGAATATCGACCTCACCGCCTCGACGGTCTCGAAACCCGGGAAGACCTCGATGAAGGACAGTGACCCGGTCTCCGCTAGCCTGTTGATGCTGTGACCGGAAGAGGTCATCCCTCCACCTTGGGCCTTCGTCATTTCAGCACGCGCCCGACGTCCTTCACGAAGAGGTCCTTGAGGTAGGCTCTCTTGAACCCGACTTTCCGGTACAGTCCCTCCACGGAGTCCGAGAGTATGGTCTGCAGGATAAGTTTTCTGCCCTCCGCCACCGCTAACCTGTTGGAGAACTCGAGCATCGTGCTCGCGACGTTCTTCCTTCGACAGTCGGGATGTGTCCCGACACAGTGGGCGCCGCAGAGTTTATCGGTCCTGAAGAGGGCCGACACCCCAGCGGGTTTCCCATTCACCATCCCGAGCAGGAAGCTTGCATCCTCGACCTTCGCGAGCCTCTGGGCGATGACCATGACTGCCTGAAGCTGGCTCGACTCTCCGTAGAAGGAGTCCAAGTAAATCCTGGCCCAAGTCTCCAGTTTGCCCCCGGTGACCTGCTCTATCTTCAGATCAGGGTTCACCTTAAAGGAAGGCTCATCGATTTCCATTACCGCCATCTGGTCTGCAATTCTGTATCCCCTCTCCGCCAGCGTCAGGAGGAGTTTCGAGTCGAGCTGGTCGCTCTGGAGGAAGAGGTACGGCTTTCGCTTCCGCTTCTCAAACTCGCTCTCCATCAGCCCGATGGACTTCTTCGAGCCTGTGGTGATCTGCAGGAATCCTCCGCGGTTGAAGAAGTACTCATCGAATTCCTGCGAGAATATCATGTAGGCGTTCTGGTCAAGCCATCGCGTCTCTGCCCAGTACGACCACCAGGATACCTCGTTGAACTCGTACGCCTTCTCATTGGAATCTGCCATAGAAGTTCACGCCGAGGATGTTGGAGGTGATCCTCAGTGCCTCGTAGTACAGCTCGACCTGGTTCTGATCTTTCTCCGAGGCTCCGTCTTCGATCAGCTTCCTCATGAACGCTATCGCCTGCGGGGTGTCGAAGTCGTCGTTGAGGAAGCCATAGAACTGGCCCAGTATCTTCCCGGAGTCACGCCTGCGGGCCTTGGTCGCCCTCCTTTCCTCCATCAGTTTCGACTTGTCCCTGAGGGACGAATAGAGCTCGTGCATCTTCTTTAGGCCCTTCTCCTCGAACTCCATGTCCTCTCTGTAGTGATGGGAGAGCAGATACAGCCTCAGAGCGTCGGGCCCGTACTCCTTCAGGATGTCCCTCACCGTCAGGACGTTGCCGACGGACTTTGACATCTTGCTCCCCTCGGTGTTCACCAGGCCGGTGTGAACCCAGTACTTGACCAGTGGCTTGACCTTGGTCAGCGACTCCCCCTGCGCTATCTCCGCCTCATGGTGCGGGTAGATCAGCTCGTAGGCGCCCCCATGGATGTCGTACTGGGGCCCGAAGTTCGTAAGAGTCACCGCCGTGTCCTGTATGTGCCAGCCGGGAGAGCCCCTGCCCCAAGGGCTGTCCCACCTGCCTTCGACCAAGACCACTGGGCGCCAGAGGGCGAAGTCCAGCAGGTGCTTCTTCTTCACCGCGAGCTCCAGGGGTCTCAGCGAAAGCTCCTTCGGGGTCATGTGCGAGAGCTTCCCGTAGTCGGGGAAGGTCGCCACGTTGAAGTAGACGGTGCCGTCGACGACGTATGCGTTCCCGTCCCTTATGAGAGCGGAGATCTCGTGGAGGGTCTCCTGCACGTAGTTCGAGACTCTTTCGTACTTGGTGACCGTGTATATCTTGAGGCTGTCCGTGTCTTCGAGGAAGGCCTTGGTGTACCTCTCTGCCAGCCTCAGGGGGTCCACGCCCTCCTCCTTCGCGACCTGAGTAATCTTATCGTCAATGTCGGTGATGTTCATCAGGAAGTTGACCTCGAACCCCATGTGCGACAGATACCTGGCCATCACGTCGTAGAAGGTGTAGGTCCGCGCGTGCCCGACGTGGAGGTACCCCTGCACGGTCGGCCCGCACACGAACATGGAAACCTTGCCGGGTGTCCTGGGCTGGAAAGATTCCTTCTGCATAGTCATCGTATTGTACAGCTTGAGGTCTGGTTGCATCTTGAAGTGACTCGCCACGGGGTTGTCCTGATGGTATCTTAGCTTTATGAAGTATAAATGTGAGCGAAACCAAGGTAGGGGCAGTTGTTCTACGAGAAGAAGATAGATTCGTTCCCTCATCTGATCAGCGAGCTGGATACGATCGACCTTGACGCCGGGGTGCGGGCCGCCGGGAAGTACAAGGGCAAGAAGTGCTTCGTCTTTGTCACGAGGTCTGCGAAGGGGTTCACATCCGTCCTCTGCAGCATGAAGCGCGCAGGCAAGGAGAGCATCCCGGACAAGCGGCTCCTGGCGAAGGACTTCGAGACCATTGAGGACCTCGAGAAGTTTCTCGCCGAGGTAGCGGCCAAGCCGGTCGTCGCGTCCGAGTACTAGGCGGTCCCGTCGGCAGCGCGGGCCCTGAAGTCAGTGATTCTCTGCTCGCAGAGGTGGACGTAGTCCCGGTTCACCTCATATCCGATATAGTGCCGCCCCGCCTTGATGGCCGCTATCGCCGTCTGGCCCGACCCCATGAAAGGGTCGAGCACCACGTCGCCCTCGAAGGTGTACAGCTCGTATGCACCGATAGGGCAGCTCCACCGGGAAGGGGGCCGGGTGCCCGACCCTGCTGGCGCGCTCCGTGTCCATCCTCCAGACGCTCTTGGTAAGCTCGAGGAACTCGTCCCTGGTGATCGTGCTCTTCCTCCCGCGGCGCTCCCTCGCGAACGCTGACTTGCAGAAGACCAGGATGTATTCGTGGGTGTCCCTCAGGATCGGGTTGGTCGCCGAGAGCCAGCTCCCCCAGGCCGTGGACGGGCTGCTGCTCGAGTCCTTGGCCCATATCACCTCCCCCCTCATCAGGAAGCCGAGTTTCGTCATGTCCCTGATTATGAACGAGTGGAGCGGGATGTACGGCCTCCGCCCGAGGTTGGCCACGTTGATGCAGCATCTCCCCCCGGGGACCAGGACCCTCCAGACCTCGGCCCAGACCCTCTCGAGGAAGCCGAGGTACTCTCCCAGGGTCATGTCCCTGTCGTACTCCTTCCCCACGTTGTAGGGAGGCGAAGTGACCATCAGGTGGACGCTGCTGTCCGGGATCTCCTTCATCTTCTCGCTCGACCTGCAGATGACCGTGTCCAAGAACTCCTTCCTGATGGGGCTCTCCTGATACGTCACGGATTCCCCCTTCTGGAGTCCCTCGTAGAGCCTGCCGCCGTAGAAGAGAGCCAGGTCGTGGCTGAACCTTCCCGGAGAGCCGAAGGCGCTGGTCTTGGTGCTCCGGCGTCTTTTCGGCAAGGCGCGCCGTCGACGCTCTCACGTCTTATAACGGTTGTACCACTGAACGCCGTGAGCTCGCACAGGGGCTGCTGAGGCGTTCCCCAGAGTTGAGTGCCGGGGGTGGGATTTGAACCCACGAACCCCTAAGGGACGGGATGTCCCACGGCGGCGTGGCCAGATCTTGAGTCCCGCTCGGTTGGCCAGGCTTCGCTACCCCGGCGCTCTTGTCCTGACCGCCCGCCGAGCTCTCAAAAGGGTTTCTGAGGTCGATGAGAGCTGGTCCATCTGCGTAGGCTGCGGACAGACGCCCCCAACCAGCGCACGATCTTCTTGACGCGAGTTGGGGAACTACGCGGAGTTCCTCTTCGAGACCCACATCATTATCGTCCCCAAGTTCATTTCATGTTTGGTTACGACATACCCGTAACCGTTGAGAACCGACTGCAGAAACACAAAGGAGCACTCGGTTGATTCAATCCTCCTCCCCGCGCCCACTACATCGACTTCGAACACGCCATCATCCTGTGGCCTCGAAACTGTGAATCGTTTTATGGGAATCAGCAGACTGAAGTCTGTTGCGAGGCCTGCGAGCTCGTCAATGTCCTTGGCAGCAAGTTTGAGGATACCAACCAGGTTACTCCCAAGTCTGTCGAACATCTTGAGTAGCCCCTCTTTGTCCGCCGCATACATCTTCGCAATCAGCTCGTCGACGAAGTCGGAAGGAAGAGTAATCACGTCCACCTGCTTCATCAGAGAGACGGAACGCCAGAGCCTGTAGAGGTCGCCAGGATCTCCACCTTCTGCAGATATCTTGGCCATGGTCGAAAGAGACTGGTTAGCAAACGCAGACATGGTCCTGTCCTTTCGCTTTGCCTCGGAAGAGAACTCTTCAAAGACTTCGTGATCGACGGAGATACTAGACCGTGCCATGAGCACTTCCCGTCTCGATTCGCCGGATTTACGGTTATCCTTTCCTGTCAATCGGGATCTCCTTCCGATATCTGCTCACACCAACCCACCAGCTCAAAGACTCCTTTACGACGTGACGGGTCGGGAACGGGGGCCGGGTGCCAAGGCAAGAGCTGACTCTTCTGGCGTCGCCCCATCGCTAGAATCTCAGGTTCCTACCTCTAGTCTCCCTGGAGCTCTGACGGATGGCTCCTGCCTGCTCCATAAGCCCTGCTTGCCCATCCTGTTCGCATAGGTGTAGACATCTGCACGCAGATACGTGCAACTGCAAGCAAATGCCCACGAATTCTTTTATATGCCTAAAGAGTTGGGCTATTATGCGCAATTCTCGTCTCACGAATCGATTATTGCCTAGTTTGATTTTCTTTATGTCCGCTCTTCTTGCCTTCTCCTCGTTTCCTCTAGCATCCGCCCAGACGCAGAGTGTCACAGTGACGCCAGGATACGTCAACTTTGGCATGACCACGTCGGTAGCGGTAGTTGCGCCCGCGCAGGGCACGTACACCGTGGTCGTTGTGGCTCCGAGCGGGTCGAGAACCCTCCTCAACTACACGTTTACGGCGGCTGGGCAGATCAAGAACGCCACCTACGGACTATCGAGTTCAGGGTTCAAGGCTTTGGTCAATCAAGCAGGGACCTACAATGTCTTCGTTGAGCAAGGGACCCAAGTCGTGTCCTCCACGTCCTTCTACGCGACAAACAAGCTTGTCATAAGCATGGACATGGTGACCGGCGGCACCTGTGGATATGTCTCCGGGATAACCAGAGGAGAGAAGATGTTCCCGAGGTTCTACATCAACTATGCCTCGAATGGTGGAGTGCTGACCAACAACACCAAGGGCATCTACGTCACCTACACTCTCCCTGATGGAAAGATGACAAACGCTTCCTGGGACCCATTCGCAAAGCTATACGTCGGGAGTTTGCAGCCGAACTGGAATTACACCAACGTGGGTACGTGGAGCCCGACCGCCATCATAGGTGACGCCGCAGGCAATGCGGCCACGTACAAGTACGCGGGGTCCCCATTCACCATCACTCCAAGCACGCTCAGCACAAACATCCAAGTCGTGGATGCCACCACGGGCCAAACAGTGACGGGCATCTACAACGGCCAGGGCGTTATCATCAAGGCCACGATCACGTATCCGACCAATCCGGAGCCTGTGAAGGGATTCGTTGCCCCTCTGAGTCCGACGCGGGGTGGTTCCGTGGCCGCCCAAATCGGTTGGGGCTTCTACAACGTGACCTCGGGGTCCTGGGGAGGTAAGACCCCCGGCGCTCTCATCGCCACCGTCCCGATGACCTACTCGGGCAGCAACGGAACGTGGACCGGCCAGTTCAAGTCAAGCTCCCTTCCCGCTCTTCCCACGGGCGCCAATTACGAGGTGGTAATCAGTTCCACAGACACAGCGTCTCCTCCAAACACTGGTTTCGCGACCTCTACCCTGCCGCCAGCCACACTGTCGTCGACAAGCACGGTGACGACCACGCAGAGCATAGTCCAGACCGTGCAATCAATCCCGACGGTGGTGTACGCCGCGCTCGCGATCCTCCTGATACTCGGCGTTCTCATAGGTTACATTGTAAGGGTTCCGAGGTAGTCAAATGAAGCTCCTCGGTGGTGCCCTCGCCACCACCCTAGGTCTATTCTGCCTCCTTGCAATAGTCGGTTCCGTCAGCGCCGCAACTCAGTCTTCGATAACGGTGTCACCGACGGCGGGCATCGTCGGAAGCAGAATCTCGATCAGAGGACAGGGCTACTCCGCCAACACCAGCCTGGTGGTCGAGTGGAGCACAGTGGATGCGAGCTGGATCGTTTCGGGAAACCCCCCTCAAGTCACTGGACTCAACGCGACCCCGATTGAGAGCACGCTCGCTTCGGTGAAGACCGACGCCCTCGGTTCCTTCTCTGTAAACATAACCGCCCCCTCGGATTACGGGGGTCAGCACACCCTGCAGGCCGTGACCTCCAGCGGCACCACACTCCCAGGGAACGGCATATTCACGCTTGAGCCGTCTTTCCATATCTCGCCCACGAGCGGACCCGCGGGCACCCCAATAGAGGTGACCGCCACCGGACTGGGCTACGGGTCATATTCTACCAGCTACCACCTCTATTGGGACAACTCCTACGTGGGCTACTTTACCGCCATCTCCACAAGAGGGGCGACGAACTTCACCTTCTACGCATCCGGGACGCTCGGAACCCACTACGTCGAGATTTACCAGGGGTACCCCGGCCCGGCCTACCTCAACCCGCAACAGGGACCGCCCTCTTCGGAGACACAATCCGTCTTCCCTCCGTACATTCCGTTCCACGCACAGTTTGACATGACGACGGGACAGTCCAGTAGCAGCTCAGATTCGGTAGGCTCCATCGGCGTCGCGTCGCTCCTCGTGGTGGCCGCTGCGGTCGCGGCCTGCGGGCTCTTTATCACCAGAATCGAACCTGAGAGGCGCAAAGCGATTGCAAGGTCTGTAACGGTGGTCATAATCATCATAGTCGTTGCTGTGACGGGGGTCGCGGGCTACCTGACCCTCGCGTCGAGCTCCACGACGAGCTCCGCAGCAACTACCGTCAGCTTCGCTCCAGTAGCCTCGGTCGATCGGCCAGCGATAACCGTTCCTCAGAACAACGCGACGACGGGACCGAGGATTTCTGTTTCCCCAGACATCGCCGGGGTCGGCCAGACCATCACGGTGACGGGCGCCGGCTTCACTCCGAACGTTCAGCTTCCTCTGTCTTGGTCCACGAGGAGCGGAAACAACCTGCACGGCTACCAGCTGGTCGCCAAGCCTCTGAGGAACGTGACCTCTGACTCGACCGGATCGTTCTCCTTCACAATGAAGGTGCCGCCTGACCTGGGGGGCCTCCACTTCATATCCGTGGGCAGCCTGACGAAGCATTCCAACGCAACTCTCTTCCTCCAGAGGACGGCCTCCATCAATGCCACCGAGGGGCCCGCGGGAACGGTCGTGGCGATAACGATGTCCGGCGTTGGATGGACGTTCAACACCAACATCGCCGCCCTCGACTACGACAACTCGTACATCGGCTACGGCTGCGGGTTCAACAGCGGAGGCAACGTGACCTTCTACCTGACGATTACAGGAAATCCCGGCATCCAAACGATAGACCTCTACCCATCGATATGGTGGGGTGCAATCAACTACTACAATCAGTCGGTCGTCGAGTACCGATATCCACTGCTCACCCCCCAGGACCACCCACAACTGATGCCCTCGTTCCACTTCACCTTTCTGCTAACGAGTTCAAGTCAGCAACCATCATCCAATGGAGACGTTCTATCCAGTCTTACTTTTCCTGCCTTGGTGAACATCGCAGCCGGCAGCACATTCACACAAGTCCTGAGCTCTCCCGCCGTAGGGACAACCAGCGAGGTTCTGAGAGGACAATGACCTCTGCTTCGGATGCCGAGGATGGAGGACGGGAGGGAAGCACACCGCCAAAGACCGACGACGTGAAGCCCGAGAGCGAGAAGGATAACCCTCGAAGGCAATTCCTGACGCTCTCCCTCACGTTCGGGGCCGTGCTGGTCGCGGGAGGAATCGCGTCAGTCGCCCAGTCGCTTCTCAATCCCTCCGCCCCCGCCCCCAGCCCCCCACCACCTACCACGAAGACCGTAACGTCAACCGTGACAGTTGGCTCCAGCGGAGGTTCGAACAGCACGAACACCTCTTCGGAGTCTTCAGGCTCCGCTTCATCCTCGCCCTTCCCACAGATTCAGGTCGCGAATGTCAGCGACCTGACCGGATCCAACCTCGGCCAGACGGTCACGTTCAACTATCCCCTCGAGGAGACGCCGAACGTCCTTGTGAAGCTGGGCGTGAAGGCGGAGAACGGCGTCGGCCCCGACGGCGACATCGTCGCGTTCAGCCTTCTCTGCCAGCACCTGGGATGCATCTGGGGTTACGTGGCGACCGGCGGCTCGCCGAAGTGCGACAGCTCCTACAAGGCGAAGAATCCGGTGGGCTACTGCTGCTGCCACGGCTCAGAATACGACCTTGTGAACGGCGCGAAGGTGTTGGGAGGACCGGCGGACAGACCGGTGCCCCAAGTGATACTGAGCTGATGACGACTCGACCGGGGACATCTACGCGACCGGAATGACGTCCCCCACCATCTTCGGCTTCCACACGGGCAGCAGCAACGTGCTCTACGACCTGCAGGGCGGGACGCCGGTGACCTAGGGTGTCAGAGAGCAAGGACGGCCCCGCCGAGTCGGCCAAGAGGACACCGGCCGAGAGACTGACCGGATGGTTCGACGAAAGACTGGGGCTTTCCTATCCCATGCTTCGCCCGACTCCTGCGTACTCAATAAACCCATTCTACTGGCTCGGGGCGCTGGCCGTGGTTGCGTTCGTGATTCAGGGGACCACGGGTTTGTTGATGATGTTCTACTACGTCCCGAGCCCCACACAGGCCTACGCGACCACCCAGTACATCTTCCAGCACGTGAGCTGACGGAACCTTTCTCGAGACCGTACACCTGTACACGGCTTACGCCATGATAATGCTGGCGTTCATGCACATGATGCGCGGATACTTCGTCTCAATCCAGAAGAGACCCAGAGAGGTGATGTGGGTCGTGGGGATGTTGATGGGGTTCATCACGCTCGGGTTCGGGTTCACAGGCTACCTTCTCCCGTGGACGGTCGTCTCGAAGTCGGCGACGGACGTGGGGACGGGGATGATCAACGCGTTACCCAGCCAAGTCTCGTCATTCCTGAGCTTCATCGTCGTGGGGAACGGGGGTGACGCCGCAGAGCTGCTCAGGTTCTACGATCTGCACATCTTCATACTCCCGGCGGTGCTTCTGGTCCTGCTGGCGGCGAAGATGTACATGCTGGAGTCGCACGGAGTAGCCGAACCTGTGACGGGAGTGACGGACAAGAAACGCAAACTCATACCCATCTTCCCGGATGTCTCCTTCTACCTGCTCGAGCTCGCCGCTTTGTTCGGCGCAGGGATGCTCCTCATCTCGGCCATCTTCCCTCTGAATCTGCCTGTAGAGTACTCGGCCCAGGCGGCGGGGCAGGTCGTGGCTCAACCTGACTGGTACTTCCTCTGGATCTATCAGATTCTGAAGATACAGACCTTTGAGACGTGGGGACTTCCCGTCGCCCTTGGCCTGATCACGCTGATCTTCCTCACCCTGATCGTTCTGCCATTCATAGACAGGGGCACGACCAGGTCAATCGCGAGGAGGATGAAGTACATCACCCTCGGGCTCATCTTCGTGGCTGAGATTGCGGCGCTCACCATCTGGGGCCAACTGACGCCGGGGCAGGTCATACCAAACGAACAGGCGGTCTTGGTCCTCGGCGGGACGGCTCTTCTCGTGGCCGTCGGCTCGGTCGTCGCCTACAGACTCGTCTTCGGGGGAATCTCCAGAGCCACTCGAGCCTCTCCGCCTACAGGAGGAGCTGTGGTCAGGACACCATCTGTGCAGTCGGCGCTGCATTCGGCCTCGCTCTGGACCACGGGCAGTTTCGTGGGTCTGCTCGTGCTGGGAACTTTCGGTATCAGCGGCTCGATAAACGCTGTCGCAGGCATGATGGCCGCTAGTACGACGCCGGCAGCCCTGCTCGACTCGCTGGGTGCCTCCTTGGGGCTGATTTCTGTAGCCGTGGCTGGCACCGCGTATCTGGTGTACAGGCTCGACCTCTCGACGGGCGCAGTGAAGAGACGCGTCAGGGCGTTTGAGGTGGGGTGGAAGGAATGACAAGCGAAGAATCCACCTCCAACGCCGAAGCCATCAGAGAGAAGATGAGCGTTCGGATCGTTGCCCTTCTGCTCCTCGTGGCGTCGCTCTCGGTCTTCGTACTCTGGACAATCAATCCGGTAGGCTCAGGCGACGAGACGACCTTCGCCATCTACCTGGCCATAGACCTGATAGCGTTTGCGCTGGTCTCGTACGTCCGCAGACGAATCACAGACGACGGCAAGATTGGAAGGGTACCCCTGATTGCAGGCTGCTGCTTCATTCTTCTCTTGGTCCTCGTCGGCTTCTACCTCTGGACATAGGCACTGCCACCGGCACTCTCACTCCGACCGCTCGATGGTCTCTCGAAGGAGTTTCTGATGTCCTCACTGGCTGGTTATGACGCAGATCCGGCTCGTCTTCCTTAGCAGCCTGTTGAGCGCTATCTCGATGATTATGCTGCAGTACCGCGCCAACTGCCCGAAGTCTGATATTATCCGCCTGATGCTCTGATTCTCGAACTCAAAGAGCTCATCCATGACCTCCCTCTCGAGCTGCAGCGTGTCGCCTATTGTCTCCACGGCCTTCTCGATGGTCCGGGAGTCCGGTGTGAGGAGGCTCTCCATGGTGACATCGAACGAGTCCTGGGCCTTGCGGGCCAGGCCCTCAATGCTCTTTACAACGGAACCCTCGACCTTCATGCCCGACTCCTTGAAGCCGATGATTTCCTCGGTCAGCTCCACTATTATCATCCCTATCTCATCAATGGTCTTCGCGGAAACCCTGTCTCCGGACGTGTGGAGAGGACTCTCGAGGCCAATCTTGCTGGAAATCTCTCGGCTGCTGAGCGCGACGAGAAGCTGCCGCACTATGAGCCAGTAGAGGCTCGTCGACCTCCTGCTGGATTCTCCTTATCTCGTTCAGAATCTCAGGATTTACGCTGCGCAGTGCCTCAATTGAGTCCTTGAGGCTCCTCGATACCAGCAGCTGCAGGCGCTTGATGAGCGAGTCCACCGGGAACTTGGCGGGATCCATGAAGCTCTGCGCAAACAGCTTGTTCTCGGAGGATTCCACTATCTCCAGCCCCCGGAGCTCTCTCATCGTCCTGCTGGCGTGGGTCAGCCGCGACGACTTGATCCCGTTCTTGGAGGCCAGTTCAATCGAGTCGTAGCCGAGCATGTAGCAGCTGATAATCAACCTGGAAAGGAGGTCGTCGTTCTCCACCAAGTCCGACCTGATTGAAGCCTTCACCGTCTTCGCCTTCCTGACCGTGGGAATTACCCTCAGGGTGCCATCCTCCTCTTCCTTGACCGTGACGTTGTCTCCTTCGTGGATTTCGAGATGCTTGGCGTACTCCGAGGGGATAGATACCAGCAGCGTCTTCTCACCGGCCCTCTGGACCTTCCTCACTTCGTTCATAATCCGTAAGTAATGTAAGGACTATATGAACAATATTCTTATTACTCAAGCGCACGGCGAAAAGTCAGGTCCGGTTTATGAGGCGCAATGACTTTTCATGGATGATTGGCGGTTCTCAAGGAAGCGGGGTGGACACCTCCGCCAACATCTTCGCCAGGGCGGCGGCCCAGGGAGGGCTGCAGGTCTACGGCAACAGGGAGTACTACTCCAACATCAAGGGTGAGCACAGCTACTTCAGGGTGAGACTGAGCAGGGACGTCGTCCGCTCCCATGTGGACACGGTGGACATGCTCGCGACCTTCGACGCTGAGACCGTGGTGCGTCACGCCGAGGACGTGCGGAGAGGCGGCGCGATAATCTACGACCCGTCCCTCGGTGAGGACGCCATCGAGAACATGCCCACGGTCGAGGCGAACGTAAGCAAGCGCCTCTACTCGGAGCTCGACGGGAGCCAGCTCCCCCACACGGTCGACGGGGTCCTCGAGCTCGCCAGGAGGAGGGGAGTCCACATCTATGCCATCCCATACCTCTTCCTCCTGAGGAAGGTGGGGGAGAAGATCGGCGAGACCTCCCTCAGTTCTCTCATGAAGATGACCAACGTGATGGCGGTGGCCTCATCCTTCGCGCTGCTCAACTATCCAGAGGACAACATCAGCGAAGCAATCAGGAGGCAGTTCAGGTCAAAGCCGAGGGTGGCCGAGATGAACGCCAAGGCTATCGGGACAGCGTACGAGTACGTGAGGGAGAAGTACAACGGGGGGTTCGGATACACGCTCGAGCCGGTCCCCACGACCGAGAAGCGCATGTTCCTGAGGGGCAGCAGCACCATCGGCATCGCAAAGATTCTCTCCGGCTGCAGGCTGCAGACCTACTACCCGATCACGCCGGCGAGCGACGAGAGCGAGTACCTCGAGGCCCACGAGAACATCGACGTCGACGGCCCGCTGGCGACCGAGGCGAGTGCCATGCAGAACTCCATAACGGTGGTCCAGACGGAGGACGAGATAGCGGCGATAACCATGGCCGTGGGCGGTGCTCTCACAGGCGTCCGGTCCTCCACCTCCACTTCAGGCCCGGGATTCTCGCTGATGGCGGAGGGCATCGGATGGGCCGGGATGAACGAGGTTCCCGTCGTCGTGACGCTCTACCAGAGAGGCGGCCCGAGCACCGGACTTCCGACAAGGCACGAGCAGGGAGACCTGAGGTTCGCCCTGCACACAGGCCACGGGGACTTCCCGAGAATCGTCCTGGCCAGCGGAGACCTTGAAGAGGCGTTCTACGACACAGCGAAGGCCTTTAACTACGCGGAGAGGTACCAGGTGCCTGTCATCCACATAGTCGACAAGGCCATGGCGAACTCCGACCAGACCTACCCGGTGTTCGACCCCGGCCTGGTGAAAATCGAGAGGGGCGAGCTCATCAGGGAGGGCATCCAGGCGGACGAGAACGCAGAGTTCCTCAGGTTCAAGCAGACGGAATCGGGGATTTCGCCGAGGCCGGCCATAGGCACCAAGGGAGGCATATACTGGAACACGGGGGACGAACACGACGAGAAGGGCCACATCTCTGAAGACCCGACCAACAGGGACATGATGATGGAGAAGAGGATGAAGAAGCTCGCCACCGCGGCCCGCGAGATACCCCTGGATGAGAAGGTCAACTTCCACGGGCCCAAGGACGCGCAGATAACGCTGGTCAGCTGGGGCTCCACCAAGGGAGCGATACTCGACGCCATGGACGCCCTCGAGGACGAAGGCATAACCGTGAACTTCCTCCAGCTCAGGCTCATCCAGCCGTTCCCCACGGAATATGTGAAGGGGATACTATCGAATGCCAAGAAGATCGTAGACGTGGAGATGAACTACACAGGACAGCTCGGGGGCGTGATCAGGGAGATGACCTGCGTCCCCGTGGACCAGTACGTCCTCAAGTACAACGGTAGGCCGATGTCGCAGGAGGAGATCTACGACGCGGTCAGGCAGATCGCCGACGGAACGGCTCCCAACAGGTTGGTATTGACAAATGGCGCTTAAACTAACAGACCTCAAGACCGACTTCCACAACGACTGGTGCCCCGGCTGCGGAGACTTCGGCATCATCAGCGCGGTGCAGATGGCCCTCGCCGAGATGAAGATAGAGCCGCACAGGCTCGCGCTGGTCTCCGGAATCGGCTGCTCCAGCAAGACGCCACACTACTTCAAGGCGTACGGCGTGCACACCCTCCACGGCAGGTCCCTCCCATTCGCGACCGGCATCAAGCTCTCGAACCCCAACCTCGAGGTCATCGCCGTCGGCGGTGACGGGGACGGGATGGGCATCGGCGCGGGGCACTTCGTGCACTCCGGGAGGAGGAACGTTGACATGGCCTACATCGTCTACGACAACGGAGTCTACGGGCTCACGAAGGGACAGGCCGCCCCGACCCTCCAGCTCGGGGTCAAGACCAAGTCGCTGTCGAACCCGAACATCAACTCGGCGATCAACCCAATCATGCTGGCGCTCTCGTCGGGCTACACCTTCGTCGCGAGGGGTTACGCCTACGACGTCAGACACCTGAAGGAGATAATCAAGAGGGCCGTCCTGCACAAGGGGTTCGCCTTCGTCGACGTGCTCCAACCCTGCCCCACCTACAACGACATCCAGACCAAGGAATACTGGCAGGGAGAGGGGCTCCTCGACGATGCGGGCAGACCGATGCCGCGCACCTACCAACTCGACGCGACGGGATACGACGGCGTCGTCAAGACCGGCGACGAGGGCGAGATGGAGGAGAAGATCAAGCAGGGCATCATGAAGTCGTTCGAGTGGGGAGACCACACACCCGTCGGGGTGTTCTACCAGAACGAGCACGTCCCTACCTATGAGGAGAGGCTGGGCGCGAGGCTGCCGACCTACAAGTCGCTGCCCCCGGCGGAACAGGAGATCGCCCGGAGGGACGGTAGCTCGACGGCGGACATCTCCAAGCTGCTCGACGAGCTCAGAGTGAACTAGCAGCCAACCCGGAGCGCAGCGGTCGGGCGAAGGCCTCAGGGCTATAAAACGCCGGTTGGGACCTCTCAACATGCTCGAAGAAGGCAACCGCCCCGGACCGCTCGTCGCGATAGGCTCCAAGAACCCGGCGAAGACCAAGGGCGTGAGGAACGTCTTCCCATTCTACTTCCCCAGGTGCACGTTCATGGAGGTCGACACCTCCTCCATCGTCAGGGCCCAGCCCATCGGCATGAAACAGGTGCTCTCAGGGGCTTCGAGGAGGGCGAAGTTCGCAATCTCAGCGTCGTCGGGCGACTTCGGCGTGGGGGTGGAGGCTGGGATACTTTCAATCACCGCGAGCAGGCACATCAACCTGCAAGTCGCGGTCATAGTTGATAGAGAGGGCCACTCGGGGACCGGCCTCTCCTGCGGGTTCCTCATCCCAGAGAGCTTCATCGGGAGGATGAAGAAGGAGGGGAACGAGCTCGACAGGTACTCCCACGAGCTGACCGACGCCGAGAGGATAGACGAGGAGGAGGGCATAGTCTATCACATCACGATGGGCAGGGTCTCCCGGCTCCAGATGACCGAGCAGTGCGTGAGCATGGCCCTCGTGCCCTGGCTGAACAGGAAGGCCTACGGATTCTGAACCCCTGAGCAGATTCAACCTTAGATACTCCTGCGGCAGCCAAGCCGAACGACAGCCATGACTGGAGAGCCCGTCCGCAGGAGCACGACCCAAGGACTGGTCTTCCTCATGTTCCTCTCGTTCATCGCCAGCTTCCTCGTGGCGCGCGCCTTCGCGACGCTGAACCCTGGTACTGTGGTCGTGACGGGAGGGATCCACTTCCACCACTTCTGGTACGGACTGACGATGATGGTCGTCGCCGGTGCGCTCGGCATAGTCCACGACGACCCTAGGTTCAGGAGGCTCTACGCGGTCCTCTTCGGGCTGGGAGGGGGTCTCGTGGGGGACGAGGTCGGACTGCTGCTCACCTTCGGCAACTATGACTCCGTGCTCACCCTCTACTTCTTCGTAATCGTCGTGTCCGGAGGAGTCCTGGGAATACTGCTGACCCGGTACAGGAAGGAGCTCGAGCGCGACGTGCTGTCGTTAGAGAACGGCGAACGGCTGGTCTACCTCGGGGTGGTCGTCGCGGGCCTCTCCGCACTGTCCTTCGCCGCGGACTCCCTGCTCTTCGGGGTCGTCACGATGTCAACGGGGATCGTGATAGTGGCCGGCGGCCTCCGGTTGAACAAAAGCAGAAGTGAGCGTCGGAAACTATCCTGAATTGCGTTTTCAATGGGGAAAACCGCGGTGCGCCTGTGCCGCCGGAACGACCGGTTTTGAGCCGTTTCTCCGGGAACGTTTATATCCAGACCTAAAGCCTCCGTCGAGTTTGCGCATAGCTTGGCGGCGCCTGCTTTGAGTTTTGGGCAGAGCCCGATCTGTGATACGCACGGCCTCCAGATGCGCGCACACAAAGTGGAGATCTAACGAACAGTTAGATCTGACATTGGCAATGCTTTAACTCCGCAGTAATGCGTATCCAACTCCCGATAATCGACTCCAGTTGATCCTGCTGGACCCGACTGCTATCGGATTGAGATTTAGCCATGCGAGTCGAACGTCTCCCTGTTGCGGGAGGCGTGGCGTACGGCTCAGTAACACGTAGTCAACCTGCCCTAGAGACGTGGACAACCCCGGGAAACTGGGATTAATTCCATGATAGGCCACCTCATCTGGAAGGAGAGATGACTTAAAGGGGTGCGCGAGCTTCTTTCGTGCATCTGCTCTAGGATGGGACTGCGGCCGATCAGGCTGTTGGTGGGGTAATGGCCCACCAAACCTGTAACCGGTACGGGCCTTGAGAGAGGGGGCCCGGAGATGGACACTGAGAGAAGGGTCCAGGTCCTACGGGGCGCAGCAGGCGCGAAACCTTCGCAATGCGCGAAAGCGTGACGAGGTTAATCCGAGTGGTCCCCGCTGAGGGGATCTTTTGTTGGCTCTAAAACGGCCAGTGAATAAGGGGAGGGCAAGTCTGGTGTCAGCCGCCGCGGTAATACCAGCTCCTCGAGTGGTCGGGGCGATTATTGGGCCTAAAGCATCCGTAGCCTGTTCCGTAGGTCTTCTGTTAAATCCAACGGCTTAACCGTTGGCCTGCAGGAGATACCGCGGGACTAGGAGGCGGGAGAGGTGGACGGTACTCCACGTGTAGGGGTAAAATCCTTTGATCCGTGGAAGACCACCAGTGGCGAAGGCGGTCCACCAGAACGCGCTCGACGGTGAGGGATGAAAGCTGGGGGAGCGAACCGGATTAGATACCCGGGTAGTCCCAGCCGTAAACGATGCGAGCTAGATGATCCAATCGCAAATCGCGATTGGAGTGTCGCAGGGAAGCCGTTAAGCTCGCCGCCTGGGGAGTACGGTCGCAAGACTGAAACTTAAAGGAATTGGCGGGGGAGCACCACAAGGGGTGAAGCCTGCGGTTCAATTGGAGTCAACGCCAGGAAACTTACCAGGAGAGACAGCAGGTTGAGGGTCAAGCTGAAGACTTTACCTGACGAGCTGAGAGGAGGTGCATGGCCGTCGCCAGCTCGTGCCGTGAGGCGTCCTGTTAAGTCAGGCAACGAGCGAGACCCCTATTGGTAATTGCTAACTGTCCAGAGATGGATAGAGGCTAGTTACCGAGACTGCCGCTGCTAAAGCGGAGGAAGGAGGGGGCCACGGCAGGTCAGTATGCCCCGAAACTCCTGGGCCACACGCGGGCTGCAATGGTAGGGACAATTGGTTCCGACTTCGAAAGAAGGAGGCAATCCGCAAACCCTACCCCAGTTGTGATTGAGGATTGAAACCCGTCCTCATGAATATGGAATCCCTAGTAACCGCGTGTCATCACCGCGCGGTGAATACGTCCCTGCTCCTTGCACACACCGCCCGTCGCTTCACCCGAGTTTGGCTTTGACGAGGTCGTCTCCTATTGGGGCGATCGAATCTAAGTTAGGCAAGGGGGGAGAAGTCGTAACAAGGTGGCTGTAGGGGAACCTGCAGCCGGATCACCTCCTTAGTACATACGGAAGACGTACGTACTGAAATCGGGGGTTGGAATACGCACTGCAATGGAGTGAAGAGCAAAGCCAGTATCAGACGTAATGAAGATGCACTGTCGCACGCGAGTGCGATAGGAAGGGCTAGCAGGGTACGGAAGGGCCTTCGCGGGCGCCCCTGCGATGTTGCCATGCATAGGGTTCGCGCAAGCATCCGCCGGGGATGTTAATCATCCGACACAACGACGCTGTATGGTGAATGGCTTGGCTTGGTATGGCGAAGAAGGGCGCGGTAAGCTGCGATAAGCTCCGGGGAGGCGCAAGCATCCTTCGATCCGGAGATTCCCGAATGGATTCCAATCTGAGGGGACTGCCGCAAGGCATCCCCTCGTTCCGCAAGGAACGCAAACCCTGGGGAAGGAAACATCTGAGTACCAGGAGGAAGAGAAATCAATTGAGATCCCGTCAGTAGGGGCGACCCAACGCGGGACAGTCCAAACCGAATCCTTGCCCGAAAGGGCTGGGAGATGTGGGGTTCGCCTTAGCATATGCAACCCTGAAGTCGTGCGGTCGAACTTGCCTGGAAAGGCAGACAAAATCAGGTGATAGTCCTTTAGACTGTTCGACGACGAGGTTGTGCGAAAGGCAGAGTAACGGGCTTTGGCAGTGGCTCGTGAAGACGGGGGAAAGCAGCCCCCAAGACTAAACACAAACCAAGACCGATAGAGCACTAGTACCCGCGAGGGAAAGCTGAAAAGTACCCCGAAAGGGGTGTGCAAAGAGCCTGAAACCATCCAGCTACAGACGTTCAGGGCATGAAAGAGGCATGATTCCACAGCGAGATCGCTCGAACGGGGGTTCAACGTGGGCTTCGGTCCGCCGAGATAACCTGCAAGGGTCCTCAAAGTGGGTTAAGTGCCTCAGTGTCCTGAGTTCCGTCTAGAAACACGGGCCGGGGAGTTACCTGTCATGGCGAGCCTAAGGGTTCAAAGCCCGGAGGCGAAGCGAAAGCGATTCTGCGTAACCCCGCAAGGGGCGTGGCAGGAGGTCTGAAAGGGCCTTAAAGTCATGGCGGATTAGACTAGAAACCGATTGATCGTGGCCAGAACAAGTTGAAGCCGGGCGAAAGCCTGGTCGAGGACTGCAAGGGTCTTAACGTGCAATTTAGTCCCCTGATTCTGGCCAAGGGGCCAAAAGCCTATCTAAATCGGTGATTGCTAGTTCCCATCGAAGCGGATCCCAGTCCTGTCTCCAACGATGTGGTTGACGTTGTAGAGCACCAACGAGAAAACAAGGATTCGAAAGGATCCACTTTCTTCTTGAACTCCGAATGTGTCAACGCAGTAGACTTGGGGAGGCGGGTTTATGTGGGGTAAGCCTCATAACCGAGAGGGGGTTAACCCAGACTAGAGTTAAGGTCCCCAAATTTTGGCTAAGTGTCAAGCAAAAGGGAGTCTTCGACCTAAGACAGCAGGGAGGTAAGCTTAGAAGCAGCTATCCTTCAAAGAAAGCGTAACAGCTCACCTGCCGAGGTTGAGGGCCCCGAAAATGGACGGGGCTAAAGCCAAGTACCGATACTCTGGACTGCGTCCTTGTGGGACGTATGTGGTAGATGGGCGTGGTGGTTGGATAGAAGCTGGGTCGTGAGATCCAGTGGACCGACCTCCAGTGCAGATCCCGGTAGTAGTAGCAGCGTAGTCGGGTGAGAATCCTGACCGCCGAAAGGACACGGTTTTCCTGGCAATGCGTCATCAGCCAGGAGTTAGCCGATCCTAAGACCAAACTCAACAGTATTGGTCGAATGAGGGAATGCGGTTAATATTCCGCAGCCTTCGGTATTCCGAAAATTCGCAAGAAAACATCACCTCTGATGCTTCCAGACGAGCCTTACAGAGTTATTCGCTCTGTTTAATCATCCAAGGGGGAGGGAGTGTCGTAATGACGAGAACTCCTCCGAGGGGAGAATAGCGGTCCGTTGGGATCGTTAGGCCTATTCCGGGAGACAGTGAAAACAGAGGAGGATAGGGATATTGAAGATCGTACCTAGATCCGACACCAGTGATCCTAGGTGAGAAGCCTAAGGCGTGTCGGGGAACTGTAGGTAAGGGAACTCGGCAAATAGGTCGCAGGAGCTCGTAATGACAGGTTATCTTCCGTACGTGGGTGCTCTTAAGCAAGGCACACGTTCCCTACGGGGATAACCATACGAGTTCATGATTTGCTTGCGGTCGTGCTTGCGGACGGTTCCGTCGATTTCGGAACGCGATACACAGTCACTTTCACGGAAGATCCAGCAGTCGTCAAACGACTAGTCAAAGAATTCAGTCACATAGACAACCTTGACATCAGATGGACCACTGACAAACTACACAACTCTGCCCGCGCAAGGGCATATGGAAAGCCACTGACCGAGATGTTTCGGTCGATGGTCGGTACAACGAGAACACGAAAATTCGAAACATATCCAAGGTCAACCCGAGAAGAAGCGGGTTATCCAAGAATCAAACTACCCAGAGAAATATTCGGAGACAAGAAGACAGCCGGAGAATTTCTGAGATACTATTCCACCTGCGATGGTGGACCAGAATTCTCTGTCTACAACAGAGCGAATGGCTGGATCCAGATTCACATGGGCATCAAGATAGGATGCACAAACCCGCATCTCAGGCAGGAGTTGAAATCGCTTTTTCAACTGAATGGCATTTCAACTTCAGAGGCGCCAGATGGCCTCGACATATCTTCGCTCCAGGGATTCGAGACGTTCAGCCAATTCATTGGATTCCTAGAAGAATCCAAAGTCAGAAGAGGCAAACTATTTCGCGGATTTCTGAAGAACGATGTTGTCAGCCTGATGATACTCTGCAGGAAGTTATCGCTGAAAAATCAATGGATCGCCAGCAAGTTCGGCCGTTCTGAAGAGCTGGAAGCTTTCTTGAAGGCGTGCATAAACGCAATCAAGGACGAAGGTCAGTTAGCTGACCTGTTCCGCTCGATAGGGATTAAAGAAATCCCGAATGAGCTCACTGGACCTAGCTGAAATTAGCCACGTAAGTTAGCGAAAAGTGGTGCCTGCGTTCTTAGTGTAGAACTGGGATCGCAGGTTGCAATAACGAGGGGGTCCCGACTGTTTAATAAAAACACAGTAAACTGCAAGCCCGAAAGGGTGTGTACAGTTTATGAATCCTGGCCAGTGCAGGTACCTAAAACCTGGGTTCAACTGGGCTAAGGGCCTGTAAACGCCGGGAGTAACTCTGACTCTCTTAAGGTGACCACAACCAAAAGTTGCCTTAAACAAATCTGGCTATATGCTGGAAAATCTGAGTATGCCACGCTAGTCCCGCAAGGGACTGAAAATGCGATGGCTGCAGACAATCAGCAGGAAAGGCCGGATAGACAAAGAGCAGGGAGAAACCAACAAGCAAACAGACCAACAAACAGAACGGAAACCAACAGAGTTCCGACGACAGAACAGGATGAGAAAGGAAACAGCAAAGGAACATCTCCAAGTCTATTCAGAATCCTCAGAGACTATACGCCAGAGATCGCCTTCGCAGCGATCAAGATATAGTCCGACCCATGCAGCGATGCATGGAGGCTTCCGTAACAGGGAGCCCGCCTCGAGCAATCGAGGTCGAAGGAGGAAGTAACAGAGTGAGCCAAATGCCTTGTCGGGTGAGTTCCGACGTGCATGAATGGACCAACGAGGGCCCCGCTGTCCCTATCTACGACCCGGCGAACCTACGTAAGCTGGACGAACAGTCCAGCAACTTCCATCGGGGAGAGAAGTCCCTGTGGAGCTTTACTGCAGCTTGTTGCTGCGATTCGGTTGCGGTTGCAGAGTGTAACGGGTAGACTTCGAAGCGTCGGCTCCGGCTGACGTGGAGTCAACAATGTAACACCCGTCCCTCGCGACTGTATCGCTAACTCCTACGGGAGGACACCGGCAGGTGGGCAGTTCGGCTGGGGCGGCACCCCCTTGAAAAGATATCGAGGGGGCCCAAAGGTTGGCTCAGATGGGTCAGAATCCGTTTGGGCAGAGCACCTTAAATTGCCCTCAACCATAGATATACGTGAGCAAAAAGCCAGAAACCGTATACTGTGCGTGTGAGGACAAGTTTCATACACAACTATGGAATAAGCTCCTGAAGAAAGGAACCATCAAACAGATTGCCGCAAGTCTCCAACTGAGCTCCAAGCAGATGTATAGGTGGAAGGAGGGCGACGCTTGCTATCCGCTTTCATCATTGAACAAACTTTGCGACCTGGCCGAGATGCGGCCAAGGTTAGCATACATCAAGACACAATACGACAGTGAAAAACTATTCGAGCCAAAAGTCGAGCAAGAGTTGAACGAAGAGTTCTCAGAATTCCTCGGTCATCTCCTGCACGATGGCGGAATAGACCAGGACTGGAGGGTTCACTACACCTCCGACGAGAAATCATTTCTGGACCGGTTTCGGCAACTAGTCGAAACCTGCTTCGGAAGGACACTGATCAAATCGCGGCCCAGTGGAGCCGCAACAACACTATACTATCCTGCGATAATCGGAGTGCTTCTCAGAAGAAACCTGGGCCTGCCGAAAGGCAGCAAGGTTCAAGCTGACGTAAGCATTCCAGAATCGATCAAACAACGCTTGACTACGAGGGATTTGATAGTCCCGTATGTAGCAGCGGCATTTCTTTGTGAAGGAGAAAGTGGAAGGGCAAGACTCGCACTCGCTTCGAAGGAAACTACGAAGCCACCTAAGCTGCTTGAAGATCTAAGAGATTTGCTAGAGCGTCTGGGGTTCACGAGCGCCAGAATAACTCCGTCTTCGAAGTACGCAACACAGCAAGGCGTACACAGAAGATGGGTTCTGAGCTTGGAAGACAAACAGGAGAAAAGAAGACTGAAAGAAATAGTGCAAAATTATCGCTCTGCTCACATCGGCTGGAACTCCATCGTTGACGGCAAGGCGAAAAGCCAGCCTGACAGGAAACTTAAACGCAGAGTTTTCTGCCACGAAAGTGTGGCCTAGCGATCATTAGAGTCCCCACTGTTGGGGGCCTGATGTGACAGAAAAGTTACCCCAGGGGTAACAGGCTCGTCGCGGGCGAGAGCTCCAATCGACCCCGCGGTTTGGTACCTCAGACTCGAATGTGAGTCTTTTGGGGTAGGACCGCAGTAATGTCGGTTCGTAGCATTGGCTTATAACGGCGAACCCCTCCTCCTCTGAGAACACTGAGGAAAGGGGAGAGGGCAACGCCGTGGGAAGTCTATGGGTAAAGTAAGCGAGCAATTGGTTGCTTCTAGCTAAAGCAACAAACAGCCAAGAGTTCGCTCCACAAAGGGCACTTCTACTGAATGGAAGGACAGACGGGGTGATTAATCATCTTCCGGCAGCGGCGTCCGCTCCGGAGGCACTGAAAGGTATCTTCGGGCGGATGCTTGCAAAGCGGGCACAGCCGCGGCGCTTGCCGTCCTGCCATAGGGCGGGCCGGTGACGTCCTGGCTGTGGTTTGTCCATCACAGGTAGAACGATCTTCCCATATGACCCCGTAACGACTGAGCGCGCAAAACATGCGGCGCAATGAGATGGCTTGGCGAATGGTCAGCTGCTCTTCTCTGCTTCAACGACCTTGCGCTGGTAGTAGATTGCCTGCAACGAGCAGGCGATTCCCATCAGCACGAGGACCCCAACGACGCCCACAATCTGGTCGAAGCTGAGGAAGATGAAGCCGAAGACAGCGACGATGAGTGCGATGATGAGGGTTATGAGCGAAGCAAACGCCCAGAAACCTTCGAACGACCTCATATTGCTGCTGATGCCTGACATGGTCAAGGCATGGGCACACTGACTATTAAGCGACACGTTCCGACGCGTCGCTACACCGAGGAAAGCCTGCCATCATACGCCAACCCCTCCTTTGTTCGAGGTCCTCGCAAGGGGGCCGAGAAAGTGCGGGAGGGTGAAGACATAGTCTAATCCTGGGAGAAATCTCAGATCAGATTGCGATGTCGGCTCTTCCCATCCTGGTCCTGCAGCAGGGGCCAAGGGTGGGGCTGCTCGCCCATTAAAGGGGAACGTGAGCTGGGTTTAGACCGTCGTGAGACAGGTCGGCCTCTACCTGATGGAAGCGGAAGAACACTGCGAGGAAGCGCTGCTCAGTACGAGAGGAACAGCGGCGCGCAGCCTCTGGCGTACCAGTTGTCCGAAAGGGCATAGCTGGGCAGCTAAGCTGTTGTGGATAACTGCTGAAAGCATCTAAGCAGGAAGCCACTCTCAAGAAGAGTGTTCTGTCAGCTACACCCTCCCGGCCGCAAGGCTAGGAGGGCACGCTGAGAAGGGCGGCGATAGAAGATCGCGTTGAAGTAGTCGGAGTGTACGCACGAAGCTCGCAAGGGCGACGTGTTCAGCTCGTCGACTTACTATAGCCCAACGTGTGGATGAAATGCCCCGGCGGAGGCGCAATGAACCCTAGCATGGCATGCCATTCTTCGGCATCTCAGATTAAGAACGCCTAGAGGTTCTGCAGTTCGGACATAACTATTAATCACGAAAGGGCAATCTACATCAGCACATGCTGCCCCAAGGTACAGCAGTCGGGAGAAGAACCGCTGTCCTCGGGGTGATCGTAATCATCATTGTCGCAGCCATGGGCTTAGCCATCGTCAATCAGGAGAATCGTGGTGGCCCGGCGACACTCAATGAGAACCCCGGCGGTTCAACAAGCCTGACATCTTCTACGTCCAGCTATACCAGCTTATCACCCACCAGTGGAGAGACTCAGTCGCAGACGACCTCAACAACCACCTCCGGCTCATGCTCTGGATACCCTCCTGGCGGCAACTGCCCCGGCACGTACAGCTACACCTTCACATCCTCTTCGAATACCACGAACTCGGCTTCCAGCTGCAATGAATGCGCGCCTCCCAGCTTCTGGATAGACTGCGTCGGTAACAGCAGCGCATCCACAATCTGCAAGTTCCAGATCACCCAGGGCGCAAGCTACTCCGTATCCGTTCACGCGAACGCTCTGACTACCATCACATTCTTTGGGTACGGGGTGATTTCGCTCCCCACCCTGACGTGCAGCGGCAGCAACTGCCCATCACAAACCTTCGCGTTCTTCCAAAGCCAAGTCTGCAATGCGGGAGCGCTCTTCTGTCCTTCAGGCGACGAGTTTGCCACCATCAATTTCATAACTCCAGGATACTACTACCTCACCTTCGCCTATCAGACGACTCCCGGGGGTCCTCAGGTCTCCAATTCGCTTACGGTTCTTGCCAAATAGCAGACGCGAGCATCAAGAAGCCTTCCGGCGGTGTCTCTTCAGCCGGCCGATTTGTGTGGGTGATTATCCCCGGCGGAGGCACAATGAACCCTAGCATAGCATCTACTTTTCGTTATCCGACTCCTTCACTCTTATCCAGTTACGCTTGACTTCGGTGAAGTGAGGGTCGTCGGTGACGCACGAAACGCGGAGCCGCTTCGCCGTCGCCATGATTAGGGAATCGGCCATCGGAATCCTCAACCTGTGGCTAATCCTAGCGCCTTCCGCGGCAATCTCGGCGTCGACATCCACGATATCGAACTCGTTCTCTATGGTCGTGACCCTCACATCAGCGACCTGCATGTCTTCGGACTCAATCGTCTGCTTGTAGACCTCGTAGATGCTGATTGAGGAGACATAAGCTGTATCCGCCCGGTCGTAGATGGCTCTGAGTTCTCTTACAGTTCGCCGATCTTTGGATCTGAAGATGGCCCAGAAGTACCTCGTCTCGAAGAGCACACCGACCTCATCCCTCTTCTTCCCGCATGGCGTCGAGGCGATTGAAGGCTTCTTTAACGGTCCCCTTGCTCGTCCCCGCCAAATCAAATACGGACGGGATTTTTGTGAATACCACCTTGCCCTCCACAGCCTCAACCTTCAGCCTTGTTCCTTCCTCGATCCCCAGCTTCTTTCTCACGTCCACGGGGATCGTCGTCTGCCCTCTTCTCGTGACCACGACCTCTTGAGCCATGCATTCTGACATGGATTCCTACTTTAAAATGATTTCCTACCTATCCGTGAATCCTACTCCTGGTTTTTTGGCGTCTTCTCAATATGTTAGGGTGTCCCCCGGCGGAGGCGCAATGAACCCTTTATGCACGGCACAACACTTTCTACGAAAGTGCAAGAGCAAGAAATGGCCAGAGGCCCTGAATCTCGCGCGCATGTAGAAAAATCATTTATGAACGGCAGGAGACAATGATTCAAGCCCTTGAATTTCTGCCCGTCCTGCGGCTCGCGAATGAAAGCCTATTCTGCCCAACTCATCTGTCCCAGATGCAACACGACGATACGGGTTCAGGGCGCAGGTCCGGATAATCTCAGAATGGATCCTGCTGCTGCAGAAGATAATGTCAGACTCTTCATCGAGACGCTATCATCGCAAGCACGTTTTGGCCTCAGGGGAGAGAAGCCCCTCGCCGTGATTGCCGCTCTCAAGTACCTCTGCGAATCAACTCAGGCGGGTATCGGACTCTTGGCGCTGATGGAGAGTGAAACCCACTCGCGTGCAATAAGGAACAGGTTCATCGCCCTTGCAAACCTGTATGGGCGAACTTCGAATCCAGAAAACTCTTGGAGTGTAATAACAGGGGGTGACCGGTTCGAACTTCAGACAGCCGTGAAGAGTTCTCCCGACTTGGATAAGAGCATATCGAGTTTAACGCTCGAGCAGACATGTTTGCTCTCCAGAGAGTTTGTTCAGAATTTAGCTGATATCATTCAGGTGCAATGAGCCCTATGCATGGCACTGCCATTCTTCTGCATCTTAGTCAACAATCAACTGGAGGCTCTGAAACTTGAGAACCGAGCGCGCCGACTACCTTCTTGCGTAGGCCATAGCTTCCTCCAGGTACACCGAATGCCTTGCTCGCGCTGCGGCCAAATCATCGAAAGATTCCAGCCTACCAAGATCACCGTATTTTGAATTCAGATGGCCCCAGCCGCCATCAGTAATCCTTACTTCTCGCCGGTCGATGATTGTATCGTCGACGAGCGTATCGCTTGCCTTCGCCAAAATGAGCCTCACGAATGCTCCGGCGAGGTTCCGAGTGGGTTCCATCATAACATAATACCGGCCGCAAGCGCCGACAGCCGCAGTCATGTCTTGAATGTAGCCTCCTTGCCCATACTCCACGTCGACGGGCATCCGACCGCAAGTGTGTTCCAAGGAGATGTCACCAGCACCGCACCACTTGCATATCAAATCGAACTGGCTCCTTCTTCTGCCAAAGTTGCCGAATCCCCAGAAGCAGCAGGAAGAGGCGCCTCGAGAGCCTGGGGCAGGTTCGCCATCGTGACGACGCTGACTTTCTTGTCTGCCTTCATCAGTCCAGCATATCTCTGAGCCACGTCAGAGTTCGGAACTACGATGAACACCGGCTTCTCGGCTTTGCTCACCGCTTCCCTGAGGCCGCGAACGTTCCCCTTCTTCAGGCCCGTCTCGACCTCGTACAACGCATTCTCGGTCTCGATGTCGGCGGCCAGATCGCCTATCTCGGCGATCTTCACGATTCGGTCACCCCGACCTTCTAGGTAGCGTCTAAGGTGCGATGTAAGGAAAGCGTGCAGGATGCTCGCCCCTGCTGTGTCTTCGGGTAACTGGTAGTACAGGACGAGCGACTGGCCGTCCTCCCTCTCGAATTCCATCCGTCTGACTTCGCCTCCATCTCTCAGGGGGCGCAGGGCATCGTTGATCAGGAGCTTGGCTTCATCCTCTCCCAACTTATAACGATCCATCAGGAGCCTGGCGAACTGGCTCACGTAGAGCACATCCTTCTCCAGATGTCTCCGGATGAGCCTTGTTACAATCAGCTTGTCTACGACCTGGTCTTCGTCCGTGACGTACCTTACTGGCTTCGCGGGCTCCGGAACCCATGTCAGCTGGTCGCCTTCAATCTTCGCCGTCTTCGCAAACAAATGGCGCACCCACAGTTCGCCAGGCTCTGGCTCCTTGGCATCGAAGAAATTCTGTGGACCCATTCTGGGAGCGGTCCAACTAAGGATCGGGTCGATGGCATTCAACGCGTCAAGATCGGATTTGGACGTCGTTTCAAAGACGAACTGAGTCGCAAACTGGTTTCTGACATCGTCCTGGGCGTCTGTGTAGTTCTGTTCCAGCGTCCAGAGAGCGCCCACGTTCCTGATTTCCCGGGCGATTTCATGAATGATTGAATGGTATCGCTGAAAAGTTCCGCGCAGGAGCCTGTGAGCCTCGTCGACACACAAGATGGTCCATTTGCGATCTTCGCTGCGGTCGTGTAGGCGCGCCCGGCACTGTCTGAGAAGCAGCTCGGCATAGAATATCTTCGCGTTGTCGTTGAGGTTGGAGAAATCGAAGATGATGGATTTTCCCTCGTGCACGATCGAAGCCAGTATGGAGTCGCTGTCCCTCTGTGAGTCGCAGACCAGCAGGCGGACGTGCTCGTCGATGAACCTTAGAGCGGACAGCTGGACCTTGTCCCTCGTCCCGTTGATGCGCCCTTCTAGCCGCTCGATGAAATCCTTCCAGCTTCCGCACTCGGCAGCGATGTTGTAGATCAACGCGGGGACCTGAGAAGCGGTCACTCCAATCACATCGAGCGGGAAGGTGATCGCGAAGGCGGTGATGAACGCGTCGACGTCCTCAAACGGGTTCGGGACGATCTTCGAGACGTCGGCCACCGGATAACCGGCCTTCAGGTACTCGTCGTTGGCCTTGAACGAGATGATCAGTTTCGGCGAATCGAAACAGGAGAGCAGGTAGCACGCTAAGACAGACTTACCCGCTCCGCTGGCGCCAGAGATTAACACGTTCTGGTTGGACTTTTTCTTGATGTATGTGGAAGGAGCCAGTCGATACTCCTCCTGACGGTTCCTGAAGTCCCCGAAGTCGGCCGGTTGGACGCGATAGGGGGAGACCTCTGGGTCGCGATGGTTCCGGCCGACCACGTTAGAGACGATTATCGAGTGGCCGAACTTGGCCCTTTGCTCCAGCTTCTTCATCGTCTCCTCTCTTTCTTTTCGTTCCTCTTGGAGTTGTACGTCTATTCGGTGGTGCTCTTCCTCTTCTTGTCTCTTCCTTCGATTGTCCAGCCACCTAAATGCGGAGCGTCTATGCAGCGGAGCCCGCAGACCTGGCTTAGAGCTGTCCATGCATACACTATCATCCTGCCATTTAAGCACCAATGTCATTCTTGACTCGGGCCTATCGAATGTACTTCAAGTTCAACCTAAGGCCGATTCCTACTGCCCAACGTGTGGGTGATTATCCCCGGCGGAGGCGCAATGAACCCCATGAATGACTCGACGCACCTTTGGACAACGGAGTAACGAGGTTCTCCGCCCGCACCCCGATGATCTCCACACTTTCGCTGGTCAGCAATACCATATCTGCGCTTAAATACATGGTTTCCATTGTTACGCATGGTAATGGCAGAAACTGCGAAGGTGACCAGCAAAAGCATGGTGAACATACCGGCCCGCCTGAGGGCCAAGTACGGGCTGAAGCCAGGGAGTAGGGTGGTCTTCGTGGAGGAAGATTCCCGAATCATTATGATCCCCGTGCCACCAATGATGGAGCTCTTCGGCATTGACCGGGAGCACGCTGAGATAATGAAGGAAGCAATGCGGGAGCTTAACGCCGAGCGTAGGCGCGAGTCGAGCGAAACATGAACTACGTGGTGGACACCGGAGCGCTCTCCCTCTACTATACAGGCGACGATCGCGTCAAGCCCTTCTTCGCACAGATCGCAGATGGCAGGGCGCATGGTTACATCGCTTCCACCAACCTTGCCGAGCACTACTACAAGGTCTGCCAGAAGCAGGGACGGGAGACCGCAACGGTCCGCTTTCACCAGACGCAGACCGTACTTGAACTCGTCTTACCCGATGCGGACCTGGCCAAGGCGGCGGGACTAGCCAAGTGCAGATACAGCGGGCTCTCACTGACCGATGCCTTTGCCGCTGCGCTGGCGGAGAGGCTCAGGGGCACGCTCCTGACCACCGATGAAGCTCTCCTAGAAGTCAAGGCGATACACACGAAGCATTTCAAAATCTAACCCTTTGCCGCTGGAGGCGCAATGAACTCCATCAGGGCGTCAATCCAAAGACTCGGCAGGCCTTAAATATGACATTGATGTATTACATCTACGGTGATTTGATGCCCGTAAAGACCACAATCCTTCTCAAGGACGAGATATACGAACAGCTTGTCAAGAAGTACGGCAGACGGAAAATCTCCAAGACCATAAACGAGGTTCTCACCAAGCAATTCTCGACTCCCAAAAAGAGCATGTTCGGGGTCGATCCCTGGTTGACCGTGACCGGCCTCAGAGATGAGAAGGAACCCCATGAAAATCCTTGATTCCTTCGCATGGATTGAATACCTGAAGGGCTCGGAAAGAGGTGCCACGGTGAAGTCTTACGTCGATGGCGGCGAGCCTCTCTACACGCCTTCCATCTGCCTGACCGAAGTGAAGTCGAGATATTTGAGAGACCAAAAGGACCCTACCGCCAGCCTGAGTTTCATCATCGAGAGGAGTTTCATCCTTCCCCTATCTCAGGAGATTGCGCTCCAAGCTGCAGATGAAAAGCAGATACGGGGACTGCACACGGTCGACGCGATCGTCTACGCTACCGGCTTGCAACGGAAAGTCGTGGTGGTAACCGGCGACCAGCATTTCAAGAACCTGCCCGGAGTAGAGATGATATGAGGGGTTCGTCACCGAAGAAGGTCTGCGGGCAGCCAGATCAAAAGAACCAGCACCCAAGCCCAACACGCGGATAAGATGCCCGAAGCAAATGCTTATCACTACACCTGACGTGATACGCAAAATGTTATTAATATGTAGTGATAACAAACCCACATGGCGTCCATCATCAAGCGCACGATAAACGGGATCGCCTACTACTACCTGGAACACACCGTCAGGAAGAACGGCTCGGTCACAAAGAAGTCGCGATACCTGGGCCGCACAATCCCGAAGGACTTCGAGGAGATTCAGCGACGGTTCATCTTCGAGATCGACAGAGATAGGTGGTTCGAGAGGTTCGACCGGATCAGGAATCGCTATGCCTCCGAACGGTCAAGGACCCCCAGATCTGCCCGGGAGAAGGAGCTCAGGGACTTCTCGGTCAGATTCACCTACGACACGCAGAGGATTGAAGGATCCACGCTCACCCTGAGGGAGACCGCCGAGCTGCTCGAGGAGGGTCTCACCCCTGGCGCAAGGCCACTGAAAGACGTCAAGGAGGCCGAGGCCCACAGGAGGGTCTTCTTGGAGATGCTCGGGTACCGGAAGGAGCTCTCGCTCCCGGTCGTCCTTGAATGGCACCGGAGACTCTTCCAGGAGACCGACCCAGAGATTGCGGGGAAGTTACGGAGGAGCGGTGTGAAGATAGCGGGGAGCAGGTTCGTCCCTCCCGCGCCGGTGGAGCTTCAGCCACTGCTGAGGGAGTTCTTCAGCTGGTATGAAGCGAACAAGACGAGAAAGCACGCAGTCGAGCTCGCGGCACTGGCGCATCTGAAGTTCGTGACTGTACACCCGTTCAGCGATGGAAACGGAAGGGTCAGCAGGCTGATCATGAACTTCGTCCTGAACGCCCACGGCTATCCGATGCTGAACATCGAGTACAGGGGAAGACGAAGCTACTACAACTCCCTGGAGAGGTCGCAGGTCGGAAAGAACGAGAGGACCTTCTGTCTCTGGTTCTTCCGGGAATACATCAGAGAACACAGGTCGCTGGACAGTCCTGATGAGGCCCCGGGCGGAGGCGCAATGAACGGGCCGAGGCCAAACGCTTTATAGTACTCCAGTACCCGAGTACTGTGAACGTTGCGGTATGGCCCAAGTAAAATTCGTGATAGACGACGAGCTGCTGAAGAAGTTCAAGCAGATAGTAATCAGGAGGCGCGGGAAGATTGAGTCTGACTCCCGAAGGTGAGGACGCCATCAGGCTCTATATCGAGAAGTACGAGGGCGCGGCCGACGACAGGCCTCAAGGAATCGATTCCCTCGCCAGGGCCATCGGTGCGATACGCACTGGGAGAGCCCGGAGCGCGCTGCAGGACCTAAAGGACCTGGAAGCCAACCCTTGATCTTCATAGACACAACCATCTGGGTGTCGGGAATAGATGCCTCTGACGCGCTCCACAAAGACGGTTCTGGGGTAATGCAGGCTCTGGCCGATGGGCGTCTCCCTTCAGCGATAACCACTGATTTTGTGCTTGACGAGACTCTGACGCTCCTGAAGACGAGAGGCGGAAGGGTCGAGGCAATCATTGGAGCGATAGATGGAATCCTGTCCTCGTCATCGGTCGACCTGGTCTATGTCGACGAAGAGCTCTTCGGCGAAGCGCTTTCCACATACAGGAAATACAGGAAGCTGAGCTTCACCGACGCGGTGACGTTGACTGTGATGCAACGGCGCAAAGTCAAAGAGATATTCTCACACGACCGGGATTTTGACCTGAAAGGCATCGTAAGGAAGGAAAGACCATAGTCCATTATTTGCGGCGGGAAGACCATCGCTTCATCAGAAACTGATACTCCGCTCACCAAAGCCCAACTTTGTGATGAAGGATGCCCCGGCGGAGGCGCAATCATGCGTGTCATTGAGGTTCCTCAGGCTCAGGGGAGGACCCGTCTGCTAGAACCAGCCGACGCGCCTGAAGTACCATGCCATGAGAAGCGCTGGGACGAGCATCACTCCAAAGATGAATACCATGGAGGTGTACGGCCCCAAGAACCCCGTCGGCCCAACGACCGAGCCTCCAGGGAGAGGCACGTTCATCCCGTAGATGGAACTTATCACACTCGCAGGGATGGTGAGGGTGAAGATAATCGTAAGGATGGAAAGAACCGCGTTCGTCCGGTTGGTGCTCCTGACGAAGTCTGTGTCCTTGTATATCTCCACCATCTCCCTCATCCCTTGAATCACGCGAGAGGCCTTCCCGACCTTGTGTCGGAGGTCGCTGAAGTAGATCGAAAGGTCATCGCCGCTGAACTTCTGAGCCTTCGCCAGGTCAGGCAGGTACAAGACCAGCGGGTCCACGATCCTTCCGAGGATGGCTATGTCACGGCGCGCGGAGTTTATCTCGATGGCAGACGACTTCACCTCGTCGAACACCACCGCTTCAATCCCGTCGAGCCTCACTTGCACATCGTCGAGAGTCGCGAAGAGACCGTCGACCAGCCGGTCGATTATAGCGTAGGCAAGGTAGGCCGAGGACCTCATGACCGCGTCCCGTTCTCTTCCGTCGGCCCTCCACGACTGGATGAGCGTCGAGAGTCCCTTGAAGCTGGACTGATGGATTGTCACCAGGTAGTTCTTCCCCAGGAACATCGAGATTCCCCTGGAGACGATGGTTCCGTCACTCGAGCTCCTCGGGAAAGTGCAGAGAGACGAAGACGTGTTCTCCGTGATCTTCCACCTTCGTCAGCTGCCTCACAGAAAGACAGTCTTCGAGGTCCAAGGGGTGGAAGTGATAGTCGCGAGCGAGCGTCGCCATATCGGCCTCGGTGGGGTCAGGGATGTCAGTCCAGGTGATTCCTCCTTCCATGACAGTCTTGGATTTCCCGTCTCCCCCATCGTCACCGGAGATGGGTCCCAGCGAACGACTCACCATAGATTCACCGACCCGCCGTCAGTATAATTGGCTTACCAGAGGTGCCACTTTTCTGGTTGTTACGATGTTCCTAGTCTGACTTCTGGATTAAATGCCCCGGCGGAGGCGCTATGAACCCGAACGAATATGGAAAGAGCTCGCTGGTTGCACAAAGGATTAATCTTCCCGTTTGTGGTTCTCGACCATCGTGAAGTATAGGGTACTGATCGAGCAGGATGAGGACGGCGTGTTCGTGGCGAGATGTCCATCGTTGCCGGGTTGCGTCTCGCAGGGGAAGACGAGGAAAGAGGCCCTCGTGAACATCAAAGACGCCATTGACGGGTACGTGGCGAGCCTGAAGAAGCATAGGGAGCCCGTTCCACCTGCGATCGATGAAGAGCTGGTAGAAGTCAGTGCCTAGGCTTCCGGTGGTCTCCGGAATAGAGGTCGTCAAGGCGCTCGCGAAGGTTGGGTATGCGGTGGATCACCAAACGGGGAGTCATATGATTCTGCGGAATGAATCGCCGCCACACCGCCGATTGACCGTCCCGAACCATAGGGAGTGGCAAAAGGGACGCTCAGAGCGATTATCGGCGACGCTGGACTGACAGTCGAGGAGTTCATCGATCTCCTGTAGGTTCGCCCCACCAGCCCAACGTGTGGATGAATTACCCCGGCGGAGGCGCAATGAACCCCTTTCATGCCTGGGGTGAGAGTGAGGAACTCTCGGCTTCTTCCTCAGAACCTGCCGACGCGCCGAAGGAACTTCGATTCTTCATAGTATCGAAGGAGAATGTCTATATATGTGAATAGCCCCTTCGACCGAGCTTGAAGGGGTTTGTACAAGGCCGGCGGGATGACCAAGCTGGCGTGCGGAGCGCTTGTCCTATTGTTGATGATGATTGGGCCGTTCCTGCTGGTGCCCGCGCTTTCAACCCGGGCCTCGACTCTGACATCGGTGACCTACTCCGGGAAGTTCAACTTGAATTGGAATGGGGTCCCCGCAGACTATGGAGGGCCCATGTACCTGACGACCAGCTTCACCTTCATGGTCACGGCCAACCAGTCGATAGGAGGCGGCGAGCTCGACGGCATCGCCAACGGGACCGGGACCCTGACAGGCTCGTGGTCCACCAACTCCTCCATGTACCCGGCGGGATGTCCGACTCAGGTCAGCTTCACGGGGCACTACTCTATCCTGCTCTTTGCGTATGCGAATTCCACCGCGAAACAGGTCAACTTCTCAGCCTATGGTCCGAACGACTATGTTCAAATCAACACTCCCCAGCCCGGGCCTAACTGCTGGCCCGGGGTCTCTATGGGCGGGGTCCCCGAGACGTATGCTCAGTCGTCGATTGAGGGAATCGTAGGCAGCTGTTTCGACGACGAGGGCGTGTGCTGGTCGTTACCGTCGAACGGGGGAACCATCACGGTCTGCGCGACAAGTGTGTGCGCGGGAACCTTCCAGGTCTCGCTCACGTCGTCGACCACTTCGACCAGTACCACAAAGAGTACCACTACGACTGCTTCCACGACCAGCTCCTCTACCAGTACCAAGTCTACGACTAGCTCCTCCACGACTACTACGCATCAGCTCCTCCACAAGTGCTTCCACGACTAGCTCCTCCACCAGTACCTCTACGTCTAGCTCCTCTACAGTCACCAGCATGACCACTTCATCGGCGACGACGACAGCAACGACCAGTGAGAGCTGTCCGGAGATGTACCTCACGGAGGGTCTGGCCCCCGCGGCGCCGACGACTGGTAATGACAACGTCTACGTCACCCTCTACTGGGGCGGGCAGACTCCCGTGAGTGCCGACTTCGGGGCATTCCCAAGCAACCCGACCATGACCGTGGGATTCGCCTTCAATCCGGTGACGATGCAGAGCTCGACGGTGACCGTTCTGATGAACATCGGGACGCAGAACACCGCAAACGGCAATTACAACATCAACGTGGCCGCCCAGCTGGTCGACCCCGTCTCGGGGCAGACCTGCAGCACCAACATGGTAGCCTACGTGACCGTCAGCGGGACGACGGTGTTCGTCGGGACCCTCGGAACCCTTCAGTCTGAAGCAATCTGGGTCCAGGGGCTGTCGAGCCCTTTCATGGTCAGCGGGACAATCGCCGCTTCCCAGTACTCCAACTTCGTCCCGACCCTCGGTTCGAACGGAAAGATGTCTAACCTGACCTTCACCATCACCGGTCCGGCGGGTGCCCAGATGGGCGGGACTCTTACGATTCCGAAGGTGCTCGTCAATCCCGGCTTCGTCCCTGTCCTCTCGATTGACGGCATCAAGACCGGCATCACGGTAACTCAGGATTCGACCAATTACTACATCAATTACGTGGCCACCTTCAGCACTCACACCGTGGTGCTCAGTTTCGTGGAGCCGGCCAGCAGCGGGACAACGACTGCCACGGGTGCCACAGGGACGACAACAAGCGCGAGTACCACAAGCGCGAGTACCACAAGCGCGAGTACCACAAGCGCGAGTACCACAAGCGCGAGTACCACAAGCGCGAGTACCACAAGTTCCATCGCGACGAGCGCCGTCTCGAGCCAGCAATCCAGCACCGCCTCGAACTCAAGTCTGAGCCCGTCGATCGTTCTGCCCGTGCTTGTGACCGCGGCGTTGTTGGTCGCGGTTCTCTTGGCTGGCAGGTCGCGGGCACGACCGGGACGGTCGTTGCCGATGCCTCGCTAGCAACACGACCGACTCTTGATATCCTGAGGGATGGTGTGTGCACCTGCGGCGTAGGCGCAATGATCATCACTTGCGAGATAGCTCGTGCTCATGAATTACGATTCGGATTCCCTCATCCTTCTCATCGTCGACGATGACCTTCCTCGCGTTGATCTCATGAACAGACTCATCGCCTTCTATCAGGTCCAGGCCTGGCTCGACCTTCTGGGTGTTCAGGCTGGTCTGCAGGACGTCCAGGACCGGCTTCAGGAGGTTGTCCAGGTCTTTCTTCGCCCTCGTGTTGGTCGTCTTGTTAGACCCCTTCCAGAGTCGGAACTCGACATCGATTCTCAGCGTCTTGTCCTTGAACTTCTCTCTGGCCGCGCCGATCTCGTCCCCGTCTACCGCCCTCATGATAGCCTCGTGCAGCTGCTTCTTCACGTTCTTGTGCCCCCTCCCGCTGCGCACGGTGTGCGGTTCGAAAGACTTCAGACTCTACCGTGAACAGGGGCTTCTGGTTCACGGCCCACAACTGCAGATTCGGCTAGTTAAGCGCGGGTTGAAGGAAATGCTCCGGCGGCTCCGGTCAGAATCTTTGCGAAGGGAGAAATAGAGTAGTCATCACGAGTAGCGCGGTATCGTTGGCAGACAAGACCTGGGCGCTAGCCATCCACGGCGGTGCAGGGATTCGGCTCGCCGACCCCAACAGGGTGGACATCCTGCAGACCCTGGAGCGGATCGTGGAGGACACCTGCCCCCTGCTGGAAGGTGGCGGGTCGGCCGTCGACGCGACGGAGAGGGCGGTCTACCTTATGGAGGAATCCGGGCTCTTCAACGCGGGCAGGGGAGCCTGCCTCACGTCCGAGGGGAGGGTGGAACTCGACGCCGGGATCTGCAGAGGCCTCGACCTCTCCACTGGCAGCGTCGCCGGGTTGACGGGGTATGCGCACCCGATAACGGTCGCCAGGTTCATCATGGAGGAGACGAACATGGTGGAGATGCAGGGCGACCGGGCCCTCGAGCTGATGGAGCTGTACCGCAAAGTCAGGAGGGAGGACCTGGTGACCCCGCCGAAGCTCCAGCGCCGGGCGAAGATGCTGGCCGAACTGGGCGCGGGCGGGGGCTATCTCGAGAAGCACCACCAGAAGGAACTGCGGGTCCTGTTGGAACACCCTGAATACCGACGCACTCCCAAGGATAGGAACGGTCGGAGCGGTCGCGGTCGATTCCAAAGGGGGGACGTCCGCGGCGAGTTCGACCGGTGGGTACTGGCTGAAGTTGCCGGGAAGGATAGGCGATACGCCGGCCTACGGCGCAGGCTTCTACGCCGACAGGAACGGCGCGGCGACAGCGACGGGGGTGGGAGAGTACGCCGTGAGGCTGCTGGTCTCCAGGTCGGTCGCGGCGAGGATGAGGACCGGGACGGCCCAGCGTTCCGTGATGGCCGCGTTCAGGGGACTCGAGGGCCGGTTCGGCAAGGACAACCTCGGGATCATCGCTGTGGACGGGCGGGGAGGGGTCGGGGTGCACCACAACACCGAAGGCATGGGTCACGCGTTCAGGACAGGCCGTGACCGGAAGACGACCGTCAGGATCTCGGTTCGGCAGGACGGCACCTGAGAGGGCCCTGTGCTCATACTCGGGCTGATTGGCGCGGGGCTCCAGACCTCTCCTCCTGGTCCCTCGGCCGCCACCGTAAGCCTGTCCAAGGTGAGCCCTGCGATTCCGGCGCGGTCGACCATCCAGAATGACTCGGAGCCTCTGTCGCACCCTCAGCAGGGAGGCGCAGAGATTCAGGGTGCCGTCTTCGGTCTCAGAGCTACTTCTTCCGTCTGAGCTTACCGGCTTCCTTCTTCATGTCCGCACCCGCCTTCTTGACATCCTGTTCGACCTTCTTCACGTCGGCCTCAACCTTCGCCTTTACCTTTCCTTTCGTGCCTGGCATGGCAGCTGTCGCGCATGTTTCGATTATAACCCTATTCCTCGGCGGAGGCGCAATCAACGCAAGACTGACCCGAGTCGCCGGCAAGCTCAACGAATTGCCTAGGAATTCTCGACACTCGGGTAGAAATCGGAATCCTGACCGTTCAGAGTCGTCCCAGAGATGACCATGCCTGAGTCCCTGAGAAGTGGATATCATGCAATAGGGAGAGCAGACTGACTTGCAGAAGCTCAAGTTCGATGCAAGGACGGGCGCTGCCAGCTCCTCGTCTGACTTCTATGACAATCCCTGGAAGTACTCGTTCGTCCACAACTTCAAGGTCCACTACAAGAGAGGAGTCCTCCAGGCCCTGGCGAACAAGCTCGACATCTCCATCAGCACCTCCACAGCCGACGTGCCTTCGATGCAGGACGTCCTGAACGAGTTCAACGAAAGGATGAAGGCCAGCATGCTCGTCAGCAACACGAAGGAGAGGTTCTCGCAGGCATCGTACCATGTCACGCAGGTCGAATACAAGGAGTCGTTCGCGTTCCACGACCCCAAGACCGCTCCGAGGATGGCGCCCCAGCAGTCCCAGGGTCAGTTCTCACCGCCGGCGGCCCCCCGGATGATAGCAGGAGGACAGGTGCAACCCACCCTCTTCTGCCGGAAGTGCGGGGCGAGCCTCCCGGCCGATTCGGCGTTCTGCAACAAGTGCGGCGAGCGCATCATCTAGTCGTCAGCCGCGCGTGGATGCGCAATTAACCCTACACATGGCGCAACATCTAATCAGAATCAAAGATGGTACTGCGCTACAGCTCTGCTATCGTGGCCCACCGGGGCCTTTCAAGGAGTCCCTGCTCTTGGTCTTCTCCTGCAGCGCGTCGTCGAAGTCCTGTTTCCCGACTACATGAGGCGAGGCGTCTCCACTAACGACCCTCCTTAGCACCCTCTTCTTTGCTTCATTGACGAGTTCCTGCAAGTCGGCTCCGTTGAAGCCGCCGGTCTTCTTTGCAATGTCTTCGACCGAGACCCCCTCGCCCACTTTGACGTCCTTCAGGCACACGCCTAGGATGGCCATCCTGGCCTTTTCGTCAGGCAGAGGGATCTCTATGTGCTTCTCCAGCCTGTTCGCTCTTAGCAGCGCCGGGTCCAGGACCTCCGGTCTGTTGGTGGCGGCGAGCACCCACACGCCCTTCAGCTCCTTGACGCCGTCCAGTTCCGTGAGAAGCTGTGTGGTCACTGGGGTGTACAGCGCGCCCATCGGATTTGACCGGTCCGGGGCTATCTGATCGATCTCATCGATGAACACTATGGCTGGCGAGTTGTCCTTGGCCAGGTTGAAGAGGTCCTTGATCTGGGTAGCGGCGTTAGCCGCTCCCTTCCTCGCAATCTCGCCTCCGCTCACCACGAAGAAGTTTGCCGAAATCTCGGTTGCAAGTGCCTTGGCCAGCAGAGTCTTCCCGCAGCCGGGCGGGCCGTGAAGGAGCACCCCCTTGACGGGGCGCATCTTCAGCTCCTCGAAGAGCTCGGGCCTCTGAATCGGAAGCTCGAATATCTCCCTGACTCCTGCTTCTCTGCCTCCATGTCGCCGATATCCTCGAACCTCACGTCGGATATCTCCGATTCCCATCCCTTCCTGATTCTCCGCTCCCTCTGGAACTCCACCCTGAACCTCTCATATTCCTCGAGCGTGGCCGAGTCGATGGAAGCCTGCGTGGTCTTTATGGCGCTCTCGAACATCTCCTGGGTGACCGGGGTCCCCTCCTGTTGGGACTTCGAGCTTGTCATAGAACGCGCCAGCGAGCACCTTGTTGACCAGGCCCTCGATGTCCGCGCCCGTGAATCTCTCCGACAGCTTCGCAAAGTCGACGTCCTTTGCCACCACCTCCTTTCCGGAGATGTACCACCTGAAATCTCCTCCCGCGCCCGTTCGTCCGGAGGTCCCATGTAAATCACCTTGTCGAAGCGGCCGGGACGGAGGAGCGCCCTGTCGAGCGCATCTGGTTTGTTCGTCGTCCCCACGACGACGACGTCGATGTCTTCCCGAGAGATCCGGTCCATCTCCATCAGGACGATGTTGAGGACCTTCGGCGTCACGTCATCCGCCGCGTACGAGTCGCGCTTCTTGCCGACGCTCTCCACTTCGTCCAGGGCCAGGATGCAGGGAGGGTTCAGCTCCGCTTCATCAAAGACCTCCTTGGTCTTGCGCTCCGACTCCCCATACCACTTTGAAAGGATCTGTGCAGGATTGACCTCCACATATCTCATCTCCAGCATCGAAGCAAGGCCTCTCAGAAGGGTCGTCTTTCCCGTCCCGGGAGGGCCATACAGTAGAACCCCGTGAGATGCCTTCACTCCGAATTTGCTTGCCTCTTTCTTGTGCTTGATTGGCAGAGCGACGGCCTTTGTCAGTTCCTCCTTCACCTCGGCGACGCCCTTCGTTCGCTCCCAGTAATCCCTCATCATCTTTGACTTTCCAGGATTTGACTCGGTGATTATCCCCTCCTTCTCGTCGAACTCCACAGCCAATTTGGCTGCCGAAGTCGGGAACAACGCGGTTACCGTCGCGATGTCAGGGGTTCTGGGCTTCGCCGCCAGTACCGGCACGAGCAGTCGATACCCCAACGTGAGCGAGGCAACCACAAGAGCAGCCCCCAGGGTCGTCGCCGTCGACCCGAAGACCAGCCAGGACCCGAAACCAGAGACCGCCGCGAGAATCGCAGCGTCTCCTATGGGGCTGTCAAATGTGAACCGGGACAACGACTTCTTTCCCTCCGTTCCCAAAATGATGACCAGCGAACCGACGAGGGCGAAGTAGATCGGAAGATAGTCAAAGACAGGTGCAGTCGGGTTGGAGGAAGAGCCTGCGCCACTTCCGAAGATCCCGGTCGCCAGCGAGGAGAAGGGTTGAGTGCCCACTAGGGTTGCGAAGCTAGGGAAGAACAATGTATACGTGCTGAACGGTACCAGGAAGCCGATCTGCATAGACACGAGGTAGAATACCCCGAAGAGGGAGAAGGTGACGAGGCACACGACCCCTGATCTCCAGCCTCTCCGAAGCGAGAAGAACGCCAGAATCGGGATTACGAGCGCGACCGCGAGGCTCCCCAGCGCGAGGAGGAACCCAAGGTCCAGTCCAACGATACCCGCCAACCAATCCGAATAGACCGCAATCAGGGTGACGGCTAACAGAATCAGTGAGAGCTCCGAGAGCTGTAGGGATTGGGCATCTTGAGCCGCGTTCCCCATGAAGAGCCAATAGATCGGCAACGACATCGTGGCCGCGAGAAACAGACCGGATACCTTCGGCTGGAAGTAGACTGAGGGCGGCGGTCCCGGCGCTTACCAATACCACGAGTCCAAAAGCAAGGTAGCCGAGCGCGCTCAGTAGCTAAGATGGTGAGTACACCAATGAGCACCGACCCGACGGGGGAGGCCCTTTTCGTTGCCGTCCCTATCCCAGGTGCCATTAGTCTTCCAGCATCGCGACTCGAGCGCCGGCCCTGATGGGTCTACACAGTGGCAGCGCCCGAGCCCCCATAGATGAATAGGGAGTCCGAGGATTATTTCTCAATTTCGGTCGAACACAAGCAGCCCGCGTTGATTAACCCATGATGCCCTGGCAGAGGCGCTTTGAACCGTTTGTGCAAGCTGAAGGCGGTCGGCTCAGGCAACGCACACGGGTGATCAAACTAGACGTGCAGCAGGGTGTGGCATCATCAGCGAAGCCATCTCGTCTTTGCCTCTCTGACCTTCGTCAGGTGCGGATCGTCGGTGACGCAGTCGAGCTGGCGCATCTTTGCGGTGGCCAGTATGATGCTGTCGGCCATCGGGATTCTATGCTTGCTGCGAATCTCGGCCGATAGCACGGCCAACTCCGCATCCAATGGAATCACCGTGAACTCCTTGACCATGAGCCCTACCCTGAGCTTTGCGACCTCTCTTCCCTCTTTCTCGAGCACCAGCTTGTAAAACTCGTGAACCGTCACCGAAGAAACGAACCTCAGACCTCTCCCCGCGAGCTCGTCCTTGGTCCTCCTCAGGGTGGCCGGGTCGGACGAGTAGTAGTGCTCGAAGAAGAACCTCGTATCGTACAGGCTCACGAGATCTTCTTCTCTCGTCCTGTCGAGCAGGGTCTTCATCTCTTCAGGAGTGGCTTTCTCCGACCCGCTTCCTGCAAGGTCGGCGGTCGTAAGAGCGGGCTTGAACATTATACCCTCACCAGTATCGACGACGGCGAGCCTGGTACCTTCCCTGATTTTGTACTTCGCCCTCAGCTCGGCTGGTATCGTGGTCTGACCCTTCCTCGTGACGAGTACTTCCTTGCTCATGGTAGTACCACATCAGCAGTACTACTTAAGAACTGCTGAGACGTGATTGCCGTTAGACTCGCCCAACGTGTGGATGAAATGCCCCGGCGGAAGCGCAGCGAACTCTACGCACCGTACGATCATCTCCGGAAGCCAAGACAGTCTAGTCTGGAGATGCTGGGGCTCGTGCCATCACGCGTGACTCATGAAGTCCTTCCTGCCACCATCCGCCACGATTACCTGTCCGGAGATGAAACTCGACTCGTCGGAGGCCAGAAACAGGGCCACGTTGGCTATGTCCTGAGGGTCTCCCACTCTTCCCATCGACGCCATGTGCGCCTTGACCTGGTTCATCTCTTCCAACCTCTTCTCGCTGCCCGCTGCCCGGAGAACCATGTCTGTGACCGTCCAGCCGGGCGCAACGCAGTTGACGTTGATTCCATACTGACCCAGTTCAAGCGAAGCGACCATGGTCATGTTCATCAGACCAGCCTTCGAGCAGCTGTAGGCCAACTCTCCCCTTGGAGCACCGCCGAGACCAGATATCGAAGATACGTTCACTATCTTGCCGTACCTCTGGTGGACCATGACCTTTCCGGCTGCCTGCATGCAGTTGAAAGGGCCCTTGAGATTTACGTCCATCGTTCTGTCCCAGTCCTCTTCCGTCGTGTCGAGCACCGTTCCTTCGCTTCTGATTCCCGCATTGTTGACGAGTATGTCGAGCCTTCCGAACGTGTTGACCGTCTCATCGACGAGCTTCTGCGCCTGGTCCCTCTGCGAGACATCGGCCATGACGGAGACGGCACTTCCTCCCGCCATCCTGATCTCTTCCACGACCCTGCTCGCCTCTGCCGAAGCCCGGACATAGTTCACTACCACGTGAGCCCCCTCACGAGCGAAGGTCTTGGCGATTGCTCTTCCGATGCCGCGGGATCCGCCCGTGACGACCGCGACCTTTCCCTTCAGTTTCATCTGTCGAATAACGAGGGAAAGACGAGTTAAGCTTTCCATCTGACTGGGCCTCGCCGAGCCTTCTCAGTCCTCTTGGGTCGCCTTTCACCTTTAGACGACCGGCGGAGCCGCTGTGGATCCTACGGACGATCTAACATCCTGCCTCTTCAGGTGAACCTTCGCCTGTACTCCGCGAGGACGTCCGACAGAATTCTCGCAATCATCACGTTGCTGTAATCGAGGATGGTCCTGTCCAGTTTCTCGTCGTAGTTCTTCCCTCCGTGGACGACATTGCACCTCACCTTGTACAACCACTTCAGCAGATACTCAATCGTGTCCTGCGCATTGTCGCTGTAGAACGCTTCCCTGAGCCGGCTGGCTATCGGGACCGGGTGGGGCCGTCCCCAGTACTCCTCCCGGAACGCCGGGATAATCTCCAGGTAGTCCCGCAGCGGTTTCTTGAGGTCTTTGAGAAGGGCCTCCTTGCCGGCGATGAGGTCTCCGACCTCCACAGCCCTCCTGCTGTCTCCGAGAGAGAGGTCGGCTTCCGGATTCCTCTCCTTCGTATACATATCGTAGAGAATCTTGAACGCGATGAAATAGGACATGTACCTGTCGAACGGGTCTCGTTCTTTCTCGGCCTTCTGAATCCAGCCCTCGGCCTTAGAGAGCAGGTTGTTTCTCCTGTCTGGATTGAGCATCACAAGACCATCCATCTCGCCCTAAGTAAGATTTCCCTGAGGCCGCGCTTCCGGCGGAGGCGCAGTGACCCCGGCCGATTGGTTGCCTTCCCTACCTCGAGAGGTCGAGGAGTCTCTGCTTGAGCTTTGCGGCCTCGAGGACATCGACGGGCTCTCCCCCAGCTTGTAGCTCTCCAGGGCCTTCTCGCTCAGCGGCAGGGCCTGCTTCGCCCTCGATCTCAGGTCCAGCTGCTGCGAAAGAATCCTCTTGACGGCCTCAAGGTACCAGTCGCCGCACATCTTGTAGTCCTCGAGCTGGCGGTGGCACTCGGCCACCCATGCACAGAACTCGGCCCTCTCGGACGGTGACCTGCTCTCGCTTGACGCTCCCTCCTCCAGGATCGAGATGGCCCTCCCGTACTCACGACCGTTCATGAGGACCATCGCTTCTCTAAGACTCATTCGAAGACCGAGAGCATCGTGCCCTGCTTCTCGGTAAATAGCGTGGTGTGAGAATTGCTCGACCCCAGACTCAAACCCATTCAAGGATGCTCAGAGATCCCATGCAGACCGGAATCCCAGCAACCCCCTTCGCCCACAGAAGAGTTAAGAGAATCCAAGTCCGACATTCAACTACGACGAACGTACCAGCGGAAGTGGACACCTACATCTCGGCGGCTCCGAAGGGGGCGCAGGAAAAACTCAGGCAAGTCCGGGCGGCAATCAAGTCGGTCGCACCGACCGCTGCCGAAAGCATCAGCTACAGAATGCCCTACTACGACTACAAGGGACGGCTGGCCTGGTTCGGCCTCCACACCGCGCACATCGGGCTTTACCTGCGGCCGCCCGTGATAAAGGAACACAGGAAGGAACTGGCGGGCTACAAGACGACGAAGTCGGCCGTCCACCTCCCTCTGGACGAGGACATCCCTGTGTATCTCATCAAGAAGCTGGTGAGAGCCCGGATGAGGAAGAACGACGCGGGAGAATAGCCGGCAACCAAGGTCCGAAGGTCGCGCTGTTCACCCATCACTCTTATGCTAGGGTAACGACAAGCGCGGGGAGGGCAATTCAGTTTGGTCAGGGTCGCTGTCGACATAGGCGGGACCTTCACCGATGCTGTCGCGTTTGACCCAGAGACCGGGTCCGTGCGTCTCGCCAAGGTCCCGAGCACGCCCGGAGACCCGCAGACAGCCTTCGAGAAGTCTCTCGCACGGTTCTGGGACGAGGGGGTGCGCCCCGAACAGGTCCGGAACGTCGTCCACGTCACGACCATGGCGAGCAACCAGCTCCTCGGGCAGATTAGCCTGGAGCTCCCGAGGTGCGCCCTGGTCACCACGAAGGGATTCAGGGACGTTCTGGAGATAGGCAGGCAGAACAGGCAGGAGGTCTACAACCCATTCTTCCAGAGGCCGCGGCCGCTCGTCCCGCGTCACTGGAGGTTCGAAGTCGACGAAAGGGTGGACTCTGAAGGCAAGGTTCTCAAGAGGGCCGGAGAAGAAGAGCTCCGGATTCTCGCGAAGAGACTGAGACGACAGGGAATCGAGTGCGTCGCGGTCTGCTTCCTCAACAGTTTTGCGAACGGGAGCAACGAAACGAAGGCGAAGGCCGTCCTCGATGGAGAAGGGATGAGCGTCCACACCTCCTCGCAGGTCGACCCCGAGCTCAGGGAATACGAGCGGACGAGCACCACGGTCGTGAACGCTCTTCTTGCGCCCCTGTTCTCCCGGTACCTGTCGGGAATCGAGGAGATCCTCCGGAAAGAGGGAGTCTCGGCGCCGCTCCAGGTCCTGACGTCGGCGGGGGGGCTCGTGGAGGGCCGGCAGGCCGCGGAGAAACCTGTCATCGCAATCGAATCGGGCCCTGCGGCGGGCGTCATCGCCACGGCCGAGGTCGCCAGGACTCTGGGACTGAGGAAGGTCATCAGCTTCGACATGGGCGGCACGACGGCAAAGGCGGGGACGGTCGTCGATGGCGAGGTGAGCATGGTCCCGGAGATGGAGGTCGGAGGCAGGTCGAACAGGGGGAGGACGGTGAAGGGAAGCGGCCACCCGGTCAGGTGCCCCAGCGTCGACCTCGCGGAGGTGAGCGCCGGAGGAGGGACCATCATTGGCGCCGACCCGGCCGGGGGAGTCGTCGTCGGTCCCACCAGCGCCGGGGCCGACCCGGGGCCCGCGTGCTATGGGAAGGGCGGATCCCTGCCCACGCTGACCGACGCAAACCTCCTGCTGGGGAGGCTGGGAGAAAGCCTCCTCGGAGGGACCTTCAGCCTGGACCGCAGGGCGGCGCGGCGCGCGCTGGACGAGGTCGGAGAGAGGGCTGGGCTCGACCCGTTCGACCTCGCGGTCTCGGCGGTCAGCATAATCAACACCCAGATGGCAAAGGCGATCGACATAGTGACGGTGGAGAGGGGCCTCAATCCCCGCGACTTCTCCCTGGTCGCGTTCGGCGGGGCCGGACCCATGCACGCGGCGGAGGTCGCGGAGCTGGTCGGCGTCGAGAGCGTCATCGTCCCCCCGGTCCCGGGCCTCTTCAGCGCCCTGGGGATGCTGATGACGGGAAACAGGTACGACGAGGTGGCGCCCAAGGTCGGGCTGCTCGAGGATGTGGCGGACGAGATCGAACCCTCCTTCCTGAGCATGGAGGAGGCCCTCCGCCAGAGGCTGTCTCCCGGCCGGGACGAGAAGCTGAGGTTCGAGAGAAGCGTGGACCTCCGCTACTATCGCCAGGGCTATGAAATCACGGTGAAGGCGTCCCGGCCCTTCAGCCCTGCTGCAGCCCTCGCTGCGTTCAGGCGCAAGCACACGCAGGTCTACAACTTCTTGCACGAAGGAGGGCGGGTCGAATCGGTCGCTCTGAGGGTGACGATGACGACGCCCAAGCCCGACCTTGACATCGGTAAGGATCTCATCTCCTTCCGGAGCCGGCTCCTCCCGCCGGAGGACCTGCAGGTTCGGACGAGTTCCCCGCACCGTCGGGGTCCATCAGAGAAATGCCCTCGGAGAGGTCCACGACCTGGACGGGCCGGCGATAATAGAGGAATACGACTCGACCACGGTGATTCCGCCGGGCTGGACACTCCAAGTCGGTGGACTCCGGGTGTCTGGTGCTCCGGAGGAGTCCTCGATGAGCGAGGACAGGATCCAGGCCGAAGTGACCAAGCACTCCCTCGTGTACATCTCCGAGGAGATGGCCGTCCTGCTGAGGAAGTCGGCCTTCTCTCCGAACATAAGGGAGCGCGCCGACCACAGCTGCGCGCTCCTCGACGCCCAAGGAAGGACAATCGGCCAGGCGGAACAGATTCCGGTGCACGTCGGTTCGCTTCCGTCTGGGGCTGAAGAACACCCTCGCCTACCTCAAAGAACACGACATCCCGCAGAGGGAGGGGGACATGTACGTGGTCAACGACCCGTACATATCGGGAACCCACCTGAACGACGTGACGCTGATAGGGCCCGTCCATCTCCGCTCCGAGGTCGTGGGGTACGTGGCCAACAAGGCCCACCACGTGGACGTGGGAGGAAGGGTACCTGGGAGCATCTCACCGGACGCGACCGAACTGTATCAGGAGGGGCTGATCATGGAGCCCGTCAAGCTCTTCGACAGAGGGAAAGAGAACAGGGACGTGGTGACCCTCATGAAGAGCAACTCGCGCCAGCCCGAGACCACGGAAGGAGACCTGAGGGCGCAGATAGCCGCAAACCGCCTGGGGGAGAAGAGGTTCCTCGAGCTCGTCACGAGAGTGGGACAATCCCGCTTTCACGATGTCGTGGAGTCGATAATGGACCACACCGAGGAACTCACGAGACACGAATTCGCCAAGATGCCGAGGGGGAGGTGGTCGGGCGAGGACTTCCTCGAGCTCGGCGACGGCCTCCTCTCGATAAAGGCCGCCGTCACTTTCACGGAAAAAGGGGCGACCGTGGACTTCGACGGGACGGCCCGCCAGGTGGAGGCGCCTCTGAATGCGGTGATGGGAGTGACGAGGGCGGCGGTGTCGTACGCGGTCAAGTCCCTTCTCCCCGCCGAGGTGCAGCTGAACGACGGCTTCGACCGCACGATCGAGGTCGTGGCGCAGCCCGGGACGATCGTGAACCCCATGAGGCCAGCGCCGGTCGCGGCAGGGAACCTGGAGACCAGCCAGAGGATCGTGGACGTCTTCTACAGAGCCATGGCAAAGGCCCTCCCAGGCCGGATTCCGGCCGCTTCCCACGGCAGCATGAACAACCTGATGATGGGAGGCACTGACCCCAGAACGGGAGAGTCGTGGGCCTTCTACGAGACGATAGGAGGCGGCTCAGGGGGAAGGCCCGGCTCGGACGGGGTGGACGGGGTGCAGGTGAACATGACGAACACCATGAACACCCCGATCGAGGTGATGGAGCACTACTATCCTCTCTCTTTCAGAGAATACTCACTGCGCGAGGGGTCGGGAGGACGGGGCACGTGGAGAGGCGGCCTCGGGATAAGACGGTCCTTCACCACGAGGGCGCGGGTGAAGACCACCCTCATCGGCGACCGGTCCAGAATCAAGCCGTGGGGTCTCAACGGGGGAGAGGGAGGGGAATGCTCCAGGTACAGCGTGAAACGCGCGAACGGAAGACTTGCGTCGCGTCTTCCATCCAAGTGCACCCTGGTCCTGGAAGAGGGAGACACGCTGCTAATCGAGACGGCGGGGGCAGGAGGATACGGCCCTCGGAGGCTGAGGAAGGGAGACGCGAGGAGCCGGGACAGGGAGTACGGTTACCGCTGATCGTACCTTGAGCGCGGATGGATGATGGTTGAATTGGGGGCCGAAAGTGAGCGAAGCGGGGGCACGATGAACCCTAGCACGAAACTCCAGATCACAACTCCACGGAATCAAACTTTAATTTCCGCGTCACTTCGCGGCAGGGGATGGCCACGACGAGCGAGAGTCCGCGGGACCACCTGCGCGCTCTGGCGCTGTTCCTGTTGGCAGGGGTCGGGCTCTTCGTGGGCCTGATGGCCGTCATCGATGCGATCATGCTTCGATTCCTCGCAGTGCCCGACCAATCGATTCTCTACTTCTACCCGGTCATGGCCGGCGCAGGCGCGCTCTTTGGGTTCGAGCGCTGGTGGGCCCACGAGCAGGGGCCGTACAACCCGTTTCACGAGTAGACGCTGCTGGCCTCGCACACTCTCCGGGGAAAGGGTGCTAGGGAAGACAAGAGCGCCGGTACACGGCGAGTGGACCAACCCCACGGCTAGATGATTCGGAGCTCACTGCCTACCTTGTGGAACTTGGAGATCGCGAAGTCGAGGTCTTCGCGCGACAGCGCCGCGTTCATCATGGTCCTGATCCTCGCCTTTCCCTTGGCGACCATCGGATAGACGATGGGGAGGGCGAAGAGACCCTCCTCGAAGAGCCTGGAGCTCAGCCTGCTGGCCGCGCCGCTCTCCCCGACCATGACCGGCGTGATCGGCGTCCCGCTCTGGCCCAGGTCGAAGCCCAGTGCCCTCATCTCTTTCTTGAAGTACCTGGTATTCTCCCACAACCTCTGGACGTGCTCGGGTTCCGTCTCCAGCACGTCGATGGCCGCGATGCAGGCCGCCACCACAGCGGGAGGGTGGGAGCCGCTGAGAAGCCACGTCCTGGACTTGTTGTACGCGAAGTCGACCAGGTCGCGCGAGCCCGAGACGTGCCCTCCGACCACCCCGAAGGCCTTGGAGAACGTGCCCATCTCCACCTGCACCCTGTCCCTCCCCAGCCTGAAGTGCGACACTATGCCGCGTCCGCCCTCTCCGAGTACCCCCTCGCCGTGGGCGTCGTCCACGTAGAGCATGGCTCCGTGGTCGTGCGCCAGTTGGGCAATCCTGTCCAGGGGCGCGACATCTCCGTCCATGGAGAAGACCCCGTCGGTGATTATCAGCATCCTCCTGTAGGGAGGCGAGTGCGTCTCCGCCTCCTCGAGAACCCGGCGTAGGTCATCCACATCAGCGTGCCTGTAGACCGCCCTCCCCGCCCGGGACAGCCTCACCCCGTCGATTATCGACCCGTGGTTCAGCTCGTCGCTCACGATGAGATCCGCCTCCCCGACCAGCTGCGGAATCAGACCAGCGTTGGCGGCGAAGCCCGTCTGGTAGACCAGCGACGCGTCGGCTCCCTTGAAGGCGGCCAGCCTCCTCTCCAGCTCGACGTGGAGGTCCATGGTCCCTGCTATCGGCCTCACGGAGCCCGAGCCCGCCCCATGCGTGGCTATCGCCTTCATCGCGGCCTCCTTGAGGCGGGGGTGGTTGCTTAGTCCGAGGTAGTTGTTGGAGCAGAGCATGAGCACCTTCCTGCCGTCGACGGTGCACCAGGCGGAGCTCGGCCCCTCGAGCACCCTGATCTTCCAGTCCAGATCCTCCTTCACGAGAGCCTGGTACTCTTCCCGCAGAAACGCCACCGGGTCTCTGTCAGCCAACCTGTAATATCGGCCGAGGCGGAGGCTATTAAGCGAGACTTCTTTGATTTATCGCCATTTCCTGATTCTCTCGCCCAGCACCCTCAGCATGTCTGTGGTCATCGAGCCGAGGTCGTAGTCGGGCTTCCACCCCCAGTCTGCCCGCGCTAGGGAGTCGTCGATGGAGACGGGCCAGGAGTCCGCTATCGCCTGCCTGGAGTCGGGCTCGAAGGCGCACCTGAAGTCCGGGATGTGCTTCCGTATCTCCTCTGCGAGCTCTCCCGCCGAGAAACTCATCGCGGTGAGATTGTACGCCGTCCTGTTCCTGACCTTCTCCGGCTCGGCATCCATGATGCTGAACGCGGCCTTTATCGCGTCGGGCATGTACATCATCGGGAGCGTGGTGTCCTGCCTCACGAAGCACGTGTACTGCCCTCTCTCAATCGCCTCGTAGTACATGTGGACGGCGTAGTCGGTGGTCCCCCCTCCGGGAAGAGTCTCGTTGCTGACTATGCCGGGGTACCTGACGCTCCTGACGTCTACGCCGAACCGATGATGGTAGTAGTTGCACAGTCAGCTCGCCCGCCACCTTGGAGACTCCGTAGATCGTGTTTGGAATCATCACCGTGTTCTGGGGGGTTTCCACGCGTGGGGAATCAGGACCGAAGACGGCGATCGAACTCGGCCAGAAAACCCTCGCGTTCTTCGTCCGCGCAGCCTCGAGCACGTTGTAGAGGCCGCCGACGTTGACGTTCCATGCGAGGTGCGGCTTCTGCTCCCCCGTCGAGGAGAGGAGCCCAGCCAGATGGTAGACGGTGTCCACCCCGTGCTCGTCGAAGGTCTTGGTCATCTGGATCTCGTCGGTCACGTCCAGGACGATGTTGGGACCGTGCTCTTGGACCCCGGGAGGAAGTACCGTCGACACGTCTGCAGCGACGACGACCTGGTCTGGGTGCCTCCTACGGAGCTGCACTACCAGTTCGGATCCGATCTGTCCCGCCGCCCCCGTGACAAGGACGTTGCCCAAAGTCTTGGCAGCGGGGTTTCGCTGTCAGGATAAGCCTTTCCACATTGACGATGATTGACGAAGTCAGCTGCCCGTGCACCTTGGTCAGGATGAACCCGGAGGGCCTCGGGAAGGCAGCACGGCGGTGACCGCGACTCACCTGACCTGGAAGTAGAGGAAGGCCAGCGCGCCCCACTCGTCTGCCGCCACAACCGTGTAGGTTCCAGGAGGAAGGAACTGGGTCTGGGACAAGTAACTGATCCTGATGACAACGCTTCCGACCAGCGGCGACGGCGTAGCTCCCAAGCCCGGGAGAATCACGGCGAGGTTGCTCTGCGGCTGGAACTCGTATCCAGTGACCAGTCTGATGTACATTGGGCAGGCCACGATTGGGAATATGTCCAGCTGCTGGCCCTGCGAGAGGTTCTGCCCGTCGACGTGCCCAGTGTAGACCGCAATCCCGAAGGGCTGGTCGTAGATGTTCCTGCAGAAGCCGAGCGAGACCTGCGCCGGCCAGTCCCCGGACGCCGAGACATCGTTGACCCTCGGAAGCGTGTTGAACTCCGTCAGGTTCACCTGGACCGCCTCGCCTGGAGTAATCTCCGTCGCGTTCATGTTGACCAGAAGCCGAAGCCCGTACAGCGAGGCCGCCGAGGCGTTCCCGCCGCCGGGAGGGGCGGTGGTCGTGCTCACAGAGCTGCTCGACTGCCCGGTGGTCGAGGTCACGGTGATCTGGGGAGATTGGACCTGGAAGTGGACCAGTGTGATCTGACCAAAGTCATCCCCGCCGACGAGGGTGTAGACGCCCGGCGCGAAGGCATGGAAGGTACCGCTCTTGGGTCCGCCGCTCCCTCCGGTCCAGTAGCCGGAGAAGCTCTGGCTGAAGGCGTCAGGGACGGTCCACATCTCGGTGGGGACCGTGGAGCTGCCCGACCCGGAGGGCTGGGGGCTGTAGAGCGAGACGTTGTCGCTGAGCGGGGAGAAGGAGAAGTAAGCTATCGGAAAGATGGCCGGGCAGTTGTAGATTCCGGGCTGGTTCATGTCCAGGGCCGAACCCTCCGACAGGTTGCCCGCCTGATAGTTCCCTTCGTAGATGGCGAACCCCAGCGGGAGCTGGCTGCACGGCCCGAGGCTCAGCGTCGTGTTGCCGAGGGTCGGGACACCCGTAGTCGCAGGCGCATTCGTCACGGTCAGGGTGTTGAAGTCCGAGATGCTGACGGTTACCGGGCTGCCGGAGTAGGTCTCTGAGGGGCTGACGCTCAGGCTGAGCAGTAATCCATCCTCGGCGCTCGTGGAAGTGCTCGACGACGTGTTCGGGGACAGCGAAGTCTGCTGGCTGGTGGTCGTCCTGCTCGCCCCGCCCGTCCACGTGGCCATCACTGCCACGGAGGACACGGCTATTATCGCCACTAGCAAGAAGGCCAATGCCGCCAAAGTCAAGCCCGATCTCTTCATACCTTGTAAGAAGGAATCCTCCGGATATAATCCTAACCAGCAGAACGACTTGCAAAAAAATGCAACAGCTGAAGCCGAACCGTTCAAAACGCGTTCAAATCAGTTCCCTTGTCACCTCCGAGCGGGGACGCGATGAGCCACTTCCCTCGGGCATCACCCAGCGTAGCGTCCCCATAACGCGGGGGTAAGTGATTCAGTTCCGCCGCAATTCAGATGTCATCGTCGTCGGAGTCCTCTTCCAATCCGTCTGCATCATAGTCTGCTTCGTACTCGTCATCGTCCAACTCACCGATTTCGAGTGACATTGTTTGTAATGGACGGTCATCTTCCACTTAAGCTTTCGCACCCCGGGCTCCGTCCAGTTGATGCCTAGGGCGCAACGACCTCAAGTCATGGGAACGAGCTTGGCTGCTTGCTAGCGCCGGGGCTTAAAGAGACTGTAGGCACAGACATCGTTGAACTCACATGACCTGCACTTCCCTTCGACCTTGGTCGGGATCGCCTCCCTTCTCCTCAGCCAGTAGTCTTGAGCCCATGTCAAAGCACCTTCTGCCTCCGATCTCGCATGAGGAAACAGGAAAAACCTCATTCCATATTTCGCCTCCAGCTGAGCTGTCTCTTCTTTCGCCAGGGCCTCCTTGACGAGAAGCAATAACGACGCTCTCTCAGTTGGCGTGAGGGCCTCTTGTTTCATCCGTATCAAAGCCAGGGTCAGATTCGAGCAGTCGAAACCCATATGCTCCAAGAGGACCCCGTAGATCTTCACCTGAATCGCCTAGTCCTGCCAGAGCCTTGACGGATCTCCCCTCGTGGTCTTCAACTCAACGACCCATCTCGGCCTGCCTCTTTCGAATATCACGGCGTCGGGTACGCCTGCCACGCGCAGACCTCCAATCTGGGCATACAGTCCGAATGAAGCGGTGAGGCTGGGTGATTCTTCAATGTGCTTGATGAGATCCTCGCGCTCCACCGCCTCCATCGCGAAGATTTCAGCGTGCAGGTCAGTGCCGATGCCTTTGCCTTCGGTCGGTATCTCGCCCAGTCTGTACTCATTCTCGACTTTCGCTTCGCAATAGAACTGCCGCGCTACAGTCGATGCCCCGACGAAGGGAAGGTCATGACGGTACACTGCACCGCCTTCAGGGATACCTTCATTCAGGGAATCCTTCCAGCTCTTGCCCACAGCCAACGAAATCCGTTGCAACTAATAACGATGCTCCAACCCCATTAGGCTCAGTGGTTCAGGTGCACCGTACTAGGCGCTCCTCGCAGATATATGGGACCTTGGGGGAACCACCCCAGTCAGAGTTTGTACTACAAGGGAGAGAAGATGGACGCCGGCCATTTGCCAGACGCCAACTTCCATGGCTATGGTGAGTCGATCAAAGAGCGTCTCTCGAAAATCATTCCTAGGAGTGAAGACGTCCGAGTCTTGGACATCGGGACCGGGATGGCTTCAACGGCAAAGTTCCTCCTTCGACACCTCTCGAAACGGAGCAAAGTATGGAGTGTGGACCCCTCGGAGGAGATTCTCTCCCGGGCGAGGGCTGCGCTCTCCGCCGAGGACCAGAAGAGAATCAGGTTCCTGCAGGGCAGCGCCGACGACCTGGAGTTCGAGGACGAGTCCTTCGACATAGTCGTCTCCGTGATGGTCCTGCATCACATCGAGGCGGTCGACGAATCGATTGCCGAGATGTCGAGGGTCCTGAGGCGGGGCGGGCGACTGATAATCGTCGACTACTCTCCCGAGGCTCACGTCTTGGACTTCCATAGCCGACACGCCAAGGAGGACTTCGTGAAGCCAAGCGCAATCTCCAAAGCCATGAAGGGCGCTCGCCTGAATCCTCGCGTCGAGAATTACAACAAATGGTACATCGTAGAGGCGACCAAGCCTTCTAGGATTGAATGAGGAACTCGTCCAGACAAAGGGCTACGAGCAACACTGATACAGACAGTCTGCGCATTCGCAGGGGCAGCCGCATCCACAGCGGCCACACCGTCTCCCCTGACTGTTGCTCGGTGTTATCCTGACCCACTTGTTCTGAAGCTTGTCCCAGAACCATTCGTACAGCTCCTCCCCTGCTTCCGACCCTTCTTGGGATTCAGGGGGTGTCGTTTCCGGTTCTGTCAAGACAGAGGCCCCTGAACCTCGCTTTTCACGTCGGCATTAAGTCTATACCAGCACGGGACCTCGGTCAGTCTCGACCGCAGAACATCCGCCACTCGATTCTAGGTTCCTCGCGCCGACTCAGGCGGCGAGCCGCCACGTTCCCTTCCCCAGAGTGCCATCCTAGAATCTATCAGGCAGTCCGCCGCACGGAGGGCCGTTGGAATCAACCGACGAGGAGCAGAAGATGTTCCGGTTCCCGGGGCCTCTTGAGGAGGGCATCGTAATTTCCAGACCCAACCGTTTCATCATGATGGTCAAGGCAGACGGGAAGACGATCAGGTGCCATTGCCCCACCACCGGCCGCCTCGGGGATGCGAAGATTTCTTCGCTGCCTTGCCTCTTCTCTCGGACGTCGGGCAGCATGGGAAAGACCCAAGGGACCGTTCAGGCGATATCCTTCGACCCCGCCGCGACGGAGGAGAGGTCCTGGATCGGGATAAACCAGAATGCGGCCAACAGGTATGTCGAGTTCTTCCTTGAGAGAGGACTGCTTAGCAGGATGGCCTCGGGCAGCGTCCGCAGAGAGGTGAAGCTGGGAAACTCGCGCATCGACTTTCTGGTAGGAGACACCTACGTCGAGGTCAAAACTCCCCTGACAACACTACCCACGGGCTCGGTCGAGAAGGTCGGCCATTCGCGGTTCAATTCCTTCGACCGTCTAATCAAGCACATGACGGAGCTGTCCGCGGCGCTCCGAGGCGGGAAGAAGGCCGTAATCGCGATGTGCTATCTCTACGACGCGGCGCCCTTTAAGCCTCCATCCAGGGACCGCTACAACAGCAGGATTCTGGATGCATCCCGAAGAGCAGTGGAGAGCGGCGTCCACAGATGGCAGATTAACCTCGGCGTCGGAGCGGACGGAGTCAGGTTGATTAGCTACAACCAGAACGACCTCGAGCCGTCTGTCGTCCCAGTCTGATGTTGTTCGTTTAGTCAACTCACACGCGGGATTGCTCCCGACCGAGGCGCGACTCCCGCCATTCTCACGTTCTGGGAATCGTGGTGTTACGTAATAATATGCCAAGCGCGAATCTTCTGCGGGAGAAGATGAAGTCCCGGACAGCTATCGGGAGAGGGCTAGTCATAGGTGTCGTCATAGTGCTGCTGGTCGCGGCGTCGTTAGGCGTAGTGCTGTATCTCGACGTTCCGGGGCATACTGGATCTAATACGACCTCCACTCCCGCTACCTCCACTTCGGCTACACCAGTCACAGTGAACGTCTTCGGCCTGGTCTCCACGGTCGGTCAGGGCACCCACGTCGTGTCGCTGGCCTTCACGGACACGACGACCGGCGCGAATTTCACTGCCGCCGCCTCAGATGGGAAGTTCTCCATCGACCTGCCGAACGGGGCTGTGTACGACGTGGTCGCGCGCTGGGCGGGCAACTACTCGTGGCAGGCCGGGGCCGACGACAGGGGAGACCTGACGGTCAACATGTCCGCAGGCTCTATGGAAGCGATGTCCTACAACCTCCAGCCCGAGACCCCGCCCACGATCGTCGCGGTCCACGGGACGATTCTTTGGACTCTATCCGCGGCGTACCCGGTCAAGATCGTGTACACGGCCTCCGACGGTGAGTCGTTCACGGCAGTGGTCCAGAATGCAACGTTCTCCACGCGGCTTCCTAACATGATGGACTACCACGTCAAGGTCTTCTGGCAGTACCAAGACGGCACGGTAGACTACCTCTTCGCCAGCAACCAGACGATTAACGAGGGGTTGGGCGTGACTGGGGTGGACCTGGCTGTCGGGTAAGACTCTGTATAGGGAACACGCCCCTGTAGCGGGTGCCTGATCATGGACAACACCGACATCAAGTTGTGCCTCTTCCTGATGTCCAACTCGAGGACTCCTTACCATGAACTTGCGGGCAGACTCGGACTTTCCATCAATGCGGTTCACAGAAGGATAAGGACCATGGTTGAGGCTGGGATCATACGCACCTTCACTGCGCGAGCGAGTCTCGTCTCCCTTAAGGCCATCACCGTATGGGTGTTCGGGAGGTCCGGGTCAGACATCCCGGGCGAAGCTCACCTGCATCTCAAGAACAACGACTCCACCTACTGGGTCGCAAACTCGGGAGGCGGCTACATATACGTCGGCGGCTACCTAAGAGACCTTTCCGAACTCGACTCCTACGTGTCCTTCGTGAGGAAGGAAGCCGCGATGGACGAACCGACGATTGGGATTCTGTCGCAGCCAACGAGCCACCCCAACGAGTCGCTCCATCCGCTCGACTACCAGATTCTCTCGTCCCTTCACAAAGACTCGCGCAAGTCAGTGACCGATGTGGCTTCCGAGGTCCGAGCTTCGGCGAAGACCGTCCACAGACGCTTGGAAAGGATGATCGAGAATGGTCTCGCTGACTTCTCGATAGAATGGTATCCTGACGTCTCGAACGACATCGTCTCCATCTGCCACGTCGAGGTCGCCCGGGGCGTCAGCAGGGCGGAGGTCTCATCGACGCTGAGGCAGAGCTTCCCCCAGAACATACTAATCGATATCATGTTCAGCAACCTCCCCAACCAGCTGACCCTGTTCCTGTGGACCAATTCGATGAGGCAGATGGATGATTTGAGAGAGAGAATCGGCGGGGCGAAGGGCGTCGAATCTGTCGTGATGAACATCCTTCAGATCGGTTACATGTTCGATACCTGGATAGACACGCTCGCTACAGGGACCGTGAACGGGCGACGCTGACGAGCAGCTGACCCCTCTCTTCAGCGCTCGTTCCAAAACATCAACCGCCGGGTTGAAGAATCGGCCCACCAAGCGGCGCGTCTGTCCAACTTCTCTCCCAGCCGGTTGACGAGGAATTAACAACGGAGGGGTCGATGGTGTTGGCATGCAAGGGGAAGACACGGTAGTGAAGTCTGTGGTGGTCATCGATAATCTGACGAAGGAGTACGCAGACGTCAGAGCAGTAGATAATCTCTCCATCTCGATTCATGAGGCCGAGGTCTTCGGGCTGCTCGGGCCCAATGGCTCCGGAAAGACCACCACCATCAACTGCCTCACGGGTCTGCTGAAGCCGACCAGGGGAACGATCAAGGTCGGTGGTTTCGACTCCGAGGCTGAGAGCTCGAAGGTGAGGGAGATTCTGGGGGTCTCTCCGCAGGAGACGGCAGTCTATGCCTACCTGACCGGAAGGGAGAACGTCCAGCTCTTCGGGGCGCTGTACTCCATTCCAAAGGACACGCTCGACGCTCGAGTCGACAAGATGATGGAGAAGGTGGGCCTCCTGGAGGAGTCCGGGCGAAGGGCTGGCAAGTACAGCGGTGGAATGAAGAGAAGGGTGAGCATCGCCATGGCGCTGGTCCACGACCCGAGGATCATCCTCTTGGATGAGCCAACCGTCGGCATGGACCCTCAGTCTCGGCGGGCGATCTGGGACTTCATCATGGAACTGAGGGACAAAGGCAAGACCGTCGTGCTCACGACGCACCACATGGAAGAAGCAGAGGAACTGTGCGACAGGGTGGGGGTAATCGACCATGGCAGACTGATTGCCTTGGGGTCCCCCGCCGAGCTCAGGTCGAAGTACGGGGCCAGAGACCTCGAGGATGTCTTCATCCAGCTCACGGGAAGAAGAATCAGGGAGGGTTCGTAGAGATGAAGCTCGGCCGCGTCCTAGCGCTCTCGAAGAAGGAATGGAAGAGGATGTACAGGGAACCGGCGTTCCTCTTCATGATCCTCCTCTTCCCAGTGGTGCTGACAATCGCGTTCGGAACCTCATTCGGGGCCGTTGGTGGCTCGCAGTCGGCGACCTACAATCTCGCAGTCGTTGACCTCGGGGCCGGAGGCAACTCGACGTCCTCCCATCAGTTCGCCCAGGCCATCGTCGCCACCAACGTCGTCAAGGTCCAGTACTTCTCTGACAACCAGACAGCCCAGTCGGCGTTGAGTCAGGGGCAGGTTCAGGGGGTCTTATTGCTGCCCGCGCCGTTCGATGCAAGCGTAAGCTCGTTCAGGTCCTTTCCGGGCGAACCTGATAGGTGGGTCAACTGCACCATCTCGCTCTACCTCGATAAGGGTTCCCTGCTCTCAGCCCAGGTGATTCCCTCCGTCGTCGAACAGACCCTCGAGTATGCCGTTCTTGGCGTAAGGACTGCAGCGCCGGCGGTGCCCGTAGCTTTGTCAAGCCCGTCTCTCGTAAAGGTTCAATCATCTTCTTTGTTTGCGATGTTTGCTCCGGGGCTCTTCGCCTTCGCTTCAATCTACATGATCATGATGGTGGCTCAGTCATACACGGGAGAAAGGGAGAGTGGACTGCTCAGCCGAATTGCGGTTACCCCTGCCACGAGTACCGACATGATTCTGGGCTCTGTGGTGTCATATCTTGTCATTGGCTTGGTGCAGGCGCTGCTGGTGTTTCTCTGCGTCTACGCGCTGGGATACCATCCTCTTGCGAATCTCCTGGGTCTAATGACTGGATTCCTCATCGTGACCATCTTCGCCATGTGCAACATAGGTTTCGGGCTGATTACTGCGGCCATCTCCAAGTCAGCGGGCGCGGCCACCGGGATATCGTTCCTCTTTCTGATGCCGCAGCTCTTTCTGGGCACCTTCGTGGGCACGGCGCTTTCGTCGACGGCACAGGCAGCGGGCAGGTTTGTCCCTGCCTACTACGTCACTGACGCGCTCACGTCCCTGTTCACAAGGGGCGCGGCGGTCACGAGCCAGACGGTGATGACCGATCTTGCCGTGGTCTCGGCAAGCAGCTTGGTCGTCCTCTTCATCGGCATCCAGGCGTTCAAGAGATTCGGGAAATCATGAGTCCGGAATTCAGGGCCGGCGAACGTTCTTGCCCTTCCGCCATCCTCTCCGCCATTCTGGCGTCGGAGATTGCGACTGCCTCACACCTTCCCTTTCCAGCAGCTCCGTAATCACCTCATCGAAGGTGACCCTCCTCCCCAGTCTCTGCTTCATGACGGAGGCGTAACGGTTGAGTCCGGCGCGGGTCTCCTCCCCGACTTCAATTTTGGTTGACAACGCCTGCCAGTTGACCGGACGAGGCCCCTATTTCTACAAGAGCCTCGAAGCATTGACAACGCTCGCCCGAGATATTCCAAGGCCGCCGCCCCAGTAGCTCACGACCCCGACCACCTCCCCGATGAAACCAATACATGGCGAAGGCATCCGGATGATGGATAAGCAATCACTGGAGAACTCCTCGGTTTTGAATAGCCCTGAAATATGTGTGACCAAACAGAATGCGCATGACCGTGCAGACCGCGCCAGCTGCAAAGAGCTCCAGGACCGGCCGCAACGCGGGGACGTTCTCCCTCGGCCAAGGCACCGGCGCCTCTTCGTTGACCGATGACTGGACCTGCTAAGAGAAGAGCTGAGACAGTCGGCGCCTGTCTGAGACCGGACCGAAGACCGAAGAGGTCTTTAAGGGCTGAATGAGACTTAGTCCATGTTCAACAAGGACGAGCTCAAGTACGTGAAGTCGCAGCTCCTCGCGAGGGTGGCGACGGCCACCGCCAAGGGCAAGCCGAATGTAGCCGTCGTCGGTTTTGAGTTCGACGGTAGGTACTTCTACATAGGAAGCGTGGAGCAGGAGATACTGCACTCCACCCCGAGATACGTCAACATAAAGAAGGGCAACAAGCAAATCGCGCTCGTCATAGACGACCTCGTCTCGGTCGACCCTTGGAAAGTGCGCGGGGTCAGGGTAAACGGGACAGCCGACATCGTGACACACACGGGAGAGTTCGGCAAGGGCGAGTACATCCGCATCAAGCCCAGGCTCTCTTGGAGCTGGGGCCTCACGACCGAGTCGGCAAAGACCGTCTGGAAGTAGGGCGAGCAGGGAAGCCTCGCAGACGCCATGGTGCGAGCGTATGACTGCACGCACGGGAATCGCCCTTAGGTCGACGGTATTCTCCCCCGACCTGATCCGTCGCATTGCCACTGAAGCGGACGGCTCATTCACCTCTGTATGGTTTCCCGCGGTCAGCTCATCCGTGGACCCCTTCGACCTCTGCGCCCTCTCGCTCGGCGCCACCAAGCATCTGGACGCGGGCACGGGGGTGATAAGACTGCCCGAGCACGACCTCACTCGACTCGCAAAGCGCGCCGACGAATTGAATCGGGCCTCGGCGAACCGATTCTTCCTCGGCGTGGGCACCGGGCGTCTTATTGGGAGAGCCGCCGTAGATCAGACTCGTGGGGCTCGCAGGACAGCTCCGATCTGCCAAACCGAGCATCTCGTCCGTCCCCGTCTACTTCGCAGCATTGGGCCCCAGAATGGCGCGGGCCGCGTTTCAAGCCGCCGACGGAGTCCTCCTCAACTTCTGTTCGCCGCGATACGCCTCGACCGTCATGCCTCGAGAGGTTCCTAGAAGAAAGGACGACTTCCATGTCGCGTGCTACGTCAAGCTCTTCTTCGCAGAGGCTGAAAGCGAGGCTAGGCTGATGCTGGCCGAGGAGTTCCTCCACTACGACACCATCCCCCAATATCACCGAATGTTCGAAGCGATGGGGATAACCGGAGCCATCGAAGGCTTCGGGGACCGGCGTGAGGTCTCCGAACAACTCCTCGCCGGAGAAATCTCGGAGATCTCTTTGTCCAACCCCACGCAGAATCAGGTGCTCGGGCTCCTGGGAAGGTTCAGGGAAGCTGGCGTGGACACCCCGGTCGTCTATCCCTATGTGAAGGGCAGCGACGACTACAAGCTTCAACTCGTCAAGACCTTGCGCGACTGGCTGGACTGACTCACGACTCCGGCAAGGAGATCGGCCACCGAACCACGCTTGCCAGACGCTCGGGTCCCCCACGAACGACTCTTTGGATGCAAAACAAGCCGCGTCCGCGACGTGCGCCATCCAGATTCCAAGAATCGACCACAGGTCTCCTCCTGGCATCACAGAACGATTAAATCCGATTCACATGACGTCGACATTGGTCGGTCGATGTGATGGCTCTCAAGCCCGTCAATTGCAAGGGGTGCGGTCATCCGTTCAGCGCAGAACAGCTCAGGAGCGCGTCTCGGGTGATAGAGTGTACCTACTGCGGGACGCCCTACCGACTGAAACGAAAACGGGAGATAGTCAGGAGGAGAGGGACGGCGATCGTAGACACCCCGCGAGGTATCCTGGTCGTCGCAGGCAGACGGAGAAGGTTCATGCTGCCTGGTGGAGGCGCGCTGAAGGGCGAGAGCAGGAGGGACGCCGCCGTCCGTGAGCTGAAGGAAGAGACCGGACTCACGGCGAAGACCTCTGAGTACCTCTTCTCCTACGACGACCCCAAGACCGACAGGTGGGTCAGGAGCCTGCACAAGGTCTTCCTCATCGAAGCAGAAGGGGTCCCGAGTCCCGACAACCACGAAGTGAGATACGTGGAGTTCTGGAACGAAGGGATGGACCTTGTACTCAATGATTCAACGAGAGCAATCATCGACAGGTACCTGACCAGATTCAGGCGCTAGTCAAACGCCCCGACGTTCGAATCTTACCTCATCAGGGAACCATATCTTAAAATCGCAGAGAAGAGAGACCGGACCGACCCGGATTGTCTCTCTCGAACAAAGTCTGGTACTTCGCGTATGGCTCGAACCTGAACGTCGACCAGATGAACAGTCGAGTCGGAGAGTGGCACCTCTCCAAGAGGGCTCTGGCGAGGAACTGCAGGCTGGAATTCAATGTCCATTCGACGAAATGGCAGGGAAACACCGCCAACCTGCAGCAGACGGGCAGGTTCGAAGACATCGTCTACGGCGTGGTCTATCTCCTCACGGAGGAGCAGTTCAAGGCCCTGGCCAGACACGAAGGGGTGTCTCCGGTGGGAATAAGCGTCGAATTGGAGGACGGAAATGAAATCTCCCACGCGAAGACATTCCTGTGGAAGAGCTCGAACCCGGGAGCCACGCCCTCTGAACCTTACAGAAGGACGATGGAGGCGGGTCTGCTGCAGCACGGATACACGAAGTCTCTGGTGGACCGGATCTTCAGCAACGCCAACAAGTAGGAGTTGAGTTCCCGCCGGGTGCGGGTTGCGAGAACGCCGTCAAGTTCGTGGATCACAACCACAGCAAGAAACCGCATCATTATTCTTATAGTGCCACCCTAGAACATTCCTAGGCGATTGAAGCTGCCTTCCGTGCGCCTTCTTGCAGCGCTCCTGCTGATGTCCTGTCTCACACTGGTCCTCGCTGCGCCGATAGGGCCGGTGCGCGCTCATCCTCTGGGAGACGTCCGCGCGACGCCCTATGCGGCAGGTCCGCAAGGTCAGCCTCTGGCCGCCGAGGCGGTTCCGACCGCCTACATGCATCAGGCTATCCAGGCAGACGGCACGAATCAGGCCCTCCCCGCCGCCAACTACGACGAGCAACTAGGGGAGGTCTTCTTGCAGTCTTTGAAAGGCATCACATACAACGTGACGGCGACGGTCCAGACCGACAGCAACGGTTACGGACCCGCGTACCTCCTGAACGGGCTCACCCCTGCAGGATACTGGTATCAGGTCGGCCTCTCGTACAACTGGCCCTATACCTCCGCTCAGGGTGGAGGATATGAGTCGGGGTTCCAGATGCTCTATGAGACCTTCGACCCATCGGGCAACTCGATCTTCCCTACCGACGGAGGAGGAGGAAACGAGAGTTTCTCCGGGGTGGTGCACGCAAACGACGTGGTCCTGCTGAGCCTCACCTTCTCGGGCAATAACGTGGCGATGTCCGCCCATGACTGGAGCACCGGTGCCAGCGCTTCGGAGTCCTACACCGCCAAGGGGTCGACCTCATTCGTCGGTGGCCTCAGCGGCGGGTATTTCACGGGGCTGATGACCGAGTAGTGGCATTCGTCACCAAACTACTCAAACGAGGGAGAGGTCACCTATTCCGAGTCGACCCTCGCGCTCTCGTCGGCCTACATGTGGGCCGACGAGTGGGTACCCTCTACAGACCAGACCATCTTCGCCACGGTCGGTCCGACGCTGCAGTTCACGAATCCCACACAGCTCCAGTCGTTTGCCACAAACGGGTTGACCGCGTACGCCGACGCCTATGAGTTCGTCACCGGGGCCATGACATCTTCCACGACTTCGATTACTCTGGAGCCGGCCGGTCAATCCAACTCCATCTCCCCCACAAACGAATTCACGCTCAAGTACTCGTTGGATGGCGTGCAGACGACCGCGTACGACGGCGGAGGGACCGTCACGCTGAACGCAGACCCGGGGACGAGCGTCGTCATATCCGGCACGACTACCGGGTCCTCGTCGTCGGAGGAATGGGTCTTCGAGTCGCAGGCCGCTACCGTCTCCGTCGCGGCGGGGAGCACAACCACCCTCTTCTACTACGATCTGCTCCAGCAGAAGCCATCGTATTCGGTTGTGGGTGGCGGAACTCCTCCCGCCCCGTCGCTTTCGTACTACACCGCCCCTCCGTCTCAGTCGACTACCGGCAGCCTGACCTCGGGATCGGCCACGCTTTCGCAGTCGCCGTCACAGAGCGTCCTCCTCGTGCGAGGTTCACTGGCATCCGCGATCCCCACTCTCGCCGTAGGTCCTTCGGAGCGGTGGTCGACATCGACCAGCTCCGTCATCGTCCAGAGCCCGAACTCGTTGGGCTTCACCTACTACCACCAGTTTCTGCTGAGCATCAGCGGGGGTGGACTGGCTTCCCAGTGGTTCAATGCCAGCTCGACGGCGACATTCTCGATTCAAGGGATCTTTGGCAGAGTGTCTGGCTCCGGTCAAAGAATCGCGTCTTATTCCCTTGACGGCGGGTCTCCCATCGTGGTTCAACCCACGGCAGGAGCGGTCAGTATCTCTCTCGTGATCAACGCAGCCCACACGCTATCGATTGTCTCCGTCATTCAGTACCAGGTAAGCCTCGGCGTTTCAGCCGGCAGGGCCCTGTCGTCCATCACTCCGCCCACCATCGCCGGAGACGACTACTGGTACGACCAGGGGACGCCTGTGAAGGTCCTCCTCAATGGCATCTGGAACCGTTCATCCGGGACTGGTGAGAGACTGGAATCATTCGCGGTCAACGGAGTTATCACGAACACATCGATGGTGGGCCAGGCGGATGCGCTCGACCTCGCCTCAATATCGTCTCATGAGACAGTCGACGCGACGATAGCGGTTCAGTATCAGCTCAGCACGCCTTCGGGTTCGATGACATCAATCACTTCCCCACAGATTTCGGGGGACAACGGCTGGTACGACAGCGGGGCATCGGTCGTCGTGGCGTACAACTACTCGTGGAACCTGACAGCGAACCAATCGAGGACCAGCGCAGTCGCCTACTCGGTCGACCAGGACGTGGCGACCTCCTTGGAGAGATTGGCAGCAGGAACCTTTCAAGTCCATGTGGTAATGACGACGCCCCACAGCATCACGATTCAGTCGGTCAAACAGTATCACCTGGCGGTGTCGGGGGGCAGCGACGTCATCCTGTCCGAAGCGTCTCCCACGGGCGACTCCTTCTACGACTCCGGTTCATCCATCACGGCAACCACCGACTACACTTGGGGCGTGGTCAGCGGGGACACGAGGCAGAACCTCATCTCGTACGCCCTCGACGGCGGCTCGACCGACGTGACTAGGGCCGGGTCTGGCAGCTTCACCACACCTGCGATTGCCTTCGGTTCCTCCCACCAGCTCCGCGTTCTACTCCGTGAGCCAGTACCTCGTTTCGTTCGGCTTCGAGGACAGCTCCGGAACGACAGCAATCCAGCCGGCCTCGCTCCAGATACAGGCCGCCGGACCGGTCCTGATGGGGGTCAACGGCTCGCAGATATGACTCGACAGTGGGACGAGCTTCCAGATTCACGCGGTGATATGGGAGAACGCGAACGTCACACCGATGACCCCGCACGTCTACACAGTGAGCGGTCCTGCCTTGGAGAACGTCTCTCTCAGGGTCTACGCGGCGAAGATAACGGCCACCGACTACCTTGGCCTTCCGATTTCTGGCGCCAGCGCGTCCGTGGCGCTGGCCAACGGGACCACGATACAGAGGACCACCGGCTCGGACGGGGTGGTCCAGCTCGGCCTGATTCCGATTGGAACCTTCCAAGGCAAGCTGTCCTACCTTGGCACGACGACGGTGGTCGCGGGAGACGCCTCGGTGCAGACCTCCACGTCCGCGAAGTTCCTCCTAAGCTACCCGCTGCTTGCCATCCTCGGGGTTGTCATCATCCTGACGGTGTCGGTCGCAGCAGCGTTGCTCCGCAGAAGCCACGGGCGGCGGAAAGCTGAAGAACCAGCGGGCCTCAGGATGGTCGTAACCCAGGACGTGATGCACAACGGAGAATGGACGCAGTGGGCGGCCCTCGGTTTGAACGAACAGTTCAACAGATTCGGGAGAATCCTCGCCCCGAGTAAGTCGCGGTGAGCGGCTGCTCCGACCCTAGGTGTGGATGAAATGCCGCTCCGGTTCATGCCCCAGGGGCAGAGCGGGAATTTGAGGCCCTCTTCTCCCCGCTCTTGGCCTCCATCTGGTTCATCCTGCCTATGAAGAGCCGTATTGCTTCATCGACCATCGCCGCCCTACTGCGGTAGCCCCAGTGCTCGCAGCTGTCGTCCAGCTTGCTCGCCAGTTCAACCGGGATCTTCACCGTAGCGTATTTTCCCCTCGCCATGTCTCTCATCTCAAAAATGGGTGGATCGGGTCAGCCCCGCTCTCCCAACTCTTTCAACTTCGACTCTCCGAATCATCCTATCGCACTTGTGACTCACTGGTGCCGCAGAGTAGATATGGGCATCCGAACAGATGCTCGCATTTGCACGCAAATGCGGATAAATAGCCTGCCGCAATGCCCGAATCGTACACCGATGGCTCGGACGAACATCTCCGTCGACAAGAAGGTCTTCGACGCCTTCTCGGCTGAAGCCGAAAGGCAGAACAAGACGCTATTCTCCTTCGCCAACGAGTCGCTCTCGGTCATCGCGAAGGTCGCCTCCGAAGGCGGCAATCCGTCGGACCTGTATGGCATCTGGCGGTCGGTAGCCCTGCTGAAGCAGTTTGACGTCATCACGTTGCCATCGGACTTCGTGGACGAGGTGACCGCCGAGCTCTATGCGACGGACAAGGAAAGGACCTTGAAGAGGTACAGCGACCTTGGCAGCAGGCTCGTGAGCATTGTGAAGATCTTCGCCCCGGACCTCGGCGACCTCTCGAAGGTCGAGAAGGATTTCAGAGAGCTCCTGCCGATAAAACAGCTGACCATCAAGGAACTCGCGAAGGGTAGCTACGAGATTGACGTCGTGGGCGCTGGCAGGAGAATCGAGTCCACAGAATGCGCCCGCGAGTTCCTCATAGCGATGGTCAGAGGATACGGCTATTCGATAAGCAAACAGGAAACCAACATCGGGACCATCAGGCTGTGGGTCACGTCAAGAGGCCTTCTCTAGTCACCCCGCCCCTCTCGCCGTTTCAGCCCCTCTTCGCACCATGCCCGCACTGAATCCTGCACAACGCGCGAGCCAAACCTCTCCTATGGCCGATGAGACCCAGTTGAAAGACCATGTGAGCCTGGATGGCCTCTTAGGGCGCGCTGCCCATCGTCGGCACCAGGGATCTCGAGCTCTTGGCCGATGCCGCTGGTCCACTCTTCGATTTCCTTCCAATCTCGGAAGTCGCCTTCTGAAAGCCCTTCTCGGACAGCTGGCATTTTGAGTACGACCCGATAACCTAGCCCGAGCTTGTTGACGTCCAGTTTCCCGAAGAAGACATGGTGGCTGCGGGGATTGACAGCTTCCCTGAGAGTACCGATTTCGCGTGGACCGGAGACATCGCGCAAGTCCCGGCCCGCCGCATTCTTGGTCGTCGTACCAAGTGGGCCGCTGCTAAAGAGCCAAACCGGCCGACTGGACAGGACTTCGCGGTTCTCAGACACGAACTCCCTAGCATCCTTCAACCAATGGAACATATAGATGGCGCTCCCTATCACGAAGGCGTCGTAGTCGCCGAGGTTGCTCGCTTCACCGACTTTTCGGACGTCTACCTCTGTCCCGTACCTCTGAAGCCCCTTTGCGATGAATTCGGCTATGCCCCGGGTTGAATCGTACTTGGTTGCGTAGGCGACAAGAACCCTCACGGGCATATGCCGGTGAGCCGCGCCCGTGCTCTTTAAGCATGGAAGTCGATTCTCACGTTTGAAAATACACGGTCAAGGGAACCTGCGAGGATCTGAATCGTCGCATGCTGAACCGTCTCGGCGACGGGGGTCTTGTCAAGCGTCCATCCTGTCCTTCACCGTCGACAGTGCCAAGATGAAGAAGAGCACCGCCATCCCTCCCACGACCAGGAACTCTGTGGTCAGGTCGCCAATCCCGTAGCCCTTCAGCATGATGCCCTGGAACAGCCTGTTCCCATAGTACAGTGGGACCACCTTGGAAATCGGCTGGATCCAGGCAGGCAGGCTTGTGACGGGGACCAGCATGCCGCCCAGCGCCATGCTCGGGAGTGCGATCAGGGGTGCCAGCTGCACGGCCTGCAGCTCGTTCTTCGCGAAGTTGGAGAGGAACACCGCCAGCAGGACGTGCGCGAAGGCGTAGAGGACCGCGGCAGAGAAGAGCAGCAGCAGGCTTCCCCTTACGACGACTCCGAATATCCCGACGCCGACCGCGAGTATGACCGAGACCATCAGTATGGCCAGGAACAGCAGGGCGACCGTGTACCCGAAGAGCCGCTCCAGCGCCGTGAGCGGCGTCGTGTAGAGCCTCGGCAGGGTCCCCGACGTCGTTTCCCTCTCTATCGTGAGCAGGGAGATGAGGAGGACGAGAAAGGTCAGCACGAAGGCTATGACCGCCGGGAGACTGGCGTCAAGCCCACTGAACTTCGCTCCCCCGAAGGCGTACTGCTGCGCAATCTCGAAGACCCTCGCTCCCGACGCGTTCTGAATGGAACCTTGGAGCGCGCTCATGACTGCGGCATCAACCGCAGGGGTCGTCCCGTCGAGATACATCTGGAGAGACGGCGTCGCGTTCACCCCGGTTGACTTGAGGTACAGCTCCTGGGAGAAGTTCGGGGGAATTAGGATTGAGGCGGAATACGCGCCCGAGTCCACGCCCGACTTCCCGGCGCTGAAGTTCCCGGCGGTGACCTTCACGTTAGCGCTGGCCTCGAGCGCCTGCAGCACCTGGCTGCCTGCGTGAAGGTTGACGCTCGCGGCCCCCACGGTCGCCGAGTAGCCGGCGTCCTGGTTGTCAACCAGAATCGGGACGTTGCTGACCTGTCCGCCGAGGGCGAACCCGAAGATCAGCATGATCACGGCGGGCATCAGCACCATCATCCCCAGAGTTCGCCTGTCTCTTCCTATCTGGGTGAGCACGCGCAGGGTCACGGCTGCGGAGCGGCCGAAGGAGAACCTGCGCGGTCGCCGTTTACTCATCGCTGAACTCCTTCTCGCTGAGTTTGATGAAGACCTCCTCGATGGAGTCGACTCCGTGCCTCTCCATGAGGCTCTGCGGTTCGCCCTCGTCGATGAGCCTCCCCGCCCGCAGGAGTCCGATGCGGTCGGCCTTGCCCGCCTCATCCATGACGTGGGACGTGAGCAGTATGGTCAGACCACGGGCAGAAAGCGAACGGAAGTACTGCCAGAAGAAAGCACGCATGACGGGGTCTATTCCGACCGTCGCCTCGTCGAAGAAGACGAGGCTCGGGCCGTGGATGAGCGCGCAGGCGATGCTCACCCTTCGCTTCATCCCGCCGGAAAGGTTCGCCACGGTCGTACCGCGCCTTCCCTCCAGCCTCAGGACGCCGAGAATCTCAACGAACCGCTTCTCGAAGTCCTCCTTCTGCATCCCGTACAGCCTCGCGACGAACCGGACGTTCTGTTCCACAGTCAGGTCGGAGTAGAGCGAGTACTCTTGGGGTGCCACCCCTATGTGCGCCGAAACGGCGTGCCGGTCCCTCTGGATTTCCATTCCAAGGACCGTGACGCTTCCGGAGGTCGGTGCTAGCGCTCCGGTCATCATGTTGACGGCCGTCGACTTGCCGGAGCCATTCGCCCCTATAAGGGCGTAAATCTCGCCCTTCCCGACGCGGAGGTTCAGCCCATTCACCGCCTTCACGCCGCCCTCTCTGTACACCTTCACCAGGTCCTTTGTCTCGATTGCAAACTCAGGCAAGACCTGCTCCTTTCCTGATTCCTCTCGTTCCCCACCGGCCCTTTAAGCGCTGTAGTCGATTCTCGGATTTGGAAACGGCGGCTCTCGGTCGGCAGCCAGGTCTCCGAGTCAGGGCGTGATTGGCCCTCGAAGGAACGCCAACCCTCCACCATCGAGGCCTTGCGCCGGCGCCTGCCACAGACTGGTTTATCTCTCTCCGTTTTGGGAATGGTCTTGAGGACCAGATGCTTCCCTTGGCCAGTGACGAATCCGGCGTCAGGCATCCTCTTGGGTCAGCCGTCTCGGAGGGGGCGGGGAGGCAGGACGAGAAAGCGGCCAGCGGTGAGACAAAGCCGAAGCTTCCGATCTTCTCGGTCCTCGGCTCAATAGACTTCTCGAACCATTTCGTGATCGTCGGCGACGTCGGTACGGGGAAGAGCACGGTGACCCCGATCCACGAGTTCGAGCTCTTCAAGAGGAACAGGCAGATCATCATCCGGGAGCCATCACGGGCCTCGTGCAACGCCCTGTTCTACTCGCTCCAGGCGCTCCATCCGGAGGTAAAGGACGAGCTGGCGGTCATCACGAAGGACACCAAGATCAACATCGGCGGCAAGATCAAGATAGTCACGGACGGCGTCCTGCTCAGGATGCTGGCGGAGAACTCGGTCCTCGACTCTTCGATCTACTTCGACGAGAGCCACCAGATGTCTTCCCAGCTCGAACTCTGCATGTCCCTCGCCAAGAAGGAGGAGGCCAATGCGAGGAACCTGTTCCGTGTCATGAGCGCCACCATCGACCCCAAGGAGTTCCTGTCGTTCCTTGGGATATCAAATCTCTATACGCTGAGCGGCCGCAGGTACCCGGTCACCGTGGAGGTGGAGGTCGCAAAGGACTTCGAGGAGATGTTCAGGGTCCTGTCGCTCTATCTCTACAACCAGCCCCAGAATCAGTCCTGGCTGATCTTCCTCCCTACGAGGCGCCTGGTGGAGCAGTATGCCGGCAGCTACAGGGGCATCTTCATCCACGGGGGCCTTGTCGGCTCTGAGGTCAACACAATCCAGCGAAGAGCCGAACTCGAGAAGAGCCTGAGGATCTTCGCAACAAATGTCATCGCGTCCTCGGTGAACATCTACGTCGACAACGTGCTGATATTCAACGAGGTGATCGACGGCAAGGACAAGCTCGGCCAGAAGTCGCTCCAGTACAGGAAGATAGACAACAACTCCCTCCTGCAGATGATGGGCAGGATCGGCCGGTTCAAGCCCGGCCGGGCCGTCATCATCTCCGACACACCCATCCCCAAGAAGATCAACCCGATACCGGTGCGCAAGGCCCTCGAGACCGAGACGCCGTTCGACCTGGTGCTCCTGATGTCGAAGTACGGCCTCAAGCTCTCCGAGCTGGAGTTCATGTCGAAGGTGGATCCGCGCGAGGTTGCCTTTGCGGAGGACTGGCTCATCGATGTGGGCGCCATCGACCGCCACTCCCGGAAGATAACCTGGAAGGGAACCCTGATGAGCGAGATTCCCTACGACCCCGACTTCGCGCACATGATAGCGAGCGCGCTTATCTCGGGCGACTACGACATGGCCAGGTTCCTCCTGGCAAGCGGCGCTTTCGGCGATTCACTCAACCACGCATACAAGACGGAGCTGGAAGGCGTAGCCCGCCAGTTCCTGTATGGCTACGACAAATCCAACGAGCTCAACATCAAGGCCAATCTCCTTAAGGGGTACTCGGAGGACGCCGACGGCTCGTTCGCCTCAAGGCTGGTTGCCAACGGGCTCTTCCCGGGATTCGTGGAGGAGGCATGGAAGAACTACGAAGCGGCGAGGGAGGCGTTGAACGACCTGCTTCTTTCCTCGAAGAGCGAGCCCATACCAGAGAAGGTGATGGCAAACCTCTACGTCTTCAAGCTCAGGCCGTATCTCGAGGACTGTCTCTCCTTCGAGAGGTTCGACCTGTACGAGAAGAACGAGCACAACCTTCGTGAGATGATCATCGAGGGACCATTCTTCGCAAGGTCGATCACCATGAACTACAGACGCATACTCTTCGACATCGTCGCGATGAATCCCCCGAAGAAGCACCACCACCGAGGCAAGCGGTGAGCCGTCCTGCCCGCAGATTCACGCGAGGGATAAATATCGCAGTCGAGCCCGATTGATTCATGGGCGCGAGGGTCGGGAAACCGATAGTGGTAGGAGATGTGGTTTCCAAGTCTGCAACCATGATTATGCAGGCACCCGCACTCATGTTCCCTCAGATCATAATCCTAATCCTAGGACTCCTCGGGGACTTCGTGAGTGGCTCAACCCTGAGCTATCTGGGAATAGTCGTGGCCATGGTCTCGTTCGTTGCCTCAATGATAGTTGCCGGAGCCTATCCTTCCATGGTCCAAGCCGTGCTCGGGGAGGACAGTTCTCCGTGGCCGATTCCTTGAGGAAAGCATACGGAAAACTCTGGACACTGGTCGTCGCGGGGATACTGGTGGGCTTAGTCGTCATTGTGGGCTTTGTTGCCCTAATCGTGCCAGGGATTATATTCGTGACCTGGTACACCTACACAGTCCCTCCAATAATGTTGGAGGAGAAGGGAGCCATGGCGGGGATGGCGGCCAGCAAAGCGTTCGGCCGCGACAAGAAGTGGAGCACCTTTCTCATATTCCTGATAATCGCGGTTGTCGGCATCGTGATTCTGGGCATAGAGTGGGTGGCATCGCTCGCTGCGCCGCTGCTCGGTCGAGTCGTGAACTCACTCCTGTATGTACCATTCGAGACGTGGATTGCAGTGGTCTTCACCTACACATACCTCGGCTACGGACCGTCGTCCGTCCCCGTGACCGCAGAGGCTTCGGGTTACGGTGCGGTGCCTCCGGCTTCGATTCAGACACCGTCACCTGACGGCGTTTCCAGAGAATCTGCAGGTCCTGCGATTCCAACCCAGACTGATTCTGCCGTGTGCGGGACGGCGAAATCGTAAAGGTCCCATGCAAGTATTGCGGCACTCTGAATGAGATTGCCACGGCTAGGACCTGTTCTAACTGTGGCGCTGCCATTAAGACTCGAAGTCTCTCGCGGACTTAGCCGCCTGCGAACCGAGGTACAACTCTATCCCGGCAAACCCCGCTATCACAGCGATGGTCGGGACCAGAAGCGCCAGAGTCAGGTCGAGCTTGAAGCCAACGGCAGAGATGACTACAAAGTAAAGACCCCAGGCAAAGGCAAGGACGATGCCGGCTGTGAAGAGAACCGCGATCCTCAAACGGCCAGACATCAATCAACGAGAAGCAGAGTCTGGATTTGAACATTGTCGGGGTCCGGCGACACGCCCTCTGACTTGCCGGCCGGAATGCCCGCCGGGGCCTCTCAGGGTCCCTGAACATCGAAGGGGTCGCCTGGGGCGCTCTACTTGAAGCCGTTCGCGACGAATTCCTTCAGCTTCTTCGACGCCTCCTCCTCCACCGGCTTGCCGTGCCCGGGCAGCAGCATCGAGAACTCCAGCTTCGATATCAACTCGACCGAACGCCTCACCTCGGCCATGTCTCTGCTCATGTTCGCGGACGCGAGCTTCAGTCTCCCGGCACCGTCGGTCCTGAGCAGGTCTCCCACGAACATCGCCTCGCCAGGCTTGTAGACCGAGATGCTCCCGTCTGTGTGTCCTGGAGTGTGGATGATGGAAAGCGGACCGACCGTCGACCCGTCCCTTAGCACCAAGTCGGGCTTCACTCTCTCGACCTTCATGAAGACCCCGAAGAGTCCGACCATGAGGCTTCCGAGCCCGCTGGCCTCCTTGAGCTTCTTCTCGCCTGACAGTCTGGGAGCATCGAGCTCGCCAATGGCCAGCCTTGCCCCAGTCAGGCCACGCAACCGGGCCGCGCTTCCGGAGTGATCCCCGTCCGGATGCGTGAGGACGATGAAGGAGACGTCGCTTGGCTTCCTCCCCATGCCAGTCAGGCAGGCGAGCACCTTCGCGTCCTTGCCGGGCGTCCCGGTGTCAATCAGGATGAGGCCCTGACCGTCGATCTCGACCAGATACGCGTTCGAGAATCCCATGCCGGGGATCTGGTGGACCCCGTGACGCTGAGCTGCCTGGGTCATGCCGGACGGCACCTCCCCGAACTCGACGAAATACTTTGCGTCACTGAACGTCCGAGCCCCGTCGAAGGGACGATGATGCTGCTGCGGACGCCATCACAGTTCGCCTCTCCCCGACAGCTCCCTCACCACCGCCGACCAGGCCGCCTGCACATTGTAAGGGTCGTATCCTCCTCCACCCATCGCAAGGATTCTCCCCGCACACACTTCATGGGCCAGCGAATGCAATCTGCTCGATGCGTGGGCGTGCGCGGCAGACGAGTACTCCAGGTGCGCGAGCGGGTCTCCGGCAAGCCCGTCGGCTCCGCACTGCAGGAGGATGAGGTCTGGCCTGAAGCCCCTGACGAACCCCTCGATCCTTCCGAAAGCCTCGACGAACTCGCGGTCACCGGCGCCGGGCCGAAGCGGGATGTTCATCTTCGTGCCCTCGGCGTCTCCGCTCCCCATCTCGGTCGCCCTCCCCGTGCCTGGATAGAGGAAGCGTCCGTCTTCGTGGATGTCCCCGATGATCGCGCGAGGGTCGGACTCGAACCCGTAGAACACTCCGTCCCCATGGTGAGCGTCGATGTCGACGTAGGCGACCCTCTTCAGGTCCGACAGCGAAAGCGCCCTCCGAAGTGCTATGGCCGCGTCATTGAAGACGCAGAACCCGGCAGCGGTGCCTTCCCGTGCATGGTGCAGACCCCCGACCGGGTTGAAAAAGTGGTCCAGCCTTCCTTCGAGTATCAGCCTCAGCCCTTTGAGGGTGCCCCCAACCGCAAAGAGAGACGCTTCGTAGACGCCCATGAACGACGGGGTATCGGCGTTGTCTAGGAGACCCTCGCCGAGACGGGACGACTTCCTAACCAAGTCAACGTACTCGGGAGTGTGAAAGAGGAGCAGCTCGTCCCTGGTCGCCTGGACAGGCTCGATTATCTCGACTTTACTCGACTTGAGCCACTCGGCGAACAGCTCGGTCCTCGACCTGTTCATGGGGTGTGGATAGGGAAAGGAGTATAGCTCGGATTCCTTGCCGAAAGACACACCCAGCCTGCAGCCGCTCGACCCAACCATGTCAGATTAGACCTCCTAGCTGGATAAAATCATGACGCGCTTGGTCAACCTTCACGAAACAGGCCCTTCCTTGCCTCTCGCAGGATTGACAGCTTAAATCTCCGCCTTCCAAGTCCGAGTCAATGGCCTCGCCGCTGCGCGGGCCGGAATCTGACCCGGATGCCTCTCTAGGCGCTCGTCGGGAACAGCTTGTCGTAGGCTTCCTTCGCGCGCAGCCTCAGTTCTTCGGCCTCTCTGAGCTCCTTGGCGTGGATCTCGCTCTCTCTCTTCCAGAGCCAGGAATAGAACACCTCGACCTTCCGGTAGTACCTCTCCGCGAATTCCTGCACGTCGACGTCGTCCTTCATTGCTTCCAGCATCCGCCGCTGATTGTCGTTCCACTCGTCCCAGGTCAAGAGCAGTTTCACCTGTATCTTGCAAGGGGTGGCCTGCTCCGCTCGGGGCTGGGTGAGGTTCAGCGAGTTCTGGAGCGTCTCGACGTGCGCGGATATAGAGCGTAGGCCCTGCGCCAGCTTGTAGTCCTGCTCGAAGATGAAGTGCCTATCGATCTCCGACTGGACCTCCTTCGCGTATTCAGTCTTCTCGTACAGTTTCCGGCAGTACCTTCGCGTGTAATCGATCAGGTCGTAGACCGAGGACACGAAGCTCTCAAGCCTCCGCGCAACCTCCTCGAGGGCGAGAGCCAGCGAGGGACTGTCGTTCGAACTAATGGAGGGTCCGGCGACGGCCTGCTTCCGGAGGAACGCTATGGACTGTATCAACTCCTCCTTGTTCCTCGATACTATCCGTATACTCCTCCTGTTGTTGCTGATCTCGGTGTGAACCTTGAATCCGGGAGAGTTCTTGAATTCATTCGTCAACCTCCTCAGCCTCCGTGCCATCTTCGGCCATATGCTGTCGATGTGGGGATGTGGGATATTTGTATTCTCTCATTGTGGACTGTCCGGTCGTCCACCCTCCCGTCTCCTGCCAACAGCCGCGCAGACCCGTCCGAGGAGCACCCGACCGACCAGGTTTTTCTACCTCCACACACATCTCTCCTGCGTGAACTGGGCTAAGAACGTCTTCGTGAGGAACGCGAAGCTGTACGAACTGGTCCTGGAGGGGATGTGGAAGCGCGGGGAAGAGGACGCGCTCGCGATATCGAGTCTGCTTCAGGACAGGGGACTTGGCGGGTGCAGAATCCTCGACGTTCCCTGCGGAATCGGGAGGGTCGGCATACCGCTGGCCCAGCTGGGCTTCACCGTCGCAGGCCTTGACTTCTCCCCGCACCTCGTCTCGGTTGCGGGCTCCAAGGCCAGGAGGTTCGGCGTCGCTGACAGGACGTCCTTCAAGATGGGACTCATGTCCGACCTCACAGCGTTCCAGAAGGACTCTTTCGACTGCGCGATCAACATCTTCACGAGCATAGGATACGGTACCGAGGAGGAGGACGCGGCCTTCTTCAGGGAGCTGAGGACGGTGGTGAGGACCGGGGGCCTCTTTGTAATCTCCGGTTTGAGGAACAGGGACTACATAGTCAGGCACAGCGCCCAGAATGTCTTCGAGGAGAGCGAGAGGCTGCTGGTGCTCGACCGGTATTCGTTCGATTTGGTCAGGTCGAGGGAGAAGGGATCCTGGCAGTTCTTCCTGAGGGTCGGGAACGCGATGAAGTTCGCCGGTGAGTTCCCCACGGACATCAGGGTGTACTCGCCTCACGAGCTCGTCTCCATGCTGGAGGGTGCCGGCTGGAGCCTGTCCGGCCTCTACGATTCTCTCATTACAAAGACCTCTTTCAGTCCGGAGGCCCCGAGCTATACGGTCATCGCGGAAGCCGTCTGAGCGAGGCGCAACTTCCCTGCGCGGCTCATCCTCTTGATCTGAATCTCCCTCTTCAGGGCTGACGACCTGCTTCCGCACAGTTCATGGTAGACCAGGACGACGGGCCTGCGGGCCTTGGTGAACTTCGAACCCCAACCGCGGTTGTGCTGGGAGACCCTCCGCTTGAGGTTGACGGTGCAGCCGGTATAGAGCTCGCCCGTCCTGCATCTCACGATGTAGACTTCCCACAAAGCAGCTCACCCAAGAAGATAAGAACCCCGGTGATAAATAATTGTCAATGGCGTACGAGAGGAAAGAATCGCAGATGCATTGCCCGGGCTGCAGGAGGTACACGCTGAAGAGGAAGGATGGGAAGGTCTCGTGCGCTACCTGCGGCTACACGCTGACCCCCGGTGAGGAAGTGCGGTTCAGGCTCTACGAGCTCTTGAAGTGACCCATCAGGTCAGGTGCCTTTCGCCACTATCGTGTGGACGATCCGCATGCACGCATTCATCACGAAGGGGACTCCCCCCGCTCCCAGCATCAACTTCGCCTGGTCGTTCTCGAGCCCGGTCTGCGACCAGAAGATGTAGGACCTGTGGTGCTTCTTCGCCAGTTCCACCACCTGTCGCGCCACCTCGGGAAGCTCCTCGCTGGGCCTAAAGACCTCGACCACCTCCACCTCGTTCGCGAGCCTCTTCGGGCATGGATGCCAGCGAGGGGAAGGCCTTCTCTCCGAATATCTGGTCGGCCGTGGGGTTGATGGGGATGACGCGGTAACCGTGGTCCTTGAGGTAGGCGGGGACGCTATGAGCCTCCTTCTCGGGGTTCTTTGAGGCACCAACCACAGCGATGACCCTGCAGGCCTTCATGACCTCGATGGGCGAGACCGTCGCGCTCGTCATCGAGGCGAGGGACGAGGGATTGGTTATATTTCTATCCCGTCACTTCGTGACCACGGTGAGGACGTCCTCGTCCATGAGCCTGTGGTTTATCCCGACCCTTTGGCCGCCGAACTTGACGCTCTTTCCCCAGATCAGGGCGTATCGGAACTCATCCTTCATGCTACGGTGGACCTTGTTGCAGACCTCTAGGACGCTGGACCCGTTTCTCACAATCATCGGCTCTTTGAAATCTGTCTCCCCGGTTCTCCTCCGCATGTAGATTCTCACGAAATCCAGCTTCTTGTAGATCTCCTCCTTCAGCGCCGAGATGTTGACGCCCGCCTCCGCGGAGACCGGGACGAAATCGTAGGGAAGCTTGGAGGTGAGCTCGTTTGTGAAGCCTGCGTTGACGAGGTCTATCTTGTTCATGACCGTCAGCGAAGGTATGTAGATCCTGTTGCCGAGGAGGACGTCAATCAGCTGCTCGTCCGTTATGTCCTCCCTGATTACGACCCTGGCGCTGTTGTAGTCGTAAACCCTCAGCATCTCCTTCACGAGCTGCTCGGTAATCTTCGTGAGCTTCACGGTGTTCGTGACCGAAAGCCCTCCCGTGGACGAGGGAGCTATGACGACGTTGGGAGGCTCGGTGTCCACCCTGATACCCGTGCTCTTGAGCTCGTTCTCAAGCAGCATCCTCGCCTCCGGCTGGAAGACGTCGACGATGAAGAGCGCCAGGTCCGCGTTCCTCGCCACGGCGAGGACCCTCTTTCCAAGTCCCCTGCCCGAGGACGCGCCCTGGATTATCCCCGGAAGGTCGAGAACCTGTATCCTGGCGCCCTTGTAATCCATGACGCCTGGGACGACTTCCAGGGTGGTGAACGCGTACGGCGCCACCTTCGACTTTGCGTTCGTCAGCCTGTTTAGCAGAGTGGACTTGCCGACGCTGGGCAGCCCGATGAGCACGACCGTCGCGTCCCCGGATTTCTTTACATCGAAACCTATGGCACTGCCGGAACGCCTTGACTGCTGCTCCTCCTGTTCCTTCCTCAGCTTTGCAAGTTTGCCTCTGAGCAGGCCTACATGATGCTCGGTCTTCTTGTTGACCTGTGTCCTGTGGATGTCGTCCTCTATCTTCTTGATCTTCTCAGGTATGCCCAAACTTGACCGTTCTCCGCGTGCTCTTGAACCTCGTTCTATCCTCTACAACTTAAAGGTTCAAATGCACTGGCTGCTCGGTTGACTCGCCCTTGATGTGCGAGCGCTGTCACGCCGGACAGATGATCGAATACGCAAGGAAGGTCGGGTCTGGCCCCAAGGAGACCACCCTGATAGGAAGGAAGTGCGAGAGGTGCGGGTACACCCAGCTCGACAGCGACGACGACGTCTGGGCCGCAGTCGGCCTATGAGCTCACGCGAGACAGGGAGAGCCGGTCAGCGGGAAGGAAGGTCCGTCGTCCCAGGATTGCACAGTTACCCATCTAGGTGTACTCGCTCCTGTCCACCACATTGAGAGGCTCTTCGCCTCTTAGGAAGCGCAACACGTTCTTCACGGCTTCCCTCAGTGGCCGTCTCCCGGCCAGCGCGCTGGGCCCCGAGGCGTGAGGCGTCCCAACGAAGTTGTCAAGGTTCAAGAGCGGCGCACTTGGAGAATATGACTCCCTGCCGTCCTTCGTCCACCAGACGTCGGTGGCATAGACGAAACCCCTGTTGCTGACGAGGTGACGATATATCGCGTCTTCGTCCACGATCTCTGCTCGGGCGACATTCACAACGACAGCGTCCTTCTTCATCATGGCCAGCCTCCCTCACGCCAATCAGTCTCTTTGTCAATCTGGTGAGGGGGAGCGCCAGAACCAGGGCGTCGCACTCCCGAAGCACTCTCTCGAGGCCGGCCCGTCCCTGCAGCGAAACGACGCCGGGCTCCTCCACCTTCCTTCTGGAGTAAGCCATGACGTCCATGCCGAAAGCCTTGGCGAACCCCGCGATTGTCCTGCCGATTCCACCGTACCCGAGTATCCCCAAGGTCCTTCCCTTCAGGACCAAGATGTCCTTACCCAGCTCAGGAGTCGGGGGCCGCTTGAAGTCACTCTTCCTCAACTCACCGTCAAGTTTCACGATTCTCTTTGTGGCTGAGAGCAGCAGTCCCCAAGCGAACTCCCCGACCTCTTCCGAGTAGCCGCCCGCGTTGCTGCACACCACCACGCTTCGCGGCAGGTCGCCGAAGGGGATGTGGTTGACGCCCGCCAGCACCGATTGGACCAAAGACAGACTTAGCCATCCTGGTGACCCTTTCCCTGTCGAGCTTCTCCGGCCAGAAGTGCACCAAGAGGCAGTCTATAGAGGGGAGGATCCCATCGAGTTCCCCCCGCCCATCTCGCTCAGCCGGTAGACTTCAGCGTATCTGGCCACCTCCCCGAATTCCTCTTCCGGGAAGGGGGAGCCGAGGAGAAGCTTGGCTTTCAATGGCTTCCTCTCGGGCCCGTTCTATTCAAACCATTCGTGCACCAAAACCCATTAATCGAAGGGCGTCGCATTCCAGCCTGTTGACCAAGAGGGCGTTTACGATCGACACGGGCAAGGAGAAGTTCGAGACCGAGGGGCACGAACACAAGAACGTGGCCGTGAAGTACCTCATGAAGAGGAGGAGGAGCCTCCTTTCCACAAAGGATCCCGATAAGGTGGAGCATCTCTTCGCGGAGACTTCCAACCCAGGTCAGCGTGATTGGGAAGCAGCTCACGAAGACCTACAGGGTGACCTGGGAGAAGATGGGCACGGGGGAGTTCCCGGGCGCGCGGTTCACTTTCACAATGGACGAAGCCTGACGGCGGATGAGAGGACACGCCCGCGCCGGACGCGCTTGAGGAGCAGTTCAGGGCCCTGGTGGTCGCGACCATCCTCGACGCCAATCCCGAGCGGGCGCTGGACCTACTGTGCGAGCACTACAGGGTGGAGAGGCCCAAGCTCGGGGTAGGGGTGGTCAAGGGACGCTCCAGAGGCGTCCTGGCGGTGTACTCCGCCAACCGGAAGGAGATACTTGCCGCGAAGCGCGAGTACCTGTACGACCCCTTCACGATACTGCACGAGTTCTACCACCACCTGCGGCAGTTTGCTGGAGAACACAGGGGGACGGAGAAGTACGCTGACAGGTTCGCCATCGATTTCATCGCGGCCTATCGCACAGTGACGGAACGGCTCGTAGGCGGGTCTTCGCGGGAGCCAGACTAGCGCAGGGACGCTGCCTGCGATCTCGAGCTGCCCATCACGACGCCTGCCTCTTCCTTGAGCTCGTAGATCTCCTTGGGCCTGATGAACCTGGCGTAGAAGTAGCTTAGCAACACCCCGAATATCAGGGCTCCAGCCAAGCCTGCGCCGACCTGAGCCAGATAGTACTCCGCCCCGTACTGGAAGTAGTCGCCGAGACCTCCCAGGACGCTCAGGAGCACCCACAAGACGGCTCCGAATATGACTCCCTTTATCATCGGCGACCCGCCGGGAATTCTCTCGATCAGCTTGCCGTAGATGGCACCAAGTATGAGACCTCCTATGACTCCCCCTATCACCGCGACCACGGGGCCTACGAGCAGGACGATGCCGTAGAGCTGGTCTGGTGTGAACGGGGAGTTAGATGGTAGATTGTTCTGTAGAGTGGAAATGATCGTGCTCTTGATTGAGATGAGTGTGAAGTAACTGACTATCGCTAGAATGACGCCGTATGCTATGCCCGCTACGATACCCGCCTTTGCCCCGTTGCCCGCGCTTCCCATGTTAAGACGAGGGGGCGTCCTCTTACAAGTCTTTCGGGTGGTGTGTCAGGAGCTGCCCGACACAACGCTCCATTCGCGGGGATGCGATCCCGTCAGTCTCACTGGGGGCCCGCGGGCTGATTGGACCACCTGATGGCCCATTCGCCAAGTTCCTTCAGGATCGTCTTCAATTCAAGACCCTTTGCGGTCAGGGTGTACTCGACGCGCGGAGGGCTCCTCTCAGGGAAGACCCGCCTTGCGACCACCCCGTGCTTCTCGAGTTCGCCCAGCCTCTCCGCAAGGCTGGTGGCGCTTATCCCCTCGATCCTCCGTTTCAGTTCGTTGAACCTCGCTGGCTCCTGGAGCCCTAGGGCGTGAATCACTGGGAGGGTCCAGACCTTGGTCAGCTCGTTCCACGACGCGTGAATCACCTTGCACGAATCCAGTACTTCCCGGTCAATCTGAACGGACTTGCTCAAGTCAGGATTACCTACTTAGACTTAGGCGACTACTACATATATAAATGCGACCTTGGCAGTTTATCCCGTGAACCAATCGCGCGGAGCACAGAGGGACCACCTTCAGAACTTGGGCATTGGGTCCAGGGACATGGAGGTCCTGCGCTTCATAGGCGAGGAGGCGCTGCTCGGGTTCACCTTTGAGGGATTGAAGAGGAGACTCGGCGCCCATCCAGAAACACTATCCAGGATTCTCGACAGGCTCGAGGAACAGAGGATTCTCGAGAAGACCGGGCAGGGATACCAGGTCACGGAGAGGGGAAGGGAGGTCACCAGCCTTCGGCAGCTCTCCGCCTCCGAACCTAGGCTGACGCTTCTCAGGACCCTGCTGCCTCACGTCGAGAACCCGCGGGAGGCTATAGCGAATCTCAGGGGTCGGTGGTTCGGACCGCTCCGGTGGCTCGGATATTCCGAAGACGAGAAGGGCACCTCTATGAAATGGATAACCGAGGACGGCAGCATCCAGGTCGACGCGATCTTCTCAGGAGGAGACCTGACCATCGAGGGCCGCATCAAGGAAGGGAAGGATCTCACCGACGCGATAAAGGCCTCTCACCAGCTCGTGGGGTACATCTCCAAGGTGTATCCCTCCGCACCGAACCAGAGGGTCGCCTACTATGCGGTCGGCGGGCAGTTTACGATTCCCAACTAGTGTGACCGTATTCGGATAATCCCAGTCAACAAGTACACGCCGGTTCTTCGCTCCTTCAGTGACTCAAGACATGAGCAATACAGACTTCGGTCGGAATATTGGAGACGTTCTCAAGCGCGGTTCAAGCGGTCGCTGAGAGCGCAAGCCCTTCAGTCGTGAGCGTCAGCTCGGACGGAAGGAACGGGACAGGAGTAGTCTGGGACGACCAGGGACACATCGTCACAGCGTACCACGTGGTCCACGGGCTCGAGGAGGTGGAGGTGGGCTCGGACAGCGGGGAGACTTTCACGGCGAAGGTCCTCGGACGAGACAAGGGTTCCGACCTCGCCCTCCTGAAGATAGAGGCAAAGCTACCACCCATCACCAAGGGCGACTCCGAGTCGCTCAGGGTCGGCCAGTTCGTCCTGGCTCTGGCGAACCCCTACGCGACCAGGGCGAGCGCCACGTCCGGCATAATCACCAGCGTCAAGCGCAGCATCGGAGGCTGGTGGGGCGTGGGCATCGAGGACGCGGTCGTGACCGACGCGCGGGTCAACCCCGGGTACTCGGGAGGCCCACTCGTAGACGCCTCCGGGAAGATGGTCGCGTTGAACATCGCCTACATGTCATCCAGGGGAATCGCCGTCCCAATCCGGAAGGTCTCGGCCGTCGTCGAGCAGCTCGCCTCTGGCAAGGTGCTCGGCCGTGCCTATCTAGGGATAGTCACCAACCCGATTCCGATTCCGGAAGACGTGGCCAAGGCCTCGGAGGTCAGCCAGGAGTACGGCCTGCTGGTCCTGTCGGTCGAGGCCGGGAGCGCCGCGAAGGCGGCCGGGGTCGCGTTCGGCGACGTCCTGCTCGGGCTGGACGGAAACCCCGTCGCGGGGTTCCGCGACCTGACAAGGCTCCTGACCGAGGAGAAGGTCGGGAAGTCCCTCGAGCTGAAGGTGCTCCGCGGCGGAAGGGTCGAGGAGCTCTCGGTCACACCGGGCCCAGCCCCGGAGAGCGAGTGAGACAATGGATCCCAGAGGCCCCTCTCCAGGCCCTTCGATTCCTGAGCCGGGACCGCCGGTGCGGCCCCCGTGGTGAGACCATGACGCTGACCGCTCTGGAAAGTCAGGTCACGGGCGCGATCGAGAAGCTCAGCGAGAGCGTCGTTGGGATCGACAGCACGAAGCTCACGCGGGACTACAGGTTCGGACTCGTCCCCGTCGAGGGGCAGGGCTCCGGGGTGATCATAGACCCGCGGGGCACGATAGTCACGAACCACCACGTCATCGACGACGCCTCCAAGGTCCAAGTCCATCTCAAGGACGGAAGGTCGCTGGTCGGCGAAGTCATCGGGTCGGACCCCGCAACCGACCTCGCCCTCGTAAGGGTGAAGGCGGAGAACCTCTCGTTCGCGACGCTCGGCGATTCGGACTCTCTCAAGGTGGGGCAGTTCGTCCTGGCGATAGGCAACGCCCTCGGCCTCCCTGGCGCGCCGACCGTGTCCATGGGGGTGATAAGCGCGCTGGGGCGTCCTCTACCTGGGACCGACTTCGTCCTTGAAGGTCTAGTGCAGACGGACGCGGCCATAAATCCAGGCAACAGCGGCGGACCTCTCGCTGACCTCGAAGGGAGGGTGATAGGCCTGAACACTGCGATGATACCCTTCGCCCAGGGCGTGGGATTCGCGATCCCCTCGGACACAATCAAGAGAACCATCGACCAGATCTCGAAGCACGGCAGGGTCGTGAGGCCGTGGCTCGGCATATCCGGGCTCGATGTCAACCCATCCATCGCGAGACGATACGGGCTCTCTTTCGACTCCGGAGTGCTACTGGCGGAAGTCATGAGGGACAGCCCCGCGCACGCGGCGGGGCTTCGCGAAGGGGACATAGTCGTGGGAATCGGGGAGAACAAGGTCGAGCAGATGAAGGGACTCGTGACCGCCCTCTCCAAGTTCAGCATAGGCGAGCGGGTGACCGTGAGCTTCGTCAGGACAGGCACGACCTACGAGGCGGACCTCCGCCTGGCGGAGACGCCCGCACCGCTACTGACTCGGCGAAGGTGAGACCCTCCCGGGTTTCACCGCCCTGTTCTTTTTAAGGCGCTGAGCGAATCTCTCCGCCTGGTGGGCGTCAGTACCCCGCCGACAAGAGTCACGAGCACTAGGACAGGCTTCAACCGGTCATCGGGACCGGTCTGATGACCTAGCGTTTGTCGAGGAGCGAACCATACCGCTCGGCGAACTCGCCTTCGTCCAGAGAGGGTATTCCTCCGATCCTGATATTCTCGCGCACATGCGCTGGGTCCTTCTGTCCGACCAGGGGCGCAGCCACGGCAGGGTGAGCTGAACGGGCAAACTGGAGGAGCGAGAGGGCCTTCGAGCCTTCGAGCGCGGGGACCCTCGTATGGTTCAGCAGCCTCCCCTCCCCGAACGGGGCGCTGGAGAAGACCCTCAGCCCGAGCTTCTGTGCCGCCTCGAAGGTCGTTAGAGGCTCGTCTGCGATCCTCTGGCTCGTCGCGGTGAGGGCTTCACTCATGGCCGGGTTGAATGGCAGCTGGATGAACCTGAAACCATGCTCGTCCCCTCCGGCGTTCTTCGCGACCTCCACGAGATCGTCGAGACTTGCGTACTCAGGTTCTCCCCTAGGGACTCTGAAGCAGGTCCAGGACGCTATCCCGTAGTATCTGAGCTTCCCCTCGCTCCTCAGCTTCTCGTAGAGCGAGAAGACGTCGGCGACCCGCTCCAGGAACCTCCTGTATCCTATCTCAGGCAACCAGGACTCAGCGGCGTTGTGCAGGTAGACCAGGTCGATGCATTCGAGCCCCAGATTCTTCATGCTCCGACCGAACTGGTCCAGGAGGAACCGCGGGGCCATGGAGTGGACCTCGCCGGCTATCTCGTCAACCTTGAGCTTCCCCGGTCTGATGTACTCTTCCTGGATGTATCTCCAGAAGTCCTTCGGCACGTCGCCGTCGGAGGCGAGATAGCCATTCTTTGTGGCTATGAAGAGCTCCTCCCTCCCCACAGACTCGTCCCCCGTCAGACGCTCGAGCGTCCGTCCGATCGCTCGCTCGGCCTTCTGCATCCTGTAGTTTATCGCCGTGTCGATGACGTTGACCGCGCCCGAGGCTACCGACTCGTAGACCGCCTCTTCGACGAGCCGGTCGGTCAGCGAGTCCGTGTCACCCAAGTATGTGCCGACGCCCAGAGAAGATATGGATAGTGAGAGGACGGAGCGAAAATGATTGGGCACGATTCCATTCCTCACGGCCCTCTCACGGTACCTGAGAGTCCCCTCGGCCGTCGCGAACCCGGTTAGCAAGCGCGCCCTATTGCATCGAAGTCCGAGCTTATCAAGTAGAAGATTGCGCGCCTTCGCATCAAATACGTGACCGTAGTGCCCGCCTCAAGCTTCTACGCGAACAGGGAGGGCGGCAGGAGCAAGGTGCGCTTCACCTTCACGAAGAAGGAGGTGACCCTGAAAGAAGCCGTGCGCAGGACGAAGAAGAGCCTCCGAGCCTGAGGTCCGCATGGTTGAGGTGGGTCGGCCGGACAACCGGAAGGCTCGGCGCCGACGAGGTTCCTGGCGCTGGGTGAGCCAAGTCGTGGCCTAGGCGGCCTCTACGTACTTCCCAGGGCTCATGATGCCGTTGGGGTCGAATATCTTCTTGATTTCTTTCATCAGTCTGAGTGCCTCGGCTCCCTCGTGAGCGAGGGAGCTGTTCGCGCAGGAACTTCGTCTTCTGGATCCCGACCCCGTGCTCTGCGGTGACGGACCCCCCCATCGCTATCGCCTTCCTGCAGAGCTCCTCGTATGCTAGGTTCGCGGCTTCCTTGCTCTTATCGTCGGACTTGTCGTAGAGTATCGTCGGATGAACGTTGCCGTCTCCCGCATGTCCGTTCACCGGGATTCTGATCCCGTGGCTGGAGGCGACCTCCTTGACGAACTTCAGATACTCACCCAGCCTGTCGATGGGCAGCGCCACATCCTCGATCTGGACGCCGGACGCCAGACTCTTCACGGCCAGATAGGCCATCGACCTAGCCTCGTAGAGTGCCTCGGCCTCGTCCTCGTCCTTGGCCAGGGTTATCTTCCTCGCGCCGCAATCCCTGAAGATTCCAGTGGCAATCTCCACCTCTTCCTCCTCCACGTCGACCAGGAGAGTCGCCTCGACCTCCTCGAAGCTCATCTGAAGCTTCTCGTTCAACGCCTGTATGCAGTCGCGGTCGAGGAACTCGAAGAGGTAGGGAAGCACCTTCGAGGACCTCAGCCTCCTGATTACCTCCCCCGTCGATTCCCAGTCATCGAAGGTCACGAGGAACCTTCTTGTCTTGACCTTCGGTAGCGGGATTATTTTCAGGAAGGCCTCGGTGATGACACCGAGGGTCCCCTCGCTGCCGACGAACAGGTGAACCAGAATCATACCCGGCCCTGTTCTTCGCGAGAGGCTCACCGAAACGAGAGACGTTCCCGTCGGCGAGCACGACGCGCAGCGCGACCACCCAATCCTTCATGGTCCCGTACTTCACACACCTCAGGCCGCCTGACCCCTCCGCTATCGAGCCTCCGACGGTGCAGACGTAGCTGCTTGCGGGGTCGGGTGGGAAGAAGAATCCTGAGTCCTTCAGCTTCTCGTTGAGGTCCTCCAGGGATATGCCGGGCTGTACTTGGACGAGCCAGTTTACCGTGTCAACCTTGATGACCTTGTCCATCCCCCGCATGTCCAGCACGATGCCGCCTCCCAGAACAGCCGCGCCCGTGAGACTGCTCCCGGCGCCCCTCGGCAGGATTGGCAGCCCTGTCTCGTTGGCCAGTCTGACGATTGCGGCCACCTCCTGCTCGGACCTCGGCCTGACCACGGCCGCTGGCACGGCCTCGTAGTCGGCCATGTCGCGGGTGTAATCCTCGATGGCACGGCTCGTGGTCATGACGTTCTCCTTCCCACTTATCTCCACGAGGCGCTGGAGCAGCTGGTCGTCGGCTCGCTTCTGCATGCCCACCAGACAATTCTCCTCTGTTAAAAATCTCCACGGTCGTCAATCATTGCTTTGAATGGCGGGCCCGGCAGTATTCGATGCGCGCTCCGGAGCGCCTTGTTAATGGACGGTGCGTTGGATTTCAATTGCGCAAGCCTAATATCGCCGGACGGCGGCGTCGCTTGATTAACCGAGGTTTGATATTTGGATAAGAAAGGCGACACGACGAACCAAGACTGGTGGCCGAACCGTTTGAGGCTTGAGATCCTGCACCAGCACACCTCCAAGTCCAATCCGATGGGCGAGGGTTTCAACTACGCAAAGGAGTTCAAGAGTCTCGACTTGGAGGCCGTGAAGAAGGACCTCCGTGAACTGATGACGAATTCGCAGGACTGGTGGCCGGCGGACTTTGGCAACTATGGGCCGCTCTTGATCCGAATGGCGTGGCACAGCGCGGGCACGTACCGCACAGGCGATGGCCGCGGAGGCGCGGGGTCCGGCAGCCAGCGCTTTGCGCCCCTCAACAGCTGGCCCGACAACGTGAACCTCGACAAGGCGCGCCGGCTGCTCTGGCCGGTCAAGCAGAAATACGGCCGGAAGATTTCTTGGGCCGACCTGATGATCCTAGCCGGCAACGTCGCCTTGGAATCGATGGGTTTCAAGACATTCGGCTTTGCCGGAGGGCGCGAAGACATCTGGGAACCCGAAGAGGACACTTACTGGGGAAGCGAGAAAGAGTGGCTCGGCGACAAGCGCTACTCTGGTGACCGGGAACTGGAAAACCCTCTCGCTGCTGTTCAGATGGGCCTGATTTACGTGAACCCGGAAGGCCCGAACCGTAATCCGGATCCGCTTGCCGCTGCCAGGGACATCCGCGAGACATTCGCGCGCATGGCGATGAACGACGAGGAGACCGTCGCACTGATCGCTGGCGGTCACACCTTCGGCAAAACCCACGGCGCGGGTGATGCGTCACTCGTGGGTCCCGCACCTGAAGCCGCTCCCATCGAGGAACAAGGTCTCGGCTGGAAGAGCAAGTTCGGCACGGGCAAAGGCGATGATACTATCGGCAGCGGCCTAGAAGTCATTTGGACGAAGACGCCGACGAAGTGGAGCAACGACTTCTTCCGGAACCTCTTCGACTACGAATGGGAACTGACGAAGAGTCCGGCCGGTGCGCACCAGTGGAAGCCGAAGGGAGACGCAGGCGCCGGAACTGTGCCGGATGCGCAAGACCCGTCAAAGCGTCACGCGCCATCCATGCTGACTACGGACCTCGCTTTGCGGTTCGACCCTGTCTACGAAAGGATTTCGCGGCGCTTCATGGAAAATCCGGATCAGTTTGCAGACGCGTTCACTCGGGCGTGGTTCAAGCTGACGCACCGCGACATGGGCCCACGCACGCGCTATCTCGGGCCGGAGGTTCCGGCAGAAGAGCTCATCTGGCAAGACCCCATCCCTGCCGTCAATCACAAGCTGATTGATGAATCGGACATCGCCTCCCTGAAGGGTAAAATCCTGGCTTCTGGCCTGTCAGTGCCGGAGCTGATTTCGACCGCCTGGGCGTCAGCATCGACCTTCCGTGGCTCCGACAAGCGCGGTGGCGCCAACGGTGCGCGCATTCGTCTGGCCCCCCAGAAGGATTGGGAAGTAAATCAGCCTGCCCAGCTAGCGAAGGTGCTCAAGACCTTGGAGGGCATCCAGAGCGCGTTCAACAGCGCGCAGTCCGGCGGCAAGAAGGTATCACTGGCCGACTTGATAGTTCTGGCCGGTTGCGCCGGCGTAGAGCAGGCTGCGAAGAGAGCCGGTCACGAGGTGACGGTTCCCTTCATGCCGGGACGCATGGATGCCTCGCAGGAGCAAACCGATGCGGCGTCCTTCGCCGTGCTCGAGCCGATCGCGGATGGGTTCCGCAACTACCTCAGGACCAAATTCTCTGTATCGGCAGAAGAGCTGCTGGTCGACCGGGCGCAATTGCTGACGCTGACGGCGCCTGAGATGACCGTTCTCATTGGCGGCCTGAGAGTCCTGAATACCAATTTCGGACAGTCCCAGCACGGCGTCTTCACCGAGCGTCCCGGGACGCTGTCGAACGACTTCTTCGTGAACCTGCTAGACATGGGCACGACCTGGAATGCAAGCTCGGAATACAAAGACGTCTTCGAGGGTCGTGATCGCGCAACGGGCAAACTCAGGTGGACCGGCACCAGTGTCGACCTCATCTTCGGTTCGAACTCCCAACTCCGGGCCTTGGTCGAAGTCTACGCATGTGAGGACTCCATTGAGAAGTTCGTACGCGACTTTGTAGCGGTGTGGAACAAGATGATGAACCTTGACCGGTTCGACCTCGCCGCCGAGAGAAACTCATGAAAGAATTCGAATGGCGGGCCCGGCAGGATTTGAACCCACGACTTCTCAGCTGACTTGCCCCCTTGCGGGGTTAGAAGGCTAGCGCTCTATCCATACTGAGCTACGGGCCCTTGGTTGAACGCCCCTATCTGATTAAATTAAGCATTTGCAGGCATCGGCGACGAACACCAGAGAAATGTGCTGTGATATCCCAGATTCGTCGAGAAACTGATGATGAAATGACAGGTCTTCGCAAAATCTTACCTCTCGAAGCTTTTAATGCGAAGCCGGGAAAGACCCTCCATGGTGTCGCCCCATGGACGGCTCTTTGGAACCAACGGGGTGCGGTTCATCCCAGGAGTGAGCGCTGACCTCGAGTTCGTCGTCAAGTTCGCAGAGTGCATAGGCACCTACTTCTCCGAGGGCGAAATCCTGGTGGGAAGAGACGGCAGACTCTCGAGCGAAGCCCTGTCGCTGGCCCTTACCTCGGGCCTCATGAGCTCGGGCAGAGACCTGGCCGAGGCAGGCCTCGTCCCTACGCCCGCGCTCCAGTACGCGACAAAGTCCCTCGGCTTCAGGGGCGCAGTCATGGTCACGGCTTCGCACAATCCGGCGGAGTACAACGGGCTCAAGGTCGTCGGACCTGACGGTGTGGAGATCAACAGGCTCGACGAGCAGAAGATCGAGAAGGTCTTCCGCGATGGCTCGTCCCAGAGGGCGGACTGGAAAGACGTGGGGACGGCTAGGGCAGAGCCGTCCGTGATCCGGACCTACCTGAAGGGGATTCTTTCCAATGTCAACACCAAGCTGGTCTCCGGGAGGCGATTCTCGGTGGTGGTCGACCCGGGGAATGGCGCTCAGAGCCTCGCTGCCCCCTACCTGCTTGACATGCTGGGGTGCAAAATCATCACAATCAACTCAATCATCGACGGGCGCTTCCCGGGAAGGGGGCCCGAACCCACTCCCGAGACCCTGGGCGACCTCAGCGCTGCAGTTCGTGCAGCAGGTGCCGATTTCGGGGTCGCATATGATGGCGACGGAGACAGGGCCATCTTCTGTGACGAGAACGGCTTCGTCTACTGGGGCGACCAGTCCGGTTCGCTGCTCGCCGACTATCTCCTCGAAAGGACGCCCGGTGCAACAATTGTCACCCCAATAAGCTCCTCCCAAGTCGTCGAGGCGGTGGCCGCTAAGAGAAGGGCGAAGGTGATTCGCACGAGGGTGGGCAGCGTCGATGTCTCGAGGACTATTATCGAGCGCGGGGCGTTCTTCGGGTTCGAGGAGAACGGAGGGTGCATCTATCCTGCGCACATCGCGGTCAGGGACGGAGGAATGGCGACCGCCCTCATGTTAGAGTGCCTTGCGGCACGGGGGCTCTCCTTCTCCAAAATCATGGCCAACTCGCTTCCGAGGTTCTATCAAGCGAAGACGAAGATACACGTCGCCCCCGAGAAGGTCAAGGGGACGATGAAGGCCATCGAGGGGTTTGCCGGCCTCAGGGTGGAGAAGGTCGACGGGCTCAAGATCTGGACCGACGAGAAGAGCTGGGTCCTGGTCAGGCCGAGCGGGACAGAGCCGATTATCAGGGTCTTCGCGGAGTCCGACACCGAAGAGAAGGTCAACGCCCTCTTCAGGAAGTTCGTGAAACTGGTGAAGTCTGGCTCCGCTAGTTCGAGCTGAACCCAGCCGCGTTTCTCTATCGCGCTGCCGCCAGCAGTGACGACCCCGTCCCCACCCGTCGTCTCACCTATCACTATCAGCCTAGCCCCCGCGGCCTTGGCGGCAGCCGCCGCCTCCGCAACTCTGTTCCTTGGGACGGTGCCTACGATCTCGTACTCCTCTCCGCCATAGAGGACGAGTTCATCCAACCGATAGTGGTTATCCGAGGCGAACTTCTCGAGAGCCCGTCTGTGCGGAAGTCTGTCTATCTTCATGCGCACCTTGCTCGCTTCGGCGAGAGTGTGGAGGCAGATGGCCAGCCCGTCGCTCGAGTCCATGGCGGACGTCAGGTAATCACGGAGCGCAAGCCCCAGCTTCAGCTTGGGGGAGGGTCTGTATACGTTCTCCAACGCCACCTTGCTGAATCCGGGAGCAGATGACGCCTTCTCAAGGAGGATCTTCAGCCCCGCAGAGGTCGTGCCGAACTCGCCCGTGACGACGACGAGCTCACCCGGACTCGCCCCAGACCTCTCGACGATGCGGTCCGCGAAGCCGGCGAGAATGCAGTCAATAATCACGTCGTCTGCCTCGTTCGTGTCCCCGCCTATGAGGTTGAGACCCCACTCGGTCATCCCGTCCCGAAACCCTCGAGCCACGGCGCGGATGTCGTGGTCCTCCAGGCTGCGCGGTATCCCCAGAGAGACCATCAGCGCCTGGGGAACGGCTCCCTTCGAGGCGAAGTCGCTCACGCACATCGCCACAGCCTTCCGGCCCGCCTGCCTCCAGGTCATCCCCGGCGGGACATCGGTCCTGCCCACGAGCATGTCCGACTTGAGGACGAGTCTGCCAGGCGAGCTGGGGATGGCTGCGACGTCGTCCCCAATGGGAGAGTACCCTGCGGGGAGCCTTCCCGCCATCCGCGTCAGCAGGTCGATGATGTCGTACTCGTTCATCCTAGGAAAGCCTCCTGAGCCTCTCCAGGTACGACTCCGCAAGCTGCTGGGCCTCCTTTGCAGACGGTGCCTCGGCAGACACTCGCACCACGTCCTCCGTCCCCGACGCCCTGACCAGCACCCACGAGCGCCGCGAGACGCTGATTTTGATCCCGTCGAGCATGTCCGCATCTGCATTCTCCTTCTGCAGCTTCTTGATGGCTGCGAGCGCCTTCCTCCTCTCAAGTACTACCTTCTGTCTCGCCTGGTGATATGAGGGAACCTCGTCCAAGACCTTGGCTCCCTTCCTCTTGATTGCCTTCACTATCGTGATTGCGGCGAGCATGGAATCCCTGCAGAAGTTGAACCTCCTGTCGATTAGCCCTCCGCTGCTCCCTTCCCCTCCGATTTCGGTGTGCTCCTCCATCATCTTTGATATCACGTTCGCCTCTCCGACCTTGGACCTGTAGATCCTCCCGCCCAGTTCGGAGACCACGTCATCGATGGCCTGGGTCGTATCGGCAGAGACCACCACCGAATGATCCCGAAGCCCCGGCAGCATCTCCTTTATCGCGAGGGTGAGCATGAAGTCGCCCGACCTCTTCTTCCCTCCGCCGTCGACGAGGACCAGCCTGTCTCCGTCGCAGTCGAAGGCGAACCCCACGTCACAGACCTTCTCGCTCACGGTCCTCGTCAGAAGCTCGAGGGGGTCGTTGGTCGGGTCGATGCTCCGGCTGAAGAGGCCCGGCGTCCCTCCCAGCACGGCCAAGTCGCACCCTAGGGCCCGCAGAATCGCAGGGGCGTGTGCGATTGCGGCTCCCCCGTTGAGGTCGGTCGCGACTTTGACGCCCTCACATGACCCCTCGCCAGCGATCTTCACCAGCTCCCGCGTTGTAGGATGGTCGTGGGCCCGGTCGTTCGGAGGCCGCGCCGGTCGCCCTAGAGCCGTCCCCGTGGCGTTTGAGAATCCGGTCGAGTTCAGACTGAACAACCCCGCGCCCGTTCAGGAGGAATTTGATTCCATTCCACTCGGGTTCGTTGTGAGAAGCCGTGATTATCATCGCAGCCCTTTCCCTTACCCTGCTTTCGCGAAAGAGGGCGGGAGTGGAGACCACGCCGTAGTCGACTACGCCCTTCCCAGACTCGAGCAGAGCTCCCTTCACCAGCCTCACGATGAGCTCGCCCGTAGAACGAGTGTCCCGGCCGACCAAGATTTCCGGTGAGGCCGCAATGGAAGAGAAACCCCTGGCATATGCGACTGCGTCTGTCGGCGTTAGGTCTCTGTTGAAGATCCCGCGTATTCCGCTAATCGTCGCAACTGTCATTCGTCGAACACCTAGTGACGATTTCGCCTGTAAGGAGTGAAGAGTTTTTGAGTTCCGGTCTTTTGATTGCAATCGCGCCCTCTTCCCCTAACTTGCCCCTCAAGGTCTTCAAAGCGAAGAGAAACGTCGGTCTGGGAGAGTACAAGTTCACCCAGATATTCATCGGCGTTGAGAACTCCCCAACCCTTCTTAGGCTCTTCGGTTCGCAGAGGAGCATGTTGAAGATAATCCACCACTTGAAGCTGGGAATACTCGACTCGGATTGGGGAATCTGGCTCGACCACAACACGGGGTCGGTCTGCATTGGGTCGAAGTACCTGGCCTCGGCAAAGATAAACTGCCTCTATCTCGATGTGATTCACGTCCTAGTACACGTGAAGCAGTTCCTCGACGGCCGCGACCTCTACGACCAGACATTCGAGTATGTCGACAGGCCGACAGAGATAGAGGCCTACCGCTACACCATAGACGAAGCGAAGAGGCTGCAGATGAGCGAGGATGAGATCCTGAAGTACCTGCGCGTGGACGCCGTCGACGACTCAGAGCTGGGTCGTCTCATCGAGAAGATTGGCGTCTGGCAGAGACGATGACCTGTCCTCCCAAATCTTAAGAAAGACCCACGCGGCGGACCTCGCCATGAAGTACGTGGAGGGAGCGAAGAAGCTCTTCATGAGCACCGGCACGACATTCCCAAGCGAGATTATCTGGTCGGTTGCCCTGATCAAACAACTCTCTGCGGGCGCGAACCACTCCTTGGGCAAGCTCGATGCCGGGAAATTTGAGGCGATTGCCGCCGCCTCAAAGGAGGTCATGGAGGGAAGGCACGACGGCATGATAACCGTCGACGTCTTCCAGACGGGCTCAGGCACCGGCATCAACATGAACCTCAACGAAGTGATAGCCGAGAGAGCATCTGAAATCTCAGGTACCAAGATTCATCCGAACGACCATGTCAACATGGGACAGTCTTCGAACGACGTGGTGCCCACGGCGATACGGGTCGCGGCCGTCTCACTCGCGCACGAGGAGCTGCTCCCGAGCATAGCCGGAATCTCAAGGAGCCTCACCCAGCTGGCAGAGAGGACTTCTTCGGTGTACAAGTCCGGGAGAACCCACCTTCGGGACGCGATGCCCGTCACGATGGGGCAGGAGTTCGGAGCCTACGCCGACGCGTTCACCCACGACAGGGTCCTCGTCTCGGAGGCCCTGAAGTACGTCAGGGAGCTTCCCCTCGGCGGGACGGCGGTCGGGACCGGTATCAACACGAATCCCAACTTCGGCAGGATGGTCATCGGCGAGCTCAACAAGACCACGGGGCTGAGATTCTCCGAGGCAGACGACAGGTTCCGGGCCATGCGGCTCCTTTCGGACCTCGTGGCGCTTAGCTCCGCGTTGAAGGTCACCGCGCTGGACCTGTACAGGCTCTGTCAGGACCTCAGACTCATGTTCTCCGGACCGCTGACCGGCCTCGGAGAGATTGACCTGCCAAGTCAGGAGGAGGTCGCGGGTAGCAGCATAATGCCCGGGAAGACGAACCCCGTCACCATTGAAGCGGCTCTCCTGGTCTGCTCCCAGGTCTTCGGCCTTGACCATGCGAACCAGGTTGCCGGTATGCTCGGAGAGTTCGAGCTCAGCATGGGCGTTCCGTTGATGGGGTACAACGTCAACCTCCAGCTCAAACTGCTCTCTGAGGCTCTCAGGAAGATCTCCTCCCTGGTGATAGACCACGTGGTTCCCGACAAGGTCCGCATGAGGACCTACGCCGAGACGAGCCCGTCGCTGATAACCGTAATCTCTCCTGCGGTAGGCTACGACAAGGCCTCGGCCATCGGGAAGAGGCTGTCCCTCGACTATTCGATAAGGGACGCGCTGAAGGAGATCGGATACAGCGACAAGGAAATCAACCGGATTCTGAACATGAAGAAGCTGGTGGGCCCCTCCTCGAAGAGGCGGCAGCCCTAGGTTGCCGAGTCGATGGGACTGGTCGAGGACGCCCTCGCAGCACGATTCTGGGTTGACGGCTTCTCTTAGTGGCCGCCACACCCGCAGCCGGCCGCCTGAACGTTCGGGTTGATGATCTTGAAGCCCCTTCTCTGGACGTTTTCGCTGTAGTCAATCTTGGAGCCCCTGAGAATCTCGACGTTGTTCTTGTCCGTGACGACCTTAATCTCCTCTATCTCCTCGATGACGTCGTCCGGTCGCGCCTTGTCTTCAAGGCCCATGCCGTACTTGTAACCGCCGCTGCAAGCGCAACCGCCCGACGCGTAGACGTCGATTCTCAGATAGGTGTTCGACACGCTCTGCTCCTTCAGTGCCTCCTTCAACTTCTCCCTCGCAGGTGCGGTGAACTGGATTATTGGTGCTGCCTTCTGCATAAACGGTACGGAATCTGGATTTAGTATTTATGTCTTACTTGGGAATGGCCAATCTACGGTCAAGGTTGGGCCCTGAAATCCTGGAAGCCTCGGCGAACGCCACAAAGTCCGCGTTCGCCCCCTATGCTGAAGGAGTGCAGTCCCAGTTGGACGAATGACCTCTCATTCTAAGACATCCTTCCTGCAGCGCTCCCTGTATCTCCGCGTTTTGAGGCATGATACGTCTTCTGTTCATCATGTCGTCAGGCTTTGGACGCTGGGTGCTCCGGCCCTCAGCTCTGTCCCCCGGCCCTTCTCCTGAGCAGAATGAAGAGGAAGAAGGTGACCACCATCACCGCGGAGATGATCAGGGTCGTGAGAGCCACAAGACCCGAATCCGGCCCGCTGCCGAAGACTATGGGGAAAGGCCCGATGAAGACCACCCCGCCGAACGAGGTTGAACCCGAGCCCAGGCTGCCAAAGGTCACCATGGCAGCCCCTGCGATGACAAGAAGGAAACCGACTACGTACAACCGCGAGGAATCCATCGTCTTACGACACCTGAGTCAGGAAGATGGTCAGGACAATCAGGACGATGGCGAGCACTATCGCTATCGCAGTCCACTTTGCATCGGTCCCGAAGACTATGGGAATGGGGCCTATCATGATGACCCCTCCCCCCTTCACCTTGACGCCCCTACTTCCTTCGCCGGGCTCTGAGCGCGAGGCGAAGACGGTCGCAAGGAAGATGACGAGGATGCCGGCTATGATGACCGCCGTACCCAGGAGGACCACGTCCAGCATCGGGTCGTTTGGGGGAGCAGTCCTTTATATATGATGGAGCGCATTGCCGGAGGCATCCCGACTTGGTCGAGAACAGGTACTGCGAGAGGTGCATGATGCGAACGGAACACGAGCTCGTAGTGGACACACGGACGTACAACCCTCGAGGAAGGGGCAACTACCGGTGCATGAAGTGCGGCCGTGTCAAGTCGATGCGGCACCTCAGGCCGAGTTCCGAGATAGGCTACTAGACGACGTCCAGTTCCTTCGGAGTTGGTGGGGGCCTCGAATCGCTCCCGGTCTGTTCCTCTCCCCGCGAAAGGAAGTGGTCAGACATCAGGGGGAGTGCAACGGCCAGCGATATTACGAGCAATGCGGGTATCGGCCAGTACTGGCCGACGAAGCTCAACCACCAGACGTCGATGCCTCCGCTCAGGAAGCTGGGAAGGGTCCAGTTCAGGAACGGGGACAGGCCATAGTTGCTCGTGGGAGCCAGGGCAGAGGTTATCCCGGCAATCCCGTTGATGACTACCCCCACAGCGTAGAGATGGAACGCGAGCGCGCGCACCCTGCTGCTCCCGGACTCGATGACCAGCCCGGCGGGCACAAGGAGGAAGGGGATTGCCGAGACCAGGAAACGGGGACCGAAGGCGGCACCACCGGTCGGGTCATACCATGCCGAGTAGGGGAGGAAAATGCCTAGGAAGCACGCCAGCAGGAGAAGCGCTTCCTTCCTGTACCTCGGCTGCCTAAACATTCCGACGAACCCGAAGATGCCCAGGATCAGGACGATTGAGAAGACGAACAGCCCCCTGAGCGGAGAAACGAGGTTGAGATAGATTCCCATGTATATCGGATTGGAGAACTCCCCAAAGGGCGTAGAGCTGTTGAGATAGACCTGTTCGGTCGTGTGGAGCGCGGTACCGAATATCGCCTCGTTGTAGAGCCCCACGAGCAGGATCCCGATGAGTGAAACCAGGAGGAACGCGACGGAGAGCCTTGCGAGGCTGCGCCGCCTGCTACGCAGGGAGAGAATGAGGTATCCCATTATGATGGGGATGAGAATCACGTTGACGTAGTCCGTAGTCAGTGCTGCCGCGATGGAGATTCCTGCGAACACCGCGTCGCTGAGCTTTCCCCCGCCGCTGCGGGTGACCCTGATGGCAAAGTAGACCCCCAGCAGGTCGAACATCGCCGAGACATCGCTCTGGAAGAAGTATGTCGCGAAAGGCCAGCTGATGGTCGAGAAGGCGTATGTGAACGCCAGGAAGACAGAGGTCCTCTTGCTGAAGAAGAACCTGCCGACGGCGTAGACAAGGAAGGCGGCCACCGCGTTGGCGAGGGCGACGAAGACCTCGGACGCCAGCAACGCGTAGCCGAAGACCGTGAAATGGCCGTCCAGCATGAAGCCAACGCCGACGAATGGGAGCGCGAGGATGGCGGCCCCCGGGGCGAGGGCGCTGTAGTAGTTCCCGTTGAACACGAAGTCGTCGACGGTGTTGGGTTGGAAGCTGCTGCCGCTGCCCAGGACGAAGGAGTGGTGGATCCATATCGACCAGTCTAGCTGGAGGAAGCTGGTGGTGTGGTCGGTGGCCCAGACCGAGTTCAACGTCAGAAGATAGATGAGGAACGCCGAGAGGAAGACCAGCAGCCCCGCGGTGATTCGTGGGCTGGAGGCGAACCGTGAGACTCGTGCCGACATGTGCTGTTTTCGCCGTTGGCCGATGGGAGGGGCTCAAAATCCTTTGTGATAGGCTCCTCCATCGCGCTCGGCATCCGTGCATTCGCGGAAAGGCCCATTACGTCGCAGCAAGAAACCTGACCCTATACGATTGCCGGGACATTGAAGACACCAAGGAAGCCGATTGAGCGGGTGAGAGAGATCCGGGACGAGATATGGTCAAGGGTGAGGGAATAGCCCGAGACGAGACGGGGTGATGGGGATTCTTCACATTCTAGCCGAAGTGCTTTCGAACCCGCATCTCATTCCCGACATCGGGGTCGCGCGCCGCGTTCCGCTCTTCCAGACCAGCGATTACGCCTTCGCGGTCTGCCTCGGAACGGTTCTGGCTCATCTTCCACTTGCCTTCGATGCGCGTGATCGCCATCTCAAACCCAACTATAGATTTGAGCTCGGCAGCGATGTAGGGTTCAGGGGCATCACTAACCTCCCAGGGTTCTTCGGCTATCGTTTCGTGATGTTGGGTAAGGCTGGTGACGGCTTCTCTCAGCCGTTCGGGGTCCTCGAAGAAGGTGACGGGCCCGCGGACGTGTATGGCCACGTAATTCCAGGTGGGGACCACTCTTCCGTCTTCCTTCTTCGTCTCGTACCACCTGGGAGTGATGTACGCATCTGGCCCGAGGAATATCGCCAGACCTTCGCTCCCGGCGGGTGTGTCACGCCACTGAACGTTCCCCCGTGCCAAATGTCCGTACAGTCTTCCATGCCCTCCCTTGGAGAGGTCCAGCATCATCGGGACATGGCTGGCTAGGAGGCCCGAGGAGGCATTTGTGACCAGGGTCCCGAAACTGAGCCTTCGAATCTCTGCCTGAAGGAACTCGAGTCTATCCTCTTTGAACCATCGCGGGTTGTACAAACTTCGCCAGATTGGCTACGAAGTGGTATCCAGATTTTAAGGTTGGCGTCAACCGTCCACCCCCCGCCATCCCATTGAGTCTGAGCCAAACGGTGCAATCTGGGGACCATGGAGAGTGGATTGAGTGGAGAGCCGGCGCCGCGATTTGGACACGGGACCCCACCTCTACTACAGGTTCTCACCCAAAGTCTTGACCAATCATGACAGGAGGAACGAGCACTCTCAGAAATCGGCTCGAATCTTTCAAGGTGGTTAAAAGCGCTGTTGCTTAGAAGAGCCAAAGGAGGTGCAATCATTCCGCGGGTCTCAACCTATTGCTGAACTCATCGGGGCCATAATTGGAGATGGCAACATCTACAACAAACGGCCCACCTACGTTGAGCTGTGCGGGAACCCGCACACCGATCGAGACTACTTCGAACACGTCTTATTGCCTATCGTGAAGACTGCGCTGAACCGAAACCCAAGAATATTCGTCAGGAGTAATGGACTTCGCTTCAGGATCAACAGCAAGTCCTTCGTGGATTGGCTCAAGGAAGAAGGGCTTCCCGCAGGAGAACAGAAAGCGCACGCAACAATACCAAATTTCATTGCAGCTGACCCTAGACTCCGCATCCGTTGTATTCGGGGAATCTTTGATACCGATGGCTCCGTCTATTTCGATAGGCGTCCCGCATATCGAAGACCATATCCAAGAATCGACTTGCACATGAGAAACAGCAATCTAGTCAATCAACTCGATGTTCTCCTGACCGGACTTGGAATCACTCACAGCTTCTTGAAGGACAGATGTTCTATACAAACTTCTGGGGTCGGTGCCTTGAAACAGTTCCTCGAGAAGATAGGTTTCGCGAATTCCCGCCACTTGTCCCGGATAATGAGTGAGTATCCTGAACTCGTTGAGTTCAATTCGAGTTCCGCAACCAATTTGAAGAACGCTATGAAGCCAAGCTCACGCTGATTGGATTGAAAGCCGGCGGTGGGAATTGGACCCACGATCCCTCGCTTACGAGGCGAATGAGCCCCCAACGGGTGTGCTCTACCAGGCTGAGCTACGCCGGCACGTCCCACCCGCTCCTTTGGCGTCCCTTTAAAATGTAGATTGCCCGAAATCGTCGCGATTGCCCACCGGCCATGGCTGAATCGTGCGCTCGTATTTGCGCATCCTGTCAAAGGAACCACACCACAACTCGGAAGAGTTTTAGAAGCGCGGGAATCAAGGCCGTGCTCGTGCGGGGGTCGCCCAGCATGGCCAACGGCGTTGGACTGAGGCTCCAATCCCTTAGGGGTTCGTGGGTTCGAATCCCACCCCCCGCACCACCTTCACAACCTAAGACCTGTGACCAACGGTGCTTCACCTAGGGTCTCAGGCAGGTCCCTGCCGGAGTCGAGATCTCCCGCTCGCGCGTCATTACTGAGGCGACTCAACTCCTGCAGAAGAGTCGTCTGCGCCCTTCCAGCTCTTCTCCTTTGCCAGAAGGGCTCTCTTCCGCCAGAGTCCGAGCCCATAGCCGCCGAGGCTGCCATCCTTTCGCACGACCCTGTGACAGGGGACGATCAACGGGACCGGATTCTTTCCGCAGGCGTTCGCGACGGCCCTCACGGCTTTGGGCTGGCCTATCATCGCGGCGACGTCGCTGTATGAACAGACGCTGCCCTCTGGTATCGTCTGCAGGGCTGACCAGACCTTTCGCTGGAAGACCGTGCCTCGCAGATCCAGAGGCATCTTCTTCTGCCGGCCCCTGAAGTACCCTTGGACCGCGTCAAAGCACTTTTGCGCGTCCTTGGATTCTGCTATGATCGCCTTCGGGTACTCCTTGTGCAGGGCCCGCACGAGGTCTGCGTCGTCCTCGGCGAGGTTTACCATGCAGATTCCGTGCTCGGTGGCCGCCACCAACAGCCTGCCCAATGGAGACCTCCCAGTGCGATAGACTATCCGCATCCCCGCCCCGCCCCTTCGGTAGACGCCCGGGGTCATGCCCAGCTTGTTGGTCGAGTCGTTGTAGAGCCAGCTCTGGGAGCTGTATCCGACCTTGCGTAGAGCGTTGGTCACCGATTGCCCTTCGCCAAGGTGAGTCTTGAGCTTGCTGATGCGGCACTCTTCCGCGTATCTGCGCGGGGACATGCCGACGACCTCCTTGAAGACTCTCTGGAGGTGAAACGGGCTGACCGAGAACTTCTTCCCGAGGGCTCGCTAGCCCGAGGTCATCCGTCAGGTTCGCCTGGATGTGCGTGCAGACCCTCCCCACCAACTCGACTCGCTCCGATGCTAGCTTGGGCTTGCATCGCAGGCACTGGCGGAACCCAGATTCCTCAGCGGCCTCGGGGGTCGGGAAGAGCAGTATCCGCTCCGCCCTGGGCCTCCGGGCGGGGCACGCGGGTCGGCAGTAGATCCCGGTGGAACTGACCCCGAAGACGAAGGCGCCGTCGAACGAGCCATCCCTCTCCATCACGGCCCTGAGGTAGTCCTGGCTGTTGCCAGGGGGAACACCGGGTCCCGAGAAGGTACTGGTCTCCATTCGCTCTCGTCGGAATCGATGTTTGGGTGTGCTAAAAGCCGTTTTGTCGGAATCTTGCGTCCAAAGCCGCCGCTGGTTGGCTTGTCTTTGGTTCCACCGCTTGTCGTGGCAGATGGAGAGTGCTCGACCGGTGGAGTTGACGCGCCGCGCCTCGAACTGATGTGGACTCCTGAGAAGGTCAGCAAGAACTTACGGCGAGTAGCGTCTTAAATAGCGATGTCTCAGGGGGCGTGTCTCATCTTGTCCCGGAAGTCACACCTGATAGGCGGCCTGTTGTGTCTCGTTGGCGGCTACTTGCTAGGGTACAGTTCCGGGACTCAGGCCCTGCTGAAGGGTGTGCTTGGAGCGGTCGACGGCTTTGTGAACGCGCTACCATTTCTCCCAGGCCTCGTTGACCAGCTAACCACCACAGAATGGTACCTGGCTTTCGGGTCGGTGCTAATCATCGTCGGCCTCCTCCTGGTCGTGATTGGAGGAAGCGGAAAGGCGAAAGAGGCAAAGCAGCCGGAAAAGAAAACGACAGCTCCCCCGGTACCGCTTCGACCACCCGGATCCTGCAAGTTCTGTGGGGCGGACCTGAAAGGCAGCAAGACCTACTGCCCCAGTTGCGGAAGGTCCCAGTCCTAGCCCAAGATCCCAGAAGTCATCGGTAGAGAGGGACCTCACAGCCTCTCGACTGGCTACACATCCCTAGAGAGGATCTCGGCTGCCTGACCTGACTCATTCAGGGTCAGCTGGGTGTTGTTGCGCCTCAGGATGCCGAGGGTGAAGAGCGCCACGGAGCCGATCACGAAGGGTATCAGGAGCAACACTCCCAGGGTGACCGCGCCCGTCGCCGCAGATATCCGGTAACCGAACCTCAGAGCCGTGCCCTCTTGAGCCACATGAATCTTGACCTCGTTGAAGAAGTCCCTGTAGATTAGGTCGGCTTCCTTGTCGAGGGGTACCCGAGGAATCAAACCTCTCCTCTTCAGCTCCTTCTCGAGATTCCCGAGAAACTGATCCCTCTTTCCCCCAAGACCCGGGAAGATCGTTTCGCTGATCATAGTCGTTATGCCTCGGTTCAGGTCACGGGAGAACAGCACGGCGACCACGACTATCACCGCGAGCGTGATTCCCGTAATCAGCCCGAACAGAAGCCAGAGCGAAACGACGGAACCTAGGACGAGCTCTACCATCCCAAAATGCGCATCCGCGACAACCCTCAAACCGCATACGCATTAGCTTTCCCATGCCCACTGACCGTGGATGAGTGAGCCGCTGCTGGGAGGCCGGGGTGCGTTTTCACGCGGAACCGCCGCGGTCCGGGCCATTTGCACAGTTGATTTCGTTGGCGGACCTGTACGCATCGAGAGCATTGACGAGGACGAAGGCGAGATAGAGGATAACGCAGACCCGCTGTCTCTACGCTGGTCTTCACCACGCTGACTCCGATGGGTCACCGGAGTGACGAGCAAAATCATTAAAGACCCTGAAGGGAGTGGAGCGTCGAGCTTCGAATGAGCGAACAGGTGGCGCAGAATGGAGACACGGTATCGGTCCACTATGTGGGCAAGTTCCCGGGCGGAAAGGTATTCGACACGAGCATGAAGTCGGAGGCCGAGAAATCCGGTCTCTTCAACCCTGCGCGCGACTACAAGCCTCTCTCGGTCGTCTTGGGGGCGCATCAGGTGATAAGCGGATTCGAAGAGGCCCTTGTCGGGATGAAGGTGAACGAAACCAAGGAGGTCACAATTCCGCCGGAGAAGGGCTACGGGAAGGTCGGAAGGCACCCGATGGCTGGCAAGACCCTGCAGTTCAAGCTTCTAGTGACCAACATCAAGAAGCGATAGGGCAAGACCGCGGAAGACCACTACGACGACAGACTTCACTCAAAGTCCGGACTCCCTCCCGAATGATTAATAGGCGGCATCCAACCTAGTCCAGTGAAAACCTTGCCAAAATCCAAATCCGGCCGGGTGAGCATGAGGACCAAGGACCTGATGGAAGTTCCCCCCACCGTCGTCCCCGAAGATGCCACCATCGATGAAGCCGCATCGGCCATGTGGGAAGGTAACATAGGTAGTGTCATCGTCGTCGATAAGGCGGGAGCCATGGTTGGGATATTGACGGAACGGGACGTGCTCTTCTCGGTGACAAAGTCCCTCACGGGCAAGGGTGTTCCAGTCTCGAGCATAATGTCCAAGACCTCCCTGAAGGCCAGCCCCAACGAGAACATCGTCACTGCTGTGGATAGGATGACAAGGGCAAACGTCCGGCACCTCCCGGTGGTCAGCAAGGAAGGGATACCCCTGGGCATGATATCCATGAGGGATGCGATGAGCATCAGCGAGCCTCTGCTGAAGTTCGTCCTTAATTCGGCCCGCAAGAGGCTGCCCCCCGAGGAACAGGAAGAATCCTAGCTGAGCGCCTCAGGGCAGACGCTCGTTCCACGCGCGTTCGTGCCGGGGCTCACACCAGATGCTTCTTGATCTCTTCGTAGTTCGGCAGGACCCCTGGGTTGGGAGCCAGCCACGAGTAGAGCACCTTGCCGCCATCGTCCAGTACGAAGATCGCCCTGTTCGACGTCTCATAGCCGTTCACACCGCCCAGGCCCTTCCACAGCACGCCATACTTCTGGACGACCTCTCGCTTGAAGTCGCAGAGCAGGGGGAAGTTCAGGCCGTACTTCTCGGCGAAGGCCTTCTGCGCAAACGGGGCGTCGACGGAGACTGCCACAAGGTTCGCATTCAGCCTCTCAAGGTCGGAGAACATGTCCCTGAAGGTGCACATCTCCTGGTCGCACACTCCGGTGAACGCCCCCGGGTAGAACGCCAGAATCGTCCGCTTGCCCCTGATCAGGAACTCAGACAGGTTGCGTTCCTTCTTGTAGGCATCGTACAGAGAAAATCCTTCGGCTATCGCTCCCACTTGAAGCATTGCGGAGCCTTTTCCGCGTTACTAGTTTAAATGTTCTGGTACAATCTACATTCCCTTGAGGACTCCCGCAAGGAGCTCGATTTCCTCCCTGTCCCCGGTCTCCCACACCTGGAAGTAGAACTTCTCCACTCCACGCTCCCGCAGCCTGTTCACACTGTCGGGGAAGTCGACAGCGGTCCCCACCAGCCAGCCGCTCTTCTTGAGACCCCGAGAGAAGACCTCTTCGTCCTTGCTCACGCCTCTCTTGCGCATCTCCCTCCGCAGTCTCGCTTTGAGCCGTCCTGGGCTCTGGGCGACGATGAACGCACCCATTCGCGAGATCTCGATCTGCCTGCCGCTGGCTTCGAGAGCACCTTTCATCCCGTCGAACGCCTCGGGGATGGCGCCGAAGAAGTTCCATTCGTCGCCGAAGACCGCCGTCTGCCTCACCACCCCAGGGGCCCTCCCGCCTACGATGAGATGGATCTTGTCCCTCAACTTCGGAAGGCTCTCGAGGTGCGCTGAGAAGAACTTCCCGTCGAAGTCCACCCTTCCAACTTGGGTCAGAGGCCGGATTATCTTGAGAGCCTCACCGAACTGCTCCTTTCTCGTCTTCGCGTCAGGGAATTCGAACCCATGGGCCTTGTATTCGTCCTCGTACCAGCCGGCACCCACCCCGAGCTGGAGCCTGCCATGGGCCAGCGCGTTGACGGTGCAAGCCATCCTGGCGAGCAAGGCGGGGTTCCTGAAGCCTATCGGTGAGACCATCGGCCCGAACTTGATTCTCTTTGTGCGCGCAGCGACGGCGCCGAGCGTGACCCAGCACTCGGGCGAATCGAGACCCGTGCTCCGCGAGGTCGGAAGGAGGTGGTCGGAGCGGAAGAAGTAGCCAAAGCCAATCTTCTCAGCGAACGAGGCAGTGTCGAGGAGCTCCCCGACCACCATGCCTTCCTGGGGTTCAACCATCACGCCGCAGTCCTTGATGAAGTCCAAGGGTCCCCGACCCGGAAAAGAGGGATATAATCATGCTCAGGGGTTGCCACCGCACTTCGCGCTGGTAACAAAAATCATATATACAACTCGAAGTTGTATAGTTGATGCGAATTATATATGTCAAACAGCCCACAGTACATTATTCTCAAGGAAGGTACAGGCGAAACGAAAGGAAGGGAAGCCCAGAGGAACAACATCCAGGCTGCGAAGCTGATCTCGGAGATAGTGAGGAGTTCTCTGGGTCCCCGCGGCATGGACAAGATGCTCGTCGACTCGCTCGGTGACGTCACGATCACCAACGACGGCGCGACGATGCTGAAGGAGATCGACGTCCAGCACCCCGCGGCTAAGATGCTCGTCGAGGTCTCGAAGGCCACCGACAACGAGGTGGGCGACGGCACGACCTCCGCGGTGATACTCGCGGGCGCGCTGCTGGAGAAGGCGGAGGAACTGATCAGCAAGGATGTCCATCCGACCGTAGTCGTTGACGGTTACATGAAGGCGCTCGAGAAGGCGCAGCAGGTCCTGGAGAACATCGCAGAGAAAGTCGACCCCTCCTCAAAGACCGACCTCCTCAAGATAGCGACGACCAGCATGATGACCAAGCTGGTCTCCGACGACGCCCCACACCTCGCACAGCTGGTGGTCGACGCGATGTTGCAGGTCGCCGAGAAGACCGAGACTGGGTACAAGGTGGACATCGACAACGTCAAGGTAGAGAAGAAGGCCGGCGGTTCCTTGGTCGACACCAAACTCATCTCCGGCATCGCTCTCGACAAGGAGGTAGTCCACTCCGCCATGCCGAAGAAGGTCGAGGGCGCCAAGATTGCCCTCATCAACTCCCCGCTGGAGATTGAGAAGACGGAGTTCAGCGCAGAGATCAGGATCAACGACCCAGACCAGATGCAGAAGTTCCTTGACGAAGAGAACAGCATCCTGAAGGGGATGGTGGACAAGATCGAGCAATCCGGAGCCAACCTGGTCGTCTGCCAGAAGGGCATCGACGATGTTGCTCAGCACTATCTGGCAAGGGCGGGAGTGATGGCGATAAGGAGAGTTAAGGAGAGCGACATGACCAAGCTCGCCAAGGCGACGGGAGCGAGGATCGTGACGAACCTCGACGACCTCAGCGCGAAGGACCTCGGACAGGCAAAGCTCGCCGAGGAGAGGAAGATCGAGGAGGACAAGTGGGTCTTCATCGAAGGATGCAAGAATCCCAAGGCGGTCACCATCCTCGTGAGGGGAGGATCGCAGAGGGTGGTCGATGAGGCAGAGAGAGCCCTTCACGATGCGCTGATGGTAACCAAGGATGTCGTGGAGATGCCCTCCATCGTCGCCGGCGGCGGAGCACCAGAGGTCGAGGTCGCAAGCCAGGTCAGGGCATGGGCCCAGAAGCTCTCGGGAAGGGAGCAGCTCGCCGCGCTCAGGTACGCCGAGGCGATTGAGACCATCGCCACCATACTCGCAGAGAACGCTGGAATGGATCCAATCGACACGCAGGTCGACCTCAGGGCGAGGCACGGCAAGGGCGAGAAGTGGGCAGGAGTCGACGCGCTCTCAGGGAAGGTCGCCAACATGTGGAACAAGTCAGTGGTCGAGCCTACGGCCGTGAAGTTGCAGATCCTCAAGGCCGCTACGGAGTCCGCCTGCATGATACTCCGCATCGACGACGTGATAGCCTCCAGCAAGTCCAGGGAGCCTCCAGGCGGTCAGGGAGGCCCCGGCGGCATGGGAGGAATGGGCGGCATGGGTGGCATGTAGAGGTCACCCAGTCCCAACCTTATTCTCCCACGAATAATCTTTCCGCCATCTTTATGAAGAACCCGCCGCCCCGCAAGAGCGGTAAACCGATGCCGATTCTCCTTCCGGGCCGCCTCGGTGCCAACGTGATTAGAGATGACCACGCGGATTGCAAAGCAAGTCCTCGATGAGATTCATGCCCACGCCGAGTCCACCTACCCAGAGGAGTGCTGCGGTTTCCTCGTCGCGGACGGGGACAACCGAATAATCGAGTCGATAAGGATGGCAAACGCATTTGCCGGACCAAAACACGACAGATACGACATCGACCCGCTGGAGCTCTTCAAGGCCGACCGGGCGGTCTCACAGCGAGGCCTGAGAATCGCCGGCGTCTACCACTCCCACCCAGACCACCCTGCATCGCTTTCGGCGTTCGACTTGCAGCATTCGTTCCCGTGGTATTCCTATGTCATCGTCTCGGTCCCGAAAGGAAGAACGGGGGACACCAAGTCATGGACGCCGAACGAAGACCGCACGTCCGCAACCGAGGACAGGATAGAGGTAGACGAGTGATTGGCATGGCCGTGAATGTAGTCATCCCGACGGCACTAAGGCAGCACACAGACAACAGGGACGAGTTCCAGCTCGGCTCGAGGGACGTCGGAAGCGCCCTGCAGGAGCTCGTGACGAGTTTCCCCGGCCTCAGACGTTATCTCTATTCGGAGAACGGCAGGCTGAGGAACTTCATCAACATCTACCTGAACGAGGAGGACATTCGCTACATCAACGGCGAGAGCACCCAGCTCAGGGACGGGGACACTCTGATGATCGTGCCCTCGGTGGCCGGTGGCTCGGGCGCGCGAGACAAGCGCAGCATCAGCTTCTCGGGCAGTGAACTTGCCCGCTACAGCAGGCACCTCATAATGCCGGAGGTCGGCCTGGAGGGCCAAAAGGCTCTCAAGGCAGCGAGCGTCCTAATCATAGGGGCAGGCGGCCTCGGGACTCCCTCGGCGATGTACCTCGCGGCGGCGGGTGTCGGCAGGATAGGTATCGTCGATTTCGATGTCATAGAGAAGAGCAACCTCCACAGGCAGGTGCTCTACTCCGAGCAAGACGTAGGGAAGAGCAAGGCGGACGTGGCCAGAGAGAGGCTCCTCCGGGTAAACCCGAACGTCAGCATCGAAGTGCACAAGGTCCATCTGGACTCCTCCAACGCCCTGAGTATACTGAAGGATTACGACGTGATAGTGGACGGGACGGACAACTTCCCGACCCGCTACCTCGTGAACGACGCTTGCGTCCTGTTGGGGAAGCCCAACGTCTACGCGAGCATCTTCAGGTTCGAGGGGCAGGCTTCGGTCTTCTACGCGAAGGAGGGTCCCTGCTACAGGTGCCTCTATCCTGAACCCCCGCCTCCAGGCTTGGTGCCTTCCTGCGCCGAAGGCGGCGTCCTCGGGGTCCTGCCGGGGATCATGGGAAGCATCCAGGCGGCCGAAGCGATAGACCTGATATTGGGCAAGGGCACACCTCTGATAGGCAGGCTCCTGCTCCTCAATGCACTGGGCATGAAGTTCAAGGAACTCAGGCTCAGGAAGAACCCAGAGTGTTCCGTCTGCGGCGCTAACCCCACCGTGAAGGGACTCATCGACTACGAGGCCTTCTGCGGTGTCACCGAGGAGCTCGAACCCGGGTTGGAGGTCTCCGTCCGCGCCCTCAAGCAGGTCCTCGACGACAAGAGAGGGATCGTTCTGCTCGACGTCAGGGAGCCCTTCGAGTATGAGATCGCCCACATAGAAGGTTCGAAGTTCATCCCGCTGGGTCAGCTGACGCAACGTGTCAACGAACTGGACACGGCCGACGAGATAGTCGTCTACTGTCACACGGGCGTGCGGAGCGCGCAGGCCGCCAAGTTCCTTCAGGGCCTCGGCTTCAAGAAGGTCAAGAGTTTGAGGGGAGGCATCGCGGCTTGGGGGCACGAGGTAGACCCGACCCTGCAGGCGTACTGACGACCGCGGTAATTCCGAAAGGAATTATTCCTTCGGTATGTTTATGAACATCCGGCATCGGCGACGCGTTGGACGGGACCTTGGCGCGCTCTTCGACTGAGTCGATTCACGGCCACGATTTCTACGATCTGGAAACGGGGGCTTTCAAGGTCCCGCTCTATCTCTCCACCGTCTTCGAGCACCCGGACAGGAGGACGGGCGAAGCCAGGAAGAATGACAGAGGCTTCGAACAAAAGTACTCACGGGAGGAGAACCCGACCGTCAGGGCCTTCGAGAAGGTCATCGAGAAGCTGGAGAAGGGCTCTCAGGCACTGGCCTTCAACAGCGGGATGGGTAGCATCGCCGCGGTATACCTCTCGGCGTTGAGCGCCGGGGACACCCTCATCATAACCAAGGAATCGTACGGGACGACCCAGGACCTCGCGCTGAACCTGGCCAAGTTCGGCATCAAGACTATCCTCGCAGGACCGGAGACGGAGGACTTCGTCGAGAAGATCAACCCGGGGGTCTCCATGGTGCTGGTGGAGACGATTACGAACCCCCAGGCGCGGGTCGTTGACACCAGGAGGATTGCGAAACGCTGCAAGGAAGTGGGGGCCAGGCTCGTGGTCGACAACACCTTTGCCACACCCCTGCTATACAAGCCCCTGCTGGACGGCGCCTGGGTGACGCTGCACAGCGTCACGAAGTACATCGGCGGCCACAATGACCTCATAGGCGGGGCCCTGGCCCTCAATGACCCGATGGACTTGATTGACCTGTGGGAGTTCAGGAGACGGCTCGGGTCCATCATGGGTCCCTTCGAGGCGTTCCTCGCCCTGAGAGGCATCAGCACGCTGAAGGTCAGGTTCGAGGCACAGAGCAACAACGCCTTGGCGGTCGCTGAGTTCCTTCAGGGTCATCCCAGGGTCGAGGAGGTCTACTACCCGGGGTTGAAGACGAGCCCGTACCACAAGACCGCCCGGGACCTCTTCAGCGAGAACCTCTACGGCGGACTGCTCAGCTTCAAGGTGAAGGGCGGGAAGAATGAGGCCCTCGAGGTTCTCAGAAAGGTCCGGGTAATCAAGCCGTCGACGAGTCTCGGAGGGACGGAATCGCTGCTCAACTATCCGATTACGAGCGCCTCAAAGACGCTCCCGCCCAAGGTACGAAAGGAGTTGGGGATTGGGGACAACCTGCTCAGGCTGGCCTTGGGACTCGAGGACCTAGAAGACCTCAAGGAGGACCTCTCACAGGCCCTGTCTGCGATTTGAGACCAAAGACCTGAGAGAATCGGAGAGAGTGGTGGGATGCCAGGGGCCGGATTTGAACCGACGACAGCTCCCGACAATTATCACGTGATAATTGCTCTCGGTCTTCAGCCGAGTGTTAGAGGTTAGGCTCTCTCCCAGGCTGAGTCTACCCTGGCACCGCAGAGCCGGCTCTGGGCCGACCTCACTTAAGAATTTCTTTCCATTAAATCCTTAAAGAGTTTCGAGCCCCCTAGGGACGAGTCTTGAGCGAGGTCCACGTAGAACGGGGCGGGATCGGGCGATTGGCGTGACAAAGCATCACCGCATCACTCTGGACACCTTCCACTACAAGTGGAGCCGATTCCACAAGCCTGTGCTCTCGGTGAAGGACGGCGACACAGTGACTTTTGAGATAAACGACGTGGGAAGCTGGCAGCTGAACAAGGACTCGACGCACGCCGACGTCATGACCTATGACCCGGCAAAGGTGTATCCCCTGGCGGGCCCGGTGTCGATTGAGGGCGCGAAGCCTGGCGACGCCCTGATCGTCGAGGTCGTGGAGGTCAACGTCGCTGACTTCGGATGGTCTTTCATCCAACCGGGGTTTGGTCTCTTGGATGAGTTCAAGAAGCCCTTCCTGTACAAATGGAATCTGAAGAACAAGAAGTCCGCCTCTTTCGAGAACGGGATCGAGATTCCTCTCAGACCATTCTGCGGCGTCTTGGGTGTTGCGCCCAAGACGAGGGGATTCACGGAGGTCGCTCCGCCTGGAAGACACGGCGGCAACCTGGACATCAGGCATCTTACGGCAGGAAGCTGGGCCAAGATTCCCGTCTGGGTCGACGGCGCTCTCTTCTCGACGGGAGACGTCCACGCTGCGATGGGCGATGGAGAGGTGTGCGGCACCGCCATTGAATGTGCCGGATCCGCCACCATCCGGTTCGGAATAGAGAAGGAGGCGGGGCTGGGTTTCCCTCAGTTCCTCACAAAGGGGGACAGGAGGCCCGAGAGGGGGTACTTCACAGCCACGGGGATTGGACCAGACCTCATGAAAGCGACCAAGGACTCCGTCAGAAACATGCTGGGCTACCTCACCAAGACCTACAGCCTGACAGCGGAGGAGGCCTACATCCTCTGCAGCGTCGCCGCGGACGTCAGAGTCCACGAAGTCGTGGACAGGCCCAACTGGGTGGTCGGAACCATGATTTCCAGAGACATCTTCCCGCACTGACCCTAGACTCAAGTCTTTGGAAGGCCTGTCCCTGTAGAACAGGACCATGACGAGCGTGTAGAGAGCATTCGGCACTACGACGGCGATGAACAGCGGGATGATCTCCGCTCCCCCGAGTATCCCCGCCAGCCCCGGTCCCACGAACGCGCCAAGGAACGCCACGGTCTGAACCAGGCTTGTCGAAGCCGACCGGCTCTCCTTCGGAACGCTGGTCTGCGACATGACGGTCAGCAACGTCCAGAACCAGTTGAGGAAGAAGCTCCCGACGACGACCAGTGCCACCGCCATGAACAGCGAACTGGAAAGGTAGACTCCGAGGGTCGCTCCCGTCGCCGCTATCCCGCCCAGGATCGAGCTCGTCCTCCCGCCTATCCTGTCGAATAGGAACCCCGCAACGAATATTCCTAGCCCACCCAACCCAATCCCGACCCCGAACAGCAGGTCGACCAGCGCGGTGGTTCCCCCGGAGACATCGAACGACGTGAGCAGGAACTTCGGCGTCCAGGAGAGATACGTCACAAACGCTGCGTCGGCGAGAAAGCCTGCAATCGCGAGGAGCAGGACGGTCCTGTTGCCCAGCAGGCTCCTGAGCTGTCCCTTCGGAGGTGGAGGCGCGTCGCCGGCCGTGCCCGGCATCACAACAAGATACACCAGGATTGCGACTAGACCCGCCGCAGGAATCACCAGAAACGAGGTGTTCCAGGCGTAATAGAGGAGCAGATAGCCGACGAGGGCCGGTCCCACAAGGCCTCCCACATTGTAGGCCGAGGTGACGAGCCCAGCCCCGATTCCTCTCCTCAGAGGAAGTATCGAGGCTACGACGGCGTAGCTCGTGGGGATGATTAGGCCTGAACCGAACGAAGCCAGCAAGAAGAGGACCGAGAACACGGACAGGTTCACGCCGGAGGCCATGACCGCTAGAGACGAGGAGAAGAGGAGCAGCCCGAGAATAATCGTAGTCCTGTTCCCGTATCTCCCAGCGACACTGCCGGACGCGAAGACACCCACCCCCACGACACCGACAGAGACGGAGACGATTGCACCCATGACCGAGTCGTTGATGCTGTACGCGCTCTCGATCTTGGGGACGACTATGCCGACTGAGAACCTGAAGAGGCCGTAGACAAAGGAAGGAAGGGAGACCGCCAGGAGAGCTGCGTATCGGTTCCCCATGCACGCCTCCAATCACTGGCAACTATTTAGCAAGAACCACCACCCGTTCGCCGACTCCTCAGAAGCAGACACCTCCAGGAGTGTGCCAGATCGGTCAAGGACCCCGATTGGCTTTATACCCGGTACAACCTCCTCACGTAGGATGAAGCTCCTACACACCTCGATTACGGTCAAAGATATGGACGAAAGCATATCGTTCTACACCGAAAGAATCGGTATGACCCTCGCCAGCCGCAGAGAGATCAAGCAGAACAACGCGGAAATCGCGTTCCTGGAACTCGAGGGAACAAACCACGGGATAGAGCTGACCTGGTGGAAGGACAAGAAGGACTATGTCGAAGGTGACCAACTCGACCACATCGCATTCAGCGTGGAGAATCTCCAAGAGACCGTCGACTCCGTGCGCAGGGAGGGCGTCGACATCGCCAAGGAGCCCTACTCGTTGGGGTCAAGCCGGATCGCGTTCATCAAGGACCCGAACGGAATCTGGCTCGAGCTGATAGAGCAGAAGGATTGATCCACAGCCGGATGAGGGCTCGGTCGACGCGCTCATCCAAGGTTGGGCTGCCTGGGAGATTCGATTGTCGCCCGCACTAGGTCCTTGTGTCCTCGAAGGGGAGCACGTCCGTCTGGAGCCACTGCGCACCTCGCATGCGAGCGAATTACTGGCAGCAGCGCAGGAGTCGGAGTGGTCTTGGATGTCCATGGAGCCGACGACCAAGGAGACCATGGCAGAGTGGATAGTCGTGGCCCTCAAGGCCGAAGAACGCGGAATCGAATACCCGTTTACGATCTTCCGCAGACATGACCAGAAAGTCCTCGGAAGCACGAGGTACATGGACGTCCGTCCTCTCCACAGGGGCGTCGAGATTGGCACGACTTGGTATTCTTCCAAGGTGTGGGGGACTGTCGTCAACCCAGAATGCAAGTTCCTGTTGTTGAGACACGCCTTCGAAGACTGGAACGCCGTGAGGGTGCAACTGAAGACTGACAACAACAACGTTCACTCTCAGAACGCGATTCTCAAACTCGGGGCCAAGTTCGAGGGAAGGCTGAGAAACCACCGTGTGCGGCGCGACGGCAGCACAGGCGACAGCATGATCTATTCAATCACCGACCGGGAATGGCGAGAAGGTCTCAAGGAGTCATTGCGGAAGAGAATCGACGATCTGGACATCGCGGAATCCAGAGTTCGGCTCTAATCAGGGTACAGATGAACGAGAAGATATCGAGTCAGTTCCTGCCGACACGCTTGCGAAGTCGGGCTAGCGCTGTGCAATACCAACGACGCGTCGACGGCACTCATTTCCACTTTGTCAGTATCTGCTCTCTCCGGAACGTGGACCTGCACACCTGCAGTAAAGCAGCGTCGATGGCAAGGAGCAGCACTGAGATTGTCAGCAGGGTGGTCGAATTCAGAGAGCTGAAATTCGTCTCAGCCAAGACGAAGACGCCCCCGAAGGGCACCGACGCGAGGGTCCCCAGCTGCTGGGCTGCTCGAAGGTCACCGACCAGCGAAGCTATGATGACGTTCGCCTCGACGCTAAACGTGCAGGCCAACGGGACGGCGAGCAGGAGTATGACCGCTATGGTCAGGTTAGGAAAGTACAGGTAGCCTAGGCGCCCATAGGTCAGCTCATCTACGAAGACCATGAATATCGCGGCGCCTAGGTATGACACGCCGATGGAAGGTAGCAGCGCGGCAAGGCTCTTTCCAAGCAGCAGTTCGCCATCAGTCGCTGGAGTCGCGAGCAAAGGCTCCAGACTCTTCTCGAGCTTCTCCCCGAGAAAGCTGTAGGAGGCTAGCACAGTCGGAATGAGCGTCGCCAGTATGATGAAGAAGAACGAAAAAGCGTTCAGCAGGACCGTGATCTCAGAGGTCGGAATCTCGCCACCTTTCAGCCAAAGCCAGACGACGATTGGAAGGCCGACGGAAAGGACGAACGGAAGCCCGATCAGGGAGTAGAGAGTGTATTTCTTCCTCCTGAACGTCTCGAAGTCGTTCGTCGCAATGGTCCAGGCCCTCGAGAGCTTCGTCTTTCTCTCAGCTCCTCACTAGCCTCAGGTAGACGTCTTCCAACGACGGCAGGAGCTCGGAAACGAACTGAACGCGGCCCCCTGCTGCCACTATCGCATCCACTATCACCGGGTTCTCATCCGCAGGATTGGCCACATCGACGACAAGGCGATCGCCATCCACGAGGACTTCCCTGGGTCCGAGTCTCTTCACAGCCTCCACCATCGCGTCGCTTACCCGCGCAAGCTGAATCACGGTCTTTCTCCCCCAGAACGACTCGAGCAGCTGCTTTGTCGCTCCGATTGTCACAAGCCTCGTCTTCAGTATCCCTATCCTGTCGCAGACCTTCCCAGCTTCGTCAAGGTTGTGGGTGTTGATGAAGATGGTCCTCTTCTCCTTCTTGAGGTCAAGTATGAAGTCCCTCACCGTCTTCGAAGACTCTGGATCCAGATTGGCCGTCGGCTCGTCCAAGAAGAGAACCCGCGGATCGTGGATCAGGGCTCGGGCGATGGCGAGCTTCTGCTTCATCCCCTTCGAGAACGTCCCGGCCGCCCGGTCTCTCTTGTCCCAGAGCCCCAGCATCTTCAGGAAGTGCTCGATTCGCTCCCTCCTCTGGTCTTCGGTGCATTCGTAGAGGCGCCCGTAGTAGTCCAGGTTCTTGTACGCGCTCAGTTCGTCGTAGAGCCCGACGCTCTCGGGCAGCAGTCCGATGACCTTCCTGATGTTCTGAAGGTCCGAATTCCTCCCGATATCATAATTGTCTATCGCAGCCTCTCCGCTCGTCTTTGACACCAGACATGTGAGCATGCGGACGGTGGTGGTCTTGCCCGCCCCGTTGGGCCCGAGGAACCCGAAGACCTCCCCCTCTTCGACGCGAAGAGTGAGATCCTCGACTGCCGTGACGTCGCCGAACTTCTTGGTCAGGTTCTCCGTCGTGATCAGGGCGCACCACCCGTCGGCCCTTCCGGAATTCCGAACGAAGATAGGCGGTGTGACATTCGGCTGCCATTCAATGACCGTCACAGTCGATTAATGAATCTGACGGGCGCAAGCAGAAAATAGCTTTCCCCAAACCAAGGTTATCAAGACGACGAATTCTATCTTGTCTCGGCCGCACGCAAGCAGAGCTGATACTGCGTGAAATTGGGAAGAGGTCTCGAAGGCGAATCAACGCGTCCAAAACCACCTCGAGTGGTATGGTCAGCTGATGGGATGAGTTCATCGAGAACGACTTGGGCAACGCTCGTCTGTCGGTCCACGGACCAGCCTGTTCCATGCGTGCAGCATTGCAAGGAGAATCGGAGTGCAATCGGGGCGCTGTCCGGCGGACCCGCTCATCCAGCACTCTAGAAAAGCCCGGTCACAGTTGGCGCGTTACATCATCGCTAATCATGAAATTCGAGTACCCCGCTTCCTTGATTGCGTTCTTGATTTGGGAAATGCTGACTTTGGATTCGTCATAGTCAACGTAAACCTTGTTCAGCATGATTGCGCTTCCAACTTCTTCTATGCCATCAACCTTCTTGAGCCGCATCTCTATTGCGAGGGCGCATGTCGCGCAATCGATGTTCCTAAGCAAGAACACGGCTCTCTTGGTCTTCTTCTCTTTCTTGTCGCTCAATCGTTCTCACGCGAGATCCGTTCTGAACCTGAAGAGGAGCAGCGAGTTGCTGAGGACGGTGACCGAGCTTATGGCCATCGCTCCCGCCGCCAAGAAGGGCAGGACAGTGTAGACGTGGGCTCCGAAGACTGGCACCAGTGCTCCAGCGGCCACGGGAATCAAGACCACGTTGTAGGCAAACGCCCAGAAGAGGTTCTGCCTTATTTTCGAGAGCGTCTTCCGGCTCAGCTTGATAGCGGTTACAACATTCCGGAGGTCATCCTTGATCAGCACAATCCCGCCCGTCTCCTTCGCAATGTCGGTTCCGCTGCCGATCGCTATCCCCACATCCGCCATTGCGAGAGCCGGCGCGTCGTTGATGCCGTCGCCCACCATGGCGACCATCCTGCCCTCTCTCTGCAGAGACTCTATCTTCTCTTCCTTCTGCCGCGGAAGCACCTCGGCGACGAACTTGTCGATGCCGATTTCCTCTGAGATGGCGGCCGCCGTTCGAGAGTTATCTCCGGTCAGCATCACCACCTGAACACCCATCCCTTTTAGAGCGTCGACGGTCGCCCTAGGCAGACGGTTTCACTGTGTCCGCTACTGCAATGACCCCTCCGACTTTGCCATCCAGAGAGACAATCATGGCAGTCTTTCCTTCCCCTTCCAGTCTGCTGAGTTCGGGCTCCACCTTCGAGAGGTCTCCTCCATTCTCCGTGATGAGTCGTCTGTTTCCCAGCAGAACTGTTGCACCATCCACCTTCGCCTTGACACCCTTTCCTGCGACTGCCTCGAAGTCCTGCGGGTCAGACAGACCGATGGAGCGGATCGTCGCCGCGTTGACTATGGCCTCGCCGAGAGGGTGTTCAGAACCTTTCTCGGCAGAAGCCGCCAGATGCAGAAGCTCGTCGGAACTGAGCCTGCCCGTAGGAACGACATCGGTGACCGAGGGTCTTCCAACGGTAAGCGTCCCTGTCTTGTCAAAGACCACTGTGTCGATTTTGCTGGCGAGGCTCGAGGTACTCGCCTCCCTTGAACAGCACCCCGCTCTGAGCGCCCCTGCTCGTCCCCACCAGGAGCGCTGCTGGAGTTGCTAAGCCGAGGGCGCAGGGACACGATATCACCACTACGGAGACGAAGACCAGCGTTGAGAAGCCGAGCCCTATGTGGCCGAAGAAGTACCAGGACAGGCTGGCGGTAGTGGCTGCAGCGACAACTAGGGGGACGAAATATGAAGCGATTCTGTCTGCGAGCCGCTGGATGGGCGCTCTTCCGACCTGAGCCTCCTCGACGAGCCTGACAATCTGGGAGAGAGCGGTATCCTGCCCCACCTTATCCGCTCTCAGCTTTAGGAGGCCCGACTTGTTGGTCGTCGCTCCTATCACCTCGTCTCCCACCGACTTTTCCGCGGGGATGCTCTCACCCGTAATCATGGACTCGTCGATGGCCGACCTTCCCTCCAGGATTATCGCGTCCACGGGCATCTTCTCACCGGGTCTGACGACAAGCACGTCTCCGACCTGGACCTGTTCGATGGGAACGTCCAACTCCGCCCCGTTAGTGTCAAGCCTGTGAGCCAGCGTCGGCTGAAGCTCGCCGAGCTTCCTCACCGCCGCGGAGGCCCTGCTCTTCGTCACGTGCTCGAGGTACCGACCCGTCAGTATCAGTGTGATAATTATCGCTGACGTGTCGAAGTAGACGCCCGAGGAGGGGAAGAAGCCCGGAGCGAAGGTGACGACGGTAGAGTAGGCCCACGCTGCCGAAGTACCCAGCGCGATGAGCACGTCCATGTTCCCCATCCGGCTCTTGATGCTGTCGTAGGTCCCTCTGTAGAATCTCCAACCGACCACGAACTGGATGGGTGTGTCGAGTGCGAAGAGGACGTAGCCGGAAGACTGCGCTTGGAAGGGGGAGACGTAGGTGAAGAGCAGTATCGGGATTGAGAGTAGTGCCGAGACCAGGACCTCAATCTTGAGGTTTCTGAGCTCCTTCTCCGGGGCCAGGAACTCATGCATGCAGGACTCGCTGCAGAAGTAGTACGTCGAGCCCCTGACGTCACCCTTGAGTTCAGCGGTGGCTTCGTCGACGTACATTCCGCAGATTGGGTCCTTTGCCATGGGGCTCTAGAAGCCCATTCTCGGTCTTAAATCATCGTCTTTACGAACGTTAACCCTGCTATGCGTCGATCTTGCGACTTATCTTCGCAAGCCTCTTGCCGTGCTCTGCGAGATAATCCTTCCTGCACGTCTTGCAGCAGAAGTAGTAGTGCGAGGGGCCGGCTGCGAGGGTGTACGGCCTGCTGCTCGCCACGTCTCCCCCACAGTAATCGCACTTCAAGTTCATTATGAGGCCGCTAGGGAGAAGAGAGGCAGGCTCCTCTTTTGCGATGCTGATGACGATCTGGCTCGACGTCACGTCTACTCCTCTCCTCTTGAGCAAGTTCTTCGCCAAGAAGGGTTGAAGCCCTTGGACTGTGTCGAGCGTCACCTTCAGGGTGATGCTCTGTCCCGTGGTTATGTAGACAGCCTCCACTTCCCGAAGCTCTGCCAGGTCATCTGCAATCTTCTGTGCTGATGCAGAACTTGTCTCCAGTGTCACAAGTGCCATGACGCCGCGGTTGCCCGAATCCGCAGAGAGCACAGGCACGAACTTCCTTATCAGCCCGGCCTTCGTCATCCTCGCCAATCGAGAGGACACTGTCGGTGTGGTGAGGGAGGTCCTTCGTGCGATCTGCCTGAAGGATGCTCTCCCATCATCCATGAGGACCTCGAGTATCTTGGTATCGATGGCGTCGGGTTTCACGGAGGTTTCGAGGAATCGCTGCGATAAAAGCTTGACATTCGTAAAGGCGAGCTTTCATATAGAAAGGGAGATGCTAATACCCTTAGATATCCATGATGAAGGATCCAATCTGTGGAATGATGGTGGACGAGAAGACGAACCTGAGGTCTGAACACGAGGGCAAGACGTTCTACTTCTGCTGCATGGGCTGCAAGACCACCTTCGACAAGAATCCGCACAAGTACGGGCACTCTCAATAGAAGACGCATCAGTACTAACCCTGGGATTGTTCCCGTCACCGAGCGCCACGTCCCAGGTAGGTCGGCAACCCATGGGGCGAACGGCACCCCTCCCAAGGCGCCCGCCTGTCAATATCAACTCACCTGATTGCAAGAGGGGCAGAGCATCTCCTGCGAGAACCTATATCAGGCGGACAGGGTGATGGATATGGAGATCTCCTTCTGATTCCTAAGCCGCGCCCACCAGCTGCTCAGGGCCAGTGTGAGGCCGTATTTCGACCTGTACGCCTTGCGCACCTCCTGCGAGGAGTCGTCGTCGGTCAAGGTCGCGACTCCCTCCACGTACGGGCCCAAGGGCTCGCCCCGCATGGTGCAGGGCGCGACTGCCACCTTCGGGTTGTTTCGTATGCGCTTCACCTTTCCCGAGGCGGGGTCGGTCCAGACGAAGACGCGGTTCTCCTGGAGGACGAACCAGACGGGCGTAGGAACTTTCTCCCCGTTGCGACGATAGGTCGCAAGGCTGATGTATTTCTTGCCCTCCAGACTCTGTGAGCTCATGTTGAGCTGAAGGCTCCGATGGAGGGGTTTTCAACCTAACTCCTCTCCGCACAGAGGGATGGAGTCACCCAGAATCGGCCAATTCTCTGTCGCCCACCATTCCTGCCCCTACGTGGTATTAGGGTTCCCTGCCCCACTCACGAGGAGAATCGTGAGAAGGAGGACCAGCGATTTTCGCCTGGCATCTTGTTCGGTCAGCGGAGCAACGGTGTCAGGATGGAGTGGGACTAATCTGCGGTGGCGGGGAATCTGGACGCTCGGGCTCGAATCTGTGACGCTGTTCGGTGAACCGCAAGCTTTCTCATCTTCGCTCTTGTGCCGAACATGTTTCTAACTTGCTCTTCTGTCATCGCGACCACGATGGTCGTTGGTTTACCTTCCCAACTACTGTCGACTTCCAGTAGCTCTGACTTCCGGCGTCAATTCACTAGCAATGTTACTGAACTCCGCCACGCTAAGCTCGCCCATGAGAAAGGTCACTGGAAAGTCCTCCGAGATGTCCTCGACGAACAGCTTCTTCCCGGCCTTCTTGTTTCTGAACGAGTCCATCTCCATTTCCTCATCCTTTCCTTGGAATTCCCAACCCTTGCGTGTCAGGAACTCGCGAACACTGGAATACGTAGCCGCTACTTTGAACACGTTTTCCACTTCCAAGACTAGCGCCTCTCCCAATCTCTTTGCTGTATGCTTTCTTACCAGATAATAGTGTGTCGCTTGCATTACCGGGTGCGCGCCTTCCCCCGTGAGGTTAATCCCTGAAGCGTTAGGTGCGGTCGCCGCAACCTGAACTTTAAGTTCAGATTACACACGGCCCTAGACGAGGCGATCAACCTCAGCGACGGTGAGGAGAAGTTCATCGTCAATGCCAAGATAGGGCAGGGAATTCTGGTGACACAGGACGGTCGCATTCCCTTCTACAATCCCCTGAGCGATGAGGAGAGGAGACTCTTCAACGAAGCCAGAAGATGTTACGGCATATTCGCACAAGGACCAGAGGAAGAATCAGCTGGCGTGGCCCTTGTCATGATTCTTCCCAATGACTTCTCTAGCGAATATCGAGAGCAGCCCAACCGCCGCGAAAGCGACCACGGGAGCGTAAAAGCAATATTGAAACGCGGCTCTGGTCGGAAGGCTGAGCATTTGGCCGCTGACCGAGTAGCCGGCGACGAAGGTCGAGAGAATCGCTCCGGCGGCGGGGGCCCCGAGCGTCTGAGCGACATATCTGAAGGTCGTGTTCAGGGACGTCCCCAGGCTCATCTCGCTCTTGGCAATCGAGAGCACTAGGAGGTTCTGGATCGAAACGGACAGCATCCCTCCCCCGAAGGCGTAAACCATGAGATACGCTTCGACTTGGAGCGGACTGGTGTAGGTCGAAAGAAGGAAGAAACCCACCGCAGCGAGCAGAGAGCCGGCGTAGAGGAAGGGCTTAACGCCGTACTTTGGAATCAAGGCGGCCACTCCCAGAGCAACTGGTAATGTGACCACGACCAGCGGCAGAAGGTAGAGCCCGACCTCGGTGATGCTGATGCCGAACCCGCTCGGTGGTGGAAGTCTCTAAGGCATACACGAGAGCCTGGAAGGCTATGCCGCTCGAGAGTCCGAACGAGACGATGAGCAGATTGGCGACCATCACGTTTCTCTGACGCAGGAGCTTGAGGTCGAGGACCGGTTCGGCGACTCCTCGCTCGTACAGGGCGAGCGGAATCATTGACGCCAGACCGACCATCAGGAGTCCGAGAACGGGCGTTGACGTCCAGCCCCAACTGGCGCCCTCAGACAGACCCAAGACTATCGCGGTGAGAGAGGCGCCCAGCCAAGCAGCGCCCACGTAGTCGAGCCTCACACCCGGCTTCTTGTTGGGAGACTCCTTGACGACGAGGAAAACAAGAGCCGTGAGCACCGCGACTATCGGTATGGCGATGTGATAGTTGGCCTGCCATCCGAAATCGTTGGTGATCACAGCGCCTCCGAGGAGCCCCAGCGCTCCGCCGGCGACCTGCACCACGCTGATCACGCCCTGGGCGCGCGGGACCAGCTTTCGGGGGAACTGTTCTCTCGCCAGGCTGAAAGCAAGCGCAAAGACGCCGAGCCCCACCCCCTGCACGAACCGCGACGCGAGGATCAGGTCGAAGTTCGGCGCGAACGAGGTCGCCGTGGCAGCGATTACATAGATCACCAGGACGCACATCATGACGCGTTTCTTCCCGTGGATGTCTCCTAACTTGCCGATGACCGGGATGACCGCGACTCCGAGGACGGTGTAGAGCGAGATCAGCAGACTCGCCTGGTCGATGGTCACCCCATACTCTGCGACTATCTTCGGCAAAGCGGGAGTCAGCATGATGTCGACATAGATTATCAGGGCCGCGACCACGGAGAGCAGGACGAGCGCCCTGTTCGCATAGCTACTGTCGAAAGCCTGCTCGCCTACGCCGGATCCCTCGGTCAAGATTATGTCCCGACTCTGGAGCGCGACACCGAGTCTGGATTAGGGTTGTAGCGCACCTGTTCGCCTCAAAGCACTTTAACTCTGCCCTGGCGGAGGATAATCAAATGCGCAGACTAGTCGTGGAGTTTTCTCTGAAAGGACTTTCAGAAGCTCAAGGAGAATCATCCCTCTTGCTGAGAGGGAAGGTGAAGTCGTTCGAGATGCTCCAGATTCTCAAGGTGGTTCCGGGGGAGCTGGCAGCGATTGTCAGGGTTGAGATGAAAGACCAATCAGGAAGGATTGAAGACCTCTTCCCGGCGCGGCCAGACGCAAAGGTTGAGACGGAGCTTCTTCAGCAGGAAGGCGAAAGAACCTCCGTCTACTTCATAAGATTCAAGGCCAAGGTTCCACCAAAAGCGTCGGAGCTTGGCCCGTTTGGATCCATGCCCTATTTCTCAACTCCCTTTGAGTTCAGAGACGGGAGGGCGAAGCTGGCGTTCCTTGGCAGCGCCAAGCAGTTAAGGAAGCACCTCGAATACCTGGAGAGACACGCTCGGGGCCGCTACAAGGTCGTCTCGCTCACGGATGCGAGGTTCGCACCGAACTCGCCCATCGCCCGGTTGACCGAAAAGCAGCGCAGGGTTCTCATCACCGCTTACAAGCTGGGATACTATGACGTTCCGAAGAAGATAGGCTCGGAGGAGCTGGCTCGTAAACTCAACCTTGTGAAATCGACCTTCGTCGCGCACAGGAGGAAGGCCGAAAGGCGACTGCTCAGCGAGATGCTAAGCGAACTCTAGAGTGACTTTGAACACGCGGCTATACAGACATCATCTATCATAATCTATTCAGCGACGAAGAGGAAGTCTCCCAAAAGGTCTTGCAAATTCAGACCATCTCATATGAAGAAGATGCGGTCGCCGGGATTTGAACCCGGGTTACAAGCTCACCTCTCTTCGTCCGATTAGACGAAGGATGGAGGGCTTATGTCCTAGACCAGATTGTCCTCTCACGGATCTGGACGACGACCGCCTTGGACCGCGGTCAAAACAGACCCCCTTTTTATCATTGATTCCCCGACAGCTTCTCGACCTCATAGACCAGCCGAGCGGCCACGACGTGGGCATCCAGCGGGTTCTCGTCAACCCGCAGCAGCAAGTCGAGAGCCCTGGTCGTCTCCGGAGTGAAATGGCCCTTCGGGAACCCTCCCACCAGCACCGCAGGGTTCTTGGCACCGACCAGCTGGACCGCCAGATCCTCGAACCTGACCGGCTTGCCCTGGACCGAGAGCCCCACCGCAAGGTCAGGGCCTATCCGATTCAGCAGCCGGGGGACTGTGGATTCATAGGCTGTGATCAGGCCAGAGTCAGGCCTCTCGTGCAGGGCCTTCTGCATGAGGTCTCTGAACCTGAAGTAGCTCTTCGGGGGCCTGGTCCGCTCCTGGAACTCCAGCACCACATCATCGCGGGTGTGTACGTAGACCTTGACCTTCCCGGATTGATAGAGAGGGGTGCTCGTGACGCTCAGGAGCGTCAGGTGAACGAGGTCGGGCCTGCCCCGCTTGAAGTCCTCCTTCAGCTTGAGCATCGCCGCGTGGTGGATGCTCCTGTCCAGAACCAGCATCGAGGGGTCGAGTTCCCTCCGCCTCGCGTCGTTCCTCACCGAGGCGTGCCGGGATATCTCTTCCGGCACGAGTTCGAGGGCGGCCTCCGCTATGACTAGTTCAAGCACCGTGCCGGAGGCGGGCCAGCTACGATTAATCCTTTGTCTGCGGATGGTAGGGCGTGAAGAGGAAGGAGTCGAAGAAGGAAGCGGCCCTGATAGCGGCGACCCTGATCGAGCTGGCAGTGGAGACGGCACCCAGGGACATCGACCTCGCCAGGGCCCAGGCCTCACTGGCCAGAAGGATCATGCTCAAGTTCAACGTCAGATACGACTGGAGGCTGAGGCGCTTCTTCTGCCACGGCTGCAAGGGCCTGCTCTACCCGGGGGTCAACGCCAGGGTCAGGCTCGGCCCCGGAAAGACGCTCTTGGTCACGTGCGCCGACTGCAACTATGTCAACCGGAAGAAACTTGCAAGTCACGCTTAAATATACAGTGGCGAGGGCTGACCAATTCACTCCGTGGAAAAAGATGGTCCGTGTCCATGACGTACCTGCAGACAAGCTCGATCAAGGCCCTAGCGGAGCATCTGAAGAAGGTCCCCGAGCTCGAACCCCCCCAGTGGGCGGCGTTCGTGAAGACCGGCTCCCACGCAGAAAGACCACCGCAGCAGGCTGACTGGTGGTACACGAGGGCCGCCTCCCTGCTGAGGAAGGTGTACCTGCAGGGCCCGGTCGGGCTCCAGCAGCTCGAGTCTGCCTACGGCGGCAGCAAGGCGCTGGCGTATTACCCGAAGCACCACCGCGACTCCGGCGGCTCGATAATCAGAAACGCGCTGAAGGACATGGAGCAGGCGGAGCTCGTCACGAAGCAGGGGAACAAGGGTAGGATCCTGACTCCCAAGGGAGTTGCGCTGCTCGACAAGGTCAGCAAAGACGTTTTTAAGGAACTGTCCAAAGACATTCCTGCACTAGCAAGATACGGGTGATGGGATTTGTCAGAACAGAGGGATAGCCAGCAGCGGAATAACCAACAGGAGGACAAGGAGAAGAAGACCCTCCGGGAGAACATTATGCGCATGGCCCTGACCTCAGAAGCCCGACAGAGACTGGCCAACATCAAGATGGTGAAACCTCAGATCGCACAGACGATAGAGGAGTACATCATCCAGATGGCCACTTCAGGGAAGCTGAAGCAGGTGATAAACGACGACCAGCTGAAGGAGATGCTCGGTTCGCTCCAAGAGAAGAAGAGGGAGTTTACGATCAGGAGGATTTGAGCTATGGGCAGCGTAAAAGACAAGTCAAAGAAGAACCGCCTCATGAAGGCAAGAAAGCAGGCCTCACCCGTCCCGACCTGGGTTGTGATCAAGACCAACAGGAACGTCAGGTTCAACCCGAAGCAAAGGGACTGGCGGAGACAAAAACTGCGCCAGAAGTGATAGCGAATGTCGTCAAACCTAGAACCGCTGACACGCGTCTACATGGTACCGCTGCGCAGGGCCTTCGAGGCGCCCAAGTATAGAAGGACAAAGGTCGCCGTAAGGATAATCCGGGAGTTCACGACGAGGCACATGAAGGCTACCGAAGTGAAGATAGAGAAAGGTGTGAACGAGATGATCTGGTCGCGGGGAATCACAAACCCTCCGAGAAGGATCAGGCTCGAGATGGAACGGGACGAAGACGGCGTCGTCTCCGTTCGCCTGGCGCCTGAAGCAGTGTCTTCCTAGATGGGTCTCTACCTGGTGGAGGTCTACCGAAGCCCCAACATCGGGATCTTCCTCCGGGCCAACGACAAGTTCCTGCTCGCACCAAAGGGCATAGCCTCTACGAAGTCCAAGATGCTCGCAGAGAACCTGGGGGTCTCTCCCGTCTTCATCTCGGTCGGAGGGACGAGGCTCCTCGGGCCGCTCATTGCGATGAACAACAAGGGTATGGTCGTCTCTCGCATGGTCGAGGACTACGAGGTCAAGGAGATCGCCTCCCAGACAGGCCTGAGGGTCGAGAAGTTCAACTCCAAATTCACCGCGGTGGGCAACCTGGTGGCCGCGAACGACACCGGGGCGGTCGTCTCTCCCATCCTCGACCACATTGCGGTATCCCAGGTAGGAGACGTGCTCGACGTGGAGGTCCACAGACTCGCCATCCCGGAGTACGTACAAGTCGGCGCGCTGATTGTCGCCACCAACAGCGGGGCCGCCGTCTATCCGAAACTCTCCGAGAGAGAGGTGGAGGAGGTGGGCGCTGTCTTCAAGGTCGAGGCGTACCCTACTTCGGTGAACGGAGGAATTCCCTTCCTGACCTCCGCGCTGGTGGCCAACTCGTCGAACGCCATAGTCGGGGATCTGACAACGGGACCCGAACTCATGTTCCTGACAAAGGCCTTGGGCGTCTAGTACCAACGTTCTTAAAAAGGGTCTGAACGAGCTGGAGACAGATTCTCCCTTGAGCAGAGAAGAGGAAAAGGTCAACAACCTGGTAACCGAGGTCAGGGTGCTCGAGAGCACATACAACGAATTGTCATCCCGCCAGAACCTACTGGAGAGAATCCTGATTGAGAGCAGGACATCTCTCGAGACGATGAAGGGGCTCAGCGCTTCGACGTCAGAGGAGGCTCTCATACCGGTGGGAGGCGGGATACTCCTCCGCTCGAGCCCGCCGAGGACCGACAAGGTCCTGCTGAACATAGGCGCGAACGTAGTCGTAGAGAGGACCAGGGAGGACGCCACCAAGTTCATGGAGGCCAGGGCCGGCGAGCTCGAGGAAGACATAGTTGCGATAGCCTCTCAGCGGAACCAGATCGCACAGAGACTGGATTCCGACCGAAGGGCACTTCAGTCGATGTTGAGCAGACAAGGTCAGTAGTCGGCGTTGTTCGACAAGCTCAAAGAGGCTTTCTCCTCTCTCACGAAGGTCGTCTCCGAGAAGAGACTTTCTGAGAAGGACCTCGATGAGGCGCTCTTCAGTTTCCAGCTCACCCTGCTCGAGAGCGACGTGGCCCAAGAGGTCGTCGACAGCGTGGCCGCGTCCCTCAAGACCCAGATGACCGGACTGAGCGTCGAGCGATCCAAGGACACCGGTTCCCTCGTGCGGGAGAAGCTCCGGAGCGCGATAGCCGAGATTTTCGCCAAAGCCGGAAGCGCCGACCTCTTCAAGCGCATCGACGAGAAGAAGCGGAAAGGGGAGCCGTTCACGATACTCTTCCTGGGAATCAACGGGACGGGCAAGACGACCACGGTGGCCAAGTTCGCCTATCTCCTCAAGGAGGCCGGCTACTCGGTCGTGGTCGCTGCGGGGGACACGCACAGAGCGGGAGCGATAGAACAGCTCACCGAACACGCGGACCGGGTCTCCGTCAAGGTGATAGCGCAGCGCTACGGCGCCGACCCCGCCGCTGTCGCCAGGGACGGAGTGCTCTATGCGAAGGCCCACCACATCGATGTTCTTCTCGTTGACACGGCGGGGCGGATGCAGACCAACCAGAACCTTATGGAGGAGATGGGGAAGATAGTGAGGGTCGTCAACCCAGACTTCAAGATATTCATAGGCGACTCACTAGCCGGCAACGACGCCATCTCCCAGGCGCAGCTCTTCAACAAGTACACGGGTTTCGATGGGGCAATCCTGACCAAGGCGGACGCCGACACCAAGGGGGGCGCCGCGCTCTCGATCGCCTACACCACTAACCGGCCCATCCTCTTCCTCGGGGTCGGGCAGGACTACAAGGACATGAAGAGGTTCGACCCCAAGGCCTTCGCGGACGCCCTGATGGAATGAGGGTGCGGGTCGCTGGTTGCGGTTCGCTCAGAGCTTGATGACCTCGAGCGCGAACTGCGAGGCGAACCCCAGGATTCTCTCCTTGTGCTTGCCCATCCCCTTCCATTCGACCGCGACGAACCGGGGGAACTTCGAGGTCTTCTGGATTATCTGGCCGAACATCTGGCTGTCTACTCCTTCAAGAGAGTGCTTAGGGACTATCGAGGTGAGGGCGATGTCGGTGTCGAGCAGCAGCTTGTTGAACTTCGCTGGATAGTGCGTACCTCCGAAGGCCATCGCCACCTTATCCCAGGACCTTCCCTGGGTGACGGCCTCGATCGAGCGCGTCCCCAATGATCTCCCCGGCCCGCTCGTCCCCCCAGTTCTTCTCCGATGAGCCCAGTTCAACGAACAACACCGGCCTCTTGAGAGAGGTCGGACCGTGATGGGTCGCCTCTATCGTTATCTCGTAGTTCGCGAGGTCGTCCTTCCGCCTGGTCAGGGCCATGATGTAGTTCTTCTGCAGGTCAGGGTTCACCCCTCCCACCTCCTTCGGTCGACCGCCGAGTGAAGCTTCCTCAGTGAAGTTGCCGGTCGTGTGGACGGTGAGAGAGGGTATACCTGACTCCGCCACATGCCTCGACAGGAAGATGTAGGCCTGCGGATTGAAGTAGGTGTCAAGGTCGGGTGGGCTGATTATCTCAGAGTCGATGGTTACCAAGAGCAGCGATCCCTTCTGGTAGACCGGCTTCCCCATCAGTGCAATCTCGGTAGACTCGAAGCCATGGTTCTTCAGCAGACCGTTCGCGATGGTGGCAGAAGCCTCATCCCTCGTGGAGGTTATCAGGACAGTCGCGGGGGCACCTTGAGGGGTCATCTGCGGCCTTCAAAGCACCCGTCTCAGCGGGGGAGAAAAAGCTTTGACCGGAGGGACGGCCCACAGGGCACTTCGTGTCCTGAGACTGAAAGGACCCCCCGGTCAGCTAGAGTAGTTTTATAAACAGCCATCCGGGTGTGTAGTAAAGTAAGGTTTCAGCTTTGGGTGTTCGTGATTTCCTAAACTCGATGGGGTCAGTGGTCAGGCTGTCCAAGAAGAGCGACAGAGAGCAGTTCTGGCTCTATCTCAAGCTCGTCCTGCTCGGCATAGCCGTGGTCGGGACTATGGGGTTCATGATCAAGTTCATCTCGACGGTGCTGCCGAACATCTTCGGTTAGGCGGGGCTTAGAGCTTGTCAGAACAGAAACAGAGTTCAATCTATCCGGTCAAGACCACCGGGGGACAGGAGAGGACGGTGGCGACATTCGTCGCAAACAAGGCCATGCAGAAGAAGAAGCCCATCTACTCCATCCTGGCCCTCGACACGTGGAAGGGCTACGTGCTCTTCGAGGCTCCCAACTCCCAGGTGGTCGATGAGAGCATACAGGGTTTCAAGCACGTGCGCAGCAAGATCCCCGGGATGATGCAGTTCGGGGACATCGAGAAGTTCTTGGTCACAAAGTCCATGGTGGCGGAGCTGTCCGACAGCGACATCGTCGAGATAGTAGCCGGCCCCTTCAAGACGATGCGCGCAAAGATAGTGCGCATCGAGACCGCCAAGCAGGAGGTCACGGTTGTGCTGCTGGATACGCCGTACCAGCTCCCTGTCACGGTGGACGCTGCCTACCTGAAGATCGTGCAGAAGGCGACGGGTGAGTCCAAGACGGCCGCAGATGCCAAGGCTAAGAGTTAGCCTTCCTCAGTTCCTCGGATTCTTCTGCATCGTGACCAGAAGCACTCCTGTCAAGCTCAAGGCAGAAAACCTTTAGATATGTTGCCGGGAGCCGTCCAAATCCAATAAGTGCTGGTTATGGGAGAGAAGAAAATCATCTCGGTACTCGTGACGGGAGGAGAAGCCTCAGCCGGAGCACCGCTGGGTCCGGCCATCGGGCCGCTCGGGATCAACGTACTTCAGGTAGTCAACGAGATAAACAGCGTGACGGCCGATTTCAAGGGAATGAAGGTCCCGGTGAAGGTGGAGGTCGACCAGGAGACGAAGAAGTTCACTGTCTCGGTCGGCACGCCCACCACATCGGCGCTCTTGGTCAAAGAGGCTGCCATACCCAAGGGTTCGGGCAAACCGAACGTAGACTTCGTCGGAAGCGTGACCTTCGAGAAGGTTCTGGGCATAGCGAAGATCAAGATCAACGACTCCTACGCCAAGTCGATAAAGTCCTCAGTCAAGGAGGTCGTCGGCAGCTGCGTCAGCATGGGTCTCAAGGTCGAGGACACCGACCCAAGACAGTTCACGAAGCAAATCGAAGAAGGCAAGTGGGACAAGACCATCGCTGCCTTCGAAGCGAAGAAATAGGGCCACTCGGAAGAGAGGGAAACACATGCGCCTCGGGCGGGTAGCCGAGGTTTGGCGCTACCCGGTGAACGGGCTGCAGGGCGAGAATCTCACCGAGAGCAAGGTCTTGACCACGGGGATATCTGGAGACCACTTCTATGCCATCCGTGACACGAGAACCAACAGAGTCCTCGATCCCAAGTCATACCCTTTCTCATGGGGAGAGTCCCTGGGCAAGCCGGCGATGCTCGAGCTTCTCGGCCAAACTGTCCGGCGAACCGGAGGGCGAGCACGAGGTCTCCATCGCGGCTTCAGGGCGCACGATATGCACCACAAAGGACCCCGAGATGAACCAGCGCATCAGCGCAGTCCTGGGCGGCAGCCTGGAGCTCGTGAGGTACCCAAGGTTCGCAGAGTCGAGGGTGCGCTCTGGGCGGGTTCTGCACCTCCTCACTACGGCGTCCCTGACACGCATGAGCAGGCTCTACCCGGGAGGGGACTTCAACCCCAGGAGATTCCGACCGAACATCGTGGTTGCCACCGAGGACGATGCGGACAACTGCGTGGAGGAGGGTTGGGTGGGCAGGGACATCAGCCTCGGAGGTATTCGCCTTCACGTCGAGAAGGCGAACGTGCGCTGCAAGGTCACCACGATGAGGCAGCCTGGAATCAGGGAAGACCCCCAGATTCTTGAGACAATACAGAGGGAGAACGGGAGCAATCTGGGCGTCTTGTGCACGGCGCTGGTTGAAGGCGGTCTGAGGGTCGGGGATTCGGTCACGCTGGCCTAGGCACCTCCCCCAACGAGCGAAACTCTTTTAATGACATTCCTCAGGCTCGGTCTGGCTTTCGGGATTAGAATTGCTTACGAACGTTCAACTTGCGGATCTTGTTAAGAAGGGGAAGGAGTCCAAGGAGAGGAAGTTCCCCGAATCATTCGAGTCTGTGATTACATTCAAGGACGTGGACCCAAAGAAGACCGACCTCAACATCAACGAGACGGTTTACCTGCCGCACCCCGGCTCCCACAAGTCCACCATATGTTTCATCGGCTCGGGAGACCTCCTGCTGAGGGCGAAGAACGCGGGGGTCGAGGGCACGCTCGAACCGTCGCAGCTCGAGAACTTCGCCGGGAACAAGAAAGAGGCGAAGAAACTCGCGAGGCAGTATGACTTCTTCCTAGCCGACACGGCGCTCATGCCGAGAATAGGCAAAATCCTCGGTACTTCCCTCGGCCCGAAGGGCAAGATTCCCACACCTGTCCCACCGAACGCTCCCATCGAAGCTATGATAACCCGCACACGGACAGCCGTGAGGGTCCGCAGCAGAGGCTACGCTCGCAGTTGCCGCCAAGGTGGGGGATAGGAAGCTCTCCGACACTGACCTGGCAGACAACATCCTGGCCATGGTCCAGGCAGTCCAGAAGAAGCTGCCCAACGGTGACAGGAACATCAAATCCGTGATTGTAAAGACTACGATGGGCAAACCCGTCAAGAGCAAGGTCAGCGAATCATGAGCCAGCAGGTCCAGACCCAGCGCGAATACAGCGAGAAGAAGGTCTCCACGGTAGAGAAGATAGCCAAGCTCTCGAAGGAGTATCCAGTCATCGTCGTAACGCAGCTCTCCAAGGTCCGTTCCGCTCAGCTGATGGCCGTGAGGAAGGTCCTCCGCGGGAACGCAGAGGTCGTGGTCGTCAAGAACAAGCTCGCGAAGCTCGCGCTGAAGAGAGCCGGTATCAAGAACGCCGACGAGCTGCTCAACCACCTCACCGGGCAGAACGCCCTCCTCTTCTCAAACCTCGATCCGTTCAAGCTGTTCCTGCTCCTGGAGAAGAACCGCGTCAGCCTGGCCGCAAGGGCGGGCGACATCGCCCCCATCGACATCATGGTGCCTGCCGGCAACACGGGACAACCGGCCGGTCCTGTGCTCAGTGAGTTCAGGGAGGCCGGCATACCGACCAAGATCGAGTCGGGGTCAATTTGGATTGTGAAGGACTCGGTGGCTGCGAAATCGGGCACCGCCATATCTCCGAAGCTTGCGAGCCTTCTCTCAAAGCTTAGGAATCAAACCCATCCGGGCGGGTCTCTCGATAGCCCTGGCCTACGAGAACGGCCTGATATACGCGGCCGACGCAGTCGCCATTGACCTGGAGAAGTACAGGGAGAGCCTCATTTCCGGTTTCACTTCGTCGAAGGCCCTTGCGATATTCGTCGGCTATCTCACCGCTGAGACGACACCAGAGATAATCGCCAAGGCCTATCGCGAAGCATTCGCGCTAGCGGTGGAGGTCGGCGAACTGACCCCCGAGACCACGCCAGCCATATTCGGAAGGGCGGAGGCTGAGGCGAACGCCATCCTCTCGAAGGCCAAGGAAAAGGGATACGTCTAGACCCGACACGAGAGCAGAGAAATTCCTTCCCTTGCAGTCCGGCTAGGGGGCACGCTTGATGGACCAGGCCAGCTGGCCCTGGCTGCTCAAGGATGCTGCAGATCGTGAATCCGTGGAGAGGCCTGCGGAATAGCAGACCGGTCTCTAGCTTATCGGAGATGCGAAGCCGTTCCTAGCCGAATAGGGACGCCAGACCTGCCAGCGCCTCCTCTTCCTTCTTCTCTTCTTCCTTCGGCTTCTCCTCTGCCTTCGCTGCACCCGCTGCTGGCGCTGCCGCGGCCGGAGCTGCTACCGCCATCGCAGAGGCGCTCTTCAGAGCCTCGTCGATGTTGATCTCGCTCAGTGCTGATGCAAGAGCCTTTACCTTGACTTGGTCAACCTCGACCCCCGCTGCCTTTACGACACCGGTCAGATTATCCTCGTTAACTGGTTTGCCGGCCTTGTGAAGCAGAAGAGCGGCGTACATGTAAGAGTCGGTCATTTTGCAAAGCCGCCATCCTTTTACCGCTTTTATAGTTTTCGTGGTTCGACAGCGCAAGGCAGCGCGGCACCATCCCCACCTCGAGCCTGGCGCGACGCCGAATCTCCTACTTTATTTACCGATTCGGGAGGGTGAAGTGCCAGTACTCCGGATGCCAAACGAAAAAGCGCTGCTTCAGGAGAAGTTCTCGAAGGACTACGAGAAGTACTATCTGGTGGACCTCTTCAAGCGCAGGGGGTATGTCCGCAAGAAGTGCGAGAACTGCGGCAAGCACTTCTGGACGCTCAGGCCCGAGAAGGCCAGGTGTGACGACCCGCCGTGCTCGCGTGTACTCTTTCATCGGGGACCCTCCCACCAAGAAGAGACTCGACTACGTGGGAACCTGGAAGGTCATCGAGGAGTTCTTCCGCAGCAATGGTCACGCCATCATTCCGAGATACCCCGTAGTGGCAGCGATGGAGACCAGACCTGTACTTCACAGTGGCCTCCATAATCGACTTTCAGAGAATAGAGGGCGGCAAGGTGATCTTCGAGCTCCCGACCAACCCGCTGGTCGTCCCTCAGATGTGCCTGCGATTCAACGACCTTCCGACAGTGGGCCTGAACGGAAAACACAACTCATCGTTCTGCATGGTCGGTCAGACTGCCCTAGCCAACAGCGAAGGATACTGGAAGGACAGGTGCATCGACCTCGACTTCGACCTCGTGACGAAGCAGCTCGGGATACCCGAGGAAGAGGTATCGTTCATCGAGAGTTCCTGGGTCGGATACGGCGCGTTCGGATACTCGCTCGAATACTTCGCCAGGGGCCTTGAGCTCGGGAACGCCGTCTTCACGGCCTTCGAGGGAGACGTCTCGAGCTACGTTGAGCTGAAGGACAAGGTCGTGGACATGGGTGCCGGCCTAGAACGGCTCGCCTGGATAACCCAAGGCACACCCACCTCGTACGACGTGGTGTTCGCCCCCGTCCTTAGCAGAATGAAGGAGGAGTTCAAGCTGGACTACGACGAGGACCTCTTCCTTCGCTACTCTCGCATCGCCGGATCATTGAACCTGGACGAGTACCCGAACCTGTCCGAGGCGAGGGGCGCCATAGCCCGGACCCTCGGTGTCTCGCCTTCGGCACTTGCGGAGCAGCTCGGCCCGATACAGGCGCTGTACTCCGTCGCCGACCACGCAAGGACTCTTCTGTTCGGCATCGCGGACGGACAGCTGCCCAGCAATGTGGGAGGCGGCTACAACCTGAGGGTGCTCTACAGGCGCGCCCAGTCCTTCATCCAGAAGTACAAACTCAAACTCGACATCCTCGATGTCGTTGGCTGGCATATCGACGAGCTCATCGAGCATGTACCCGGAACTGGCGGAGCACCGCGACGACGTCTCGAAGGTGCTTACGGTCGAGCTGTCGAGGTACGCATCCTCCGTCGAGCGAGTATCGAAGGTCGTCTCCTCCATCGCGGCGTCCAAGAAGGAGGTCACCCTGGACGAGGTCGTGAAGCTCTACGAGTCGGACGGTGTCACCCCGGAGCAGCTGGTGACAGCCGGAGCGAAGGTATCAGTGCCCGAGGACTTCTACCAGCGGGTGGTCTCCAAGCACGAAGGACAGAGGAACGAGGAGAAGGGAGCGAAGTACGACCTAACCGGCCTGCCAGACACGAGACTGCTATACTACGAGGAGGTCGACCTCTTCGATTTCGAGGCGAATGTCTTGAAGACTTACGATGGAGGTCTTGTGGTGCTCGACAGGACCGCCTTCTTTCCGAGAGGAGGCGGCCAAGAGCCGGACCACGGGACGATCGACGGAAGGAAGGTCGTCGACGCGATAAAGTACGGTAACGTCGTCATCCACAAGGTGGAAGGGGTGCTCCCAAAGGAGGGGTCCAAGGTTCATGGCATCGTAGACTCGGTACGAAGGCAGAGGATCAAGCGCATACACACCGCGACCCACATACTGAACGGAGCTTCGCGCCAGGTGCTGGGCCCGTGGGTCTGGCAGCACTCGGCGTTCAAGGAGGCCGACTACGGACGTCTGGACATCACGCACTTCGCGCACCTCGGTGAAGAAGAGATACGGAAGATCGAGGACGTCGCAAATGACATTGTGATGAAGGACCTGCCCGTGACGATCACGAACCTGCCGAGGAGAGTGGCCGAGGAGAAGTACGGCTTCAGGATATTCCAGGGGGGCGTGGTGCCTTCCAAGACGCTCAGAATCGTGAACATCGCCGACTGGGACGTCCAGGCCTGCGGTGGCACCCACGTTCGTACCACTGGCGAGGTCGGCCTCATCAAGATAGTCAGGACCGAGAGGGTGCAGGACGGGGTCGAGAGACTCCACTTCGTTGCCGGCTACCCGGCGGTGGAGTACGTGCAGGAGATGGACTCGACCATCGGAAGGGCGTCAGCGGTCCTCAACACCCAGAGAGAGAACGTGGTCAAGGTCTTGGAGGAGCTCAAGCAGAAGATGGACGGGGCTTCGCGGCGGGAGAAGAGCCTCGGCGAGAAGCTCGTCGCAGCGTCGATACCCAACCTGCTCTCCTCTGCCAGGGCTGTAAAGGGAGTAAAGGTTTATTTCTCCAAGGAGCAAGAGCTGACCGAAGAACTGATTGTTAGCCAGGGCCAGAAGTGCGTAGCGGCGGATCCTTCTCTCGTCTACGTCAGTCTGTCTCCTCGCGGCAGCAGCGTCAGGATAATCTGTTTCGTCGGGAAATCTGCAGCGGGGCTCGGTGTCGGCGCAGACTCGGTGGTCCGAAGCCTCGCCAAGATGCTCGGGGGCTCCGGAGGGGGCACGAAGGAGTTCGCGCAGGGCGGCGGTCCCAGGGTCGAGAAGCTCGAAGAGGCCTCTCAGGCCGTCTTCGACCTGATATCGGGACTCATCGGGAGATAGCATTCCTTGGCGTCCTACGAGAAACACTGGCTCAATGTATGGAATGAGAAGAGGGTCTTCGAGGCCGAACCCCTCTTCGGCAAGAAGAAGTCGTTCGTCACATTCCCGTTCCCCTACATGAACGGGCCCCTGCACATTGGGCACTGCTTTACGGCGACGAGGGTCGACATCTACGCCCGCTTCAAGAGGATGCAGGGGTACAACGTCCTCTTCCCCTGGGCATGGCACTGGACGGGAGAGAGCATACCCGGGATGAGCTACCGGCTCTCACTGGGCGACGAGTCCGTGAGGAGGGCGTTCACCGAGATAGACGGCGTGCCGAAGGAGGAGGTCGACCGCTTCGTGGACCCTGAGTACCTTGCCTCGTACTACACCAGGGTGTCCAGGGAGGCCGTGAAGGGGACGGGGTTCTCCGTGGACTGGCGGAGGGAGTTCAGGACGGTGGACCCGGCTTTCAAGAAGTTCATCGAGTGGCAGTACTTGCGGCTCCGCGAGCTCGGATACGTGGTCCAGGGCACGCATCCGGTGGTGTGGTGCAAGCACGACGAGAGCCCGACCGGCGACCACGACAGGATGGAAGGAGAGCACGTCTCCCCTGAGGAGTTCAACCTGATCAAGTTCAAGATGGGGGATAAGTGGCTGGTGGCCGGAACGCTCAGGCCCGAGACGATATTCGGGGCGACCAACGTCTGGCTGCACCCCGAAGGCACCTACTGCGAAGCCGACGTCGACGGGGAGAGCTGGATAATTCAGCTCGTCAGCGGCCAACAAACTCGCCGAGCAGCTGCACAAGGTGCATGTCACGCGGGAGTTCAAGGGGTCCGACCTGATTGGAGCGACCGTGGTCGCGCCGGCGACCGGGGCTGCGCTGCCTGTGCTCCCGGCTACCTTCGTCGACGCTGAGCTCGTGACCGGCGTCGTGTACAGCGTACCGGCGCACGCACCCTACGACTACATGGGGCTGGTCGACCTACAGGAGGGGAGGACCGTCGCACCACCTGCGATAAGGGAGGCTGCGCAGAAGCTCAGTCCGGTCTCGATTATCTCGATTCAGGGATACTCGGACGTCCCAGCCCGAGGACGAGGTGAAGAAGCGGGGCATCATCGACTCGAACGACCCGAAGCTCGAGGAGGCGACGGCCGAGCTCTACAAGGCCGAGTTCCACAAGGGCGTCATGAAGGAGAACTGCGACGGCTACCGTGGTCTTAAGGTGAGCGAGGCGAAGCCCAGGGTCGTCGAGGCGATGAAGGGCGACCTGACGCTCTCGGTGATGCAGGAGCTCCCCCAGAGGGTGGTCTGCAAGTGCGGCACCCGGTGCTACGTCAAGATACTCGAGAACCAGTGGTTCCTGAACTACTCTGACCCGGCCTGGAAGGAGAAGACGAAGGCTCTCATCAGGAAGGCCAAGGTGTACCCGGACCAGTCGCTGGACTGGTACTTCTCCACCATAGACTGGCTGCGCAACTGGCCCTGCGCGAGGAGATCGGGAATGGGGACGAAGCTGCCCTGGGACAAGGAGTGGATTGTGGAGACGCTCTCCGACTCGACGATTTACATGGCGTTCTATACCATCAACCAGCTGGTGAACGCGGAGAAGGTGAAGTTCGAGCAGCTCCTGCCCGAGGTGTTCGACTACCTGTTCTTGGGCAACGGTTCCGAGGCGCACGTGGCGAAACTCTCCGGGATAGACCCGAAGCTGCTGAACAACATGCGGAACGAGTTTCTCTACTGGTATCCGGTCGACCTGCGGAACTCGGCGAAGGAGCTGATACCGAACCATCTCACGTTCTATGCATTCCACCACGCGGCGATGTTCGAGGAGAAGCTCTGGCCGGTCGGATTCAGCGTCAACGGGATGATAGAAATCGAGGGCCAGAAGATGTCCAAGTCGAGGTCCGTCTTCGTCACCTGGAGGCAGGCGCTGGAGCAGTACGGCGCGGACGCGCTCAGGGCGACGCTCGCTCTGGCCGCCGACGGGATGGATGACGCAGACTGGAAGGCCAAGAACGCAGAGGACCTGAAGTTCAAGATAGACTCGCTCTTCCCCTTCATCGAGAAGTCCCTCAGGGACACCGAGCAGAGAGAGCCGGACCATCTCGACGCATGGCTGATCTCGGTGATGCGCCGCAGAATCGAGACGGTCACGTCCTCGGTCGAGACCATGAAGATCAGAAAGGCCCTCTCCGTCGCGCTCCTCGATGTCTGGAACGACATCAGGTGGTATCTGAGACGGCAGGAGAGGCCGCGCCGGCAGACGCTAGAGCTGGTCTCCGAGACCTGGGTCAGGCTCCTCTCCCCCTTCATCCCGTTCGCGGCGGAGGAGCTGAACCAGAGACTGGGCGGCAAGGGCCTGATTACCATGGCCGACTGGCCCTCGACCATCGAGTTCCCGGAGGACGCCGCTGCCGAGACGGCCGAGATGCTGGTGAACAGCGTCTTGGAGGACGCTAGAAACCTCCTGAAGATAATCAAGGAGGACAAGAAGAGCCTGACCCTGTACGTCTCCTCCGATGACGCCAGGGAGTACTTCCTAGAGCTCTACAGGACCCAGAAGGCCGACGGCGACCGTGGTTCGGTGATAAAGAAGTACGCCAGGACGGGCATCAAGCCCGAGAGGGTCATCAGAGCTACAGTACGAGCTCGGAGAGGAGCTGGTCGAGAGGCTGGCGGTCCCGCAGGGGTTGGATGAGTTCGGAATCCTGAGCAGGGCCTCCGGGTTCATCTCGAGCGAACTGGGGCTGGAGGTTCGGGTGTTCAAGACAGGCGAGAAGGACATCTACGACCCGGCGAAGAAGGCGAACGGCGCGCTGCCGTTCAAGCCGGCCTTCTACCTCGAGTAGAGCGCTGCGGCCTTAACTAGACCCCGCACGTCTGGTACTGTCCATGGCTGCCGCAGCCACTCCGCACGGGGACGGGTCCCTCTCGGCGGAGACCGACGCCCCAGGTCAGGAACTGGGCGGGCCGTTCCGGCTGATCGCGCACATCGATATGGACTCCTTCTATGCGTCGGCCGAGGCTAGGAGGGATTCCTCGCTCAAGGACGCGCCGGTGGTGATCGGGGCGGACCCTAAGGAGGGAAAGGGGAGGGGCGTCGTCGTCTCCTGCAACTACCCAGCGAGGAAGTTCGGCCTGAGGTCGGCGATGCCCATCTCGGAGGCGTGGAGGCTCTGCCCTCAGGCGGTCTACCTCCGCCCAGACTTCGAGTACTACGAGTCGCTTTCCAGCCAGGTCATGCAGGTAATCAGGGGCCGCGTCAGAGATTTCGAGCAGGTGAGCATCGACGAGGCCTTCGTCGACCTCAGGTCCGTCGTGACGACGGTGGGCGAGGCAGAATCTTGGGTGGGGAGGTTGAAAGAGACCTTGAAGACGGAGACGGGCCTGACTTGCTCCATCGGCCTGGCCGAGTCCAAGTCGGCCGCCAAGATCGCGACGGACCTGCACAAGCCCGACGGGATCACCGTCGTCGCCCCAGGGAAGACCAAGGAGTTCCTGGCCCCCCTTCCCATCAGTGTTATCCCCGGCGTCGGCGTCAAGACGGAGATCCTGCTGAAGGACATGGGGGTGTCGAAGGTCGGGGACCTCCAGGGACTCGAAGCCGACCTCGTCAGGAGGCGCCTGGGCGCCTCAGGGCTCTGGATCTGGGAGGTGGCCAACGGCCTTGAGAACGAGCCGGTGAGGGAGCACGAGCTGAAGTCTTTCAGCACGGAGAGGACCCTCGACGAGGACTCGCAGGACTGGTCGCTCGTTGAAGGGATCGTCGAGAGGCTGGCTTCGGAGCTCGGCGAAAGGGTGGAGTCGACTCACCTCGTCTTCCGCAAGGTGGGCATCAAGGTGCGCTTCAGAGGGTTCGAGACGCACACCAGGGAGGCTAGGCTCGCGACATACACGAACGACAAGGAGACCATCCTGAGGGAGGCGCGCTCCCTCCTCAGGACCTTTCAGGGAAAGAAACTTCCGGTGAGGCTCGTGGGTCTGAAGGTCTCAGAGGTCAGGAGAGAGCCGGCAGACCAGACGAGCATCTCAGTCTGGGTTGAGAAAAAAGAAGAGGGGTAGGTCCTAGACCTTGCCCCCGATGCGGAAGAGCTTCGTGCCGCAGACCGGACAGATCCCCTGAACGGCCTTCTTCCCGTTCTTCATGGTGATGTTCGCCGGGGTCTTCATCTCTCTCTTTGCTTTGCACTTGACACAATACGCGGAGACCAAATCTATTGCCTTGGCTTTGGCATACTCCAAATCACCGTATAAACGTTATAGAGCCACTTTCCTTCTGTAACTGGCGCAGATTAGATGGCCACAAGTCACCAAGTTTCCCTTAGATTTCACCGCAGAACCATCGAATCTTGTGCACCATGGGCTTTTCATCAATCATTTCCTTCTCCCAGAGAACCAAAGTCTCAAAACCGTGATTTCTGAATCGAGCAATCCAGCATTCAGATGCGGTAGTCCTGTCGTCCGAGACGCTCCAGAAGGTCGCGCTCTGCGCGCTGGAGGACCTTAATCCACATCGTATTCCACCTCGCGATCTGACCAGCCCGGGCTCTGCGCTCTAGCTCTGACAGAGTTCTATCCAGATCCCGTTGGGGTCCTTGATGTAGACCCACCTGCTCGTCTTCGTCTTCATCTCGGCGACGGTCGGATGACCCATCTTCTTCGCCTTGGTTATCAGGCCGTCGAGGTCGTCGACGCCGAAGGCAAGGTGGTCGAGGCCCTCCCCGACAACGTACCGGGAGTCGTACTTGCTCGCCTTGCTGTAGTGGTTCAGCTCCAGCGAGAATTCACCACCATCGGTTATCAGGTTGGCGACCTCGCCCTTCGCGACCGGGATCTTGCTCCTCCCCAGGACCTTCATCCCTAGGACCTTCGTGTAAAAGTCGATGGACTCCTTCATGTCCTTGACCCTGATTCCGGTGTAGATGAAACTGGTCTTCATGCCACTTATCTGGGCCCCGGCTTTACTTATCGCTTGCGTGACGACCCGATCGAGAGCGGGAGTCTGATTTTATTACGCACGCCGGGGGAGCCGGCTCGCTTGACCGAGATACTATATGGGGTGAGCCCCATCGGCTTGGGTCACGCATCAAGGGCGGCCGCCGTGGGGCTGGAGTCAGGGGGATGGGCCTCGAACCCGTCTTCGCCACCGGCGGGAACGCGGTCCGGTTCCTTGGCTCGTACGGGTTCAAGGTTCGTACCATGGTAACCGAGCCGACACCCTCGGAGAGAAACGGAGAGATGCGGTATCCCGCGCTCTGGTACCTGCGTTACTGGCTCGGTTACCGCTCCACAAAGTCGAGGATGGAGTCCCTGATAAGCGAGCTGAAACCAGCCCTCATTGTCGGGGACGAGGAGTTCTCCTGCGTCTCGACGGCCATCGAAAGGGGAATCAGCCACGTCATGATTTCGGACGAGCTCGAGCTCGGGTTCGCCAGGAGATGGCTTTCTCGCTATGTCGAGAGGAAGGTCGCCGAGTGGTACGCAGATCTTCAGCGCAGGGCGTCAAGCATTCTGGTTCCTGAATTTGGGGAGGACCGCGGAAACGTGCATTTCGTGACACCCGTGGTCCGGAAGGTGACCAGGACCAGAGAGCAGGTGAGGACCGTCCTAGGAATCGGATCAGACCGTAGGATGATTCTGCTCAGCGCGAGTGGGAGCGGGATAGGCGACTTCCTCCTCAATCGAGTGATTCAGGCCATCGAGAAGCTGAACCTGCCGGGCGTCGTCCTCGTCGTCACCGGGCTCCCTGAAGGGCCGTCCGCTACAGGTGTACGATATCGCGGGCTGGAACGCGACAATCAGGACTTCGTCGCTGCAGCGGACCTCGTCATCTCCACAGCAGGCAAGAGCACTATTGACGAAGCTCTCAGCTTCGGCTCGCCGATTGTAGCCATCCCCATCAAGAACCACTCCGAGCAGGAGAGGAATGCTGCTGCCTTGGGGTTCCGCTCTGAGGACCTGAATCGCCTCTGCCAGCTAATACCCAGTTGCCTCGGCCGAAGGACGGACCCAAGGAGCTATCATGGCGCCAGTTCCATCGCCGCTTACCTGCAGGGCCTCCTCTAGGATGAAAACTCGGCCAAGGTGCGATTTCCAATGGTTTACAATGCGATGTGCTGCGACATCCACAAGGAGGGCTGAATCAGATATAACAGGGTGCCCTGGCACCGGAGGAAGGCGGAATACTCTCCGCTGAACCGATCGCATTGAACGCCATTCCCTTGCTTCTCGGCCTCGTGCTGGCCTTCTCGTTCGGCACCTCAGATTTCCTATCCAAGGGGGCCACCAACAAGATGGGGTCCTACAGAACAACAATCTACGTCCTTGCCATCAGTGGGACAGGCGCGCTGTTTCCTGCATTGCTGATGAAGTCAAGCTTCGATGTTACGCCGTTCTTCGCGGCGGTACTAGTGCTGCTCGCCGTCGCTACGTTCCTCTCCTTTGCCTCAATCTACAGAGCCTACAACAGGGGATTGCTCTCACTCACGGCTCCAATCGCGAACGTGTTCCCGGCCTTCTCGGTCGTTATCTCCGTCGTATTCCTCGGTGTGACGTTCTCAATCGGGGCGATTGTTGCCCTCGGGGTCGTGATAATCGGGATTGTGCTAGTGTCCACGAGCCTCTCCGACCTTCGGAAGAGGGTATTCTCGCGTCACCAGCCGGTCGCGCCGGGTGTCGGTTCGGCCTTCCTCGCCGCAATCTTCTTCGGAATTTCCTGGACCACCTTCGGATACGCCAGTGAGCACCTCGGCTACCTCCTGCCTTCGATTGCGGTCAGGCTGGGAGCCGCTGCCGTGGGGCTTGCGCTCATCCCGCTAATCAAGCCCAAGATTTCTCCTGCCTCGGGGAGGTGGATCAGGACCATCCTCGCCATGGCCTTCCTCGAGACGGTTGGGGTCGTGATATTCAGCCTCGGCGTCACAATCGCGCCATCCCCGGAGACCGTGCCAATCCTAGCGACCTTCGGGGGGATGTCTGCGGCCGTCACCGTTTCCTATGCCATCGTGATACTGAAGGAGAGGCTCGAGGTCAACCACGTCGTCGGCGTGATATCTCTGATAGCGGGTGTCGTGGCACTCCTCTACCTTACGAGCTCAGTGCACTACCTCAGCGAGAAGTACAGCCTTCGATTGTTCTTGCCCTTGTTCTCCGCCTTGTTCACCACAATCTCGCCAATCTCCCGGGTGTTCCCGACGTGCACCCCTCCGTCTGCCTGGGTGTCCACATCCCCTATCTGCACGATTCGCAGCACGTCGACCGACGGAGGCAGCGCGTTCGCGAGCTTGACGAGGCCGGGCATCCTCAGCGCCTCCTCCCGGTTCATGAAGTAGCTCTTCACCTCCAGCCCTCGCGCGACGACCTCATTTGCAGTCTTCGTGTAGTCTGAAATCTTCTCTCTGTCGAACTGCTCGAGGTTGAAGTCTATCCTGGACTCGTCGGGATTAATCTGGTTCCCCGTGATGAGCGCGCCGGTCTCCCGATTCACAATGGCGCACATGATGTGGGCCGTCGTGTGCATCTTCATCACCCTGTAGCGCCTGTCCCAATCTATCGTGCCGTGGACCGATTCGCCGACCCTGAGGGACCCCGGATTGTCGACTATGTGGATGACCTCCCCGTTCTCCTTCACCACCTCGGTCACCCTCGCACCGCCGAGCATTCCCGTGTCCGAGACCAGGCCACCCCCTCTCGGGTAGAACGCTGTCTGGTCCAGGATGATCCTGTTTCCTTCGGCGGAGGTGACCTTCGCTTCGAAATCTCGGAGGTACATGTCTTCCCAGTAAAGGGGTCTTGCCAACTGTCACCGCTGGTAGCGATTGTCTAATGAAGTTTCAGTATGAAGTTATCTTCGTCTGCGTGAGCTCCCTCGAGATGAGGACCGATGCCGCCTGCCACCTCTTGGGGCTTATCCTCATCTTGCTGAGCGCGGACCGGAGGGCCCCGCGGAAAGTGTCATGCCTCTCCGGGGGCTGTTTCATCAGCATCCGGATGCTCTCCCTCACGTTCCAGACTCCGAGGGGCATCAAGTAGCCGGGATAGGTCTCCCTCAACACAATCGCGGCTGCTTGTCTCCTCTCGCGTCTCAGCTCTTCTGCCACAGCGAGCCGTGTGGAGTAGTAGCATCCCCCGACCTTCGCGTAGGTCTTCCTGCCGAAGAACTCCTCAAAGTCCCCGATCATGTACGGTTCCGTGGTGTGCTGGTTCCAGGTGGTGTTCGGGAACCAGGCTTCTATCCACTCGAACCTCCACGGTTCGGGGATCAGGATTGCCACGTACTGGTTGTCATAGACGCTGTAGCTGTAGACCCTGTACTCGTCGATCGTGGGGTTGCTCTTGACTGTCTCCAGGAGCCTCAGGCCGATAGTACTGTCCACCGTGGTTATGCTCCAGCGGGTCGGCACGAAGCGGCGCCTCGCTCCTTCGCCGAACATCCCGATGCTCAGCGCCCTCTGCAGCCTTGTGACCAGGATCCCTTCGTTGTAGAGAGAGAAAACCGCGTCGCCAGACAGCAGGTCCCTGTCATAGTGCGCCTTCTCGATCTTCTTGTCGACCGAGACGTTCGAGGTTGCAAACTTCTCGAGTGGAGCCGAGGGTCCGAACGGCTGGGTGTCCTCACTGAGGGAGAGCACCTTCCTCGGTGCCTTGGAGAGCTTCAGCTCTGTATCCACCGGCCGCGCCGCCATGGATAGCCTCTTGGAGCCTCTGCATCGTTGAGGTCGGGTTGGCGGCGTCCTCGACCCGTGCCCTCATGTTGCCCCTCACGAGCGAATACCTGTAGTCCACGATGGTCTCAATGGGCCTGCCCAGCCATTGCTCGGGAGTGTCGAGTATGGTCGTGTCCCCGTATTGTGGTGGGACCATTGGTCCGATCGAGACCCTCGGGTAGCCGTACCTCCCGACGAACACCCCCGGGGGCGAAGAGCCTGAGATTTGGTCCGTGAAGGCGGTCTCACTGAAGCGCGCGATTGACTGTGCTTTGACTATGATGGGGCATCGGGGCTTGCCGCACAGAAGCTTGGCGCCCCGACACCGCAAGCACATCCAGGCAGGCGGGCTCTCCGTGACCTCGATGGCCTTGGCGATTTTCTCCTCAAACCCGATGCTCTCCGCTGACATGACGTTCGAGAGCCAAGTGATACGCCGCGGCAGAGCTATCACCGCCTCGAGGATTGCGTAATCTTAAAGCCCTTCCCGCTTCAGTCCGCCACCAGGACCTTCGATTCGCCGTGGTCCTTGACCACCCTGTATATCTGGTCGGCGAAGCTCTCCAGCTCCTTGTCGTGGGAGACGATTATCACCTGCGGACTCGCGATCTCGTCGAGTATCTCCCTCATCTTCCCCAGCTGCTCTTTGCTGAACCCGTCGGTGGGCTCGTCGAGGATCAGTAGGTTAGACTTCATGCCCATCGAGACCCTCCGGACTACTCCGTTCAGCGCGAGGCGGTACGCGAGGGCCAGGCTCGTCTTCTCACCTCCGCTGAGGTAGTAGACCTCTTGTTCGTAGCCATCCTGTTCGACCAGCGGCGTAAAGTCCTCATCGATTCTCGCTTCTTTGCTCTGGTCCTCGACAAGGGTCGAGAACCACTCTTGGAAGTGGGAGTTGAAGTCAAGGTTGATGGTCGTGAGGACCTGCCTCTCGATGGCGTCGAGCGATTGAACGAAGAAATCCTCAACCCATACTCCGTACTCCCTGAGGGACGACGCCCTCTTCTTGGCCGCCTCCTTCGAGCTGACCTGTTCCTCGTCTTCGCGGATTCCTTGGTTCAGATTCTCTACGTCTCTTCCGGCTCTATCAGCGATGGAACGCAGGTCTCGGAGCTTGACCTCGAGGGCGTCGATTTCAGAGCCGATTCGTTCGATCTTCTCCGAGACGCCGCCGAGCTGATCAATCTCCTTCCTGGCTTTGTAGAGCTTGTCTTCCGTGTCTTCGTACTCTGACCTCGCCTGCCTTTCCTTGCTCTTCTTCTGTTTGAGCTCGTCCTGGGCTTCCAAGAGGTTCTGTCTGTGCTCGTTCAGGTTCTCCATCGCCGAATCATGCTTTCGTTTCGACTCCAGCAGCTTCTTGGTCTTCGCGAGGGCGGACCTGTGCTCGTCCAAGATACGCGCCTGTTCTTCCTTCTCTTGGACCTTGGAGTTCTCCTTCTCCACGAACTCGGCAGAGTCGGCCCTCCTGTCGCAGGTCGGACAGCTGCCCGTCTCCCTTATCGACCTGTACTCTTCGATCTTGGCATCCGTCCGCGCCTGCAGTCTTGTGAGCTCCAGTATGTGAGATTCCAGCTCCCTGACCTCTTCGGAGAGCTCTTGCTCGGTCCTGGGGGAGGGGTCTTCCGCCTTCTCTCCTGTCTCGACCTGAGGGCGAAGTCTCGCTATCTTCTTTTCAGCCGCCTCGACCTCCCTTGCGAGCGCGGTGAGTTCCCTGGACTTTGACTCGAAGAATTCCTGGAGAAGAGAGAGTCTTCTGCCTTGCCGCCGTCAGCTCCTTCTCGTTCTCGCGAAGAGTCTCCATGTCATCCTCGAGCGAGGCTCTAGTCTTCTCTTCTCTCTCGATGGCAGCCGTCGACTTGGCCACTTCCGCCTTCTTGACTTCGAGTCTCGTTCGTCTCTCCCGAATCCTGTCGGCCAGCGCGGCGAGATCGCTGGCGCTGGCCTCGAGCTCCTTTGCCCTGCCAAGTATGTCCTTGCTCAGCTCCAGTGCGTTCTCTTTCGCCGTCTTGTAGTCCTCTATCCCGAACGCCTTTCTGAGGGTCTGCAGCCTCAGGTCCGCAGGCATGGACAGAATCGCCTTCATCTCTTCCTGTGGCGTATACACCGCGTACCTGTAGATGACGCTCTGGGCCTTCGGGTCAAGCGGCTCCTCGAATCCCAAAATCTGGAGCATGCGTTCTTTCATGTCCTTAGGCGAAAGGTTCTCCGTGCCTTCCGGCGTCCTCAGTTCGCCGTCCGACTGCTGGACTCTCCCCGCCTTTCTCACCAGATTCCTCTGGACACTGTAGTCCGCGCCGTCCACCTCGAATGCGAGGGTGATTGTGCCGTTCTGCTCTCCAGACCTGAGCAGGGAAGCTCCCTTTTCGGATCCAAGACCGAAGAGGGCGAACTCCATCGCCATCAGGAGAGTGGACTTTCCCGACCCGATGTCGCCTTCGAAGAGGGTCTTGCCCAGCGTGAGCTCTATCGTGGCTTCCCTGTAGCTCCGGATGTTCTGGAGCGTGATTCTCTTGATAATCATCTCGGATTGCCCTCCTTCAGCCCGAGCACAGCCTCCCCGTCATCAATCACCCTCTCTGTGTACGCTCTCTTCGATTCGTCGCCCTTGGGTCCCTGTCTGAGCGTGCCGAGGAGGTGCTTCGCCGTCTGCACTCCCTTCGCTGTCCGAAGCTGCTCGGCCGTGACCTTCACCTTCCCAATTCCTTCCTCGAATGTCCGGGACTCAATCGACGCCGGGTCTTCCCCTGGCTGCCTCGCCACGACGTATTCCTTTGAGCTGAGGCTGTGCCTGTTCAAGTAGACGAACAAGGCCCCCCTCTCCATGAGTCTCGCCCGAAGGTCTGCGAAGTTGATGTCAGAAGTCTTTCCGCCTGATAGCTCTCCTCTTATCTTGAGCGCGACCACCTTACCCGCGACGTCGAGTTCCTCCGACCTTCCCTGAATCTGGTTCGCGGCTTCGGACCCGTTCTTCCCCGCCGCGTCGTATTCCAGATACGCGCCCCCGAAACTCTCCAACCGGACGAAGGAGACGCTCCTGACCTTCTCATCGAACTGAACCTCGTAGAACCCCCTGGGCTCTCCCCTAGCGGTCGACTCGATGTCCTTGCCGTAGCCCGTGAACAGCGGGCCGGGGAAGACCACCCGGTCGTATCCCGGAAGCGAGAACTCGCCCCTCTGGTGGATGTGCCCTCCAGCATAGTAATCGAATCCCTTCGGCAGGTATGAAATGGGAATCGTCTCCATCTCGCTGAGGTTCTCGGGCTTGAACTCCGTGATGCCGCTGTGGAACAAGAATATCTTGAAACCTTCCAGCTCCTCGAGGGGCTGCTTGTCCAGGAGCTCGTAGTGCTTGCTCTCGAGCCCCATCTTCCGAGCGGAGATCCCGCAGAGTTTGGCGCCTGTTGCCCTGTCCCCGAAGACCTCTAGCTCAATCTTCCCCCCAACCTTCTTCCATTTCGAGACGTTGGTCAGCAGCCCAGTGGTCTCGACTATGTCAACTATCGAGGTGCTCGAGGGATTGTAATCGTGGCTGCCGTAAATCGCAAAGACGGGAATCCCGGCGTTTTGCAGCTCCCGTATCTTCCTGATGGCCTCGTTCACTATCCCTAGGTCTGGAATGCCCACGTGAAATAGGTCCCCAGAGATCAGCACAAAATCCATCTTGCTGGTTATACATCGGTCAATCGCCTCGTAGAAGACCCGCATCTCGAGCTGGCGCAGGGCAGGTTCCCTGTGTGCACCGAGATGAACGTCGGCCATGTGGGCGAATTTTTTCATCGGCTCAACTGAAATGTATGGATTCTAGTAATTATGCTGCGCGATTGTCGCGGTCTTCCACTTGGGCGGATTGACCGGAGCAGAGCCACAGGACCCTTCACCGTCGATGCAGCGCGTCTTGCCTTTCGTCCCCAACCTTGCGGGTGATGCACGCTCCCTAAATACTCCACCGTGAGAAGGCACTAGTAACTAGCTTGAAGTTAGACTCCGCTTTTCCGCACATTCTCGAAAGACAGTATCCCGTGGTCAAACCAGACTATCCGCTGCTTGCCGTCCTGTACCTCCTCCGGATGAAGGACGTGGACGCGGTGCCAATAGTCCCGCGGAAGGGTGCACAGGGCACGGCGGTCTTCGGGTTCTCAAGCCTACCGAAGCTCGTGACGCTCGGACCGGCGCGCTTCGATCGCCTCCTCAGGGGTCCCTGTGAAGAAGCCTCCGACACGCTGGTCTCGCTGAGTGTCGAGGAGAACCTCGAGTCTCTGCTTGAGACATTCAACTCGAGTGGCCTCGGGGTCGCTCTGGTTCGCGGAGCGGGCAGCGACAGGAGAACCGGTCTCGTCGGTCTCTCAGACGTCCTCGGGCTATACCGCTCGGGGGCGATCCAGACAGATATCACAGCCGAGGATGTGGGAACTCGCATCTTTTCGTTGCCGGGGAGCACTCCGATTCGCAGAGCCCTGCAGGAGATGTTCCGTCACAGTTACAGGCGGATCTTCCTTCCCGGGGAAAGGGCCTACATCTCGGACCGAGGCGTGATGGGCCACATCTTCAGCCCCGTCGTCCTTGAGGAGATCGGCAACCACCCCAATGAGGACATCCTGGCTACGCCCCTCGACGAAGCGGAGAAGGAGACACCTATGGAAGTGGCACCAGGAACAGCCATGAAGACGGCCGCCCTCAAGCTCGAGGGAGACAGGGGAGGGTGTCTCGTCACGCGCGATGACAGGGTAATCACTCCTTGGGATATCGTCATGAAACCCTGGCTGTCGGGTAAGTTGACGATAGACTAATCTGATTGCAACAAGAGAAGACTGTCGCCCGGCCTTCCGAGGAATGAACCCATAATCTTCCCTGAAGTTCTCCCGCGAGGTACCACAAGTTCAGATGTCTTCTGATACAACCTCTCGATGCTGCAGTATTGTGGATTATTATGACCGACAACCAGGGGCGGAGGTCATCCGCCCTAGGTCGTATTTGACTCGTGCCGGCCGTAGTCCTCCTTCTGTTCTAGGCGGGATTCAGCTTAGCAGCCTACCCTGGTCTGGTGCAGGCGCGTCCTCGACCACGTTCGGCCTTGCTCTGCATGGGTCGGCCGTTTCACCCCGCTTTCACCGATCTCGGAATCGCTCCGTCATCGCGTTTGGTGAGGCGGGTATCGTTTCTGTTCCGTCGCCAACCGTCTCCGGCTACGCTTCTCAGCGTCATGCATCCTGCAGTGAGGGAGGAACTTCCCCAGGAGGTCCCCGTGGCCCACCCGCCGGCTCGCGTCGAGTCGAGCCCCGCCTCGGGCTACTTTAGTCTTCTCTATTCCGGGAAGTACTCGCGGAAGAACTCCCTCTCTAGGTCCCGGACCTCGTCTTCAGAATCGGCCTTACTATACTCCTCAAGGGGCTCCGCGTTGAGCGTCAGGAAGGTCGGACCCCACTTGTAGAGCGAGAGATACTTTTTCGCCTCCTCCTTCTCACCCAAGATGTAGAGAGAAGCGGCGACGGCCTCCAGCGAGTCTGAGCATCCCCAATTTGGAGTAGTTCGTGGGGTTGCCCGCGAGCAGCGCGGGGAGCCGCCTGTGCTTTCCTCCGAGCTTCTTGAAGAAGACCTCCCTCGCGAAGTTCCACGAGCAATCGATGTCTAGGACCCCCTTGCTATCCCTGTCTCCGGGCGAGAGGGTGATCTCGGCGAATGGATTGAGCACGAGCAGCGAGCTTGCTGCGTGGAACTTCCTTGACACCTCCGTGGCCAGACCCATTCTAACCATCTTCTTCGCGGTGCACTTGACTGGGTCGTCCTGGTCGTAGTCAATGACGAGGATGTTCATCTGAGTTCGCGGGGCCCCGGCGGCCTTATTATACAATCGAATGAACTTCTCTCTCGCGGCAGGAGCCCGAAGTGTCGGCGGAGCAGGGAGATCAACACCAGTGGTGTCGCGGAAGGGGAGCGCGATGAACCCTTGCAACACGATTCTTCGTACAAACCTATTAATGAAAACCACTCCGTGTGAGCCGAGACTTGGCATGCCGCCTCAAAGAGACACTATAGGGAGACTGGCCGCCGTGGTTGCAGCGGTTGCAGTCATGATTCTGGTCATGGGGGCGGGCCTCGTCCTGGTGACGTCGCATCCGAGCTCGTCGACGACCACAGCCTCCCCCTCAAGCTCAATCTCCAGTTCCATGTCCTACTCCACGGAACCGGTGACCACCGGCTCGAGCTCCGTGTCTGTTGACGGCACTCTTGCCGCGGATTGCCCGAGCGGGCAGACCAACAACTCCGGGTTCATTGACTTGGTCGCAGGGACGAACGGTCCCACCGTGTTCTGCGTCCAGTTCTACTACTACAACGCATTCCTCGGCTACAACGCCTCCTCGCCTATCATGCTCAACGTGAGCAGTGCCCTCACGATTCAAGCGGTGCAGGACATCTCCAGCGATGGCGTGGTATACCCACAGTCCTTCGACGGAGCTTCAAACTTCACGCTCACCGCGAGTCAGTCCCAGCTCGTCATAGGAGGGCCCACTAACGTGAACGAAGGAACGATGGTGGCCTATGCGTTGGCGGCCAATTCAGGAGCGAGTGGGACGTATCAGCTCGGTTTCTTCTCTTCGGCCTCCTTCAGCTCGTGGCTTCTCGGTCCTCAAGCGCCGGAGAGTTGCGGTTACTATGGTGAGATTGTGGCGGGGAACGGGCAGCCGAACTACGCGCAGAATCTCGGCGGCTGTCTGACGTACCCCACGTCATATCTGTCTAGCTCGACCAGTTCCGGAATCTCCTCCTATTACACTCTCCCTGGCGTTCCCTATCCGCTCTTGGTTGGTAACCTCTATTTCCGGATAGTCGGCGTGACCAACTCGACCGGGTGACGTTGATTAGTTCTTCATTCGGGTAGACTGTTGCCTGCCGTCAAGGACTTCAGAAACGTGCGCAAAGACAGGTCTCCCGTCATAAGAGGGCAACGGTTATTACTATAGCCTCACATGCACACGGACAGGCGATATTGGAAAATGCCCATGGCATTCGTTCTCATTAACGCAGATCTAGGAGTTGAAGAGGACCTAGTGAAGCAGCTTAAGGACATCGAGTTTGTGGACGAGGTCTACGTCGTGTACGGGGTCTACGACATAGTCGCGAAGGTGAAGGCCGACACAATGGACAAGGTGAAGGAGACAATCACGTGGAAGGTCAGGCGCCTCGACAGGGTTCGCAGCACCCTCACCATGATCGTCGTCGAAGGCGACTCTCCGGCTTAGCCTCGGCTGCTTTCGTAAGCCCAAAGAAACCACGATAACACAGATACACCATATGCCAATTCGGTTCCCCGAAGTTACTGCATCACTTAAATCGCTCTCCGCCACCCGGCTCAGAATGACCATCGATGGGGTGCATTGTCGGTCTTGACGACACGGACTCGCAGTTCGGCCACTGCACGACCCACCTCGGATTTCGCGTCGTCGCGGAATTGCTCGACCGCGGCTGCACCTTCAGAACCTATCCGCGGCTTGTAAGGCTCAACCCAAACATCCCGTTCAAGACAAGGGGTAACGCTGCGGTCTGCTTGGAGTTCGAGACCGAAGACCCTGACGGCGCGTTCGAGGTCGTGGAGGCCACTGTGCGCAAGCTCTCCGACGTAGAGAACGGGGCAAACTCGGGGCTCGTCTTCCTAGACCGGAGTCTCGAGCCAGACCTTTTCCGGCAGGTGTATCTCTCCGCAGTTTCGGGGCTCGTGAGTGACAGGAGAATCCTGAAGTTCTTGGTCGAGAGGAGGATTCGCCACGTCACGCTGGGGAACGGGATGGGCGTCGTCGGGGCGGTGGCAAGCCTCGGCTTCAGTGGCTCTGACGATCACACCTACGAACTCATCGCCTACAGAAGACAGGCGGCCTGCGGCACGAAGAGGGTTATCGAAGGGGACTCGGTGAGGGTGATGGAGCGAAGGACCTTCCCGCACACCTTCAACAGCTTCGACCACAAGAGCGGGAGGATTCTTCTCACTCCACACGGCCCGGACCCGGTATTCCTTGGGATACGGGCAGACTCCCCAGTCGTCGCCCGCTCGGCGTTCGCGATGTTGAGGTTCGATGAACGACTCGCCGGCCATATGACCTATCTCTCGAACCAGTGCACCGACGCGCACCTGAGTTCAGCGCTCACGCCCCCAATGAAGGCCTACTCATCGGGTTGGTTCCAAGGTCAGGTGGTGGCTCTGAAGAATGGCGCAGGAGGCCATCTCTATATCGACTTGGACGTTGCAGGCTCGATGGTCAATTGCGCCATCTACAGGCCAGCGGCAGACCTGCAGAGGGCCGCCCGGATGTTGGAAAGCGGGGATGTCATCCGCGTGTACGGAGGCGTGCGAAGGGCCTCAATCAGACACCCACCGATACTCAACATCGAGAAGGTCGAGGTCCTGTCCATCAACCGCGAGCCACTACGACTCAACCCTAGTTGCGCCAAGTGCGGCAGGGTCGCGAAGTCAGAGGGGAGCGGCAAGGGTTTCCAGTGCAGGAGGTGCGGAGCTGAGGTTCGGCGAGAGCTCGAGGCGCTCGGTGAAACGCATCAGGAGCCTCGCCCCAGGGATCTATATCCCGTCATCCGGATCGCAGAGGCACCTGACCAAACCGTTGATTCGGTACGGGCACGAGCTCCAGAAACCTCATCCGCTCGCCGAGGGGTGGTTCCAGTTTGACTCTACTGAATCTTCTTCAGCGCCTGGTCGAAGTCCTCAATCAGGTCCTCAGTGTCCTCTATCCCTACAGACACCCTGATCAGCGTGTCGGAGATGCCTATACTCTTCCTCTCCTGCCACGAGAGCTGGGTGTGAGTCATGCTCGCCGGCTGCACAACCAGGGTCTCCACCGCCCCGAGGCTCGCTCCGAGGGTTGATACCTTCAGGGATTCGGTGAACCTGACCGCGTCCTTGATGCTGCCCTTAAGCTCGAAGCTCAACATCCCGCCGTACCCGCTCATCTGTCTCCTTGCGAGTTCATGCTGCGGGTGGTCCTCCAGTCCTGGATAGTTCACCATGGCCACCTTGCTGTGGGAACTCAGGAACTTCGCGAGCGCCATGGCGGACTCGTTGTGTCGCTGCATCCTGATGGAGAGCGTCTTGATTCCCCTCAAAATCAGGAACGCGGCGTGCGGGTCGAGCGTCCCTCCGAGCGTGTTCCTCGTCTTCCTCACCCGAAGGATCTGCTCGCGGGTCCCGACCACGGCGCCCGCCGTGACGTCAGAGTGCCCGTTGAGGTACTTCGTCGCGCTGTGCAGGACCACGTCGGCCCCGAGGGCCAAAGGCCTCTGCCCCAAGGGCGAGGAGAATGTGTTGTCCACCATCAGCAGCGCGTTGACCGAGTGCGCAATCTTCGCGGCTTTCCTGATGTCCACGAGCTTCAGCGTGGGGTTGGTCGGGGTCTCGATGTACACTACCTTCGTCGTCTCCATGACTCCATCCTTCAGGGATTGCAGGTCAGTCGTGTCGACCAGAGATGTCTTGACGCCGAACGAGGGAAGGAAATCGTGGAGCAGCTTGTAGGTCTCACCGTAGAGATCCCTCGTCGCCAGCACGTGGTCACCCTTCCGGACGTTCGCTAGGACCGCCGTGGAGATGGCGGCCATGCCTGAGGAGAAGAACGCCGAGGCGCCTCCTCCCTCGAGGTCGGCGAGCTTCTCTTCAAGGACCCTCGTCGTCGGGTTGTCCCACCTCGTGTAGACGAAATCGCCGCTCTCCCCCCGCACGGCTCTGCCCACCGCGTCGGCCGTCCTGAATCCGAAGGTCGCGGTCTGGTAGATGGGGGTGATGACGGAGCCGGTCCCGCGGTCAATCTTCTCGGTCCCGTGGACCGACCTTGTGGAGTCCTTAGTCAACTGCCTGCCGGGTGAGACGGCCTTGTTGTTAAGTCTGATTTATCACCTGAAGGGGAGCCTAGGGGTTGCGCGCACATGTCACGGTGATTCCGTCGAGATCGCCGGACCCTTCCCGGAGCCACCCAGAAACCTCTCCCAATCATACTTGAACAGGAATATTCCGATAAGCACGAACGCAATAGTCAGGAGGACGGAGAAATCGATTCGTGACAGGCCGAAGAGGCTTGTCGTCATATTCGTGATTTTGAGTATTCCAAAGAACTCCAGCCCAATCTCGAACGCGCTCTTGATGAGTTTTGCAGCGATTGTTACAGAGAACATGGGGGCAAGTCTTGTCTTGGCTGCTCCGGCACCGATGTAGATGTAGTCATCGAGCGGGAGGAGCGGTACGACGGCGGCCACGAACACCGCAATCAAGAACCGCCTGTCCTGCAGCCATCGCTCGAGAAGCCGGACGTTCTTGTTTCGAGACAGCCTCCCCTTGAAACCCTTGGCCGTACCGTAGATGACGAGCTTCCCAATCGCCGCGCCAGCCGCTGTCACGAACACCACCAAGACGAAGGCGTCGACAGAGAACCCGAAGGCGATCAGCTCGGTCGTCGCTATCAGGGTGTAGGACGCGCCGAAGAACGGGGTGGCGTTGGAGACCAATGAGACCACGAACAGGCCGGCGAGACTGAAGAAGAACGGGCTTGGGACATGAAAGTGACCGGGAAGCGCAAGAACGATGCCTCCGAGGAGGTAGGGCCCGAGGGATCTCATCTCTCTCACCACGGCACCGTGGCCCGGGTATAATACCGAGATACTAACCTGCTCAAAGGCAACCGGCACCGTCCAGGCTCGGATGACCTTGAGTTGAACGTTCCGCTACCGGATGGGACCTCCGGTCTTCTGCCGTTTCCACTGAGTCTTCTCTCTCGAAAGCGGTGCAGGAGTCAGCAGACGGCTCCTCCCCTGAGCCTGTGTGAACCCGGACACGACAAGACTGGAACGGCCCCGAAGCCAAGAGTCTAGTACTGACTCTTCCCGCAGATCTTGCAGTAGAGGTCAGTGATCACCTTGCCTGCTCCGCAGAAGCGGCAGGCTGGGACGAGAGCATTCTTGAGTCTCAATCTGGTCCTGACCTTCTCCCTGGCCCTCATGTACTCGGGGCTGGAATGGAATTCCCTGACCTTGGCCAGCCTGCTTCCGTAGGTGGGATGGGTCTGGAAAGCCTCGACCAAGGAAGCGCCGGGCGCGTCGCTCTCCGGGGCACCATGCCCCATGATCTTGAGCATCATCGACCTGAACACTCCGGGGTCGCCCACAATAAGTAGGGCCGCTCTGTCCGCAGATATCTCCGACTCCCTGTGCCAGGATAGCAGGAGCATCTGGATAGGCATCGCGACTAACCCTGCACCGTAGAAGCTGAGCGAGAATCTGCGCGCCGTTTCCGAACGACTCTGCCAAGGTATGGTATAGGAGATGCCTCGACTTGACGTGGCCGAGCTCATGACCCACGAGCGCCTTCACCTCCACCTCATTCAGCTGGGCGAGAGCGGAGGAGGTAATCGCCATCATCGGCCTGTCGTCGCGGCCGAAGGTGGAGGCGTTTAGCTCAGGCGTCGGAATGACGAAGGTCTCCGGCAGCCTCTCGAGACCGAGGATCTCGCTGCACTCTCTGATTAGCGCGTCCAGCCTGGAGCGGTTTTCGACCTTGGTCGCTTGCGCGGCTAGCCAAGAACGCATGGATCTCTCTCGACCACCTCTGACCAGACCCTCGATAATGTGTGGAAGTGGTTCGGTCCCCTGAATTATCTCGAGGTTGTCCCTGTCCGCTTGGCAGACGAAATCACTCTCCGTGACGTCATATGCAGTCAATGGAATGAGCCGTCTGCGGCAGCTGAGGCAGAATATGCGGTCCAGGCGATTGTAGGCCTGGCAGAACCTGCACGGCAGCTCGGAGATGGCCCTGCCCCCGCTGGTCCTGGCGCCACATCTCGGGCAGTACTGAAGATCTCCAGGGATGCGTGTGCCGCACTTCTCGCAGAAGCTCATCGCTATCACACTGCATAAGCACCCTTGTAAAAGATGTACTCTCTCAAGTCGTGTTGTGGAGAAGTAGCGAGGGGAGGATTTTCAGGTGTTGGTTTTCCAACGCCATTTGAACCTCCGGTCTGCGGGTTATGAGCCCGCCGGGATGACCTGGCTTCCCCACCTCGCTGAAGAGGAAGCCGAAATAGTGACCTTATAACTTTCTCGGAAGCCTCAGTCATCGGAGGACGGAAGTGAGTTCCACACCTCAGTGGCTAGATTCCCTGAATGCGTCCTGCACGAACTTGTCTGGGTCTGTTCCAAGTTCGACCTCTAGGCTCTGCTTCAGCGCCAAGAGCCTCTGAACATCGTGACCCTTCCTCACGAACCGCTTCACCTCCTCCTCGAACGGCCTCACCGAGTCCGAGCTGACCATCTTGTCCGAGAAGCCTGACCACCTTTTGCTCAAGGGTCCTGGGAACATAGTCTCCCTCTGGGAAACCGAGCGACGCGGCCTCCTCGTCGGAGATGCCTGCGCCCACGTGCCGCCTGACAATCTGGACGACCACATCATCGACCCCTTCTTCCTCCAGCAGCGAGGCCCCAACGTATCCGTGCTCGACGGCGTGTGTCCTCGACCTCCCGATATCGTGGAGGAGCGCACCTGCGACGGTCGCCTTCCGGTCCATAACTTTGCCGCGAGTCTCGAGCGCCTCGCTGAGAATCATCGAGATTCTGGCGACCAGCCGGCAGTGATCTACTACTCGATTGTCGCTTCCGTACTTCTGGTGTAGGGATAGGGCCTGTCTCTCGTCAGGGATCACTTGCTGATGTCCTCTTCGAGTTGCTTGATCTTCCAACGCAGGGCAGTCTTCAGGTCTGTGTTGTCCACTCTGTTCAGTGGCCTCTGGCAGGTCGGGCACCTGAAGAACGACTCCATCGACTCCTCGAAGGTCCTGGTGACGCACGTCTGAGTCCCACAGTAGTAGAACTCGTGGGCGTCCTCATACTCGACCCGTTGCTGCAGCCTCTTTAGGATTTTCTTCTTCTGGGTCTGTATGAACCCGTCCGTCTGGTCCCTTTGCGCCTTCCACCTGTAGACGAACCAGCCCCTCTTCGGGTCCCTTACTCTAACGCCCGTGATCAGGCTCCTCCCGAAAAGGTCGTACAGCGCCTTCCTTACGGTCTTAATCTTCAGGCCGGTGGCAGAGGCAATCTCCTCATCTGTAGCGTTCTCGTTGTTCAGAAGCGCTCTGGCTACCCTAACGTAGTCAGGGCCTCCGATAAGCCCGGCCACCTTCACAAATGTATCCTCATACTCTATTTTCACGCTAGTTTCTCAACCTTTTTGCCTTTTTCAGAAGGAATTATCTTCAATTTGGCGGGGCCAAACTCCTTCTTAAGTTCTTCCCCCCCTTGGAGCTCGTGCAGGACTATCGCGAGGGCGGCTATCTCGGAATGGGGCTGCGAAGTCACTGCGATGTTGTAGTCGGCCAGCTGGTACACCTCCGCCGGGACCTTCGGGCCCCCCACGGCCACGAGGAACTTCGAGGACTTCCTCATCTCCTCGACCTTCTCCATGACTGGCAGGCCGTACATGGTGAGATGGATCACGGTCCTCCCTTCCTTCTTCGCCTCGGAGACCGCCGACTTCCACGAAGGGACCTTCAGGACCTGAAATCCGCCACCCCAAGCCTCGTTGACCTCCCCAATGCCTTCGAGCAGCCCATCGTCGATTTCCTCGAGGTAGACCGCCTCGGCCCCCAGCGCACGGGACACCAGGCAGAGATGAGTGAGAGTCCTATAGTCCCTGACGTACCTGTGTCCGATTCTGAGGATTCTAATGCTCTTATCGGTGCTCAAAGAGTTCGGCTCCTCCGCCACAGGGCCAGATGCGGCCTCGAGTCTCGCGGCCTTCGGTGAGTTCTCAGGCGCCCAGCTTCCCCCTTCCAGCTCGGATAGGGGGACCATGAGCGTCACCTTCAGCTGATGGGTCAGCTTCCGCGTAAGGACCGCATCGGGCTTCAGTTTCTTCGACTCGACCATCCTGATGACCGACGGCTTCTCATTGAGAATTCTGCCGAGGTCTTCCTGAGAAAGACCCATCTTCTCTCGCGCCTGTCTTATCTTCACGTTGTAGTCCGGATCTATCTCGTACTCTGGCTCAGAGACGGCCGGCGCTGGCGCCGGTCTGTAGCCGGTCTGGATGGGACGGACGTGCGTCTCCCTTACGATGGCCCCGCCGACAGACCTTCCGAGCTTGGAGCAGCCGCTGCAGACCACCATGATTGCCCCGTCAATCTCGACCTTGTTGGGTGCAGTCCTCATCGGACCGCCGCACACCTCGCAGGCTGCTTTCATAAGAATCGACGATTTGAAATCACTTCGACTTAAAAAGCTCTCGAAAGCCCAAAACAGGCTTTTAACGCCCTGAGCGATGGCCGTCTCGTCTTGAAGCTGCTGGACGAGAGGAGGCGGTTCTCCCTGATGCTCGACTATGAGTTCGGGAAGGGCACCAGCTCCGCCCTCCCGCGCAGCGGCTTCGAATACCTCTATTCGCGCAAGTCCGACCGCCTCAAACAGGTCATGCACGGGGGGAAGATTTTTGCGGTAATCAGGCCCAACGGGGCGATAGCTCTCTCCCTGCACGCGGCAGGCCTCCTGGCCTCCTCCAAGGCGTTCATGCAGAACTCCGTGACCGTGAGCGACGATGCGGCCCAGTTCGTGCGCACGGGTAAGTCCGTCTTCTGCAAGTTCGTCGTAAGGACCGGCAAGCACGTCCTCCCGGGCGGAGAGGTCGTCGTGCTCGACGAGGGCGGGAGACCGATAGGAGTGGGCAGAGCAAAGCTCCCAGGCTCCTACATGAGAGAGTTTAAGGCAGGGGTGGCGGTCAAGGTGAGGAGTGCTCACGAATGAAACTTGATGACAGGAAGACCCGGCGCATGATGGACCGCATGGGCATCAACATGAAGGAGATAGCCGACGTCGAAGAGGTGATAATCAAGACGACCTCTAAGGAGATTCACATCCACGCCGCCCAGGTCTCCGAAGTGAACGCCCAAGGCAGCCGCATATTCCAAGTCATGGGCGAAGTGGAGGAGGCCGAGAGGGAGCGGAAGAAGTTCTCCGAGGAGGATATCCTATTGGTTCAACAGCAGGCGAGCGTCACGAGGGAGAAGGCTGTGATAGCGTTGGAGGAGTCGGACGGCGAGGTCGCCAAGGCGATTCTGCGGCTGACAAGTCAGTGTCCCATAGCGGCGCGATGGTAAACGTGAAATAGCTCTGCGACAGTGGGAACCGACGTGTCAGAGAATAAAGAGAATCCTGCACAGCACACGGGGGCATCAGGTGCAGCGCTACCGCGAAGCGTCCGTATCGGCATACCGATAGCATCGATACTGGCTCTCCTCGTGCTCGCATTGACCCTATCGCTTCCCGCGAACAAGGCGGCGCTCCCTGTTCAGTCAACGGTGCTCTTCGTCCCAATCTACGTATCAATAGTCATAGCCATAGTCTTCGGCTCTCTGTACCTCTTCAAGACGTTCGTGGAGAAGGACACCTCCTCAGCCGGACGCTAGACGAGGGTTCAACCGGTCCGCCGCGTAGACCCGTTTCGTCTTAGACAGGCATCGGACTTCTCAGCATCGTCGCGCCGTTTATCGCCATCAGGATTCCCACAATCACCATCCCATAGCTGTAGATCGTGGACGACCCCGCGAATGACTCGCTGGACATCAGGCTCCCCGTTATCGCCATGACGAGGCCTAGGACCACCATCAGAACGGAGAACCCCCTCAGGTACCGTACCCCCGTCGATGTAACGGAGAGCACGGCGACGACCGTCACGAGGACGCCGAGTGTCCCGAGGATTGCGGCCCACGCGTACCCGGACACGCCGAATCCACTCGTCATCCCGTTGGCTCCCCTGTTGATGACTACGGAGGTCGCGGAGGCGAAGTCGAGCAATCCCCCGATTATACCAAGCATGAAGCCGCTAGTCGAGACCAAGCTCTCTGCTGTAAGTGCCACGCGGTATATGTCTTTATGACTGCCTCAATATCCATTATCGGTCCGAGAGGAAAGGGTAGTTAGCGTCGATTGTCCACCAAGAAGAATACCGCCCCGCGAAAGCGAATCGACTGGGTCTACTCGATCCTACCGATGAACATCGCTCTCGGCCCAATTGGGACATTCGTCCAGTTGTACCTTCTTCAGACCAACGGCGTGCAGACAGGGACCGTCTACGTCGCGGTGGCCGTGACCGCCTTCAATGCTGTCAGCATCCCAGCCGCCATAGTCTGGGGCTTGGCGACCGACCGACTACGGCAGCGGAAGCTCATCATAGTGACATGCTACGCGATAACCACTGTGTATCTCTTCTCATTTTTCTTCGCGACCTCGACCTCGGGAATAATCTTCGTGTACTCACTTGTCTCCTTTATCTCCGCAGGCTTCGGCCACACCGCTCAACCTCCTCATCATGGAGACCGAACCGAAGAACCGGTGGGCCACAGGCTTTGCGAGGCTGTCTCTCATTGCGAGCGTGGGCGCGATCCTCGGCTACGTCCTCAGCGCTGTCTGGGTCCAGCTCCTGCCGGACCTGATTAGATGGCTCATAATCCCGCTGGGTGCGCTCTCGCTCGTCTCGACGGCGTCTTCTGCGATGCTCATCCAGGAGCCAAAGTTCGTGTTCGAGAAGGAGATCATCGTCATGCAAAGGCCCGGGTTCTTCCAGCGCCTCTCCACTTCGCCGCTCATATTCCTCAACATCCCGAGGGCCTCTGATTTCCAGAGAATCTTCAAGGGTCTGCGAAACGAACTCACCAGTGACGTGCCGCTCCTCTACCTCTCAATTGTCACCTTCTACTTTGCCAGCGGTGTCTTCAACACGTCGCTGGTCCCCGCGCTGACCTACCACTCGCTCTCCGAGAGCGAGGTGTATGTGGTCAACGTCGCGGCGCTGGTCGCCCAAGTACTGGCTTTCCGCTACGCGGGTCGCTACATAGCGAGCAGGTCGCTCACCCGGGTGGCGATTCAGAGCCTGATTCTCAGGGGTGCCAGCTACGCAATCCTCGGGGTCGCTTCAATCCTGGTCGCCGGGGTCTGGTTCATTGTCCCGACGCTTATCCTCTACCCGCTCTCGAGTGGGATTGCGTACGGGACGTACTACACGGCCTCTAACACTCTGGTCTTCAACTCGATAAAGGGGAACAGCCACGGGTCGTCCCTCGGCGTCTACAGCGCCATCGTCGGAATCTCCACGACGGTCGGGTCGGTAGTGTCAGGCATAGTGTCCCACTACTTCGGCTTCCATGCCACCTTCATCCTTGCGGGCAGCCTCCTCGGTGTCGCAGCGCTCGTCATGGCGAGGCTCGCCAACCGGAGCCCCGGGTCGGGCGACGAGCACTGACTCGTTGACAGGGACTCCCGAAAGGCTCGGAGAACCCTTGAGTAACTTGGGGATGCGCAAGTGCCACTATTCTCCGGTCGCGCTCAACCGGTCTGACGGCGGTGCAGCAGAGACCGCAATCAGTCTGACCACGCGGTTCTGCCACCACAACCTTATTTACGCAACCCGCTTCGAGGTGTTGCGCCTGGTGTCAATGTCCAAGTCAGCCGTTGAAGAAGCCTCAAACACGCTTGTTGATTTCGAGGAGAATCTGGACCGAATCAAACAGGCCGCAGTGGAGACCAGGAAGAAGCTCTCCGCGATGGCCGCAGAGAAATCTGCGCTGGCGAAGGCAGACGTCTTGGCGCAGGTCCAGACAATGGCGGATGATGCGGTGGCTGCAGCGAAGGGAGAGGCCGAGAAAGAAGCGTCATTACTCATTTCGAAGGGAGATGACTCTCTCAAGATTCTCAAGGAGCGAGTCTCGAAGAGGAGGGAAGCTGCCACCGAACTTGTTATCCAGCGCCTCTTGGGCCAGTGAAGTCAGACCCAGTCTACGCGGGTTCTCAGCCTGATTGGGAGGAGCCTCTTGAACGGGATGCCGTCTCCCTGATAGAACTTCGTGAAGAACTCGTAGATGTGCAACCTTAGGTCCTGGATGTATACGATTAGCGTCTCGAATACGAGGATGAGTATGTTGAAGAAGACAATGGGCGCTACTGCGATGTAGATCGGGTACGCGGCCAGCTGGTTTATCAGAATCAGGAAGGCTGCGTGGACCAACAGGAGGATTGCAAGCCTGGCGTAGCTGATTGTGTTCGCCAGGAACTGCGATATCCTCTCGAAGACCTCTATTCCCCCGTCAGCAAACGCGCTTCCGGCTGAACCGCCGTGCAACTTCCCGGTTGCAATCGCTATCCCCTTTCCGGTGGCGAGCCAAATCATGGCTACGAACACAACGATTACTGACGCCGTGCCCATCGTAGACGTCGGAATCCCCAAGAGCGGTACGGGTTTGGACGTGCCAAAGACGTTGAAGCTGTACCCCGCACCTATGAAGGCCAGCCCGAAGCCCACGCCTGAGAGGTACATGACCAGGTTCGGCAGCCTCTCGGTGAGGACTTCGATGGTTTCGTGACCCCTGACGCCCTCAGCGATGTTCAGCGACAGCCCCGTCGTAATGTGTGCTATGCCTATGAGGAGGGAGATTACGAGGACCGCTGGGACGGTGGTCGTGAACTGAAGTGACCCTCCCTTTACCAGCTCGAGGTTCAGAAACTGCGTGACGATGTCATACTTCCCGAAGTTGAAGAGAGTTCCGAAGAACTCACCGAAGATCACCCCAAAGACACACGACGAGATGCCGCAAGCGAGGAAGATGTTGCCCCACCGCCTCAGCCTCCCCTGCCCCCTCTGCCTCACCAATAGAGCAAACGCGGACAGAATCAGACCATGACCCAGGTCTCCGAACATCAACCCGAAGAAGATCGGGAAGACGAAGCTGACCAGCGGCGTCGGGTCCACTTCGTAGGAGCCGGGCGTGCCCTGCTCTTGGGTGATCAGCTCAAATGACCCCAACGGACCGCCGTTCTTCATCAGAATCGGAACGTCGGGTCCGGGCTGTGCGGGCTCAGAGTAACAGATCCAGCTCTTGAAACGGTCGACGAAGTCGGACTCCCTCCGCTTCGGTATGTACCCTGAAGTGACCGCGAACCTCTGGAAGCCGCCGGTCTTCCTGGTCTCATCGAGCACATCATGGGCTGTCTCGGCGACCTCCCGCGTCGCCAAGAGTTGCTGAGCGTACGCGTCCTTCATGTGAGCAATCTTCGCCTCAGAATCCAGCCGCTCGGCGTGCAACCTGCCCAACTCTTCGGTGAGCTTCTTGTAAGCCTCCGAAGGATTCTGGGGGAGGTTCTCGGGCAGGATGAACGGCTTCAAGTCGAACGTCTTCAGCACCTTCTCCACCTTGTCCCTGTCGCTGGCCGGCGAAGCGAGCAGAACGATTGTCTTCAGCTCGAGTCACCGGCTGAGTGATGAAAATCGAGTCGGGCAGCGACCGTCGCAGCTCACCCAGACTCTCATCTGGAGAGATGGTCACGACCGTGTGCAATCTCTCGAGCCGGGTCAACTTTCCAATATCCGCGGAGATGCCCGAATACGCCTGGACGACTCCCGCCATGACCTCTGTCTCTGATTCCCCGCTCACGAGCTGCGAATGCCTCGTCAACTCGGCTCTGACTTCGTTCCTGATTGGCTCTGAGTCTCGCTCAGCCTTCCCAACGAGTTCTCCCCAGCTTGCCACCTCGTACCCGGTCTGGGGAATAGACGCCCCGCGGAAGACAACGTCCATCATGCCAGGCGCGAGTGGGATCTCCAAGTCCTTCACCAGCTGGTCGACCTGGGCCAGCAGCCTGACCGACCTTATCGCCAGCTCCTCCGTGACTGGGTCGAACTTGAGATTCTTCTCCTCAATTATATCAAAATCGCGAAACTTCGAAAGTTCTTTGAGAACGTCTTGGTAGTCCGCTCGCGGAGCAATTACCGTCACCTTGCTGAGTGGAGTGACTCCCATCTTCTACACTTGACGCCTTCGGGCCTTAGGCTCATCGTTAGATAAGCATTCGAAGCGTAAGGACCATTGCCATCAAACCTTCCGAGTTCGCCATGTTGCTCACGGGACATCGGCCGTGTGGGACGCTTTGGGAAGGAACCGTCACCTTCTCCTCCGACGGCCTGAAACGATTATAAGGTGTGGAAAGACAGCCAATTTGATTTTCAGTGAAAGTCGTGGCGGTCGGAAGCAAGGCCTTCGTGACCGGTTTCGCTCTTGCCGGGGTTCAGGGAGAATACGTGAGGTCCTCGCACGAAGCTCTTGAGAAGGTGAGCACGCTGTTGGGTTCCCCTGATGTCGGCTTGATTATGCTGAGCGACGACGTCACCAAGGAGATAAGGACGGAGATCGCTTCAATCAGAGCAAAGCGCGCGGTGCCGCTCATATACGAGGTTCCTGCCCCGGGCAGCAAGAAGGCTACGGTCGAGTACAGGACCTTGCTGCGGCAGATTCTAGGTGTTTAGCCAATGCCTGGAGACGTAGCGTACACGCTGGACAAGGTCCTTTCCGAACTGCTGAACGAACTAGACGCAGAACTCGAGGCCGGGCACAAGGAAGCTCTGGAGCGCGTGAGGGTGGTCCTTCAGGAGACCAAGTCTGAAGCGACAAAGATACTAGAAACAAGCGACAGGCAGGCCGACTCGGCGAAGAGGAAGGTTCTCGGTTCCGCAGAGCTGCAATCAAGGAACGACGTGCTGCGGACGCTCGAGGGCGCTTCAAACGAGATATTCCAAGAAGCTCTCAAGAACCTTTCGAAGAGTTCCAGCCAGTACACAAGAGCTTTAGAGAGACTCATCGAGGAAGGCGTCAACGTGATTGGAACAGACGCAATCGTAGAGTGCAACTCACGTGACAAGGATTCGGTCAGTACAATAATCAAAGGAATGAACCACAAGGACGGCACAAAGCTGACCCTAGCGGAGAAGAGCATCAAGACGATTGGTGGCGTCGTCCTACACTCGAAGGACATGAGCACCCGTTTCGACGACACGTTCGAGACTAGGCTCGAAAGGATGCGACCACAGCTCAGGAGCGAAGTGGTCAAACTCCTCTCTGAGGGAGGAAACCCTCTTCAGTGAGCTTGGATGTCGCGAACATTCATCGGAGCTCGAGCTTTTGCCCTGAAGGGTTCTTTGCTGACACAGGCGGCCATCGAGACACTGGTCGAGTCGGCCTCTCTTGAGGAGCTCGTGAACAGACTGAGGGGGACGCCCTACTCAAGCGTCGTATCGTCTCTTCAGCCTCCCTTCGCGGCGAGGAAACTTGAGCTTGCCTTCAGGATGAGACTCGCCAACGTGCACAACTCCCTCATGCAGTCTGCTGGCAGATACGACATCTTCGAGCTCTACTACCTCAAGTACATCGCATGGGACCTGAAATCCGCTCTGAAGTCGAAGGCCCTCAAGAGGAGCTACGAAGAGTCCGTCGAGTACCTGGACCTCCACGCCGAGGAGTTGGTCGGACGACGGGAACTCATTGCCAAGGTACTGACCTCAAACGACGTGCAGGAGGCCGCAACATTCTTGGTCGGCACCGAGTTCGGCGAAGACGTCGAGAAGGCGGTGACCGCGTACCTGAACACGGGCGAAGTGAGGTTCTTCGACCTGTACCTGGACCACGCCGTCCTGACACAGATAGCCACGTCGTACGCCAGGAATGCGAAGACCTACGCATCGCCACGCTCGACGGGTGCTGGAGGGATCGGCGAGATGGTGGGGAACGACGTGGGATCTTACAACGTTCTGAGCGTAATCAGGGGAAAGCTGTGGGGACTGCCCCCGGCCGAGATCCGCACGATAATCATCGAGCCTGCGTACAGATTCCAGATTCCACTACTACAGAGGATGATCGACGCTGATTCCACTTCGGAAGCGGTGAAACTCCTCCCGTTCGAGGTGCCCAGCACGACTACTGACGAGCAGGCGATAGCAGCGGTGGAAGAGCATTTCGCCGCAGACATCCGACACACGGCCACGCGAGCGTTCGTCTGGCAGGGTCTGGGCCCGGCTGACGCGCTCGCGCTGATCAAGCTGATGGAGCTTGAGGTCAGGACTCTCTCAGCGATAGCAATAGGGGTCGAGGTTGACATGCCAAGGCAGAATATTCTTGCGCAAGTCAGATTCTAGTCTGTAAAACGTTTATATCAGGTAATCGAGGGAGCGGTTTCAGGCATGAAGAGATTCGCAACGATTCTCCTCGGAATTACCTTCGTATTAGCAACACTCGCACTCGTCCCGTCGGCCTTCGGCGCGACAACCAACAGTACCGCGCCGGTGACGTCATCCATCCCAGGTTCCTTCGGCAAGTTGCTTGGGGCAGGCATAGCTTTCGGGCTCGCTGCGGCCGGAGCTGGAATTGGCCTGGGGCAGGCCGGAGCAGCGGCCATCGCTGCCGTCGTCGAGAAGCCAGAGGTGAGGACAACCGCTTTGATCTTCGTGGTGCTCGTGGAGGCAATCGCAATCTACGGGTTCGTCATGGCGTTCATCTTCTTCGGACAGGCCACATAGAAAGGAAGAATCGGCTGAGCCCAGACTGGCTCAGACTTTCTTCACCCTGTAGACGACAGTTCATTCCGTGTTCCAAGGGCGTATCATAATCGCAGCGTCAATCATAAGGTGACGCGTCTTCCAATCAGGCCCTCGCAGGCGGACACATGACTACCAGTTTCCAACAAACGGACACGATGTAGAAAAACTCGAATCAACAATTATAAGGCCGCAACTTAGGGCACCTCGCAGGTAACATGCCAGTTAAGGGCAGGATTGAGTGGGTTTCTGGTCCAGCAATCAAGGCGAGCGGGATGTCGGCGGCGAAGATGTACGAGACACTGGAGGTGGGCGATGAGAAGCTGAATCGGGGAAATCATCCGCCTCCAAGGGGATCTGGCTTGGGTTCAGGTCTACGAGAGCACTAGCGGCGTCAAACCTGGGGAACCTGTGATTGGTACCGGGCTTCCTCTCTCCGTGAGTCTCGGGCCCGGAATGATTGGGAAGATATACGATGGTCTGCAGAGGCCTCTCGATGTAATCGCCCAGAAGAGTGGCTCCTTCATCCGGAGGGGTGTCACGGCGAACTCAATCTCGCTCGAGCAGAAATGGGATTTCACCCCTGCCCTCAAGGCAGGGGACGTGATAGAGGGTGGAAGCATCTTGGGCACAGTGCAGGAGACGCCCCTCATCGAGCACAGAATCTTGGCTAGACCTGATCTTCCGAAGAGCACGATAAAGGATGTGGCCCCGGCAGGGAAATACCAAGTCGAACAAGTCGTCGTGACGGCAAATGACAAGGACGGCATGAAACAAGAGCTGAAACTCTACCACCGCTGGCCGGTGAGGACACCGAGGCCATACACGACGAGGTACGACCCGGAGATACCGCTTCAGACAGGCCAGAGGGTGCTGGACACCTTCTTCCCGGTCGCAAAGGGCGGGACGGCCGCGATTCCAGGAGGATTCGGCACGGGCAAGACCGTGACTCTGCACTCGATCGCGAAGTGGGCCGACAGTCGGGTCGTCTTCCACGTGGGGTGCGGAGAGAGAGGAAACGAGATGACCGAGGTGCTCGTCGAGTTCCCGGAGCTGAATCGACCCACAGTCCGGGAGGCCATTGATGGAGCGGACCATCCTAATCGCGAACGTCAGCAACATGCCCGTGGCCGCCAGAGAGGCGAGCATCTACACCGGAGTCACCATGGCCGAATACTACAGGGACCAGGGCTACGACGTCGTCCTCGTGGCGGATTCGACCAGCAGATGGGCAGAGGCGCTCCGAGAGATCAGCGGCAGACTGGAGGAGATGCCGGCGGAGGAAGGCTACCCCTCATATCTCGCCTCACGCTTGGCGGAGTTCTACGAGCGGGCGGGGAGGGTCAGAACTTTGGGCACTCCCGAGAGGAACGGTTCGGTCACGCTTATCGGCGCGGTCTCCCCCACAGGAGCGGACTTCACAGAGCCAGTCACCTCCAATACGATTAGGTTCATCAAGACCTTCTGGGCCCTGGAAACGAGGCTGGCCTACTCTAGGCACTATCCAGCAATCAACTGGATCACGTCCTACTCTGGATACATCGACTCCGTTGCCAAGTGGTGGACGACGAACGTGGCGAAAGACTGGCTTCAGTTAAGGTCACATGCCTACGGCATCCTGCAGAGGGAAGACACGCTCAAAGAGATTGTCAGGCTGCTCGGTCCTGAGTCGCTTCCGGACGAAGAGAAACTAATCCTCGATGCCGCGAGGATGATCCAGCTCGGCTTCCTCCAGCAGAACGCCTACGATGACGTGGACGCCTACTGCAGCCCGGAGAAGCAGGTGAAGATGCTCAAGATGTTCGTCACGTACTATGATGAGGCGCTCAAAGCGCTCAGCGCAGGCGTGCCGCTCTCGAGAATCAGAGGGATGCAGGTAATCTCGAAGATGCTTCGGGCCAAGTTCGCGATTAAGAGCACGGAAATCGACAAGCTGGATGCCCTAAATGCCGAGATGCTGGCAGAGTTTTCTTCGTTCGCCAAGGTACAAGAGGTGAAAGTAAGTGGCTAAATCCAAGTCTGCTTCCGGAATCGAATACAGCAAGGTTGCCGAGGTTAAGGGGCCGCTGCTTGTGGTCGAAGGGATTGACACGGCCGCCTTCGAAGAGCTGGTCGAGGTGGAGGACGTCGACGGAGGGAAGAGACTCGGGAGGGTGCTGGAGAGCGGTTTCGGCAAGGCAGTAATCCAGGTATTCGAGGGGACCTCGGGGCTGAGCGTAAGCGGCACGAAGGCGAAGTTCCTCGGCAAGACGATGGAGCTCCCCGTCTCCGACGAGCTCCTGGGAAGGGTCTTCGACGGCCTCGGCAGACCGCTCGACGGCCTGCCGGAACCGGTGGGGAAGGAATTCCGTGATGTGAACGGCGCTCCGATTAACCCCGACAGGCGAGAGTATCCAATCGACATCATACAGACCGGGGTCTCCGCAATCGACGTGATGCTTACCCTGGTCAGGGGTCAGAAGCTCCCCATCTTTTCGGGGGCTGGCATGTCTCACAATATTCTGGCGGCGCAGGTCGCCCGGCAGGCCACTGTGGTCGGTGAGGGAGAGGAGTTCGCCGTCGTCTTTGCCGCACTTGGTGCCCAGCACAGCGAAGCGTCGTTCTTCCAGAGGACGCTGGAAGAGTCTGGTGCGATCAGGAGAAGCATACTCTACCTGAACCTTGCTGATGACCCGGCAATCGAGAGAATCATCACCCCGCGCGTCGCGCTCACCGCCGCCGAGTACCTCGCATTCGACCTCGGGTATCATGTCCTGGTCATCCTCACAGACATCACGAACTACGCCGAGGCCCTCAGGGAGATATCGGCCGCGCGAGAGGAGGTCCCAGGGCGAAAGGGCTATCCGGGATACCTCTACACGGACCTTTCGACAATCTACGAGCGAGCAGGGAGAATCAAGAACCTGAAGGGCAGCATCACTCAGATGCCCATCCTCTCCATGCCCAGTGACGATGTCACGCATCCTATCCCGGACCTCACCGGATACATCACGGAAGGCCAGGTCTTCCTCGGGCGAGATATCTTCAGGAAGGGCATCTACCCTCCAATTAATCTTCTCTCCAGCCTCAGCAGGCTGATGGGCCCCGCACTCGGACAGGTGATCAAGGCGGGCAAGGCTCGAGCGGACCAGCTCCAGGTCGGCAACCAGCTCTACAACGCGTATTCGAGATCCGTCGAACTGCGCGCCCTCGCGGAAATCGTGGGGAAGTCTGGTCTGGCGGGGGTCGACCTGAAGTATCTCAAGTTCGGCGACGACTTCGAACAGAAGTTCCTCAGCCAGGGCTACGACGAGAATCGCACCTTCGATGATAGCCTGAAGATTGCCTGGGAGGTGCTCTCCGTCCTTCCCGACTCGGAGCTCACCAACATCAAGGAAGATTTCATCAACAAGTACTACGTCAGGGACAAGGTCACAGAGTAGGCGAGAGAGATGTCGGTAGCAAGCGGAGGAAACGTTCTTCCGACGAAGATTGAACTGATCAAGACTAGGAAGAGCCTTGCCACCGCCCGCCGCGTCTACCGAGTCTTGGACGACAAGAGGGCAGTTCTTCTCAAGCGAATGGACGAGATGATCCAAAAAGCGGAGACGGCGAGGGAGGAGATTTGGAACCCGCTCTCCGACGCCTACTTCGCGCTCTTCGACGCCTACCTGAAGATTGGCCCTCTCCGGCTGGAGGGGACCGCCGCCAACACCCCGACCATCGTGGAGGTCGACGTCACCGTCAGGAAGATAGTCGATGTGGACGTGCCCAACCTGAAGCTCACGGAGAAGAGCGCCGCGATGACCTACGGGTTCGCAGACAGCAGCGTCTCGGTGGACAAAGCGTCGCGGCTGATGAGGAAGGCCTTGTTATCCATCTTCCAAGCCGCCGAGTTCGAGAACGCCATCTTCAGACTGGCGAGTGAGCTCCAGCGCACTCAAAGGTTGATCAACGCTCTTCAGTACCTCATCATCCCGCGATACGAGAGTTCGATTCGCGTCATCCAGGCCAGGCTAGAGGAGAGAGAGCGGGAGGAGTTCGTGCGCCTGAAGCACATAAAGCATATCATGGAGGCTAGGGCACAGGTGACGGAATGAGCGAGATAGCAGACGAGAAGTTCGCCGCGGTTGAGAGCGAGGTAGAGAAGGAGTATTCGGCCGCGAAGGCAGCGCTGCGCGAAGATGCGGCTCGGGCTAGGGAGAAGGCGGCTTCTGCGCTGAAGTAGGTTCACCCCCCTCCGTTGATCCCTGCTTCACAACCCACGTGACGATTACGACGATAATCGGCAGCGAGACCACCAGACCGAGGGTCCCCACCGCCGCCTCCATGGTCGTCTTGGAGAAGCCAACGAAACCCGCCAGCGAGGAACCCAAGAACACGCCGCCTATGACCAAGACTCCCACAACGATGGGACATATCACCAGGGCCATCGTCATGCTCCTCTTCCGGGCTTCCTTGCTCAATTGACCCTCTGGGCGTCGCGCGTTCTTCTGATATAATGATGGTGGGGGCAGCTTCTTCTCCCATCAAGAATCGAAGGTACATGTCGTGAGCGACTAGCCTTCACAGAATAAGTCCACCATCATTACTGCAGCGAATGAACTCCTGACTGACTAAGAGTGAGCCTTGGCCCTATCGAGTTATATCTTCTGTGAAGTCACAACCGAGAGAGCTCTTAATAGCGTAGTTAGGGGCGGCATCCGTCATGGACCTAAAGGCCGATCTCGAGAGGCCGGTCATTGAATTCACCACCCAGAGACTTCTCACGATTGACGAAGCGGAGAGTACTTCCCGGGCCGCCAAGAAGATGGCTGAGAACGGAGTCGGCGCGCTCGTCGTCAGCCGTGGGGGCGAACCCGTGGGAATTGTCACGGAACGGGACATCCTCAACAAGGTTGTCGCGGCGGAGAAGGATGCCTCCAAGACAAAGGTCTCGGCAGTGATGTCGACGCCCATAAGGACAATCGACTCGGGCGAGAAGGTCGGCACGGCCATATCAATCATGGCCAAGTCCGGAATCAGGAGACTCGGAGTGGTGAAGAACGGGAAGGTCATCGGGATTATCAGCCAGAGGAGCATAATGTCCAGCGGCGGAGGGCAGCAAGTCCTCCTTCCTGAGCTGGAGGCTCCCTCGGGCCAGAGGTGCCCCTACTGCCTCGAGGTGATGAAGGATCAGAAGGAGCTCTCCAGGCACATAGACATGATCCACATAGGCAAGGGGTTGCTCCAGGGCGACCTCCGGCGAGCCTAGCCAGCGAGATAGAACGCCCGAAATGAAGGGTTGGTCGGTTGGAGGAATCAGATTTTCGGACCTGTTATTAGTTAAATACTTTTGACCCCGAACCATCGCTGAGTTGCAAGCAGCGCCGCGCAGAGTCAAGACAATCTACAGCGTAATCGCTTCGCCGCAGAGGCTGGACATCCTGAAGATCCTGAACGTCAAGGGGCCCCTGACCTACAGCGCCCTCAAGACCCTCGCTGGGTTCAAATCAAAGAAGGAATCCGGGAAGTTCGCGTACCACCTGAGGAAGCTCGTCAGGCAACTCCTGATCCAGCTCAACAGGCAGGAGAGGAAGTACACCGTGACCAACTTGGGACGGCTCGTCCTTAACCTCACGCGCCAGATAGAGGAACAGTCGCTGGTCGAGAGCGGGAAGCTCTACGTGAGGACGTCCAGGCAGGCCATGGAGGAGTTCAACGCCGATAAGATTCTGCAGTCTCTCGTCAAGGAAGCCGGGATGCCCGTCGAGCTTGCACAGAAGATTACCAGCGAGACGGAGTCGCGGCTCTACAAGTTCCAGACCCAGTACCTGACCGCGCCCCTCATCAGAGAGATGGTGAACTCCCTCTTGGTCGAGCACAATCTCGAGGAATACCGACACAAGCTGACGCGCCTCGGCCTTCCCGTATACGACGTCACGCAGCTCCTGGGAAAGGCAGGCGACGACGGGAGTGACGTGGAATCTCTCCTGCACCAGACCGGCAAGTCCGTCTTCGCCGAGTACCTCCTCCTGGAACAGATTCCGCGGGACGTCGCCGACGCGCACCTCGCGGGCGACATACACATCGCGGACGCGGGGAGCTGGGGGCTCACACCGGACACGATATTCGTCGACCTCCTGTCCGTGAGAGCCTCGGGGTTCAACCCGAAGGGCAGGCTTCCCTACGCCCCGATACTCCCGAGTCCCGAAAGCTTGGAGAGCGCCATAACGATCATCGCCAACATCACCTCACTGATCAGGAGGGAGGCTTCTGTCGAGATAGTGTACAGGAACTTCCTCCAGTACCTCGCTCCGTTCACTCGCTCCAAGACGAAACACGAGATTGTGGACTCGATTCTCAGGTTCCTCGACCAGACCTCCTCACAGTTCCCCGCGTCCCAGAGGCCGACTATCGCCCTAGAGCTCGATCCATACGTCAAGGATGAGTCCGGAAGAGAGCTGGTCGAGAAGGTCCTCGATGCGACGCTGGAGGCGTATAGGGCCTTGGTCGACCAGGTCCCAAGACCTGAGGTGAGGATAATCCTCGCAAAGCTCAAGGAGGATGACAACAGATTCCTGAAGGACGCTGCCTCCGCGATCTTCGCCGGAGGGAGAATCGCGTTCTTACCGCCTGGCCAGAAGAGAAGCTTCCTGGGAGTCAACCCCGACGTCCTTCCGCCCGAGTTCCAAGGTGACCACGTCAGCGTGCTTCACAACCTCAGCCTGAACCTGCCGCGCCTCTCCTACGACTCGAACCAAGACGAGACCTACTTCAGGGCGAAACTGGCGATGCTGATAGGCGTGGCATCGGACGCCCTGACGACCAGGAGGAGGGTCCTGGAACGCGTCATGAAGAAGGGTCTCCTACCTACACTCAGTTTCGGATCGGAGGGGGTGAGCTCCGACGCCATGCCGCTCATCATGAACCTCGTGGGCCTGGAGGAGGCCCTCTCCAACCTGACCAAGGACCCCTCGCTAGGTGTCAGGGTCTCGATAGCAGACAAGATCATTCAGACCGCCTCCCAGGTCGCCTCCGAGAAGTCGGGGAAGAACGAGAGACTCGGAGTGGCGATAATCGAGGAGGAGGGTGCCCACAGGCTCGCCGCGCTCGACGCGGAGAAGTACGGCAAGGCGAGCCTGCTCGCGGGAGGCCGTCAGGGATACTCCCTCTCGCCGAGGCTCTCTCCAGAGGACCTGCAGAACCAGGAGAAGGTCGAGTATGTGAAGAAGCTCGCTGCGGGCCTAACCGGTGGCTTCACGGTGATACTGGACGCCTCCACAGCCGACCTTCGCGGAACCTACACGATGATTCAGACCTCTTCGCCCAGCATTCCTTTCTTCAGGGTTCACAGGCCCGTCTCCTTCTGCAGGAACTGCGGGGCGAAGCTCCCTCCGGATTCGGGAAGATGCAAGAAGTGCAGGTCCACGGCGACGACCCAGTATTCGACAGCCGAATGAATTATGACAAATTCGTTTGACTACAAGTCAATATTAATTCACCCAAGAGCGTCTCACTAACTCCAGATTCGGCGAGCAGAGAAAGCCAGGGGTCAACTTCAATCTCGCGTCGTAGAGATATATACCCTCATCAGGTCAAAGTGCGCAATTCACAATAAGTGCTATAATATGACTGCAATAGAAAAACCGGAAGATTCGGAGAAGACAGAGAAGACTGAGGTCACGCTACCCCCGGAGACCCTCACGGTGTTCGGAGGAGACGAACTAAGGGCCAGAGTCTTCTACGAGAAGTATGCCCTCAGAGACGCCAGCGGGAAACAGGTGGAGCTGACTCCAGACGAGCTCTGGCTGAGGGTAGCACGGGAGCTTGCCTCGGTCGAGGAAGCGAAGAAGAAGCAGGAGTGGACCGACAAGTTCTACTGGCTTTTGGAGGATTTCAAGTTTGTGCCCGGAGGAAGGATCCTGTTTGGCGCCGGACAGTCAAGGAGGGCGACTCTGCTCAACTGTTACTTCTTCAAGATTAGGGAAGACTCGATTGAGGCGATTTTCGACTGGTGCAAGGAAGCGGCAAGGACCTACAGCTTCGGAGGGGGTGTGGGCACGGACATTTCGGTGCTCAGACCGCGCGGCTCACCGGTGAACAACTCGGCGATTTACAGCACCGGCTCGGTCTCGTTCATGGAGCTGCTCTCCACCACCACCGGGACGATCGGCCAGGCGGGCAGGAGGGGAGCCCTGATGATTACCATAAGCGTGGACCATCCTGACGTGCTCGACTTCATCAACGTCAAGAAGGACCTCAAGAAGGTCAACTACGCGAACATCTCCATCAAGATGACGGACGAGTTCATGAGGGCTGTCGAGGGCGACACCGACTTCGAGCTTCACTTCAAGAACGAGCGTATTGACTTCCGTAGGACCGTGAAGGCAAGGACCATCTGGAGCCAGCTTGTCAAGGCGGCGTGGCAGAGCGACGAGCCGGGCCTGCTGTTCTGGGACACCATCAAGAGGGACTCCACGACGGAGTACAACGACATGGAAGTCCAGGGAGTCAACCCCTGCAGCGAACAGACTCTCGAGAACTACGGATGCTGCTGTCTCGGATCCGTGAACCTCGAGCTACTTCGTGAAGGACGCCGTTCACAGAACGCGCCAGCATCGACTGGGACGGGCTGGTGCAGGCATCCCAGTACGCGACCAGATTCTTGGACAACGTGCTGGACTACAACGCCGACAGGCACCCGCTCCCGCAGCAACGAAAGGCCTCTCTCTGGAGCAGAAGAATCGGCGTGGGGACAACGGGCCTGGGTGACATGCTAATCAAACTCGGCAAGAAGTACGATGATGAGGCGACCGTCGAGTTCGTCGACAAGCTCTTCGAGCGCATCAAGAACATAGTCTATGACTACTCGACCGACTTGGCCGTAGAGAAAGGACCAGCCCCGGCCTTCGATGCGGAGAAGCACCTTGCCCAGCCGTTCATCCAGAGACTGGACTCGAAGGTGAAGGAGAAGATCAAGACTCAGGGCATCAGGAACTCGGCCGTGACGACGGTGCCGCCTGTGGGTTCAGGCTCCATACTCGCGGCCTGCTCCAGCGGGGTCGAGCCCGTGTTCGCTCTCTCCTACACACGGAGAAGCAAGTCGCTGAGTGAGGGGGAGTTCAAGGTCTTCCATCCCCTCGTGAAGGATTACATGCAGGTGCACAGGATTACGGACGAAGGAGACCTGCCCTCCTACTTCGTCACCTCCCACCAGATCAGGCCGGAGATGAGGGTCAGGATGCAGGCGGCCATCCAGAAGCACATAGACACCGCAATCTCGAGCACTGTCAACCTGCCCCAGGACATATCGACCGAGGAGGTCGCGAACATCTACTTTCTCGCATGGAAGCTCGGCTGCAAGGGGATCACAGTCTACCGGGAGGGAAGCAGGGAGGGAATCCTCGAGACGAGCAACGTCGACAAGAAGGCAGAGACGGAGCAGAAGGCCGACATGCAGTTCGAGAGGCCCAAGGTCCTCACCGGCAGAACCCTGAAGCTCAAGCTCCCCCAAGGGAGCCTGTATGTGACGGCGAACACCGACGAAGTAGGCACCTTGAAGGAAGTCTTCGTCACCCTTGGCAAGCTCGGCGGAGACGAGAAGGCGGACGCCGAGGCCATAGGCCGGCTTATCAGTCTCTATCTGCAGCACGGTGGCGACATCCAGAACGTCGTGAAGATGATGAAGGGCATCAGGGGCAAGTACGTTTCTTGGGACGAGGGCGTGCAGCTGCTGTCGATCCCGGACGCGGTCGCCAAGGCCCTGGAGGTGCTGGTGGCGGGACGCGTAACCAAGGAAGCCAGCTCTCCCCTCGTTCAAGGAGGGACCTGCCCAGACTGCGGCGAGAACGCGATTATCTTCGAAGGAGGGTGCTACAAGTGCACGAGTTGCGGGTACAGCAAGTGCGAGTAGCCCATCCCAGAGGATAGCCCGAGAAGCGATGGGCAGCTGATTCGGCACCCTTGCGTCGACCTCACCATTCTTGGGGAGGCTGTCTGCCCCGAGGACGTTGAGGAGGGTACGAACACAATGGTGTCTGCACCGGAACGAAAGTGATTGGTCGCTGGCATAAGTGATGGGGTCGGCCGGATTTGAACCGGCGCTCTCAAGCGATCTTTGTCCGTCAGAAAGAAAATCTGACGGAACACCCAAGGCTTGAAGCCTTGACCAGACTAGCCGACGACCCCAATGCGAGAGGGCCTCGTTCTTTGGGAGTTATAGGTTCTCTCTGCCTCCATCGTGTACTGCGTAACTCGTTTCCTTGTCCTGCGTCGAAGCTGTCTTACGCTTGTAGCTACTTCAGACCACTTTCCTTGAGAGTGAGCAATGATGAGATTCATCTTGGCAGTCTTCTCAGAGTGCAGTGAATGCGGCTTCAGCAGCTTTGCCAGGGCTACTACTTCACTCGACCTGTTGAGGACGAGCCTTAGCTTAGCCCTCTTACCCAGGTACGCGTCTTGGTTTTTCTTTGTGAAACCCGATTGAACTCTTAGATACAAAAGTGGGTGGAAGCCGTCGGCCTTTAGCTTGTTGCTGATTTGGCGAACCAACTGGGCATCAAGCGTCTCCACTACCCATGAAACTCTTATCCTCCTAGCCTTAAGATAGACAGACCAGCAGCATTCACAGTCCGAATAGCCAGCCAAGAAGCGGTAAAACTCCTTGAATTGGACTGGAGTTATCGTCGGTTTCGCCACAAGAAAATCGAAAGTTCGATCAAGATGAGCCTTAATCTGCCATCTGAAGTGACTAGGTAGATACGCGGGCTCGGCAAATCGCATTAGATGCCCATACTTCCTAAACGCTCTCAAGAAGAGCTTCGACATTGCGGGATGTGTAGTGCTTACGCGGACTTCGATCGTGTTTGGAGATTTCCTCCACACGTTAATGTCTCCTCCTCGTAATCCCAGAAGATACGACTTCTCTCCACTGTCTTCGCTGAACGGTCGTCTCGAGTATCTGGTCCGACCTTCGGCTTTTGACCTAAGTCTTCCTCAGCTTCTTCAGTCTATTCCTAGTACCCTGATAGCTCATGCCAATGGTAGCCGCGGTCTGCCGAATGCTCAAGCGATTCTTCCAGTACAACCTCCGAAGGATTCTGGAATCTCTTTCGTCCGAAAATCTCATGATCTGTTCTCAATGATGAGTTGGATGTATTATGCCCTACGAATCACCGGAGACGGTTTGGCGGACAGTTGTCTGAAAGTGTCGTAAGAATGGTCGTATCTCTCTATCTTTTTGGTTTGAAGCCTGGACCAGACTAGCCGACGACCCCTCTTCTAGCCGATTCGCGAGTGCACTAGTTATGCGTTCTGGCGGATGAAACGAACGGGTTGCCATCGAGGTAGTACCTCCACAGCCTCTCACGCCCCGCGCTGATGCCTATCCTGGTGGAGACTGCCACCTTGCCGCCCCGCTTTCCTGAGAGCAGATAGAGCGCCTTCGACCTGACCACGTCTTCTCCATTCAAACGAAGGTCGATCCCGAGGGCCTTCGTCAGCTTGCCCGGACCGCTGGCAATGCTCGTGAGTGTCTCGACGCCTCGCCTACTCATCATCTCGTCGATTCCCTCCAAGGGCTCGACGGCTCGTATCAACACAGCCCCGGCCACTCCCTCGACCTCGGTCGTCAGGTTCAGACAGTAGTGGACGCCGAATGTGAAGTAAACGTAGGCGTGGCCCGGCTCGCCGAACATGACTGACGCCCTCTTGGTAATGCCCCTGTATGCATGACTTGCAGGGTCATCGGCGCCGCGGTACGCTTCGACCTCGACGACCTTCGAGCGGAGGACCTTGCCATCGATCACTCTGACAAGCGTCGAACCGAGAAGGTCCTCGGCGACCTCGGGGGTGTACCTGGAAAAGAACGAGCGACTCAGCCGGGCCAAGATGACGCGGGCACGCGGCCCGTTTTATTTATTCGAATGCCAATGTCATCCATCGAGAACCTCCGTCAGCGGGCGACGTTCATCCATGCGTCACCTCGATTAGCAAATTGTCACGGTTTTAACTCGTTTTTGCGAAACCACCATTAAATACAGAATTCTTTTGGCACAATCTTGATGGCCGACAAGGTGAAACCTGCGGTCTTCGTAAGAGAAAGCACGGGGCTCGTGAAGAACGTTTCCCTACTCGATGCCCTGACGCTGAACATGGGAAACATGTCGGCGGGCGCGGCCCTGGCAACCATCGGCTTTACGATGGCCTCGCTGAGCTCGGTCGTGGGGGTTAACCTCGTCTACGCTTCTATCATCGCGTTCGTACTCTCGGTTCCCCAGATTGTGGTGTATTCACTGATGGGCACCCGCATCAAGCGGACGGGAGGCGACTACGTCTGGATAACTCGGTCATTCGGTCCACTCGGCGGTCCACTCGGCGGTCCACTCTCATTCATGGGGTATGTGATGGAGACCCAGGTGTACTTCGCACTGATAGTGCTCTCAATGGTCTTCGCCATAGGTTCCGTGGGCCTTGCCATGGGCAACTCGAGTTTCCTTGGGCTCGCGCTTCCGGGCAACATCACAGGGGCGAACACGGGTGAGCAGTTCGCTGTGGGGGCAGGCATCTTCGCCATTCTCGTCCTCGCGAACATGATCAGGCCCAAGATTGGGTACAAGATAGTCACGGTCACGATACTCCTGGGGGTCGTCGGCATTCTCGTCGCCATAGCCACCCTGCTCTCAGCGGGTCAGAGCGGCGTCACCAACTACATCAACGGCATGAACTTGGTGGACTTCAACAACAACCCGATAACCTACAGCTCCCTCGTGAGCTCATACACCGGCTCCACCTTCGACTGGGGGGCCACTATTTCCATACTGCCGTTCTTCGCAATCTTCGTCTATCCGTGGATAAACGCCGGACCGGCGGTGGGTTCTGAGCTCAAGGGGACAGGGACGGCAAAGTGGAACGTCCCTCTGGCCTCCTTCTTCGTCCTCATCCTACTGACTGGAGCGTTCGCGACGATGTACTACGTCGGAGGTTTCGCATTTACGACTTCGGCCCTGTCTAACCCGACCTTGGTCTTCGACAACTCCTTCAACTTCTGGACCCTGGCAATGGGGGTAAGCGGCAACTCGGCACTCCAACTCTTCATCGGCCTATCCTGGGTCCTGTGGAACGTCGGGATACTCGCGTATGGGGTGATAGTCATCTCGCGCTATCTCCTTGCGCAGGCATTCGACCGGTTCCTCCCCGCGAGCATCGCCCACGTCAACACCAAGACAGGGGCCCCAATCGTCGCTCAGGCTCTGGTCCTAATATTGACCGTCTCTCTTGTTGGAGTGGTCTCGGCGTTCTACGGCACTCTCCAGGCCCTCTTCGCAGGAGTGATTGCGGCGATGATCTACTTTGTCTTCATCGGGATAACGGCAATCATCCACGGCTCGAAGAACGAAAAAGGCCGGATTAAGGGCATTCTCATGGTCTGCGGGGCGCTGATGTCGGTGGTGTTCGCATACATCACCTACCAGTTCTTGGCCTCGCCTTCGGTCTGGGGTACAGCGACGGTCATAAACGGCATAGCCGGATATGACTATGCCTACGCCTACGTCGCAGGATCGTTCATTGTGGGCGTGCTCCTCTACTTCGGGTGCAAGTGGTACTATGGCAAGAGAGGAGTCGACGTGACTCTGGCGTACAAGGAAATCCCGCCAGAGTAGTCTCTCAGCAGTCGAGGACAAATACCGCGGATCGGCTGGCCCTGTGTCTTGCGAGACGAGTCTGTCAGAAGATTCACGGGGCAGAAGGAATATCTCGTTCGCATAGCGGGCCTTGAGAGGAAACTCCCGGTAGTGCAGATTCAACCACACACAAGGATTGCATCCGATGCTGCCTTGATACTCGGGGACGTTGAGTTCCTCACTAGAACCGCGGAACTCCTCGCGAAGAAGATTCGGCCTTTCCGTGTCGACGCCGTGTTGACGGCGGAGGCAAAATCCATAGCCTTGGCATACGAGTTGTCCAAGCGACTCCAGAAGAGCCGCTTCCTCGTAGCGCGCAAGAGCATAAAATCCTACATGAGTGACTACGCTGCGGAGAAGCTGAAATCAATCACCACGTCGGTTGAGCAGGAGCTCCTACTCACGAAGGAGGAGATGCGGTGGCTCTCAGGCAAGAAGGTCTGCCTACTGGACGACGTGGTGTCGACGGGTGCCACATTCAACGCCCTTCATGAGCTCGTAAAGAAGTCTGGCGGGGAGGTCGGCTGCAAGGCCGCAATCTGGAAGGAGGGGCCCTGGTACACTCAAGATGACCTGGTCTGCCTTGGGGTGCTCCCCGTATTTGTCAGCGATGGCAGTCCGCTGGCGAAGCAGGTACGCAAGTAGTAGGACATGATGGCGCTTTCGTCGCGCATGGGCTACCGGTTCGGCTCCGTGGAGCTGATGTATTCTCTCTATTGTAGACCTTCCGCACAGGTCTTCCGCAGCCCTCGGCCGAGATGTCACGGAGTCCTTGCTGAATCGAGAGTCAGAACTCCTAGGATCAGGCCAAGACCCAGTTCTCGGGTATGGGTTCTGGTTCAGTGGTGAGAGGGTATCCAAGAGTTTTCAGTCCGTCCAGAACGCGCTCCCAGACGCCCTCCCTTTCCCACTTCCTCAGTCTCCTGTTGGCCGTGGAATCGTCTCCAAACGCCTCCGGAAGGTAGTTCCAAGGCACCCGCGTCTTCATAACAAACAGGATAGCGTTGACGATTCGCCTGTCGTCTGCTCTGGGTCTTCCCTTCTGCGCTCTAGGTGGAAGATGGTTCTGACTGCATTCCACTGCTCGTCGCTGATTTCTTTGAATACCTCCGCCGTGATTGAATTCACAAGTCTCTATTCGCGCAACCAACGACGAAAGGCACTGGTGTGAAGAAAGTTTGATGACCCACTCAAGATGTTTTTGAGATAATCGAGACATTATTGAGATAAATTTCACACCGGATAAATATCAAATTATTTCTCGCTTAAGTACAGATTCCGAAAATGAAAAGAGTAGTAAGATTGCCGCTGGTCCATCGTAGCATCAGGCTGGTCTATCTAGCCGCCCTGATGGCCATAATCACCCTCTCGATAGGTACATACGCAGCGTCGGTGACCATACAGAACTCGAACAATGCGGGGTACCAGGGTGTCTACGAGTTGGACAACGGGTACTACACGGCAAGCAATGCTGCCTACAACGTGGTGAATACTGCCTAGGTAGCCACCACACCTCCGCTTGCGTGGGCTAGCGGCGGGATAGGATATGTGAACGCACTCGTGGCCGGAGACTGGGAGTTTGCCTTCACGCTGACAATCCAAGCGGGCGGTCTCACCAGCCACACCTACACTATAACCGTCACGAGTACGGCAGTTAACGGCGTCGCTTCGCAACCTGTACACATTCCAGTTCACCTCGCCCGCCGTAATCACGGCACTGCAGACTATGACAATAATTTGGGACACCGGTGCGGTCACCTGGACCGCCCCATCCGCATTGCAGATCACTGTAACGTGATAGTGCAATCGGACAAGGGTGAAGATAGAGACGAGAAGGACAAATGCGCCGGAATGTTCTCCTCGTCGCAATCTTCCTCGCACTTCTGGCGATTGCCGCGTCCGCAGCCAGTGTCACTATCCTCAAGATTAGCAACGCGGACAGCGCTGGGTTCTTCTTGAAACCCTACTACGAGAATCGAAACGCACCGGTCACAGGCTGCACCGCGCCCTGTCTGACCGTCGACACGCAGCTCACAGAGCCAAACCCGACCTCGGGGACCCTCACTCTTGACGGAAGCACGACTGGAACCTGGTCATCCGGCTTATCGTTCACAATATCTGCGACTACGGCAAACGCAAACGATGTCATAATGCTCTGGGTCGTCACGTACATGTCAGGGTCTTCAATCACCGTGTCCTCCGTAGGCGATTCGCTGAACCAGATAACATGGATGGGTTCGGCGAGGACGACGTACACGGCGTGCACGGGCGTACAGGAGACGACCCAGACCGAGTGGTATGGAATCGCCTCCTCCAAGTTCACATCAGATGTGATTACCGTCACGCTCAGCGGGACGCCGACCTTGGCGAGTGGCGAGGAGTTTGCTGTGACTGGCGCCAACACGGCTTCGCCGTTTGACCCCAATGCCAACGTTCCGAAGTCCGCCGTCAGCACCTGCTCGGCTGCGGGAGCGGCACCCACCGTGTCTGGTCTGTCGACGACCAATCCCAATGACTTCATCTTTGCGCTCTACGGCGGTTACACCTCCACAACGGAGACGGCCGGCGCAATCACTGGAAACCCCTCCACGCTGATGAAGACCGTCGCGGGCACAGGTGATTCTTTGGCTGCCGAGTACAGGGTTGTGGCAGCGACCCAATCTGCCGTTTCTTGTGCTTTCGGTACATCCGCAACATACTGGGGGATACTCTGCGACGCCATCGTCCAAGCAGCGGGCTCGTTCTCCCTCCCAGCAGGGTCGAATATGTATCTCTGGTCCCCCCAATTCAGTTCAGCTACCAGTATCGCGCCCGGCGCTCTATCCTTCCAGCTGTTCGTCGACCTCCCAGCACCAGCGCTTGACGGCAAGGCCTCTGGCACGTGGACGTCGGGGAAATCTTTCACGATTACCCCCTTCACCGCCGCGAACGCCAATGATGTCGTCATACTCTCCATCGTCACATACGCGTCGGGATCCTCCATCACGGTCACCTCAATCCTAGACTCTACCGCCAAGATAAGCTGGCACAGTCCGGCTCGAAGCTCCTCCGTATCTTGCAGCGGCGCGCAGGAGGCAACCGAAGTCGAGTTGTACGGAATAGCTGCCACGGCAGACGCTACCGACACGATAACAGTTTTGCTATCAGCCACACCGACCGCGGCCTCGGGAATCGCCTTCGGAGTTTCAGGGGCTGACACGGCTACCCCCTTCGACCCGATTTCCGGGTTACCGAAGACCGGGGTCAGCGGATGCGGAAACGTGTCGACTGCGCCTACGGTGTCGGGGGTATCAACCGCAGAGGACAACGACTTCGTCTTCTCCCTATTTGGTGCCTACACGTCTGTGACGGAAACAGCTGGATCGATAGGGACAACGGTCGCCACCCTTGTCAGCACCGTGGCCGGTGTCGGCGACTCCAACGGGGTTGAATACAGGACAGGGGTGGCCTCGCAGTCTTCCGCTTCCTGCACATTCGGGACAGCGACTTCGTACTGGGGGGCGCTGTGCGACGCGCTCATGCCCGCCCGGCAGACGATCACCGTATCCTACGTTACGACGAATGCGGCCGGCGCGGTCCAGTCCACGATGATAAGTGGTTCCGTTGCCACGATAACAGCGTTCTATGCGCCAGTCTCTCTTCCCTCCTCGGCAGGGACAATCCCGGCTTCTGGCTATGTCAGCGTCATTATCACCGCGCCGGCTGGTGCGGCCCTCACGGTATACTGGGGCTACCCGAAACTGACCCAGTTCCAGGTGAGCCTACACCTACAAGACGTGATATTCTTGATTTCCACATTGGTGAATCATAGATGACATCTCGTGGTCGAATCGGGCTGATTATCGCAGTGGTGGTCCTTGCCATCCTGCTGGGCCTGCCCTTCTTTGCCGGAACCAAGACCTACCCTCTCGCAGTCGTTCAGGGAAACAGCATGTACCCAAAGCTTCAGAACGGCGCCCTGGTGCTCTTCGCGGCGCCGACCGGCCCCATCCAGAATGGCAGCATCATCGTGTTCGTCCAGGGGGGCACAGGGGTCTCTGCGCTCGATGCGTTCCTCAAGCCGATAGTCATCCACAGGGTCATCGCAGTCGGCCAGGAGCCAAACGGGGTGACAGACTATCAGACCAAGGGAGACAACAACCAGGGACCTGATCCCTTCATCACGGATTCGACCAGCGTCCTCGGTGTCCCGGTGCTAGTGATCCCCTTTGCTGGCCTGCCAGTACTCTTCCTTCAGTCCTCCTACGGGATGGTTACGGTCGTCGCCCTTCTCTGCATCTTTTTCTTCTCCAGCTTCGACACGAAAGAGGCGGCGGAGAATGAGAAGAAACGGTTCATCGCGGTCTTCGCAAGGCAGTCGCTGAACGGTAAGATGTCCATGAGCCAGTTTGAAAGGCTGAAGCTCGCAGTTGAGTACTACGACGACATGCCGACGACCATGCTGACCGACCCTGTGCTACTTTCGGCGATAGACTGGATGAAGGGTGGTGGATTGTCGACTAACTGGAAGGAAGAAAAGGTCTCCTGCCCAACCTGCAACACAGAATCACTTCGTATCTCGAATGACGGCAGATTCTTTCTCATCTGTCCCGTCTGCAGCGAGCGGCGTCCCTCTCCAAGAGGTTCTTAGGCACCAAGGATTGGAGGCCTCGGGCCGACCCCGCAGCCTGCAATCATGACGCATAGTCTATCCACCATGTCAACAGTGGTGGGGGCGGCCGACATTTACCTACCATTTTAGATGGGGGCGGAGACCGAAAAGCCGGAGAATTCCTCACTGGCTGACCAGTTTAGCACTTGAGATCTCAAAACAATAAGGCTTCTTTCGTATCATACCACATCTCTGCGATCCGGCTCTTGACCCACTCGACATCTTGCTCAATGAAGTATGTCAGTTGAAGCGGATGGGAGAATGATGGCTCTCCATCTTGGGCGGGATGCAGATTTACCACAACTTCGTAAGGCCGCACGAAGGCTTGAACGGAGACACGCCCGCCGACAAAGCGGGAATCAGAGTCGAAGGCACCGACAAATTCATGACGCTGATTCAGAACGCAGCGCATCAAAAGGAGGTAAGTTCATTGATTAGGACTGGGAGACATTCGGGCGAAGGCTTTAATCTAATGTCATCGCACTTCGGAGACCATGAGAACGCGAACGAAGTTGATGGTGCCTCTGGCGGTGGCTATCATCGCATTGTTCGTCTTGTTCGCTCCTGTGGTTCCCGGGCAGTATCCTCAGACATACTCCTGTCCGCAGGGGATATTCTGCTTCATCAACTTTGCACCGCTTCATCTCTATGGTTCAATCAGCTACGCCCTCTTCGGATTTGGTGGAGCGCTTCTGTCAACAAGCTGGCAATACGTCATCTATTCCTAGTTCAAGCTCAGCACCAGCGAGTTAACAGCGAGGATTGTAGGCACCAGCTAAGTTACCAGAACCTCTGCTTGTGGGATGGAAACGGCTTCCATGGACTCCACGCCCCGTAAACGAGTAGTGCGATAGAAGAGCGAGAGAGTAATGACGCATCAGCAATTGGATTTGGCGGGGGCCGGTAAGCTTTGACCAATTGGGTTTTCCGGGAGAGGATTTGATTTATGGACCAGCGTGATGTTCGCTTACTAATCAAAGCGTTACCCAGGATGGAATCATTTGCTCGAACTCTTCAGCTCACGATAGAGCAGCCTTGAGTACATCCCGACCTTGACCACAGCGGCTTCACTCGAGATCGTATCAGGTTCGGACAGAATGAGGTCCCTGAGAGCGCTCGAAGGGGGGAGCATGGTTCGCGCCAGCTTCTTCAGCTCGACCATGCTGACGAGCGCTTGTTCCTGCTTTGGAGACTCCATCTTCGGTCGCAAATTATGGCCGGTGTGGGATTTAACGCAGGGTTAGGATGGCGTTCGGACATAACTATTAATCACGATGAGCCCGTGAATGCCTCCGAGGTCCTTTGCTGAATGAACGCGCCACCAACCCGAAGTTACACACACCTCGCCATAGCCATCATCGTAGCGGGAGTGGTGATCGGCGCTGGCATCTTTGCTTCATCCTACCATGGGACGGTGACGACCGTGACCCAGACGAGTACTGAGACGACAACCTTGTTTACGACCCTGTTGGTCTCTTCTACCACCAATCTCGGCGAGCTTGTGTTCAGGCAGGTCACCCCGTGCCCGAACCTCGGATACTTCGCTCCCTGGTCTGTGACCTTGTCGAACGGGCTCTCGGTAACAGCCGAGAACGCGAATTCCTCACAATGCTGTTCTGTTTCGCCCGCCAATCCTTCAACAATCACCATCCCGGTCGCTAACGGAAACTACTCGTTCTCTGTCACGCCGACTAACCGATTTACACCTAATGCTGGGACCGTTACTGTTGAAGGCCAAGAAGTCGTAATCAGCTTGGACGTCTTCATGGCCAGTTGCGGGTCCACGACCACCACCGGCTGAGCTAACGAGGGCTTCGAGTGGTGTTCGGACATAACTATTAATCAGGAATGACTCTTCTGTCGCCGACCGGGCGTGAGGACTCGGAGAGCGGCCATCGGGAGACCCGTCATCGCCCTTGCTGTAGTAGCAGTCGTCGCGGTCGCAATCTATGCCGCATCTGCCCTCTCTCTGTTGCCGGGCTCCTGCCCCACCCTTACGGTCGGGCCCGGGCGCCTTGCCCTTCGGGTGGTCTCCGACTCCAATCAGACGCCCGTCTCCGGCGCTCTGGTCACGGCCACCAGCCTTCCCGCGGGCTACCTCCCGGCGAACTGTCAAGGGCCTCAGAAGACCTCAAGCTTCACGACCAACAGCACGGAGTGGTACTCCCCTTCCGCGAACTGGGCCGGCGGGTTCTCGCTGGTCGTCAAGTACTCGGGCCATAGCTACAGCTTCACGGTGAACCTGCCAGTGGAATCTTTGACCTGCGCAAGCCTCTACGTACCTTCAGGCATGAAGAATGTCACCTTCGCGGGATTCTCGAACACCTGTCCCTCAACGATAACGACCGCGTCTACAGGATAACTTTACGCACGGTTGTAAAGAAACAAACGTGGATCTATGCCAAATCGTGCTTTCTGGAGAACTGCTCGCCCAAGAGCCACTTACCGCCCAGTTCGGACATAACTATTAATCACGAAGACCAACGCGACGTTTCAAGGCCATTCGGTTTGAGCTCTCAGCCAGTTCGGAGCTATCTCATCATTGCCGCAGCGATAGTCATAGCCGGTGTGCTTGTTTCAGCGAGCCTGTTCATCGCAATCGGAGGAGCGAAGACCACAACCAACACGACGACCACCACGGTGACGACGACGGCAAAGGCGACCTACCTCTTCGGCAGCAACGTCACTCTGCAGGTCGCGCGTCCCACGGACATTCCGGGGGATTTCGCGGTCGGGGACTACCTCATCAACGACACGTGGTCTCCCTCATGCGTCACCGCCAACGAGGCCTCCTGTTCACAGCTCTCAGGCACCTCGGTCTCCTTCGAGATCGACCAGAACTGCCCGCCGCGCTTAAGCTGCGTGATCATCCCGCCGCAGAACGCCAGCTTCTCATGGCCGGGAGGGTTCAGCGCGGCGCTACCCGCTCCCGCGAACGCGACAATGTTCGGCGGGTTCCTGCACATCGACTGGATCGTGCAGGATGGTTCGCTCCTCCTGACGGTCCGTACAGCGCCCTCCGTCTTCCTGACGGCGGCACGGCTGTACCAGGTGACGTTCCAGGAGACGGGTTCGTGCGGCATCATTCCCACCGTCTATCAAGCTCCTTGGTCGGTCACCCTCGGCGGGTGGACGGAGGCGGCGCCGGCCAACGCGAGCCTTCCCATACCCAACACAGAAGCGAGATGGTCATCGGCGTACGTGAACTATTCTTTGATCGTCTTTTCGCTGCCTAGTGGGAGTTACAACTACACCGTCAGCCCCAACCAGGTGCTCTACCCCACTTCTGGCAATGTCACGGTGAGCGGAGCGGACGTGACGGTCGCGATTCATGGTCCATCCTTCCTTTGTCCTTGACCATATGCCCCGGCGGAAGCGCAATGATCCCCTGCACCTTCACCTTCTGATTGCGTTCCTGACCTGTGGGAGAGCCTCCGCGAACGCCGTGTGCGGGCAGTAGTCCGTGTTGTCTTGATTAAAACTATATACACTTATATAATTCGTTGCTCAACCAGCGCTCACATTGCTCAAGGAGCCTCATCGACTAAAGGACAGTTCTGCGATTCATTCTCCTACCCTAGACACCGTCATGATGGTGGAGTCTGCGATCAAGAACAGCAACCTCCCGCCTTCAAGGATGCAGCTGTGGCGCTCCCTCCCGCGGAAGATGATGTATCAGACGTTCGTCGGCGTCCTGGAGTACCTGGAGGCGTCAAACAAGATCATGTTCGACGGGAAGGGCAGGGTCGTCTGGGTGGCGGTCGACAACCCCAAGCTGGAAGCGCTCCTCAAGGCGAGCGTGAAGCTGCGCGCCTAGACGCCGTAGCCGAACTTCTTCGCGTAATCCTTGTGCGTGGGAAAGAACTCGATCACCCTTACTAGACCGCTTCCGGCCTGACTCAGGGTCACCGTGTACGTGATTCTGGCTCCTTTGGCGAGGTTGGCCTTGTAGACGTTGCTCAATCCCATAGTTCTGTACTCGTCGGGCCATCCGTCCTTCGGCACGAACGCGCCAGCGTCCAGGGGCCTCTGTTCGAGCGCGTCAGCGAGCGAATCTATCGACCTTTTCATCTGCCCGTCTTTCATCATTCGGTAGAGCACCCTGAACTCGACGGAGACGACAAGGCCGAACTTCTTCCCCGCAGGTTCGCCGCTCATTGCTCATCTCCGCCGATTACGGTCATTGAAGTGCAGTTAGTTGCCGTCCTCCTTTATAGCCACTCTATCGAGGACAGCAGTCAACACCTCTCCACGTTATCGGCAGATTGCGCTCCTGGCCTGTGACAGAGACGTCGCGAAGATTGGTTGTTGACAGCATTCCGCGTTGTGTCCGGCCGCGGCCAGATTTGTGAGGCGTTGCGCTGTGCTCATCTAGAACGAATGGCTTGAGAATCAAGAAAATCGATTTGGATACAACCCGAAGAGGGACGACCACCTGGGTTGCTCTCGCCGCCCTTCTAATCGCCTCGGTAATGATAGAGGGCATCGTCCTTTATGCTCTGGGGGACTTCTTCCCGGGTCTGGGATCGGGCGCCAGTCTCCTAACTACGATAATCATCATAGTGCTGTTCATCCTCTTCGTCATCGTCCGGCAAAGAAGAGTGCGAGAAATCGAGTCTGAGCCCGACCAATCTGCCGTGTCAGTGAACACTCCGCGTCATTTCAGCTCATGATAGAGAAGTATGGCGTAGAGCGCGGCCTTGATCGCGGCTTCATCGCTCGGAAAGTGATCTGGTTCGGAGAGGGTGAGGTCCCTCGGCGCGCTCGAAGGGGCAACTTGATCCCGGCCAGCTTCTTCAGCTCGACTATGCTGACGAGTTCATGGAAAACTAAGCAAATGGTGGTAACAAGCTCCTCTATGCCTATCAAAAGTGGTGGGGGCGGCCGGACACAATCGGGCATGATGCACCGATCGTTCATCTCGCCTGCGCCGGAAGGACGTTCGCTAGTCTTAAATAGAATCCACATTCCATAGAATATGGAAATGACAACGAAAGCCCCAGAAGGGATCGAGCAGCTTCTCCCAGCGTTTCATGGTCAGAGCGCCCAGATTCTAGCCTACGTGTCAGCCAAGGGCACCGCCACACCTGAGGAGATCAGGAAGGACCTCGGCATTCCAAGGTCTACTATCTACAAGTTGCTCTCGCAGCTGGTGACAACGGGGCTTGCGGTGAAGGAGAAGGCGGGCAAGGTCGAGGTGGTGCGTGTACCGGACTTCTATCTCACTTTTGGGAATACAGCGTTCGGAGCAGAGTTGAAGATAACGTCAAGAAACATACTCGCGTTCGATTCTGCCCACACCCCTGCCGGGCGGATGTTCGTCGAGCACCACGGCTCGGAGAAGTTTGCGAAGTTCGTCGAGCTCTATGACGGGTACGAGAGAGGAGCGATCACCTCGCAGCTCATGGCGAGGGAGATGGGCGTGACCAGATACGAGATAGAGCTACTCCTCAGCGATATAAGCTCAATAGCACCGGTGGTTCTCGGGATTGGTCGCCGTCAGAATCGTCGATAGCAGTTTACTCATCGAGGCAGACCACAGAGATGCGCTCGGCGCTCTGGAGGCGTACCTGCGCGCAGAGCCTAGGGCGATTGCCCCGCCGAGGGTCTTCGAGGAGACGGTGACCGAGCCCAGATCGCTGGGCTACTTCGAGGCGTCAGCCGCTCGCATCGAGGCACTCTTCTCCAACGGCACCGTCACGAGGGAGGAGCCGGACTACTCCGACAGCCAGGTCTCGAAGACCGTGGACAGGGTGAGAGACTGCATCGCGAGGAAGGCGGGAAAGCCGGTGCACATGGTCGAGAGGGCCGACTTGCAGATCGTCGCGCTCGCCGTCTCTCACGTCAAGAGCCGTGATTCAGTGGAGCTGAGTCTTCCGGGACAAAGCCCTGAAGGATTGTCTGGAATCAGTCCTTAGAGCACAGGGGATTGAAGGCGTGAGGGTGACCGACTCGACGATGCTGGTCTTTCGGTTGCTCTCGAAGCGGCGCTAGGACGTTCAAGAATGCATGCCGTGTCAAAGAAGTGGGCTCGTTGCGCCTCCGCCGGGGCATCTTCACCAATGCGGGTACTGGCAGTTCCACACCGAGTTTGACACCCAGAACGGTCCTGGAAGACCGACTCCGCCACCGCTGGGGACCGTGAGCGAATATCCGCCTGTCGCGGCTCCGCACTGGAAGAGCGCGAACGAAGGGGAGACCCAGCCGTCATCCCGGGAGCCCCCATATGCGTCCCTAGTGGCGGTCGTCAGGAAAGGAACGAAGATGAAGAGAGCTATCACGACGACCACGACAATTCCCCAGAGACGGCGACTTCGCATATGTCCGCTGACGGAGATCTGTGGCTAATACGCTTGTCCGAACGGCGGAGCCTCCAACCGTTTGTTTGTTCTAAGATGCCGAAAGAAAGGCATGCCATGCATAAGGGTTCGTTGCGCGCTGAACGAGCCGCTGCCGTCCCAACACGAACGACCTCTTGGCGATGCAAGCGCTAACCTGGTGTGGGTGGGGGGTTGAAGGGCATCCCCATGATAAACGACGTGGCGTTAAGCGGGACGCAGTATCCGTCGCCCTGATCGCTGGTCCCCGGTACCACCCACCCGCAGTTGGCCCAGGGCGGCCCGTTCCCGAAGGGAATTGTGATGGTGATGTTGTAGCTCTGAATATGGCGCCTGCGCGCTCGTCACCTTCTCCGGGCACACCGAGGGGGCGGGACCGGCGAGGAGACTCTGCGACGTGCACGCGAAGATGTGTGGTGGAAGACCCCAGCAGGGACCGTAGCCTCCCTGCCCCGTGCAGACTTCCGAGTCGAGCCAGACGAACGCTTCGGCCTTGGTGGTCGTAGACGCGACCGTCGATGTTGAGGTCTCGGTGGTCGTCGCGGTCGAAGTCGTGGTCATGGTCTAAGTGAGGGTCGACGTCGTCGTCTTCGCGCCCTCGATGGCGACGAACAGGCTCGCCGAGATCAGTACGCCGGCTATGATTATCGCTGCGGCCATGACGCGATAGCTCCGAACCGGCTGAGAGCTCAAACCGAGGCGCCTCGTTTCTTGGCTCCCCTTGGTCTCATGAGAGCTACCGACGATATCACAGCAACCGTTACCGCAATCTGTAGGATGTAGGTGGCAGAAATAGAGGAGCTGGCGCCGGTGAGGGTCGGGCCGAGCTGGGTCGTGGCTGCGGTGCCGGAAGCCGTGGCGGGAGAGGTCGTGGCAGCACTAGTTGTGGTTGCAGAAGTTGTGAGAGTGCTAGTAGGGGAACTGGAGGTCGTGGAGGTGGTCGAGGTTGTTCCGCCGCTGCCCGACGTGGTCGTTGCAGCACCCGGTACGACGAAGTGCAGCAGCAGGACCTGACCCCATTCGTCCACCCCGATTACGGTGTACACGCCCGAAGGAAAGGTCATGAACACCCCCTGGGTCGACGTGTTGATGCCCCCCGTCCAGTAGCCGGTCACGGCCTGTCCCACCGATTCGTTCCCGAGAGGAGCGAACGAGGTGGGAACCAAGGTCCTCGTGCAGGATCGCTGAACGTTGGTGTCGTGGAGCGGCAGAGGGTTCCCGGTCATGTAGTTGCTGAGGCTGAGGTTCCCGCTGAATATCCCGAAGGCCAGGGAGTCAGGAAATGCGCAGTAGTCATTCTCGGTAAGGCCGCCCTGTGGGTAGGCCCAGTCGTTCGCATAGGGCACGGCCCTCGTGGAATTGAGGAGGTTCACCGCGCTAAGCCCTATCGTCAGGTTGCCGCCCGAAGGACCCGACGCGGAGAGGTGCATCACGAGCCCTATCTCAAGCGAGGAGTTCGACGTCGAGGCGGAAGTGACAGGTATCTGAATCAAAGACTCGGTTGGGGCTTGCGATGATGAAGTCGTGGTGCTTGTCGAAGCAGAGGACGTGGACGAACTGCTCTCCGAAGTCACGCCTTCGGTGACCTGGAAGTGAGCGTAGACCGTCTGATTCCACATATCTTCGGCTACGATCGTATATGAGCCCGGAGCGAACTGGTGGAAGTAGCTCTGGATTAGACCCATCCCCGCTGTGGCCGTGCTGTTCGAGGCCCCGTTTAACGTCACGTAGCCGCCGTTGGCGGGCGCGGTCCAGTAGCCGTACAGTGAGTCGCCGCCGTTGGAGCCGCACGAGATCGAGTACTGAGTGCCGGTGGAGGTGGTCGTCGTGCCATCTTCGCCTTCGGTGACGGTCGCGCTGTAGGGAGAGGCCTTGCAGGACCCGGTTGTTGCGTCCACCATCATCACGATCGCCTGTGGCTCGAAGGTGCTGGAGGGGGAGCTGGACGAGAGGGTCGCCACGCTGCTATCGGGCGCGAACTCTACGTTCTGGATGTATGCCTGGTTGTACGACCTGTTCGGGCAGCTGGTCGCCCAGGGAGGAGTAAGCAGCATCGGGGACCCGGCCTGCGAGAGGTTGCCCGCCGCATAGTGCCCCTGAAACAGGGCGAACCCGAAGGTGTCTCCGACAGAGCTGAGCCCGCACAGCGTGTCGTAGAGGTCCCAGTTCGCGATGTTCGGGTTGGCCGAATAGTTGGCGCTAAGCGAAAGGCCCCCGGTGAGCGTGTTGAAGAGGGATACCTGAGCGGTGAGTGGTGACCCCGCTTCCACCGTCGTATCATTAAGCGTGATCTGCAGCTGAGGCCCGAAGCCGAAGTGGTCGATGAGGTCGTCGAGGAGCCTCCCGATGACTTCGAGGATGTTGCTGTTGAGGATGTCGATGATGTGCTTGGGCTCCTAGACATACTCGATTGTGAGGTGAGCGTAACGAAAGCTATCGTCGCCACCGCCAGGACGATGACCACGGCCACGACTACCACGGTCATCCCAATCGCCCTGCGTCTGGGTTTCAAGCAAACTCATCCTTTGCTGAGGCGATTTGTGATTAATAGTTTTGTCCGAACGGGTTCCTAGCCCTGCGTTAAATCCCACACCGGCCATAATACGCGACAGAGGATGGAGTCTCCAAAGCAGGAACAAGCGCTCGTCAGCCTTGTCGAGCTGAAGAAGCTTGGCGAGGACCAGCTGCCCCCTTCGATCGTGCTGAGGGACCTCATCCTCTCCGAGCCCGACCTCCTGAACATCTTCTCGACGAACTCGTCCCTAGCTTCCCAGTTCATGGAAGACTAAGCAAATTGCGGTAACAAGCTCCCCTATACCTATCAAAAGTGGTGGGGGCGGCCGGACTTGAACCGGCGGCCTACAGGTTTCTTCGCCGCTCCAATTGGGTAATCATCCACGCGAACGTGTCATCAAACCTATAGTAGTTTGACCACTGGAGCCTGTCGCCATACCTGGCTAGGCTACGCCCCCAACCAGCCGAGCTTCCCAACACGAGCCTGCTTTAAGTTTGCGCCTCCTTGCCAGGATGCTATCACGGTCAGCGGTCTATCTGGAGCGGGCTCCCCCTCACCCATTGGACGATGCATCACGAAGCATGGGAGGAGCGAGGAGGCGGACGGCGCTTGTGCGTCTAACTTCCCGTGGAGGCCCCTCACTGATTCAGCGAACTGATTATCATTCTCAATTGCAGTGGAGAGACCTGCGGAAGAATAGCGATGGACACGGCTGACGGAATCAAGTTCAGGACAAGAATATAATCAACAAGCGAAACTGGTCTCAATCGTTCGCATGAGAAGGCCTGTCGGAAAGACCGGAAGAATCGCATTCGCTGCTATCCTAGTGTGCCTCGTGCTCGCAGGGGTGGCCGGGGCATTCTACTATCTTGGCGCCCCCCGAAGTGCGTCATTGGCTGCCACATCAAGCACCAGCACTGCCAGCATATCGTCAGCCCAGGTCTACGGTTACAGGGTCATCAGCGCGTATCCCCACGACACAGAAGCGTTCACGGAAGGATTGGTGTACTACAATGGCTTCCTGTATGAAAGCACCGGTCTCTACGGCAGCTCCTCTCTGCGCCGCGTCGATCTTGGCACTGGCAATGTCCTCCAGATCTACAACCTGTCCAGTCAGTATTTCGGGGAAGGAATCACAGTATTCAACGACACGATTGTCCAGCTCACGTACCAAAATCACGTCGGGTTCGTTTACAATCTGGAATCATTCAAGTTGCTCAAGACTTTCAGCTATCCCGACGAAGGTTGGGGGTTGACCAACAACGGCAGTCGGCTCATCATGAGCGATGGAACAGCGAATCTCTACTTCCTGAACCCCCAGACGTTTCAAAGGACCGGCTATGTCGCCGTCCACGACGGGGCCACCCCAATTGACAACCTCAACGAGCTAGAGTATATCAACGGAAGTGTCTTCGCCAACGTGTGGCTGACAAACAGAATCGCGGTAATCAACCCAGGGACGGGGCAAGTCACCGCCTGGATAGACCTGACTGGGATTGAGAACCTGACGGGCTGTCACTGCGACGTCACAAACGACGTTCTGAACGGAATCGCGTACGACGCACAGAGTAACCACCTCTTCGTTACAGGAAAGATGTGGCCTAGCCTGTTCGAGATTCAAGTTGTTCCCCCGTTGCCTCCGTTAGCCCAGTCCCCTCAACTGTCTGGATATTCTCTCTGTTTCATGGGGTCAACGGTGTGCTTCGGGTTGCGTCTCACAGCGTGCCGAGAGTATTCCGAACGCCATACTAACTTGGTTTGGAACAAGAGCACAGGATGATGAGGAGGGTACGACGGGATGATAGTGAAACACGAGATATGGCGGGCGAAAAAGCACAGTTATCCTTTGCTTGGCTGCGCCCCTAGACTGACCGAGATTCCCCACACGAACTTGCTTTGGCCTTGCGCGGCTAGACCTCGGCCGAGAGCATGTCTATCTTAGTGATTACGCCCTCTACCTTGTCTCCCGTCGCCACGAGGACCGCCGGGACGAACTTGAAGAGCGAGAAGAGCGCCTCCACCGGGGTGTCCGCGCTGACGACCGGGAAGGTCGGCTGGATGTAGCTGGAGACCGGCTTGCTGAGGATGCTCCTCGGGTCGTCGACGGTGCTGAGGAGCTGGACGATCTGGTTCTCGGTTATGGAGCCCACTAACCTCGTCCCCGAGTAGACCGGGAGTGGGATATCCCGCTCTTCTTCATCGCGCTAATGCTGTCTGAGACCGTGACATTCGACTGAATGGAGATTACTGGCTTCGACATCACCTCGGAGGCCTTCTTGCCCTCTATCCTGATTTGGGACCTTAGCGCCTCCGAGATTGACTTCATGGTGCTGAACGAGGGATCGACAAGTCCGGACTCGAGCTTGGCAATCAGGGACTGGCTCACCCCCGCGGCCCTGGCGAGTTCGGACTGGGTTATCCCGAGCTGGACTCTGATCTTCTTGAGCTGCTTCGGGTCGATGGTTGAAACTGACAAAGCTCCCAAGGGTGGGAGATATTCATATAAGACTCTTTGCTTAGGTGTTTTATGAAAGATTGTGCGGAAGCGCTTCTTGGACCACCTTGACGGGAAGCCGCGCCTTCCACTGGCTCAGAAACTCTAGGTCCTCTTTCTCGTTCCTAAGCTCATCCGGAAGCATGACCGGTATTTCATCGACTATCGGGTAGAACCTCTTGCACTTGTCGCAGAGGATAACGCCGCTTATGACCCTCTCGCCCTCCGACCTCAGCTCGATCAGCTGAAGCGGATAGTGCTTGTCGATGGGACAGGCTAGAATGTCCAGGAGTCTCCTCTGCACGTCCATTCCGGGCAACCTTTCTGCACTTATGCGTTTGGACCATGGGAAAGGTTAATCTAGGCGCGTGCGGCTGGCACCCTCAGCCGGCCATAGCGTGTGGGTCCGACCTGATCTCACTCCGAACTCAGAAGTCAAACCACACGTCGCTTGGGTGTTAGTGAGGTGCGAGAGCTCTCGCGAAGTCCAAGTGCCGGCACCCATCCAAACCAAACACCTTTCTTGCAGTTTTTGAGCCGTAAAACGTTTAAGTTTAGGTGCTCGCGACCAGTCTCTAGGTCAACAAAGAGTGTCGTTACTTTCCGGTCAGACCCTACAGCTTGTCAACGTAAACAGCCTCGTCAACGTGGTCTGGCTGGCCTCGATCTTCGTTTTCTTCATCTACGGTCAGAGGCTGCAGATGTATCTAATCGCGAATGACCTCTCAAGGGCGCTTGGCCGGCTGAAACTCATGAGGGACAAGTCGCGCAAGGAGGCTATCGACTACTTCCAGAGTTCGGGGAAGGTCACCGGAGACCCCACCCAGCGCATAGACGAGTTCCTTGACTACGTCACCATCATGCCCGTGGACATGGACCCCAACGGCATCGTGGGCAAGCTCCAACACATCACCAACACGAGAGACGAGAGAGTGAGGGCAGAAGTAAGTCAGATGATCCCGAACCTGGATACGACGAAGATCTCCGTGGCAGAGAACATACTAGAGATAGCCACGTCGCTCAACCAGATACACAAGGTGGTCAGGCACTACTACCTCCTCGGAAAGAAGACCAACTCGTACATGCTCCTCTTCCAGCTCCAGATGATAATGCCGATGGTGCTTCAGGAGGCAGACGCCCTGGTCAACGCCGTCGACACGTTCAAGCTTGGCCAGCCCGTTGGAGATGGGATAGGCCCAGTGATTGCCTCGCGCTACATGCAGACCCTGCCGAAACAGGTCGTCGGCAAGGACACAGTGATGACGGTGGGCGAGTACAAGGGACGGACCCTCTACGTGCTCAAGGCCGAGGGACCGATGGGCTACGTGGGTGAGCCCGGTGTCGCGATTCAGAAACTTATCGAGGAGATGAAGGTTCCCCTTAACGCGATCATCATGGTCGACGCTGCACTCAAGCTGGAGGGAGAGAAGACCGGAGAGATTGCCGAAGGTGTCGGAGCCGCCATCGGAGGGATAGGCGTCGACAAGTTCAAGATAGAAGAGGTCTCCTCCACGCACAAGATCCCCGTCTACGCAATTCTGGTGAAGCAGAGCATACTCGAGGCGATAACGGTGATGCGAAAGGAGATAGCCGAGACCTCGGACAAGGTCCAGGTTCTCATCAACAGGGTGATCGAAGAGAAGACGAAGGAGGGCGACAAGGTCCTGCTTGCCGGAATCGGCAACACCCTGGGGGTCGCACAGTAGATGAACTCCATGTCGAAGGACGGCAAGGCCAAGTTCGTCGTCTATACGATTGAGGAGTGTCCTGCTTGTGCGCAGAAGACCAAGAGGGCCTTCCAGGTGGGCGATTTCGTCACGAAGGAAGGGGGCAAGTGCTCCAAGTGTGGCAACGCGACCAAGATCACGCTGATCTACGCAGAGCCTCCGCCCAAGACCTAGGTCAGGATGACTAATCCCTTATCGTCGATGGCCATAGTGTGCTCGAACTGGGCGACCGGCTTTCCTGAGGCTTCGACCAAGGTCGCGTAGGAGTTGACCAGGCGCCGCTTCTCGAGCTCCTTTAGCAGAGCAATCAGCCGTCCCTCCTTGTACCTCCCAGCGTACCAGCGGGGGGTGAACGGGAGCGTCTTCCTCTCGTCCCAGATCAGGTCCATCAGCCCGTCGAGCTCCTTGTTGCCCGTCCTCCTCCTGACGATGAGTGAGAAGATGTTCTCCTGCGGTCCCTCGACGATGTAACCGGCTGCATCCGGAAGCGTGAGGAAGGGCTCGATGGCAAAAACATCGTCGTTCTTCAGCATCGGCAGGTTGGGGGCGTAGAGGTTGGGGATGCTCTTCCCAGCATGGACGGTATACTGCTGGAGGGTGTGGCCGCTGAGGTTGTTTATCGGCCTGAAACCCTCCATCTTCGCTGCGGCATCGATTGCCCTCCCTATCTCACCTATCCTCCTGTCGCGCTTGACGACGTCGATGGCGGCCTGGAGGGCCTTCTCCGTCGCATCCAGAAGAGATTGATACTTCGGGTTCTCGGTTATCGTTATGGCCGTATCAGCGATATATCCGTCGATGTGGACGCCGTAGTCTATCTTCACCACATCGCCTTCCTTGATTACCCCTACCTCATCCTCTTGGGGCGCGTAGTGCGCGGTCACCTCGTTTACACCAATCCCTGTTGGGAACGCGGGCTGGCCGCCCTTCCGGACTATCTCCGCTTCCACCCTCTCCGCCACATCAAGAATGCCAGAGCCTGCGCGCACGTTACCCCTGATCCATTCCCTCACCTCCCTGGCTATCTTGCCTGACTTCACATACTGATCCGGGATGCGCGTGCTCTCACCAACTCTTTTATCCGCTTTCCGCCGGCAGCCAAGTGGTGGTTGTTATTTGAGACTTCGGGCTGAGCCGGGACGGGTCGTGCCTTGAGGTTCAAGAGGGTCGCGACCGGCGGGACTTTCGACCACATCCACGCCGGGCACCGCCGGCTCCTCGAGAAGAGCTTCGAGGCGGGTGACGAGGTGATAATCGGCCTGACCTCGGACGAATTCGTGGCCAGGGTGGGGAAGAAGACCGAACAGAACTACGACGCGCGTGAAGCCGACCTCAGACGCTACGTGGAGAAGAACTTCCCCGGGAGGAGATACCTCATCGCCAAGCTCTTCGACTACTTCGGGCCGGGGATCGTCGACGGAGAAGTCGAAGCTCTCGTCGCGAGCCCTGAGACATCCTCGCGGCTGGAGCTCGCGAACAGGCTGAGGGCTGAGAAGGGCTTCCCGCCGCTGGACCTTGTGACCATCGGATGGGTCTCCGCAGAGGACGGCAGACCGATATCTTCGACCAGGATACGCAGGGGAGAGGTCGACACGGAGGGGAGGCTCAAGAAAAGATGAGCGGCAGTTTGCAGAGTCGGCCGGGAAAGTAATTTAATCCGTCGGTTCCGCCTCCGCATTGTGGAGAACGACCGTCTGGACCCATGGGGGGAGACCTCGGTGGTCGACTACGAGCGTTTGCATTCCGAGTTCGGGATCGATAGGATGGATTCCGTCCTTCCACGCTTCAAGAAGCCCAGCCTTCACATGAGGCGCGGGATTGATTTCGGGCAGAGAGACCTCGACAGGATTCTCGACGCCATCGATAACAACAAGCCGTTCGCGGTCATGAGCGGCATCAAGCCCACGGGGGTCTTCCATCTGGGGACCAAGATGACGGCCGACGACATGGTCTACTTCCAGTCTCTCTCGAAGAAGGCGACGGTCTTCTATGGGATCGCCGACGTCGAGGCTTACAACGACAACGGTCTGTCTCTTCAGGAGTCCTCGAAGATCGCGATACAGAACGTCGCTGACATCCTTGCGCTGGGCCTCGACCCAGAGCGTGCCCTCGTCTACAAGCAAAGCCAGGAAATCAGGGTGATGCGCCTAGCCACGACGTTCTCCGGCGGAGTGACCAACAACATGCTCAGGGCGATCTACGGGGAGAGGCAGGTCGGGCTATACCTCTCCGCCCTGATTCAGGCCGGCGACATACTAATGCCTCAGCTGCCGGAGTTCGGAGGCCCCAAGCCGATCGTGGTCCCGGTGGGCGCGGACCAGGACCCCCACATCAGACTGACAAGGGACCTCGCAAACAGCTTCCACAAGGACTTCGGATTCATACCGCCCTCGTCAATCTATCACAAGCTCATCAGGAGCCTGGATGGCGCGACCAAGATGTCCAAACGCAGCGCTGCGGCGTCCTTCTCTCTGAGCGAGAACCCAACCTCGGCGGCGCGCAAGGTCATGGCTGGGTTCACCGGCGGAAGGCCCACGGTCGAGGAGCAGCGGAGGATTGGCGGGGAGGCCGACAAGTGCCCCATCTACGATCTGTATCTGTTCCACTTTGCCGTCGAGGACGAGTACGCGAAGAGGGTGTACGACGAATGCTACGGCGGTGTCCGGATCTGCGGCGACTGCAAGAAGGAGCTGGCGACACTGGTAAAGAGATACCTCGAAGAGCACCAGAAGAAGCGCGAATCATTAATGAAGGACGCAGAAGAGCTCTTGGAGAAGAGTAGGAAGACCTTGGACTCGATGGCACGATGAGCGAAACCGAGAGGACTCCGCTCCACCCGATAGAGAAGAAGGTTCTCTCCGAGTTGGGCCAAGAGAAGAACATGGATTTCGACTCTCTTGTCGCCTCCAGCGGTCTGCTTCCGGATCAGGTCAGGCGCTCAATCAGCTGGCTCAGTTCCAAGGCGCTGGTGACGGTCGAAGAGGCCTCGACCTTCGTCCTCAAGACGGCGGGCGTTGAGCCGCCCGAGCTCCTGCTGGTGGGCAGGCTCGAGGAGAGCAGCGGACGCGTCCCGATGGCAGAACTAAAGGCTCACTTCAAGTCCAACCAAGAGTTCTCGGCTGCCCTAGGTCGTGCGTCCTCCGCTGGATGGATATCGATAGCCGCTGAACAGGGCGCACCCGTCGTGACTCTCAGGGACCTTCAGGGCGCAAAGAAGCTCCAAAGTCTACTCCTGAAACTCGCCGGGGGCGTGGAGGAGCCGAAGGTCGGACACGAGCTCGGGGACCTCTCAGCGGATCTGCTCAGGAGGGGTCTCCTGGTCCGGAAGGAATCGAGGATTACAACGGTGACGATAACCAAGGCCGGGAAAGAGGCCCTCGCTTCCACGAAGACGGACTCCTACGTGGAGAAGTTGACCCCGGACATCCTCGCCTCGGTCAGGTCGACCGGAGCCGACGTCAAGCTCGAGGCCCATCGACGTGAACGCCCCTGCCGCCAGCTTCTTCCCTGGGAGGCGGCACCCCGTCAAGGAGTTCATCAACGAGGTCAGGGAAGTCTACCTCTCCATGGGGTTCACAGAGGTAACCGGGAACTCAATCCAGTCTTCCTTCTGGAACTTCGACGCGCTCTTCACGCCCCAAGACCATCCCGCCAGGGAGCTGCAGGACACGTTCTACATCAAGGGCGGCAGGGATGAGAGTCTCCAAAGAAGGGGGTTCGTAGACAGGGTCGCTGCCGCGCACGAGAACGGGGGCACGACGGGGAGCAAGGGGTGGCGGTACCGATGGGACGTGGAGGAGGCCAGGCGGATGGTCCTCAGGACCCACAACACGGCGCTGACCATCAGGGCGACCATGGATTCAGGCGACAGGGAGACCCGCGTCTTCACCGTCGGGAGGGTCTACAGGAACGAGAACCTGGACTACAAGCACCTCGCGGAGCTGCACCAGATGGAAGGCATTGTGATCGGAGAGGGGCTCAACCTGAGACACCTCATGGGTGTCCTTACGAAGTTCTACGGGAAGCTCGGGATGAGCGGCGTCAAGCTCTGGCCATCCTACTTCCCCTACACCGAGCCGTCGATGCAGGTAATGGTCTACTACGGCAAGGTGGGCAAGTGGTTGGAGATGGGCGGCTCGGGACTCTTCCGACCGGAAGTCACCCTGCCGTTGGGCGTGAAGAAGCCAGTAATCGCCTGGGGCTGCGGACTTGAGAGGCTGCTTATGCTGAGGCTTGGAATACAGGACATCCGGGAGCTCTACAACAACGACTTGGATTGGTTGAGGAGAAGAGAAATTGCCAGTTCTGAAGATATACTTTAGCCGCCTCGTCAAGATGACAGGCCTCTCGCAGGAGAGGATTCTGGACAGGCTGCCATTCCTTGGGCTCGACATCGAGGGAGTGGAGGCCGACTCAGTAAGAGTGGAGTACAATCCCAACAGGGCTGATTTCTCGACAGACTATGGCATAGCGAGGGCACTCAAAGGCCTCGTCGGGACGGATGTGGGCCTCCCGACCTACATAGTTGCCGCCGGACCAATCGCGGTCAAGGTCGACGCCAACCTGGCGAAGATCAGGCCATGGATAGCCTGCGCGGTGGTGAGGGGCCTGAAGATGGACGACGAGACGGTCAGGCAGATTATCTCCATGCAGGAAGACCTCCACAACGGCATAGCCAGAAAGAGGAAGAAGGCGGCGATAGGCTTGCACAACCTCGACGCGATCCATGCTCCGCTGCACTACAGGGGAATGCGGGAATCATTCCAGTTCGTTCCGCTCGGCTCGTCCAAGAAGATGACGATAGGCGAGATTCTCCGTGAGACAGACACGGGGGTTGCATACGGCCCCATACTGAGGGGCGCGTCGGTCTACCCCGTGCTATACGACTCGACGGAGACGGTCCTGTCCTTCCCACCCATAATCAACGGCAGGGAGACGAAGGTCGACATCTCCACTAGGAACCTCTTCATCGATGTGACCTCGACCGACGAGCGGATAGGCGGTGAGGCGCTCGCGATAATGTGCGCTGCCCTCGCCGACGCCGGCGGGAAGGTCGAGTCGGTGCGCGTTGACTATCAGACGTCCTCACGAGTCACCCCCGACCTTGCCCCTGTGGAAATGAAGTTCGACGGGAAGCTCGCGGCGAGGTTGACGGGCTTGGACCTGTCCGCTTCGGAGATGAAGGAGTGCCTCGCAAGGAGCAGGATAGGGTTCAGCAGGGGCAGCGCGTTGATTCCGCGATACAGGGTCGACATCATTCATCCTGTGGACTTGGCTGAGGAGGTAGCCATAGGGTATGGTCTCGACAGGATTGAGCCGCTCTACCCAGCCAGCACGGAGCCCGGGCAACTGAGTTCCGTAAACTCGGCCCTGGACAGGATCTCCGAGTCGGTGGCTATGGCAGGATTCATCGAGACGATGAGCTTCGACCTTGTGGACAGCGCTTCTCTCTACGACAAGTTCTCGAGGCCAGCGGATTCGAGGATAGAGGTGGAGAACCCAAGGACCCTCGAGCACCATGTCCTGAGAGATTCGTTGCTTCCGTCGCTGATGACCACCCTCGCGAGGAACGTGAAGGCCGCCTACCCGCAGAGGGTCTTTGAGGTCGGCCGTGTCTACACACGCGACGAGTCTGGTATCGTCGAGGTGCCGCACCTCGCCGCCGTCGTGGCCCACTCCTCTTCCTCCTTCTCAGAGGCGAAGATGTACCTCGAGGCCCTAGTACGGCAGCATCTCGGCGCGGGGATTGAGACTAATGTCGCCAAACACTGGGCCTTCGCGGAAGGGAGGTGTGCCGAGGTCTCGGTGAACAAGAACAGGATTGGTCACATGGGCGAGCTGAAGCCGTCCGTTGTGGCTGCCTTCGGGCTCGACGTCCCAGTCGCGGGTTTCGAGATAGATCTGTCGGGTCTCCTCTAGGTTCTGCCGCCCCCGATTCAGACTTAGCGAGCCGAAATCCGCAGAGCACAGTTCACTGGAACCTATTATAACCAGCAGTCCGAGATTCCTCGCGGCTTCCGTCGTACCGCGGAAAAACGGCCACCCGCGAAGGCGGTAAAACGCTTTGATGAACGGATGGTTTACCCAGTCGTGCTACAGACGGAAGCCACCTCCACCGGATAGATTTTTATGCCGAGAATGCCGGAAAACCCCGGCCCGTTTAAAGAGGCTTGCCGATACCGGCCGACAGCCGGAAGATGAGTCGAGCTGTTCAGAGGCGGGCCACATATTGATAAAACATGACCGGCCCCGGGAAGCGCTTCCAAGAGTTCATCGAGTTCCTTACTGTGTTCATCTGCGAACTGAACGCACTCTCGGAGGACGGCGCAGCGGTCTTGGTTGAGGGAAAGCGCGATAGGGACGCGCTGACCCAGCTCGGTTACAACGGACCGGTTCTCACCAAGGCTTCGCTGCACTCAGAGAGAGGCGTGGCTGGACTGCGCCGCGTCAAGCTCGCGGTCATCCTGACAGACCTCGACGGGGAGGGCAGAAGGCTGGCCGCCAGATACGCGGAGTTCTTCGCCCTGAGAGGCATCGAAACCTCCCTGACCCAGCGGAGGCGGCTGCTCAAGGCGTCACACGGGACGTTCCTTCACGTCGAGAACCTCGCGCGCTTTGCACCCATGGTGCCCGAAATCATCGCCATGACTACGAAAATCTAAGAGTTTAAATAAAGGAGAAATTCGCATCGCCATTGTAAAGGTTAGTTCGGATAACTAGCTGACACGAGTTGAATGCAATTGCCAGATTCGGCTATAGTAAAGTACCTCGTTAAGTTGAGGTTCGAAGTAGATGGAGTAGTGGAAAAGGCCGACATGATCGGCGCCATCTTTGGTCAGACGGAGGGCTTGTTCGGTCCAGAAATGAACCTGAACGAACTCCAGAAGAGCTGGAAGGTGGGTAGGATAGAGATCAACCTCGAATCGAAGAACGACAGGACCTACGGCGAGATTCTGATACCCATGTCCACCGACGTGAGCACGGCGGCCCTCATAGCCGCGGCCGTGGAGAGCGTCGACAAGGTAGGCCCATGCTCCGCCAGGGTCGAGCTCGTGACAATCGAGGACGTAAGGGCGTCGAGGAGAAAGCAGATAGTCGACAGGGCCAAGGACATCATGAAGGAGTGGGGCTCGAGGACCGCGAGCGAAGGGGAGAACCTTCTGAAGGACGTCCAAGACTCCACCAAGAGAGCCCGGGTCGTGAGCTGATGGAGTTGAGAATCTTCCCGCCGGTCCCGGTGTCTACACCTCGGAGTTGGTCTACATCGTGGAGGGACGCGCCGACGTCATACTCTTCCTGAGGGCAGGAATAGAGAACGTCGTTGCGGTGGAAGGGACCAGCATCCCGCAGTCGGTGATAGACCTCGGGAGGAAGAGGAGGCTGATCGCGGTGCTTGACGGCGACAGAGGAGGCGACCTGATCGAGAAGGAACTTGAACAGGTCGCGAGGGTCGAGAGAGTCCTCCGGGCGCCGCACGGCAAAGAGGTAGAGGATCTTACGCCGATGGAGGTCCTGCAACTTCTCAGAGGCGACCTGCCGCAGAGACCGTCCCGAACAGACCGGGGCGAGCGGCCGGAAGAGCCAAGGCGGCAGTATCGCGAGCCCCGAGAGCCGCGCGAGACCCGCGAACAACGGGAACCCCGTCAACCACGCGAACCCCGCGAGGTCACCACGCCGGTCCCTGAACCCGTGGAAGCCCAGGCGCCGGAGCCAGTGGTCCAGAAGGTCGCGGAGATCTTCCCATCGCTCAACGGGACGCTCGAGGCCATCCTCCTCGACGAAGCACTGGCCGAGAAGGGCAGGTTCCCAATCAGCGAACTCGTCCAGAAGGTGGACGGCGAGTCCGGGGTGAAGTTCATCATCTTCGACGGAATCATTACGCAACGGCTCGTCGACGCTGCATCAAAGGCGAAGGTGGACGGCATAATCGGACACAGGGTGGGGGAGATCAAGAACATGCCTGAGACCCTGCGCGTCGGCACATTCAGGGACCTGGGCCTCGAGTAGGGTTCTGCCACCTCTCCGTCGACCGGAGAGTTGGCTTCGGGACTTCTGCTTCGGGATTGCCCGCCGTCTGTGCGTACTCGAATCTGACCGCCTTGGTGGCCTTCGCACCGCGCGAGGAGGATACACTATTTAATCACTGACCTTCCCCCGGAGACGTAACGGAAGTAGCCTGAACCCATTGATTGTATCGAAGTTCATCCCGAAGCAAGGAATCTGCGCTCTCGTCGTAGAGTTCCCGGACGACCTCTGGACCCTGCGGAGGCTCATCAGCCCCGGGGACACGGTGGTGACCAAGAGCTCGAGGGTATCCAAGAAGGAGGACGAGTTCTCCCGGCCCGACAGGGGCGAGCGGGTGAAGGTCACCATTGCCCTCCGCGTGGAGGGTGCCTTCCTCGACAGCAGCGTCGGCCGGCTGAGGATACGCGGGAGGATAACGGAGTCCAGCGACGAGGCCGTCAGTACCTCGGGGAGCCACTCAGTCTCGATAACACCCGGATTCGGCCTCACCCTGAAGAAGGAGCGTTGGGCTCCCGTCCACACCGACATCCTCAACTCCGCGAAGAGGACCGGGGGGCGATTCCTGCTGGTCGCCATGGACAGGCGGGAGGCGGGCGTGGGGCTGCTGAGCGGTTCCCACCTGACGATTCTCTCCACCATCGATTCGGGAGCCTCCGGTAAGGGAGGAGCAGAGGTCGACGCGGAACCATACCTCAGAAAGATAGTCGGCGTGCTCAGAAACGACTGGCGCGAGGGAGACGTGGTAGTAATCGCTGGTCCAGGGCACACTAGGATGGCCCTTGCGAACAGAGTCGCCGCAGATCCAGACCTGCGAAAGAAGAGCGTGACGGTGGATGGGTTCGACCTCGCCGGTGCGGACGGGGTGAGAGGCCTGCTGAAGTCCGAGGGTTTCAAGAAGGTGGCCAGCGACAGCCTCCTGGTAAAGGTCCAGGGAGTGGTCGAGGAGGTGATTAGGCGGATAGCGCGTGGCGAAGGAAAGGTGGCATACACGCTCCAGCGCGTCAAGATGGCCGCCGAGGCGGGGGCGGTAGAGTCGTGTCTCGTCTCCGACGACGTCTTCTCGCGGAATACCGACGAAGAGGAGGTCGTCCAGGTTCTAAACACCATCGAAGAGAAAGGAGGGACGATCTACCTGTGCGACGCCTCACTCGAGGCTGGGAAGCAGGTCTCCTCGTTCGGCGGGATAGTTGCCACCCTCAGGTACGCGCTCAGGTTTTGAGGATGAGAGGGAAAACAAACTCCGAGAGGACTGCCAGGACCACCCCCCCGGTAATCAGCTCCCTCCCGAGCCTTTTGTGAAGCCTCGTGAAGTAGAGCAAGACTCCCAGGATGAACACGGTGATGTAGGCCACCCTGGTCACGTCGACCACGGCTCCGTCGATGGCCAGCAGAAGCTGGTGTGGTGCCTGCGCTGAACTCGCTGGCTATCTGCTGGAGAACTGAGCCAAAGTCTGGAGGCGAGGGGCTGGCATCGAAGGGGGAGAAGACCAGCAGCGGAGCAAGCAGGGGAAGAAGCGGCGCTATCATCGTCCGATGAGTTCTTCTGGATATTTAACCGACAAGGTCACAGGTAGGCGCTGAGATAGGGCCCTACCACGACCGCCACAAGCGTGAGCGCGAGGAGTATCGTGACCGCGACTGCGACCCTGTTCGCGACTTCATCGTTGATGCGTCCCCTGCCGACGCCGACCAGGAAGCGTTCGAGCGCCTGCCCGCCGTCCATCGGGTAGATTGGAAGGTTGTTGAAGATTGCCAGGTTGAAGTTGACGAAGAAGAACCAGAATAGCACGTTCTGGACGACATTCGTAGCTCCGCCCAGGGGGGACGTGTAGAAGATTTTCAGTTCATCGGAGAACGGGATGGAGCCTGCGACGCCAGGGAACGCCGGCGGAATCACGTAGAGAAACGACCCTGTTGGAGATCGCGAATAGAAGTTCACGTATTGGCTTACCAGGCTGTGGAGCCCACTGTATGATATCGTGGTGGTGCCAAAGTAAGCCTGCGTGGTGTTCTGGTGAGTCTGGATGTTGGTTATTATCACCTCGCCCAGTTTTATGTCGTCGTACGTGAGGGTCTGTCCCGCCCGCCAGATTGTCACGTTGATTACCTGGAACGGCTGGAGGCTGAGAGTCGACAGGTCGTTGTTCGGGACTCCGTCGACCGCCACGATGAAGTCTCCGGGTCTGATCCCAGCGTTCCAGGCAGGAGCAACAGACCCGTTGACAGGCTGGTTTACCGCGAACACGGCAGACCCATTCACCGTGGGGACCATGGCCGAGACCGTCCACACGAGGAGGAGCAGGCAAGCCACACCCACAATGAAGTTGATGCCCGAGCCTGCTGCGAGGACCCTCAGCGAGTTCCGCGGCCGCGTCTCCCTGAGCCTGGTTCTCGTCGACTTCAACGAACGCGCCGAGTGGGATGAAGAAGAGGAAGATGGCGCCCGCCGACTTGATCGGAAGGCCCAGGGACCTTGCCACTATCCCGTGCGCCGACTCGTGAATGACTATGGCAAATACTATCGCCAGCCATCCATAGACTATGGGCACGTACGGGTTGATTCCTGGAAGAAGCAGGTTGGAAAGGGGGTTGATCGTTCGGATGAAGCTCACCGTCGCCGGCCCCTTTGGCCCCAGGAAGACCAGAACCTCCGAGAGTATCACGTAGAGGGCTATGCCGCCCGATATGGGTAACAGGTACAGCATGAACCACGCGAGCGGCTTGGTTATCCTCCACTTGCCGAGCCTGTCCATGAGCGACAGCCCGCTCCGGGTGCGCAGCATAATGATGCCATAGCTGAACGTGATCCGCTTGTACTCCTGCTCCAAGTGCCAAGCTTCGACCCAGAAGAGAACTCTTTAAGCGTTCATCTACTTCAGAGGACTCGAACTGGTGTCAACATTGGATTGCGTGAGGTGCGAGGGCGAGGTGTTCTACACCCGCAGGTACTCCGGCGAGGCGCTCTGCGCGAAGTGCTTTGAGGCCTCGATAGTCGAGAAGACGAGGAAGACAATCTCACGCTACGGTATGCTGCGCCACGGAGAGAAGGTCGGGGTGGCGGTTTCCGGCGGCAAGGACAGTCTCTCGCTCTTGCGTGTGCTCCACGCCCTCGGCGGGACAAAGCGCTACGGATTGGTCGTCCTGACGGTGGATGAAGGGGTGGAGGGGTACAGGGAAGAGTCGATTGAGCACTCGGCGGCTCTTACCAAGGAGCTGAGGGCTCGAGCAGGTGGTGGTCTCGTACAAGGAGCTCTACGGTTTCGACCTCGACCACGCGCTGGCTTGGAAGGACGAGCGCGAGATATCGTCGTGCAGCATCTGCGGCGTATTCAGGAGGCGCGCCATCGACGAGGCGGCGGCCAGAGCGGGCGTCAGCGTCATCGCGACGGCTCACAACCTCGACGACTACGTGCAGACCTTCATGATGAACCTGATGCACGGAGACGTGGACAGGCTGGGCTGGATCGACCCCCAAGTAGTCGACGGAGACTTCCCGCTCCGCCGGGTCAAGCCGTTCATGGAGATATACGAAGAAGAGATTGCACTCTACGCTCACCTCACCGGCATCCCCTTCCAGAGCGCGAGCTGCCCGTACATGCACGAGGGGCTCAGAAGCGAGGTGAGGGACTACCTCAACGAACTGGAGGCCAACCACCCCGGGATGAAGAACGTCCTACTGAACTCGGCGCTGAACGTCGCCTCTAAGTTCTCCGTCTCCAAGGGTCCCAGTCCCGTCCCCTGCACCCTCTGCGGTCAGCCCTCCTCGACCGGGGTCTGCAACGTGTGCAGGATGAAGCAGCTGGTCGAGCAACACACTAAATATACTCCAGAATAGTGCTCGGGCTCGGTGGCGGGTAGGGCAGGGAGGCTAGCCCGCAGGTCTTGGTTTGCATCCTCGGTGTAGTCCCCGCACGGCTCTGAAGATTGTCGAAGGTGACACTCTGTAAACTGCAGCAAGCTGATAGATTGTTTCACCGGCTTCAGCGTAACTTTTCCTTACCATTTCCCTCTCGTCCTCACTCAACGCCTGTAGTGGTGAAGGGGAGTTTCTGCAATACCCCTTCTTGTAGACCTTCTTCCCCTCAAAGTACGTATATGGGATGTTGGTTGTCCTAAGCTTCCCAACGTGTATACCACTACTCACTTCCCCGTTGAGGAATGTGCTTACATCGTCGCCTGAAACCTTCCCTTCGAAATAAGCTATCATCATTTGCAATTCCTCGCGTTTCTTGAAAAGACACGACGCTGCTAACATCATCCTCGCGCACTTTTTGAGGGACTCAATTTCTGCCACCTCGATTTTGAATCCTCCCGTCCCCGTATCTCTTACGGCTCCGACTCTTACGTTCTCACTTTCCAGAAACCTCTTGATTTGGATTACTTGTGGAGGCCAGTTATCCACGAAGTTCAGCACCCAGTGCAACGTATAGGACCGGGCTTCGACATCGATTCCTCCATCACCATCAAAGAACCCTGCGACGGCGCACCAGTTATCGTAGCGTCCAGAATTATCTTCCACTAGCAATCACCAGACAGTCGAATTTAACGACCAACTACGAAGGTTGGCTATCCGGCTAACGGAATCGACAAACCATTTAAGATGGCAGTTGTCGGCTGCGATTTGGTGGCGGGGAGGGTCGGGAGATTAGCCGTCTCCCATAGTCTGAAACCGGCTACACGCAGAGGCCAGCAACCGTCGGGTAAAGCCATCTCTCCTTCTACCTACGCACTTGGGCGGGCTGATCTCACGCCGGAGCGGGTGGTCGTGAGGAGCAGGTCCCTCGAAGGAGGGGCTCTGACTCTGGATTGCCGAACCGGGCGAGGTCCGGGAGGGAGCAGCCCTAAGGTGACGCGGTTACGCTGCTCCGTCTACGTGGGGGACCGTCCATTCTGCGGGATTGGGGGAGGCTGAGGTGACGAACGCCGGCGGGACTGCCACCATTTAGTGACGAACCCGGTGCGTTAAGAGCGCACCCGCATTCGCGAGAGGTGGAAAACTGATAGTGACGGTCGCGCGCTCCCCGTACAAAGGCATGCTCGAGGACGCGAGAGTGCTAGGCATGGATCACTGAGGTCGAGAGAGGGAGCCAGTCCGGTGCCGCGGGGGCGTTCAGGCGGCCGGGGAACTGCTGCGAGACCATGGCGACGTCGCCTCAGGAGTTCGATAAGATGGATGAGAAGTGGGCGGTGGACTTTCTGCGTCGAGCTGGTCGTCAGGCTCGAGGAGAGAACCTCTCCGGCGTGACCATCAGGACCTACATCAAGGCAATCAAGAGCTGGTGGACCTTCAACGACCTCGAGGTGACGAAGCGGGTCAGGGTGAGGGACTCGGCCGGGATGTACGACAACGAGAGGGTCCCCACGAGGGAGGAGCTGCAGCGCATACTCGACGTCTCCTCGATGAGGGAGAGGCTCTCGGCCTCGCTCATGGCGTTCTGCGGGTTCAGGCCTGAGGTTCTGGGCGACTTCCTCGGCGGTGACGGCCTGGTCGTCGGCGACCTCCCGGAGCTCGAGCTCTCCGGAGGGCGGGTGGAGTTCGTCAGGGCGCCGTCCCTGCTGAGGGTGAGGAGGACCCTCTCGAAGAAGCGCAACGCCTACTTCGTCTTCGTCCCCCAGCAGGCCTGCGGCTACCTGAAGAACTACCTTGAGTGGCGCCTTGGCCAGGGCGAGGTCCTCTCGCCGGCCTCCCCGCTGATAACGGCCGTCTGGAAGTACGACCCGCGGCGCCCGGAACACATCAGGACCGCGATGGTCTGCAAGGGCATACGCAAGGCGATGAGGAGAGCGGGGTTCGGCTGGCGCCCCTACGTGCTCCGCCGCTACTTCGACGTCCGCATGATGGAGGCCGAGGCCGACGGGATGATCATACCGGACTGGCGGGCTTTCTGGATGGGGCACGCTGGGAGCATGGAGGCTACGTACACGGTGAACAAGGCGCTCCCCGAGGCGACGATAGAAAAGATGCGCGACGCCTTCGCCCGGGGCCACGAGAAGCACCTCGCCACGGTGAAGGGCGAGGGCGTGAGCAGGGACGCGATGCTCGCTCTCTTCAACAGGAGGTTCCTGAAGCTCTCCAAGTGGACGGACGGGGAGATAGACGCCCTCGGCGACCTGTCGCTCATTGAGGAGACCAGACTGCAGGAGCTGCTGGACCAGAAGACGAAGCAGAAGATGGGGTTGAACGGGAACAGGCAGAAGGTCGTGCCGATCGGCGAGGTGAAGAGGTACATCGAGGAGGGCTGGGAGTACCTGTCGACGCTTCCGTCGGGCGAGGCGGTGATCAGGCTGCCGCCTCGGTGACCAGGCTGCTCGTTCCGAAATCAGTGATTGGAGCGGTTAAGCTCAAGGTAAAGCAGCCTCGAATGCATCCTGACCTTGATTTGGACCTCCTCATCCGGGAGGTAGTCCGGCTCGGACAGGATGAGGCCCCTAAGCGCGCTCGTGCTTGGAAGGGTTTCCTTGGTGAGCCTCTTCAGCTCGACGATGCTGTCATGGCCCTGCATCGGCTCGTCGCCCGAAAACGAACCGTCGATTAATTTTGTGAATACGTTCCTCAACTTCTCTTCGGGACTCACGAGGGTGTTGGTCTTTAGATAGTCGGTTACAATCCCCGTTCATCTTCTGCTGAGGGTCGCCAGGCGGGCGAGGCGGGGAGTTGTACTCGAAGAAGCTGAGCGAGGTCGCCTCGTTGGACAGAGTCCTTCCGGACTTCCTCATCGTGCTGCAGGCGGAAGCCACCTCCGAGGCCTTCGTCGCATAGAACGAAGCGGACTACAGGGGTCTGGGCCTGCGCATCCTCGTCCTCCTTCCGAGCGTGGCTTGACGATTCTCTGTACGCTCGATGTTGGATAGCCTCTCGATGGCCTGTCCGCCGGTACCACTGCAGGTTGCGGCAGTGAAACCCAGCGAGAAGAAGCACCGATTGTGAGCCGATTCGTTCCCGATTCTGGGGATGATTCTCAGATTTGGTAATTGTCCTCACCAGTTTTATGACAGGGACGCGTCGTCTCACCCATGGCAATCGATGGGCGGTCGTCGCCCTCCTCGGATGAAGTCATCGCCCGCCTGACGCGCATCGGCCTGACCACGAACCAGGCCAAGGTCTACGTCTCGGCCCTGAAGCTGGGCATGACGACGACGAGGGACATCACCGGGTCATGTGGCCTGGAGAACACCACCGTGCGCCGGAACATCGACGAGCTCATCAAGCTGGGGCTCCTTCGAAAGGATCTGGGCGTGCCGAACCAGTTCACCGCCTGCAAGCCCGAGGAGTGTCTGGCGCTCCTCGAAGAACGGCTCCGGGCGCAGCTCGACCAGAGGATAACGATCGCGAGAAGCCTATCCACAGACCTCGGCAATCTGGGTTCGTGGCCCTACAAGAAGGAGGCCCCAGAGGACGCGACGATCTACAGGCTCCTGAAGACCGAGCGGGAGCTTGACTTCGAAGGCCTCAGGCTTCTCGGCTCGGCGGAGCACGAGATCATGCTGCTGGCGCCAAGCAGACACATCACGCACCTGCCGACGAGTGAGTTCGCGGCGCAGCTCGATGACGCGAAGAGGCGCTGCGTGGAGAGGGGGGTCAAGTTCCGGATGATAGTGCAGGGAGGCGGCCAAGAGCAGGACGCCTCGCCTTGGTCCTCCTTCTGCGAGGTCAGATACCACAGCCAGGTCGGCTTCCTGTTGGCGATTTACGACAGGAAGGTGCTCCAGATGGGCCCCGACATCAGCAGAACCTACGACCCGGTGAAGAAGCACCCGCAGTTCGTCTGCATGGAGGAGCTCTTTGTGGAGGGGTTCGCCCAGTTCTTCGACCATCTCTGGGAGGAATCGAGCACCGAACCGACCACTGAATAGAGCCCGACCGTCGGGGGGGAGGGCCTCCTCCCATGACCGAGAAATAGCGTCCGCGAGCACGAAAGGGCGAGATTCTCGTGTCCGCAAGCGACGACAGAAGACGAATATCAAGGAGGAGGTTCATGGCGGGGACCGTCACGGGCCTCGCGGTAGGCGCCGTCGTCGGGGTGGCGGGAGGGTACCTGGGCAAGGGCTCCAACACCACCACAACGACGGAGACGAACACTGCGACCACGACCAGCACGACGACTGCGACGACGACCGTGGCGCAGACCCCTAGCTTCATGACGCCACCCGCGGCGATCCCTTCGAGCTCGATAAAGGAGACCGTCGACGCGGACATTGTGGTCCTGGGTTCCGGACCGTCGGGCTGCGCAGCCGCGGTCTCCGCCGCCGAGCAAGGAGCCAAGGTCATCATGCTCGAGGCGTATTCCAGCTCGGTAGCGCCGGGGGGTGCGTGGGGCTGCATTAATACTTCGTCGCAGATCAAGGCAGGAGCAATAACCGATGTGTCGACAATTGTGGAGCAACTCTGGGAGCACTCAGAGGGTCGAGCAGACTACAGGTTGCTTGCCCTGTGGGCCAACAACAGCGGTCCGGCCATGGACTGGATGTTAAACATTGCCGACAAGACCAACACACATTATGACTACGAACCAGTGCCTCCCCCGGCCTTCGGCGGGTTCTACTTATTCGGCACAGGAGCAGCGGAGTTCGGCGGGCCGACCGCGACAAGTCCCGCTGGATACCAGATGTTCGAGTCCTATGGGGAGAGCCTCGGGATGCAGGTGAGGTTCAACACCAGGGCTATCCAGCTAGTCCGGCCAAATAACGCAGGTGCGGTCACCGGAGTCATCGCGCAGAACTCGGACGGTACATACTCGCAGTTCAACGCGGCCAAGGCTGTGATAATATGCACCGGAGACATCTCGGGCAACACAGAGATGGTGAACTACTACATACCTTGGACCTCTGTCGTGAAAGACAGGCTCTACGCCATAGGCACGGACCAGGGGGACGGGCTCGCAATGGCTCTCTGGGTCGGAGCGAATGTGCCGGACGAACCTGGTTGCGCGATGGTGCACTTCCTCTCTACGAACAAGCCACCCTACATGGCCAACAGGCCTTTGATGTACGCGCCCAACCCTGGCCTATACGTGAACATGTTCGGGGATCGCTTCACGAACGAAACCGCGGAAAACGACTATCTGGCCCCCCGTGTCTTGAAACAGCCCGGCCACGAGTGGTGGCAAATCTTCGACTCTACTCAGGTAACATCGTCCATCTCGTCGGCGGTTCAGACGATGCTCACCACGGGGGAGGTGACCTCCGCCGACACGATTGAAGGCTTGGCGGCGACGTTCGGGGCAGACCCCACTGAGCTGACCGCGGCCGTGAACAGGTACAACGAAATCGTGGCGAGTGGCAAGGACGACCCGGACTTTGGTGTACCGGCCACGTCCCTAAAGGGCATGTCCATTGCCGTACCTCCATACTACGCCTGCGAATCGCCTCCGGACTACCTGGTGGCCATGCACGGACCCCTTACGGACACTAACATGCAGGTCCTCGACAGCAAGAACGAACCCATACCGGGACTCTACGCTGCGGGGAACGCCGCCGCTGGCTTCTGGGGAGATTCCTACCCGATGAGCCTCCTCTCAGGCATCGCGCACGGGCGCGCCTTAACGACTGGCAGAATTGCAGGCCTGAACGCCGCAACGGGGAACAACTCATCGGATGTCATCGCCTTCAACGCGACCTAAACTTTCACTTCCACCAGCGGTGCCTCATCGTCGAGGATGAGAGCGTGATTAGGTTCGCTGAAGTCTTGCTCATCGAAATGAAGAAGGCCAATGTGGCAGGGCTGACCCGCGCTCACCTACCAAATGTATACGAATCCAATTAGCCTGAACCTAGTCTCTACTGCCAAACGGAGCCCATCCTGAGCTTATTTTAACTAGCCCGGCTAGGACCCGCAGAATCATTTCGGGTCCAAGGAAAGAGACCTTGTAGGGTTCGAATCCCTTCCGGCCCGAACGGCGTGCAATTCTGGGTAGCAGTTGAAGAAGATGAAACTTCGCCCTCAGATTCTTCTATCTCATTATGCCCGACGTGCGGATGATATTCCCCGGGGAAGACGCATTGACCTGTGACTGAAGCAACGTTGCGGGTATTCTTCCTCTTTCTCTCTGTGTTTTCTTTAAATTTTTTCTGATGCCTTTTGGCCCATTCCCATTCCGGTTCTCAGGCTCACGGCGTTTCACAAACTTCCGAACCGTACTTTGTTGAATCCTCGTGCGTCACTTTAGCATGTTGATTTCACGAATATTCATCCGTTAGCGCCCCTGAATAGGTTCAGGCCATGAACCGATCCTTAACAGATAGGACGACCGACCACCAACTTAACAGAACCACGAAATATCACGCTTAAGTATTCCGAAACACGGCTTTGCTTCATGGCTTACAACAGAATGTCTCTGGACGGGTGGACGAACATGTTTGACGACATCTATGGTAAGCGGAACCAAGGTTTACTGAGTGACCAAGTATTGCATCGGCTGATTGAGGAAGTTTCGGAATTGGTAAAGCCAGTTCTGACTTTTAACTTTGAGCAGATTAAGGATGCGCTTCCAGATGTCTTCGCATGGACCTGCGCTTTCAGTAAGAAAATGAACATTAGTCTTGACGAGGTCATGAAGACAAAGTACCTCGCACAGTTGCCCGGAAAAAAGGGACAGCCGCCACTTGACATATTTCCAATAATCGACAAAGACAGACCTGAGAATATGCAGGACTGGCAGAAGTATCTCGACTACACCTACAAAGAAGAAAATATCAACAATACTCCTGACTTGATGCTCACCAGGTTAGTTGAAGACTTGGGTAAGACTTCCCGAAGCCTCAGAAAACATGCCGATACGAAGGATGTCGGCAGTGAATTGTCTGGCATACTGGCTTGGACTTTCGGCATTTCAAACAAGTTTAGGCTTTCTTTGCAAGAACTTGTTTGGAACAAGTACCCTAATGCCTGTTTCAAGTGCAGAAACCAGAAATGCACATGCTCTAACTTCTCTTCTGTCTTTCTGAGCTACTGTGGGGACACCAAGGAGTCGAAAGACAAGCTAAAGGCCGTAATCAAATCGGCATTCCCCGATATAACAGTCAAGGACTTTGAAGAGACCAGAGGGGAATTCTCACGCATGCGGATGGTTGAGATGATAGACACCATAAACAAGTCAGATGCGGGAATTGTCATCTTTGACCGCGAATTCAGTCCTTACCAGTACGCCGAATTCATAGAAATACTGCGAGTGATGGACGAGAAGAACAAGTTCGTCTATGTGAAGGTGAGAAGAGACGACGAAAGAGAAAAGGAGCTCGGTGGTGTGCTTACCGATGCTAAACATTTCCAGAAACTGACTTCATATGAAAATGACGGTGACCTCTTGAAGTTAGTTAACCAAGACATCAAGTCGAGGCTTGAGGAAATCAAGAAAGGGTAGCCGGAGGACCTAACCTCCGGCTCCTGAGCACCGCTCGAAACTTGGACTCCGAACCGACCTTCCTGCCGCCGGTTCGAATCTCCATTGTCCTGCGGCTTCTAATGATACTCTACCCTGCATGAAGCTCTCGGCTTTATTGAAAGGCATCGTTTTCCTTCCCGTCTACATCATACAATCCTGCACCACTTCAACGCGAACTGCATCGTCCAGCATCGCGCGTCTCTCTGTGTCAGCCCTGGCAGCGGCCTCGCACTCGTCGAGGATCAAACATTGTATTCGTCTCAGAATGAAACTTGTCACTGACATCCCAGTCACCACGGTGACAGGTCAGTCGGCGACATTCGGCGTAAAGAAGAGTTACCAGTATCCAATACAGAATCAGATATGTCGCAATTCGCAAACAAGTGGGATAAAACCAACGGCAGTGGGTTCACGACAAGAGTCCGCGGATCCGTCCAGAACCCGGGTCCTCTGAAGCCGAGGTTGGACCTGGCAGTACGGCAGATTCAAGTCCAAGTCGCAAAGCTCGACGGAACGTGCGCAAAACTCAGGGAGAGAGACGCCTCGATCTTCAACAAGGTCGTGTCATCCATGCAGAAGCACGATTCGCAGCACGCTGCAGTCTACGCGAATGAGCTCGCGGAGGTAAGGAAGATGAGCAGGATGGTCACCCAGGCCAAACTGGCTCTCGAACAGATAACCCTCAGGCTGAACACCGTCACCGAGCTGGGCGACATCGTTGTCACTCTCACTCCCGCGATGTCAGTGATTCGCAGCGTAAGACAGGGACTGATGAGCGTCCTGCCGGAGGCAGAAGGTGAGATTGGCGAGATCTCAGGCCTGCTGAGCAGCGTCCTGGTCGATGCTGGCACGGTGGGCGGATACAACCTGAACTTCGCGGCTGCCAACGAGGACGCAGAGAAGGTCCTTGCGGAGGCTGCAGCAGTTGCCGAAAGCAGGATGAAGGAGAAGTTCCCAGAGATCCCCTCTGGGCTCCCCTCGATGGAAGAATCGACGGAAAGCACAGCGTAAGAACAAGAACGGAAGACTCTAGGGGTTTGGACCCGCGAAAGCGGGAACCCTCCCCCGATACTCTTTCTCGAACGGGACACTTCACAACAAGGAGGACTGCTTCTGTGGGTAGTCTCGCGACCCATGTTTGAAAGGAATAATTACGGCGGGAGGACCTCGTAGCCATAGTTGTCCGACCACGCGCAAGAAGAAGAGAATCTGAGGAAGCTATACGACCAAGCGCGCACACAAGGAAACAAGAAGAAGAAAAAGGAATACCAGGAGAAGATTGCCGAACTGAACCGACTCCGCAAGTCCGTTCAGCGAGAAAGTAATAGATCGAAAGGCTAGGGTTTCCTGGCACTTTTCTTCTTTGGTTGGTCCAGAATGAAGGCAGTGGAAAGTCTGCGGTTGACGTATGCGCAGAGGAGACGCTCGACCAACCGAAGATTTGACGGAGCGGCTAACGGGCTGCAAACAATTTAAGCAAGGGCGGAGATATTCATCTACATGGCGAAGTCGAAGAAGGTCAAGAAGAAGGCTGTCAAGAAAAAGACAACCGCATAAGGCGGGTCCGGCTGCTCCTCAACCTGCAGCCACTTAACGCGCTCCTCAGCGAGTGCAACGACATCCTGGGGTTGAGAGGGGGGTCCGCCTCCTGCTCCTGTTAGCTAGAAGAAGCGACATGGGTCAGCTAATCGAACTGAACTTGGCTGAAGAGCAGGGCATACTGGAGTCAGGAATTCGTGAAATCCGCTATTCTTTCAGATGAACCTGGACCACTCGGTCGACCTGCTTCCCCACCTTGGTCACCTTGAACTCTATCAAAAATATGGCTTTACGCACGGGAATGGAGTGGTGAGAAGTCGTACGTACTTCGCGATCGGTCTCTCCTCGATATGTCTCCTTGACCCCCTGCTTGGTCTTAGTCTTGCCCTTCGACCTTACGGCTGCTAGACAGAGATCGTGGAGGGTTCCTCTCGAAAAACCTAGGGTTTGATCAAGATATTCGAGGTAGCCCTTCGAACCGAGGTGTCCCTCCCTTGCGCCGGAGCGGAGACTCAATTACTCCACCCGACCTTGCCAGTCAGTTCAAGTCTCACTTCTGAACTTCGAGAGATTAGTTGGTCGTTGGCGGACCCTTTGCCAGGATCAGTGACCTTGACTTTCAAGTGTTCACCCGCTATGGCTCCCGCGACGAATATGCCACGACCCTGAACTCTGGCTACTCCCATCGGCCGTCGCTTATTTCAGAGAGCGAAACGTCATACACGCTGCCTACCCCAACGGGCTTCGCTCGACCGACTCCAAAGTCACCACGGTCATATCGTCCACACCTGTAGCCCGTTATGTTTCGACACCTACAGTCTGATTTTTGAGCATGAGCATATCAACATTCTCCTTCTGCGCGACTCGAACCCATCCTCAGATTGACGATTATTTCATGATTCGCCCATCCGATGCAGGCTTTATCTCCCGAATAAGCAAGTAACCTTAATTCGGAGGGACTAGAATCTGTTCCATCAGGAGAAGGCGTTAGATTTGGCCAAGATTACATACATGCCTACCGAGGAAATCATCGTTCACCATGTTTTGGAGTCCGACAATAAAATAATCTTTTTTGAAGACGTCGTGAAGCAGATACTCACGAAAGAAATTCCAGTTATCCCCACCGTCAATTGGATTGACGGAATCGCCTTTGCAATCTTAGCTTTCCCAGACACGGAAGACATTGTACGAGAAGAGGTCAGGGGAAGGATACACTACTCCGCCGTTCTCTTCACCAGGATTCCATATCAACCTGAGATCGTGGTGAACTTGGGAATGGAAGACATCCGCGTACGACTTCGCAGAGCAGACAACAACCCAGATTTCGTCGACCTGGTCGAATATCTAAAGACGTTCAAGCATCAGCCGAAGGCTAGTACTGAGTTAGAGAGCTCTTCAAGTTAGCACTCATGAAAGATGTCATATGGACTGGTATTCCTAAGTGCATGATAGCAACACCTATCTCATGGGGAAGACTCATTGTTAGTACAGGAGGGTCAAGATTGTCTACCATTGATAAAGGCGCGAGCCAGCAGCCAGTCCAGCTCAAGGTTCTGGAGGCATACACTCGCGATGTGGGTCGAGGTGTGGCCAGGCTGGACTATGGCGCGATGGACGGGTTGGACGCGTCCACGGGAGACGTAATCGAGGTCAAGGGAAAGAGACGGACGGTCGCGAAGTGCCTGCCCCTCTACCCATCAGACGAGGGCAGAGGAATAATGAGGACCGACGGTCTCATCAGGAACAACGCCGGCGTCGCTATCGGTGACATGGTTGTCATAAAGAAAGTCAAGGCCCCGCCAGCTGAGAAGGTCGTGGTCGCTCCGCTCGACGCCGTACCGCCCATCGACGAGAGATACTTGGCGGATGCCCTCGACAGTATTCCGGTGACGAAGGGGGACAACGTGATGGTACCCTACTTCGGCGGGAGGCTCACCTTTCAGGTTACTGGATTAACTCCGGTCGCAGAAGCGGCGCTGATAACTCAGAAGACGGTCTTCGTCATCTCGGAGAAGGGCGAAGCTCTGAGGGGAGTACCAGAGGTAACCTACGAAGATATCGGCGGCATAGAGGACGAGATCCAGAAAGTAAGGGAGATGATCGAGCTCCCCCTCAGACATCCGGAGATTTTCGAGAAGTTGGGCGTCGAAGCACCGAAGGGAATTCTCCTCTACGGCCCTCCGGGAACCGGTAAGACGCTTCTTGCAAAGGCTGTATCCACTGAGAGCAACGCTCACTTCATTCCGATAGGTGGTCCGGAAATCATGAGCAAGTTCTACGGTGAGTCGGAGGCAAGACTCAGGGAGATATTCAAGGAGGCAAAGGAGAAGGCGCCTACCATCGTCTTCATCGACGAAATTGACTCGATAGCTCCAAAGCGGGAGGAGGTGACCGGAGAAGTCGAGAGGAGAGTCGTCAGCCAGTTGCTCTCCTTGATGGACGGCCTCGAGGCCAGGGGCAAGGTCATCGTGATAGCGGCCACCAACCGGCCCAACGCACTGGACCCAGCCCTCCGAAGACCGGGGAGGTTCGACAGAGAGATCGAGATCAAGGTCCCGGACAAGAAGGGAAGATACGAGATACTGCAGATTCACACGCGTCACATGCCGCTGCTGCAGGACGTTGACCTGGAGAGGCTCGCCGCGGTGTCGCACGGGTTCGTCGGGGCCGACCTCGAGTATCTCTGCAAAGAGGCCGCCATGAAGACTCTCAGAAGAATGCTGCCACAGCTGAACCTCGAGGAGGAACGACTGAGCCCGGAGACGCTCGACAAACTGATTGTCACGGGGGACGACTTCGAGAACGCGCTGAAAGAAATCGTGCCGTCGGCGATGAGAGAGGTGTATCTCGAAACGCCGGACGTGAAGTGGTCTGGGATCGGAGGGCTGGAGGACGTCAAGAGGGAACTCCAGGAGGCCGTGGAGTGGCCGCTCAAGTTCTCCGACCTGTACAAGGCGATAGGCTACAATATGCCGAAGGGGGTCCTTCTATTCGGACCATCCGGGACTGGAAAGACGCTCCTAGCCAAGGCAGTAGCGACCGAGAGCGAAGCCAACTTCATCAGCGTCAGGGGCCCAGAGCTGCTCAGCAAGTGGGTGGGTGAATCGGAAAGAGGAGTGCGAGAGGTCTTCAAACGAGCAAGACAAGCGTCTCCTTGCATAATATTCTTCGATGAGATAGACGCCCTTGCCCCAGTGAGGGGAATGGGGGGAGGCAGCAATGTGACCGAGAGGGTGGTCAGTCAGCTGCTCACGGAGCTGGACGGCATCCAGGCGCTACAGGGCGTTGTGGTGCTCGCAGCCACGAACAGGATTGACATGGTCGACCCGGCCCTACTCAGACCGGGCAGGTTCGACAAGATCGTTGGTGTCCCGCTGCCCGACAAGGAAGCGAGGAGGGACATCCTGCAGATACAACTCAAGGGGAAGCCAATCTCGAAGGACGTGGGTGTTGACCGCCTAGTTGAGATGACCGAGGGATTCAACGGAGCAGACCTGGCCGCTCTGGTGAACACGGCACTCTCCTTGGTTCTTCAAGCATACATCGCCAAGTATCCGAGGCCCGAAGACGCGAAGAAGCATCTCGAAGAACCGATCGTGACCTACGAGCACTTCCAGAAGGCAGCGAAGAAGGTGAGGTCCTCCAGGGAGAGCAACCCGATGGAGAGGGTCGCGGTGCCCTTCTACAGCTAAGCCAGAAGTGGTGCGTGGTAGAATCGATTTACTGTAGTAAGTGTGGAAGAAAGGCGGCGGAGATGAGAACCGAAGGACGCCCTGTGATGGTTTGTACCGGTTGCAATAATCACAGTAGCGAATGTACTTGTTCATCGAACTAGGCAGGGCGCCAGTTCAGAAACAGTCTTTCCCAGTGGAAGTACGTAAGACCTATGGCCTAAGGAGACCGAAGATACCGCTTGAGCACAAGGTCGTTGACAGGGGCGATGTGTAATCCGCTTTGGAATAACTCGACCAATCCCAGCCCGATTTATATACTATTTAAATAACAAGCCGAGTTTTCACTTCTCCGTAATGCCTCAAACGAAGGCGATTGTAAGCATCGAAAACGTTGTCGCTTCCGCCTCGATAAATCAGAAGGTCGACCTGAACCTGATAACCAAGAACTTTCCCGACGTGGAGTACCACCCCGACCAGTTCCCTGGACTGGTATTCAGACTGAAGACCCCCAAGACGGCCACGCTGATCTTCAGCTCGGGGAAGATGGTCTGCACGGGTGCAAAATCGGAGGAGCAGGCAAGAAAGGCCGTGCAGGAGGTCGTCAGGAGGTTGAAGAAGGGCGGCATCCCCATCAAGAATGAGGCGGAGATAGTGATACAGAACATGGTGGCATCGGCGAACCTCGGGGGGAAGGTTCACCTGGAGGAAGCGGCCAGGCAGCTGCCAAAATCGATGTACGAGCCCGAGCAGTTCCCCGGTTTGATCCACAGGATGCCAGACCCCAAGACCGTGATACTCCTCTTCGCCTCCGGCAAGCTGGTCTGCACCGGAGCGAAGCGGGAGAGCGACGTCTACAGGGCCGTGCACAACCTGCACGTGATGCTTGAGGAAAAGAAGCTCATGATGTACTGACCGTCCCGCTACCAAAGGAAGTGCAACAATTCCGAGCAGCGAAAAGGAGAAAATGGTCGAGGAGATCAACTCGGTAAGGTGAATGAAAAAAATGATAAACTTCAAGGAGACCTGTGGTCACCAATGGGGTAGTTGTATCGCTGGTCACGAGCATGTCTGCGGACCTGGTGCGGTCATTTAGTTAACTCCGCGAATCAAGGTCAGGTCTGCAAGCGTCGTTTGGAAGGTTGGAGCGACGTGGTCGGGCGATGAGTGGTATACATCTAAGTATCCAGTCAAGAACCGGCCCCTGAAGAATAGTGCCACAGTACGCCCGCATCAAGCTAACCAGCTCCAACGTTGAGCAGCTGGACAGGCTTGCCTGGGAGATTAAAGAGATCGCAGAGAAGACAGGGGTCAAATGCAAAGGTCCGCAACCTCTGCCAACGAGGAGACTGAAGATCACCACGAGGAGAGCCCCCACTGGCGAGGGTACGCACACGTTCGACCACTGGCAGCTCCGGATTCACAGAAGGATCCTCGACATCGAACCGAACGAAAGAACGATGCGGCAGATAACGAAGTCTTAGGATCCCCGAGGAAGTCAAGATAGAGCTCACTCTGACGAGCTAGAGCGCCCAAGCATTCCTTTCAGCCCAGCGTCAAGGTCGAGCTCGTGAACGCGGTGTGATGACTTCGGCTTCTCGGTGGGCGGGTAGATTATCTGCGGCTCCGCTCCTGCTTCGCTGCAGTATCTTGAACTCGGAGTCGGAGCCTGTCAAGTTCATCTGACTGTTTACCTTTGTCGGTTAGCCCTCTGAACCCAACCTTCGACCCACAGCTTCATCCGCACCCTGTCTTCTTCCGTGAACGTTATGTTCAGGTAGTGCTCCAGCGCGGCCGTGCATGGTATGAACCGCTTATCCGCCGCATTTTGGCAGGTTCAGTTATCTGACGAAGGTTTGGGAGAGCCTGCATTAGGCAAGTTTAAAGGATGCTATCGAGTTTCTTCTACATCATACGCGAAGCGGAGTTCATCCAAGCAAGTGCAGCGAGCCCCCATCCTTCCCCGATGATACGATTCAACATCGAGATTCATTATCCCCAGTCTTTACGATCATCGCCGCAGGCTCAACCACAGCTGGTGACCAGTTCATTCGGAATACTGGAAACAGCAGCACCTCTTCCTCCCTTCATTGTAGGAATTTCGCACCTTCAAACACCAATAACGCTCTACTCTAATGCAACAGCTCAGGGCTTAATTTATCTGCAAATCTCCTCAGCCACTCTCAATCGGCTGGAAGAGCTGAAGGTCGAGACAAACTGATAGTCGTCATATGTGGTTTAGATCAGCGCTGACGCTAACTTATGCGGAGCAGACTTCAGGCAAATATTACTGGGAATCATACGAAGTCAAGACAAAGGGCTTCAATAGCATCAGGATACCTGAACCTGACTGGCTTGACCTGCTTAGGGCTCTCGAGTTCAAGAGGGTTAGAATCTACGAGATACCTGAGGACATAGCCAAAGAGCTTGACGCCTATGCTGCTAAGAGAGGAATTACGCCTGTGGATGTGGTTGAAGATGTCATTTCGAGAATGGTGAAGAAAGAGGAACAAGAGCAGCGATGATTAGAGGCTCGCGAGTTCACGAGTAGGCTTGTTTACGCTCTTCATTTATCGGTCTATTGGGCTCACAGACTGGGCGAGCATTCGGGGAAAGCGTACCTGGCTTCACGCGTACGTTACCGGAGATAATTTTCGTGCCTTCAATCTTGTCTGTTCTGTCTAGGAGGGGCAAAATCCCCTTACTACGATTATAATGGAAAAATCCTTGGCTGGATATGCGATTTTGTGGTTGAGCGCCCCTCCCCTTCCCTCGGGTTTAATTCTCACGACTGGATTCTGACCACCGATTTTGGGTTCAAATCCCGCCCAGCCCGCTATTTCTCAGGTGCCGAATACCCCTTCCATTTTTCGAGCTAGTCAGATAGACATATTCGGAATTCTTACCCAGAAAATCTCCAAGCCGCATCTCTTACAGTTTGATTGTGAGATGGGCTCATCTCCGAATCTTTGACCGATAAGGAAGAATGTAATCCCTAGTCCATACCTTCCATTCCGCCAGGACCGCGGGGTCCACCCGGAGGCATTGACGGACCCTTCTTGCTACTTGCGATCACATCATCGACCCTTAGGATCATGCATGTGCACTCCGTTGCCGACTTGATTATCTGCTCTTTGACACCCACTGGTTCGATTATGCCCTTCTCGAACATGTCTCGGGCACCCCTCCCAAGAACATCAACTCCATACCATATCTTGCTATTGCCGTGTTTTTCTCTGAGCTCGACCTGAGTATCGATCGGATCAAATCCCGCGTTTACAGCTAAAGCGAGAGGTATGGACTCCAGGGCTTCAGCGAACTTTTCTGCGGCGAGCTGTTCTCTGCCCTGCAGAGTAGTTGACCACTTCATGAGGCGATAGGATAGTTCTTCCTCGACCGCACCGCCGCCACCCACGACAGCAGGTTTCTCGAGAACGTCCTTAACGACCATGATAGCGTCGTGCATTGATCTTTCGACCTCGTCGACGACTCTCTGGCTTCCGCCTCTGATGAAGATTGTTACGGCCTTCGGGTTCTTGCACTCTTCAACGAATATCCACTTGTCGTCCTCGATTTTTCTCTCTTCCACGAGACCGGCTTCTCCTATGTCGTTCTTGGATAGACTGTCAAGACCAGTCACCATCGTAGCGCCCGTGGCCTTTGCGAGTTTGGTCATGTCAGACTCCTTTACCCTTCTTACCGACAGAATCCCTTCCTTTGCAAGATAGTGTTGAGCCATGTCGTCTATTCCTTTCTGACAGATGAGTACGTTGGCTCCAGATTCTGAGACCTTGTCCACCATTTCCTTTAGCATCTTGGTCTCCTCGTCGAGGAACTTCTTGATCATGCTGGGGTCGTTGATGTTCAGCTTGGCATCGAACTCGGTCTTTTTTATTTCGAGAGGCGAATTTACGAGCGCTATCTTTGCTTTTTCTATTCGCTTGGGCATTCCAGAATGAACTACTTCTTTGTCAATGATGATTCCCTTTACGAGAGAGGTCTCTTTGAGAGAGGCTCCTGCCTTCTTCTCAACTTTCACGTTGTCAAGATCGACAATGAAGCCCCCCACGGCTGTCTTTTCAACAACCTGAAGGAGAGCGTCGACTATGGAGACTCCCAGCGCCGCACTCTCATTCGAGACCATCTTCGAAGCCATGCTCGTCCCCGCAATTTTTGTCAGGGTAATCTTATCCTCAGGTTCTACAGCGACAGAAATCTCTTCCAAGATTCTTTGAGCCTGATTCGCAGCTTTTGTGTAACCGTTGACGATAACCATAGGATGGACGCTCATTTCCAGCAGCTTTCGGCATTCTCTAGAAGAGCGCCAGCCAGAACGACTGATGAAGTTGTCCCATCGCCCACCTCGTTGTCCACTGCCTTCGCTATCTCAATCATCATCTTTCCAGCTGGATGCTGGATATCCATATCCTTCAGCATTGTCGCTCCATCATTGGTTATGGTGACGTCTCCCAGCGAATCCACGAGCATTTTGTCCAGTCCTCTAGGGCCCAGTGATGTCTTTACTACTTCCGCAATCAGCTTGGCTGCTGAAATATTGTTGTCTTGAGCTTTCTTTCCTCGACTTTGAGTAGTACCCTCTCTCAAAATGAGGACCTGCTGTCCTCCTGACATCGTCACATACGAAGCTGTTGCCATTTGTTAACCACCAGAAATTCCAATCATCCTTAACGGTGAAACTTCGCCTTCATCCGCTTCAGATAGTCCGGGAATAGGCTACCCAAACTCGGGGTTTGCGTCGCCCTTCCTTGACTACTTGTGTCCACATCTATTCACTGATTGTAATGTGTATTGCTTAGTTATAGGCCTGTCTATACTAGGTTCTGTTAAGTCTCTGGGTGATTCGTCTTTCTGTTAAACATCGGGTGACGAACATTTCCGCTTATATATGCCAAGGCAGTCCAATGCGTTGCGAGCGACGAAGTGCGTTACTCAGTCCTACGCAGGAGATGGGCTGCGCGATCTTCTGGCGGAATGTCTTACGAGCACCTACAACGCCATCAATTACGGTTGGGAGAACGGAATCGACAACAGGAAGGGGATGAAAGGATTCTATCAAACACTCAAGGGAGTCAACCTTCCTTCATGCTATAAGACTGCGGCAATAACGAGGGCTTGCGAAGTCCTGACAAGCAGGAAAAAGAGCGAAAAGAGAGGCATTGAGACGAGGCATCCGAAGCCTCTCAGGTCGATGGTCTGCATCATCTCAGGGTTCTTACTCACGATGAAGGGAAGGCTGTTCATCCCGCTCTTTCTCTTCTGCTTGGCAGGAAAGGGAATGATTGCTGCCCCGGTCTTACCTCTTGTGGTCTGATTATGAGGGTGATTGAGAGGGCGTTAGAGGGAACATTAGGCTCACTTAGCGGTAGGGTAAGTGGACATCAGAGGGTGATCTAGTAGCAAGTTGTGGAGTAGCAGGAACAGCGGCTGGCGGTGTGACTTCCTTCTTCTTGATAACCATCCGCTTTGCGGTTGTCTTCTTGGCCTTTCTCGAAGATTTCTTTACTTTCTTCTTCGCCATCTGTTTGTTTGATCACGCTGCGATATTTATATCTTCGAAAAGGTAAGTCAAACGAAAGAAGGGGGAAGAGAGAAGGTTTTCGGGATCCAACTTCATCGCACAGGCCGAGTACCTGGAGTTGGGCTTGAGCTAGCCTGACACTATTTCTTCACTCTTTCAGGGACAATCCCGTTGCTGTACATCGTCATCACGGTGTCCCTGAGGAGGTCCACATTGTCAAGGTCGAAGTCTGACTCCGTCGAGATCATCATCACGTTCTTCCCGCCGAGATAGAAGGTGAGCACGTTGACCTTCTCTCGCTTCAAGAACGTGTACCACATCCCCCCAAAGTACCAATCCCAGGTCTTGTCAGTCGCAATCTGTATCGTCAGGTTTGCCATCATCCTGAAATCTTCACTGGCAGGCTCCAGAGAGATAGTGCCTTTTCTCATCCCCCCCGCAATCAATCTACCTGTCTCATCGAGAACTCCTGCGTACCTGACCCGTCGGTCAAACTTGAAGACCTGAATGCATAGCTTATCCAGCGAGTAGGTCATGGAACAAGAATCTTCTCGTTCGTTCGATATAGGACTTTAATGTCCACTGCCTTTTTGGCCTCAAGCGTGCAGGAAAGCCTATGGGTCTATGCCTTCTCCCGCAGCCCGGCCCCTATTCTCGGGCACTTCAGCCGGTCAGCCAACCTTTGGCAAGTTTCCGGGTGCTTTGGGAGGGAAATTTGGGGCCGTCAATCATCTTGACATAGATGTCTGATAACTCTCGTTTGGCTTTCAGTGAGAGGCCAAACTCATCCCTGTATGGACAGAACGCGTCCTTTACAGGATGGTTAAGGTCTTCGTCGAAGATGATGGGATACAGCCTGCATCCCGCGGGTCGATTTGAGTAGATTGTGCACTGCTTTCCATCGTGGAAGACACATCTCCCGGCACTGCTGTTCCTGAGCATTTTGAAGCGGTCGGATTCAACTACAAAAGAGCCTTCTTTGAAACCGAGACTGACTATTCGTTGCACATCATCCTCCAACAGAAGCATCTCTGTTCCATAGCAGCAACTCACACAGTGATGGCTCTTGCAAACATTCTTCGAAGACAGGGGCGCCTCCAATAGCAGTCACAAGAATAAGTGAATATGAGCTTACTGAACGTTTCGGCTTTGACGCGTAACCGGACTTGAGCCTTCTGAGGATACCTCTTGACGCCCGTTCCTATCGTCGCAGCTTCATCTTGATGCGACCCAAGGTAAGAAAAGGAGAGTGACACGGCTACGAGAATGGCAAGAATAAGGAGTAAGGCGAATTCGTAAGGAAGGCAAGAGAATTCGCGTACGCTCAACCAGCGCCATCAATCTACTGAACTACCGCCCCCTGAAGCTGGAGGGGTCAGAACTCCCATTTCTAAGCGTCTTCTTTGGAGAGCCAAGTCAAGTTCAACGGCGTTTGCACCGGCATGCTCGACTCGCCCTCAAGCGAGTTCAGAATATCGCCATACAGCGCCTTGTCACCCTTCTTCGCACTCTTCGAGAGCTTCATGATGATCAGCTTCGGCGTGCTCGACCCAATGTGGTTGAACTTTGGCTGCCTGTCGACGATGAGCTCTCCATCTTTGTCAAGGCCTTCCGCCTCTATCCCGTCGACCCTGATGGGAAGCTTCACATGAGGAAGAGTCTCCCGGGCAAGGTGCGTCACGAGGAGAAGGAGGCTGCTGCCCGCTGCTACCGCGTTCATTATCCCCGCCAAGATTCTGCCCGCTGCTCCGGGTTCGGTCAGGGCCTCGAACTCGTCCATAAGGACGAGCTTCCTGTGCCTGTCGGCGAAGACGGGGATGAGAGAGCTGAGGGCCTGCTCGAGGCTCCCTATCTTCCGCGTCACCCTCCTCCTGAATAGGTAGATGGGCATCGGGGCAACTTCAGCCTTTTCGCAGGGAACTGGCAGGCCGAGGAGCGTGAGGATGTGAACTGAGGCGAGGGTCGTGAGAAGGGTAGTCTTTCCCCCGCTGTTCGCTCCCGTTAGCATGACGACGTTCCTGGGCTTGGCCGCAACTATCTTCGTCGACCTCGTCCTGCCCAGTGCGTAGCTGACGGGCTGGACGGCTCTGCTTCCACCTTCAAGCTGATCCTTCATCAGAAAGAGGTTACGGCCGTTGAAGAAGGCTATACCCTCGCTTCCGATTACAGGGATTGTAAGAGTGTACTTTTCCATCAGGGATGCCATCGCCAGCATCTGGTCGAGAGAGATTGCCCTCTCAACCGCATCATCCACCACGGCCCAGTGCTGCTTCAGAAACGACTCTGTCTTGGCGAGCTTGGCTGCTCTCTCCTCCTTCTCTCTTCCCTCCCATTTCTCGATGACCCTTCGCCTTCCAGTCCTCTCGAACTCGAAAGGAATCGACAGCCCCTCAAGTGCTGCCCTTCTGACCTCGTTCTCCTCCTCCGAATTCATCCTAAGAGTGCTGACTACCTCCTCGATCCGCTCTTCGACTATCCTCCTCGCCCTCTCTTCGTCAACTCCTCCCTTCCGGAACTTCTCGTTGATCAGAATCTCCGCATCAGATAGAACTCCCTCCGCATCCTGAACTTCCTTGCTTTCATGTTCCTCAAGCGTCTTCATTACGCTCTCCAGAACTTTCCTATCCGTGTTCTTGAAGAACGAGCTCAGCGTCCGAACCTCATCGAAGTTTGTAAGAATCGAACGAGCCGCCTTGATCATGCGCCTCCGTGACACGAAGTAATCCAAGGTGTCAGATTCCATCCTCGAAGACGGTTTCTTTCCAGAGGGAGGGTCAAAGGAAACCTCCGCGAGCACCTTCCCCAGCTCATCTCGCTTTCCTCGCTGCTTCAGTTCCCTCAGGATATCCATTCCCGTCACGCATGCACTCAGCCTGCTCTGAATCGTCTCCCTGTCAAGGGCTGGCGTAAGGAGCGAGAATCTGTTCTTGGCAAGCTTGGATGAGGCGTGCTCCGAAAAGAGCGAGAGTATGTCCCGGGCAAGCTTTCTCGCGTCCGGCGTCCTGAGAGCCTTCCTCTCCTGGACACCCGATGCCTTTTCGGCGTACGCGCGGATGAGCTGGTACGCCTTCTTCTTCTCTGTCGCAGCTATCTCGGCGAAGCCATCGATATCAGCAACCCTGACTCTCCCCAGCAGATCCCGGACCTTCTCTTCGGAGAGGGTCTGGAGGTTGATTCCGAGGCGAGTAGCAAGCTCGAGCAAATCGCCACGCTCCATCGTTGCCCCTGATGGCGACAGACCTGTAGCTGACATTTGGCTCACGCGTGTATCTGTCGGCTTCGCTTTATCCGTTTGTTGCGAGTGCTTCGTCGCTCACTCCCTTTCTTGGTCTCCTGCCTCTCGCTCAGTCAATCCGTGGTGAGGCATGAGTTGAATCAGTTTGCCCATGGACGTTTATTCATAATGGAAGACCTCTGGTGCATGACCGAAGTATACTGCATGAAGGAGAAGACAAAGAGGGAGATAAGCTCCCCCACGGAAGTGCGGCTGAAGAACGGCCGGAGGGCCATGCAGGGGACGTGTCCCTCGTGCGGCACCAAGCTCTTCAAGATACTGGGGAAGTAGCCACCGCAGCACGACGATCTTCTCACCCCTCCCTTTTCTTTCCGGGCTCGACAAGCCGTCCCGAAAGATTCCCTTGCAGTCGAGTCCCGCGCATCAGCGAAAGTTGAGCTGACCATCCAAGCTGGGAACAGCCGAAGGTTCGAAAGAGGCTCCGTCAGCTTGGCATAACCGAGATTCGGATGGAGGCTCTGCAGGGAGTCATCAGTTATTACGACGACGTGTTGGGATACAAAGAGCGCGGTAAACCCCGAGTGGAGGCTGCTTACTCTAGAGCGGAAGCTGTTACCACGGCGCTCTTGGACTTCGCGCGCATCGTCCTGGGGTCCACCTGGTGGGCGCCCACGTCTGGCTCTGCCCGCACTACGCTGATGTACTTCTGGAGGAACGTGCTCTCTCTGAGGTGAGTCTCAACCTCTCTGGACACGCTGGTGCCACGGTCAAGCGCCGACCGGCTGAGGGCCGAGTACAGACTCTGGAGTCATGGAGACGGTCGTCTTTATCATACCTGAGCCATACTAGGGTGTTCCATATAGGCTTACATGTGCTTGTAGCCAACCCACAGGCACATTCTTCCTCTTTCTCTCTGTGTTTTTTGATTATTTTTTGGCTGCTCTCCGCACGGTTCGCTTCGCGTGTCTTAGGTACGCCACCACCGAGCATCTTATTCCTCGATGTCCCTCACGGGAACCTTCGAGAAAATCCCGCGGATCCTGCTCAGCAGCCCTCCCGGGGCCTCCCTCTCGAAGAACAGCTCCGCCTTCCTCAGCACTACCCCATCTTCGGTAGCGTACACGATCATCTTGGTCCCGGGTCGGAGGTCCAGCTTCTCCCTTATCTCGAGCGGGATCGATACCAATCCCTTGTCTAGGACCTTCGAGACTTTCACGATCACGTGGTCGTCCGGCATCTGTGTCGCTTGCGGCCTGGTTTCGAGCCTTTGACCTATTACCTCATGAGTGGCCTTTACGAAGATTCGGGGAGACAGTGATTCGGTTTTTCCCCGCTCTTCTGTCACGACACCGTATTGAGCGTGAGCGTAGACCTTACTTGCTTTAGCGGACGAATTCCGGAGAAAATGATTTCCTTGAGCTTCTGGTCCGACTCTGCTTCGACTTCGACCACCAGGTCGTAGACACCATAGACCTCATAGACTTCGACGACGCCTTCAACCTTCTTCAGTTCTGACTTTACGCTGGCCTCCGAGCCCAGGTTGGTGTTGACTAGGACGAATGCCTTTTTCATCGATCAGTTTCTGCGGTCAGACGATGTAAATACTTTCGTCTCTTGGTCTTGTCGCTACCTACGGTTGCCTCGTCCGGAGACGAGTTGTACCAGCAACGCAGGCTATATTGCTCAATCCCGATGTAGGTGTTGGTAAGAGTCTCGATGAGACCGACCCTATGGGGGGTTGGCCATGGTTGCCTTCGGAGTCGCAGGGATCGTCCTCTCTGGCGGAAACCTCGCCATCTCGGTTTTCTCTGTCTCGCTCATTTTCCTTGGCCTACTCGTCGCGGCCGTAGCAGAGATTGTAAGGTGACTCCAATCTCCCGGTATCTTCCACCCCCCCGAAGACGTACGGCGGTCTGGTGGCGACGCGACGTGGCGAGACAGTACGGAGCAATTCAGAGAGGAGGATAGCGGATTACTTCTACCAGAACAACATCAGATACGTATACGAGCAGGATGCCGTAGACAGGCGGAGTCATCGCAGGATAAGCAGACCAGACTTCTACCTGCCCGACTACGGGATCTACTCGAGTACTGGAGCATGTTGGGCGCCGAGGACCTCCGCGTCCGCACAAGATACGAACGAAACATGAAGTGGAAGATGGCTCAGTATCACCAGAGCAACATCAAGTTCATCAGCATCTACCCGAACAACCTGGGCAACCTTGACTGGATCTTCCGGGCAAAGTTCAGGGAAGTAGCCGGGTATGACCTTCCCAAACGGACGAGCAACACTGTGGTGTCGAGGTACTGCATAAAATGTGGCACTTCCATCGAAGCGAGCTCAGTATACTGTCAGAATTGTGGCAATAGAATCGCAGGATAGGTTTCTTCCTGCGGAGGCGCAATAAACCCCGTTCGCCGCAGAACTACAGAGGTCGCTACCGATTCCCCTCAAGATTGTTCCTTTGGGGAGACCGAAAGCCGGTGGCTGTCGACCGTCTTCATCGGTGAAGCCGTATCTCGTTGCGAGATCACCGACGTACAACACATGGCCTGGACAATCCCCAATGTGCGGGTCTCCCTCAATCGCCCTCACAGCGCGACCAGACGCGAGGGTGACTCGGCTACGCTCAGGTCAAAGGGTTGTCTCGAATGCGCCAGCGAAGGAGGGAGGATTAGACTCACGCCAAGCTGGTGGAGGATGTATCTTAGAGACCCAAGCTGAAATGGGGAAACGTCCATACATGCCTAAATAGCGGCAGGCAGTAAAACCCGTACCAACATGTCCAGCGAACCATCCATCAGAAGCAGCAAAAACGCGAACGCAGAGGAACATAAAGTCACCCCAGAAGCCGAGGTTGAGTCTCAACGACATAAGTCAACTATCCCTGTAGGAGCTCCACGGAACCACATTTACGTCGGGAAGAACCCAGTCATGGGTTATGCGATGTCCGCACTGATTCAGCTATCGCAGGCCGGAGAGGTGGTGGTCAAGGCCAGAGGCCTCGCAATCGGCAGGGCAGTTGACGTGGCCGAGATCGTGACGAAGAGACTCGGGAACGGCGTGTTCACCGTCAAGAGTATCAGCATCGGTACGGAGACGGTCAAGAGCATCGAGACCGGCGAGATGAGGAATATATCCTCTATTGAGATAGTCGTCGGCAAGTAGTCCCCTCGCGCCCAGACGAGGTGGGCAGCGGCCTGCATTATCCTCTCACAATCAGCGGAACCCTCAAGGACGGGACACAGTTCTCCTACACCGAGAACTTCCTCTTCGCGCGGTTTGACCTCTAACCGACCAAGAAAATTCAGAGCCTGCATATAATATTTGGAGCGGGCCCGACGGGAATCGAATCGGTCTACCATGCAGGTCCAGACCCGGCTCGAGGAGCGTCACAAGGCTGTCAGTTCCACATCGAACAGACTATCTGGTTGGTTATCGAAGTCGGATCATGATGTACTCGGGGCGTCATCGAATCGCCGACCGGTATCGAGAGATGAGAGTGAACCTTCTGCTCGCCGGCGGAATCCAGACATTTCGTATCCGCTTCCAGCAGCAATAACGCAACGGAACCCGGAACTGAAGAAGAACCCGGATAATGTCCGGAAATACCTAAATATGTGTAAATACATATCGGAGAGCATGAAGTCGAAGGAGGCGACGACCCACATGACCATAACCGTCCCGGTGTTGCTGAAACGAGAGATGGAGAAGCATGGCGAGATAAACTGGAGCCGGACCGCGACCAAGGCGTTTGAGAAGCGCCTGGAAGCCGAGAAGGTACTCGGGGCCTTCGCGGAGCCGGGGATAACTGAGGAAGAGGCGATAGAAAGAGGCATCAACCTCAGGCACAAACTGCTCGAGAAGACGCAGTGAGAACGGAGAGCGCCGTTGCTCGAAACGAAGTATGTCGTTGACACCAACGTCATCGTAGCGTGGCTGCTGAAGCCCGATGGCTTGTCTGGCAAGATAATCCGAAGCCTGGAGCTGGAGCTGTACACACCTTACAAGACCGTCGACGAGCTTTGGAGGAACAAGTCAGAGTGGGACAGAAAGAACTCCCGCGTCGACCTGGCACGGTTCGTCGACCAACTCGAGTACTACGTACACGTCCAGCCGCTCGACTCCGATTCTCCGCACATGCTAGAGGCGAGGAGCCTCATGCGCGGTGTCGATCCGGATGACTCGGAGTTTGTGGCGCTCGCAATCATGCTGAGTGTGCCGATATGGTCGTATGACCCTCATCTCAGGAGGCAGAGCAGGGTCAAGGTCGTGACCAGCGATTACATCCTTCGTAACTCGCATGAAGTTCCCACGCTGTGGGAGGCCTTGAAGAAGGAATACTCTGCGAGGGCCGGAAAATAATCCCAAGGCCAGGCGACAGGTTCAAACCTCGGTGAGTCCGGTCCGTCGTCGCAGTCTTGTCCGAACTTTAGAATCTCCGCGGATTCACGATTCTGGAACCGTCTTGAGGAGCATCAATGCTGCGCATCCCCCCCGGTCCAGACCCTTGACCTAGCCGGAGGAAAAAAGGACCCAGGCGCTTTCCTTCGTGGAGCATAAATACCGAGCTGCCGTCTGATGGTTACGATGACCACCATACGTTACCTCAGCCCTGGTTCTGCCACTATTTTGCGGCGAGAACCGGCGGAGCTGCCACCACTCTTCTCAACTGAGAGTTCTTAAATCGTGGACAATCTGGGTCTCTCGTGGAGCAGGGGTAGCCAAGCCTGGTATGGCGAAGGATTGCTAATCCTTTGTTCGCAAGGACTCGTGGGTTCGAATCCCATGCGGGAGATGACGCGCGAAAGCGCGCACTCAGCGCGGGCGAATGTCCCACCCCCTGCGCCAATTCTCTCAAGCAATATAACTAAATTATACAATACTCATACTTTGTTCTGGAGAATGCGATTGGATTTTCTCCTGATGGTAAGTCCGATTTCTCGAAAGAACGCTCCTATTCCAGACCTTCGGACGTAGATCTGAAAGCAATCCGACTTTCGGAAGTATGATTTCCCGCGATTCTTAAGGGTTGATCCCTTCTTCGAAGCGAGGTGAGGCCCGGTGGTTTCGATGCCGAAACTTCCTCTCAACAGTTCTTGGACGTAGTGGAGGAGGTGTAAGTAAGTATTGCTCGCCGTCAGCCTCTCGTCGAGTGTTGACACATCCCTCCGAGTCAAAGAACCCTCTGATGAACGCGGCGGCGCAGGCCTTGTCATGCTCAATGAAGGGTTTCAGGTCATCCAGTTTCTGCGACAAGAACTTGTGCAGTAAGTCACTCCCGAACTCGACCTCGGTCTCCCTCGCCTTCTCTCCCTTCCACAACCGGTGAGGGGGACACCCGAGAACCTTCGAGACCGCCAGGCTGAACGCCTCCACGAACTCGCGGTCCACCGCCCTCAGCCTGATCCTGTACTGGTAGGTCCGCACCTTGACGTTCAGGAACCCATCGCCGGTCTCCACCCCGATTACGTAGGCGAGCTCTGGGGCGGGCTTGGCTACGAAAGAGTGGCCCGCACGAATCGGGCTGGTTTTCCCACCGGTCCAGTCTGAAATCGTGCTCTTACAAAGCCTGATGCCAAAGTCCTTTTCGATCTTGGCCGCTATCTGTCGGTATGTGCTGCCCTCCCGCCTTAGCTCAAGCACTTCCTCATGTAGTACTACTCTTACGTCTAGTGCCTGAAACTTTCTTGGGCCAGGTCGTTGTGCCTCAGACTCGTCTTCAATCCTTTCGGGGGGGGCCAGACTTGGCTTCCACACATGATTAAGCTTCCTGGCGTACTTAACCGCCGACGTGGAATCGGCGCGATAGGCAGCGGCTATTCTCGAAGCTTCCTGAAGAAGCAGGTCTCGTTCCCTGTGTGGCACGCTGGCCCGGTCTGCTCCACGATGTAGAGCAGAGTGTCCCCGTCGCAGTCGACAAGGACGTCGTGCACCTTCTGGACGTTCCCGGACTCCTCCCCTTTCTTCCAGAGCTTCTTCCTGCTCCGGCTCCAATAGTGGGCCATGTGGGTGTCGAGCGTGAGCCTGACGGCCTCTGCATTGGCATAGGCGACCATCAGCACCTTCCCTGATGCCGCGTCTTGGGTCACCACAGGTACCAAACCCTCCCCCTTGCCGAAGTCTATCTCGTCCACCGCTACTCGACTCAAGGTCTCACCAAGACACCATTCGCCCCGAGATAATCTTTCACCTGGCTCACCGTGAGTTCCCTAAAGTGGAAGAGCGAGGCGGCGAGGGCGGCATCGCATCCACCGTCTCGGAACGCTTCCAGGAAGTGCTCGAGCCTCCCTGCCCCTCCGCTCGCCACGACGGGCAGGTTGACGCTCGAAGTGATCGCTCTGAGCAGCTCGACGTCGTAGCCCCTCTTGGTCCCGTCACGATCGATTGAGGTGACGAGGAGCTCGCCAGCGCCTCGTCTCTCTGCCTCCTCCGCCCAGTCCGCCGCCCTTAGACCTGTTGCCCTGGTCGCCGAGTGGCTGAAGACCTCGAATCCTTCACCCGTCCTCCTGGCGTCGATTGCCAATACGACACACTGGGACCCAAATACCTCAGCGAGCTTTGTGATGAGTTCGGGTCTCTCGATCGCGGCGGTGTTCACCGCGACCTTGTCAGCGCCGCTGCAGAGCGCAAGGCGCGCATCGCTCATCGTCCGGATGCCACCCCCCACGGTGAAGGGGATGTCTAGGTTGGCGGCGACCTTCCTGACGAGAGACCTGAGGGTCGCCCTCTTCTCGAGGCTGGCCGTGATGTCCAGGAAGACAATCTCGTCCGCCCCCTCGTCCCTGTACCGCTCTGCCAGCTCAACCGGGTCTCCGGCGTCCTTCAGCCCCTCAAACTTGACACCCTTGACGACCCTCCCGCCCTTGACATCGAGGCACGGAACAATCCTCTTGGCGAGAGGCATCAGGAAATACCCCTCTTCACCTCGGCCAACTTTATCGTCCCTTCATAGAGCGCCCTCCCGATGACGGCCGCACTGGCGCCCGCATGTTCCAGTTCCAATAGGTCCGTTGCATCGCGAATCCCTCCGGACGCGATTATCTTCATCCGAGTCAAGAGTGAGAGCTCTCTGACGGTGGCGACATCAGGGCCTGACCTCATGCCGTCTCGGCCCACAGCGGTCGTCAGCAGGTTCCTGAACCCCTGCGCTTCCAACCCCCTCGCCCCTTCGAAAAGAGGTATCCCCTGGTTCTCTATCCATCCCTTTGCCACAATCATCCCTTCCCTGTAGTCAGCGGCAACCACTACCCTCTCCGCTCCATGGGCTTCGATCACTCCACGGGCTGCGGCCGGGTCGCTGAAGGCAAGCGTCCCCAGTACGACCCTCTCGGCGCCGTCCTCCAGCCACCCGCTCGCCTCCCACGGACTTCTGATGCCCCCTCCCACCTGCACGGGTACTCTCGATTCCTTGATGATTTGGCGCGCCGTCTCAGCGTTGGAGCCGGTGTCGAACGCGGCGTCGAGGTCGATTACGTGCAATCCGTCTGCACCTTCATCCTGCCATCTCCTCGCCAGCTGGAGAGGGTTCCCTTCCCAGACCGATCTTTCCGTCGCCCTCCCCTGGACCAGCGTAACAGCGGAGCCTTCCATCAGGTCGATGGCCGCCCAAAGCTCCATGTTGTTACCTTCTCACCGCCCTGATGAAGTTCTGCAGCACCCTGCGGCCGACGGCGCCTGACTTCTCCGGATGGAACTGGGCGCCGTAGATGTTCTTCTGGGACACCAGGGCCGGATACTCTATCCCGTAGTCTGCTCGTGGCCGCCACCTGCCCGCCGGTCGCCTCAGGAACGAACGAATTGACAAAATACACCCAGGAGCCGTCCGGAACCCCGTCCGTGAGCTCGCTCCTCCCCCTCACCTTCAGCGTGTTCCATCCGATCTGGGGAACCTTCACGGAAGATGGGAAGCGTCTTACCCTCCCCCTGAGCAGAGAGAGTCCCGTTGCGGAGCCCTCCTCGCTCGCCGAATAGAACAACTGGAGGCCCAGGCAGATGCCCATCACGGGCTTGCCCGACCTGATAATCTCCCGGATTTGTTCCAAAGGGAGTGCCTTCGCCGCCTGGTCGAAGCTCCCCACTCCCGGAAGGACGAGCGCGTCGGACTCACTGATTCCCGCCCCGGTCCTGGTCAGGCTTGAGGCCACCCCCTCTTTCTCAAGTGCAATCCGTATGCTGTAGAGGTTTCCAGCCCCGTAGTTGAAGACCTTGAACTTCATGACTACATCGCGCCCTTGGAGGAGGGCGGCTCCTTCGGCCGCCTCGAATCGGGGGTCGCGGCCCTTCGGAACGCGAGCGCCATGCCCTTCACGGCAGCCTCGAACTTGTGGTGGTCGTTCTTCCCATCGAGGACCTTCACGTGCACCGTCGATTCCAAGCTGGTCGCGAGGGAGACGAAGAAGTGCTCCAGGTCCTCCCGGGGGGCATCCTCCAACATCACCCGCTCCAGACCGAGCTGGATTGAGGAGTAGGGCCTCTTGACCAGGTCGATGCTCACCAGGACCAGCGCGTCGTCCATCGGGACGATCGCCTCCCCGAAGCGCGATATACCGGCCCTGTCTGAGAGCGCCGCGCTCAGCGCTTGTCCTAGAGCCAGTGCGACGTCTTCCACAAGGTGGTGCTGCAGGTCGCCCTTGGCCCTCACCCTGAGGTCGATGAGGCTGTGGGTTGCGAAGGAGTCGAGCATATGGTCAAGGAACCTCACCCCGGTCCTGGAGTCTGAGGTTCCAGTGCCGTCTAGGTCGACGGACAACTCTATCCGCGTCTCTCTTGTCTTCTTCTCCACTTTTGCCGTCCTCATTTTCTGATCATCTCGAGCACCGAGGGCACCTGACTCAGGGACTTCACCAGCAGGTCTGAACCAGTACCGCCAAAGTATGAGATTTGTGCTCGTTCGTTGAACGAGCTGCCATATATCCCAGCGAAGAGTATGTTCCCATAGCGTTTGCGGGCGTCGTCCACCATCAACCTGTCCTCGGCAGAGTCGCCGATATAGAGCAATACCTTCGCCGAGAGCTTCTCGATGGCGCGAATCAAGCTCGCGCCACTGGGCTTCCGGTACTTCACCAGTTCGGAGGCGAGCTCGGGATGGATGTCTCCGTCGCCTATGTACACCGACGCGTCCCTCTCGAAGTACTGGAGCAGTCGGCCCATCGTGTGCCTGACGGCGACGAAGGAGCGACCAGTGACGATGGCCATCTTCTTCCCACCGATGATTTTCTTGAACTTGACGACGTCGTCGCGGCTGAAGAACAGTGTTTCTCGCTCTATCAGCCCTTGGTCGTGCCAGACCGCGGGCATCACCCCGTATATCTCTCGGAACAGCCTTCCTCCATAATAGATTTGGTCAAAGGTCTCCGCCATCTTGCTCTGCATGGCGTTCCCCGGGTAGCCGAGCAACTTCTGGAACTCCTTCAGGCCATCAGACGCCAGCCCGGCTCGGTCGAGATACCGGTCTATCGACCTTCGTCCCGCAAGCCTGTTCCTCGAGGAGAAGTCCGCGACCAGCTTCCCCAGTCTGTCCAAGATGTGGTCTAAGCCGGCTCCCCCCTTCGATGGACGCTGCTCGATGGCGACCTCCGAGAGCAACGAGAGGGCATAGGCCGTGTCCCAGTCGCTGTTGAAACCTCCCGTTCTGCGGATTCTGAGAATCATCTCTCCTCCGACATCTTCCATCGGCAGGCTCACGCCCGAGAACTCCTGGACCATGGTCCTGACGGTTCTCATGATTGTGGCATCATACGACCTACGCACGTCAATCAGTGTCCCGTCGCAGTCAAAGACGACGGCATCGACCTCCTTCAGAAGCTGCCTTGATCCGGGGCGGACCATGGCCCTCCCTCCGCCAGGATCAAGTGTCTCGTAGGAATCCGCCCTCATCTTCTGAATCTCGACTCCACCGACCTGTAGTGGTTCGGGAGGCCCTCCGCCTGCGCCAGAAGTCTCAGAGATGGCAGCACCGCTTTCAGCCCCCCTCTGGTCCCTTCAACCGCCCAGTTCAACCTGACAAAGTCCAGCACAGAGAGGCTCGATCTCACTGCGGCGTATCCTTCCGTCGGGATCACGTGGTCGGTACCGACACAGTAGTCGCTCGCGGCACACGGGGCAAACTTCCCTGAAAGGACCAGCCCGGCGTTCTCCACTTTGGTCGAGAAGGTCCTGGGGTCTTCCATCATCAGTTCCACATGCTCGGGTGCCAGAGCGTTGACCATCTCGGCGGCACCTTCGGAGTCGCGACAGACCAGCGTGAACCCGCGGGCCAGAGCGTCCTTGACGGCATCTTCCCTCTCCACCCCCGAGGATATCTTGGTGACCTGTTCCCTGACCTTCTCCGCAAAGCCGGCGTCCCAGGTAATCAACCCGCAAAGACTGTCCGGCCCGTGCTCAGCCTGACCGACGAGGTCCCACGCCGCGGTCCTTGCGTCGGTGGTCCCGTCGCCTACGACAACTATCTCAGTCGGACCGGCAAAGAAGTCGATCTGGACGTCCCTTGAGACGAGTCTCTTCGCGATCGAGACGTACAGCCCGCCCGGCCCCACGATCTTCGACACCTTCGGCACCGACTCCGTACCATAGGCGAGGGCGGCAATCGATTGTGCGCCCCCGACCCTGTATACTTCGTCGACGCTGCAGATGCTGGCAGCAGCCAGGATGGCGTCATTGACGACGCCGTCTTGGCCCGGCGGGGTGCAGACGACGACCCTCCTTACACCTGCCAGTTTCGCGACCCCCGCCGTCATAAGGACGGTGCTCGCGTAGGCCGCCCGCCCGCCAGGGATGTAGCAACCAACGGACGGAATCCCCCGCGCGACGGTCCGTACGACGAAGCCGTCCGAGACGTAAGAGAAGGAGAGCCGGCGAAGGAGCTGCCCCTGGGTCTTTCTGATGCGGTTCAGCGAGAACTTCATGGCCTCGAGCAAGTCCTCGTCGACCCTCCTGGGAGCGCTCCCAATCTCGGTGTCTTCCACCCGGATGCCATCGCCGATGTCCGCGTGGTCGAGCTCGAGGGTGAAATCACGCAGCGCCGCGTCCCCCCTGCGCTTTACGCTCGCGATTATCTTCCGCGCCCGCTCCTCGACGGGAGCGAGGTCGCGGGCCCGGCCCCTGATCCTGGCGGCTGCCCGCGAGTACTCCTTCTTCTCGACCTTGATCAGGGGAAGAAGTTCATTCATTTCTCCCCGTTCTCTCCTGCAAACTCCTCAAGCGAGAGGATTTGCTGCGGCTCGTGCACCACGAGGCCCTGGGTCAGCTTCCTGAGCGTGGGAAGCATCTTGAGCAGGTCGCCTCTGCCGATTACGGTGTTCACGGCGAACCAACCCTTCTCCGAGAGTGGGCTCACGGTCGGGCGCTTCAGCGAGGGAAGCTGCGAAAGAAGCATCTGGAGGTTCTCCTCCCTGACGTTGACGAAGATGTGGAGCTTCTTCTGGGCCTCGACGACGCCCCTGAGCATCACTTTCAGGTCGTAGACCTTCTCTCTCTTCCACGGGTCCTTGAGGGTCGACTTGTTAGTGATGAGGTGGGCAGTGGAGACCATTATCGTCTCCGCCTGCCTGAGGTTGTTCTGCTCGAGAGTCGTCCCCGTCTCGGTCACGTCCACGATGAGGTCCGCAATCTCCGGAGGCTTTGCCTCCGTGGCTCCGAAGGAGAGGTAGACGCGGGCCTTTGGGTTGTCACCCTTCCTCCACCACGGGGTGATGATCATCGGCTCCTTCTTGCCGAAGAGCTTCTTGTAGACTGGTATCGATTTCAGGTATTCCGAGGTGATGTTCAGGTACTCTGCTGAGACGCGGACCGACTTGCCCTTCTTCCAGAAGTCCTCAAGAAGCTCGCTCGCCTTCTCGAATGGGGCGGCTTTTGGAAAAGCCGTGACGATCTTCACCTTCCCGTACTCCAAGTCCAGGACCTTTTCCACGTTGGCGCCCGTCTCGCGTATCCAGTCTATGCCCGTGATACCCACGTCCTGGACCCCGTCAGCCACGTAGACGGGAATCTCCTGCGGCCTCAGTATCCTGAGCTCTATCTCCGGGTCGCCGAAGTACGGCCTGTAGGTTCTGTCTTGGCCGGAGATCCTGTAGTATGACTTCTGGAAGATCTCATAAGTGGCCTTCTCAAGAGAACCTTTGGGCAGAGCGAGTTTCAGCTGTTCAGTCGTACCCCACACCTCTCATAGTTGACATACGCACAACAGGTAAGACGGCGTAAGTGCGTGCGGATAATCTAGTAATGATTAGCGGACGGTCAACGCGAATGATGAAATGAACCAGCTCCCATGAAGTTGATCCCCTCGCATTTGCATCACTCAAGTTAATCGACCCCGCGAATTATATTTAAGTATTTGCAACGGTTTTCGGCTTATATTGCGTCTGATGGATACGGATGCCGGTAGTCATGGCCGTTGCGTCTGCTGTGTATGGGATGACGCTTAATCCGTTACAATACCGTAATGCTTATAGTAACTATAGTAGGTATGACTGTTGCGCAACATGGGCCATCTCGGCTCAAGTTGTTTTTTCGCTGAAAAGGATGAGGTGCGGCCGCCGGGATTTGAACCCGGGTCAACCCGTTGGTAAGGCGGGGCAGTTGACCGGACTAGCCTACGGCCGCACCGAAGGCACGGGGACACGGCGGGAGTTCCGGGTGAAGGGACTTCTCCCGCCGGTGTCTCGTCGGAACCTAATGGTTTACTAAACCCGACGCTTCTCTCGCGCCCTATCTCCCCTGCAACCTAGCCCCTAATATGGCTTTGACGGAGAGTAGAAGTTGACTGAAATCGGGTTCTGGTCTTACCGTATACCTATCAATGAGACGCCCCCAAGTCAACTTTTGTTAAGTAGATTCTTATGCACTTCTAACGATTATCCGGCCCACATCCGGCGAGGATACCATTAAACGAGCTTTTTGACCTTCGCCACCTTCCGGCTGTGGTCAAAATCAATCTGCCAATCTAGCACGTCACCGACGGATAATTCGAGTTCCTTGGCTATGTGTTCTGGAACAGTCGTCCTTACAGAAGTTGACTTCGTGCTTGCCTTCGCCACGGTGGATTTCGCTCCCATGTCTACCCTATCTACCTATACCTTAATATACCTATGCTACCTATAGGTAGGATAGGTAGAAACACGGTGAACGCAAACCAACTTCGGGAAGAACTGGGGGACGAAGAATATGGGGAAAGGATGGAGGAACGGCGGCACAGGTTCGAGATGATGTAAGAATGAGCCAACTAGACCTCCGGCCCCAAAGGGCGCTAGTAATTGCCCAACAGGGACAGGTCGCTCTAGTTAGCGAGAACGCCTTTCGGGTGAAGTCGCAGTCGCACGAAGGCTCTTATCTGGTCTCCAAGGTGGGGGATGAATGGAGATGCGAGTGCCAAGACTTCACCGTAAGGCAGACCCCATGCAAACACATCTACGCAGTTTCCTTCTACCCCTCGCTCAAGGTTCCGGTTAAGCCGCCGGTCATAGCGGTTCAGACCGAGACACCCGAAGAGTGCGTCTATTGCCAATCCAAGACGATTGTAAAGCGTGGGTTCATCCAAGAGAAGGGAAAGAAGGTTCAGCGGTTCTTTTGCAAGGCTTGCAGAAAGACGTTCATCCCTAACCTCGGGTTCAAGGGGATGAAGAACGACTCGAAGGCGGTCACGGCCGCGCTTGATGCTTATTTCAGAGGGTTAAGTTTGAGAGACGTTCGCGACCACCTAGCACAATTTTACGGGGTGCAGGTTCACGAAACGACAGTCCTAAGATGGGTTGAGAAATACTCAAAGGTTATCAGCGGATACGTCAATACGCTTTCGCCCGAACTCTCGGATACATGGCACGCGGACGAAGTATTCGTCAAGATGCGGGGGGCCGAGTCATACAAGACCAAGACCGGAAAGTCGGCCAATCTCGCCTTTCTGTGGAACGTAATGGACAGAAAGACGCGATTCCTTCTCGCCTCGAAGGTATCAAGGCACAGGGACGTAGGGGGAGCAGCCCGAGCGTTCCAAGAGGCGGCAAGGAACGCTCACAACAGCGAACCCGAGAGAGTGTTCACCGATTCGCTGAACTCATATCGAGAGGGGATTACCTTCGCACCGTTCACGAAAGACCCCGAACTCATAATGAACTCGGGAATCAAGAAACCACACGCCACAAACAACCGGATAGAACGATTGAACGGGACGGTTCGGGAGCGAGTGAAGGTTCAACGTGGATGGAAGAGCATGAAGTCCTCAATCCCCGAAGGGCACCGGATATTCTACAACTTCGTGAGGCCGCACATGGCACTCGAAGAACAGACACCCGCGCAAGCGGCGGGGATTAACCTCGAACTCAACGGAAACAAGTGGATGGAGCTAATCAGACAAGCGACGCCGAAGTCATGCACAGCCAACGCAACGGCGGAGAACTCGGAGGCCCAAGCACAGGGAACGCATTAGAACCGGTTTTCGGTCAGTCCTGGTTCGCACCCTGCAATGATTGAATCTGAAGGCTGTGGTCTGCACTTGCAAACCACACCCATGGCAATTCCCTCCGGGTTCCAACGCTTATTACTGGTCCCAATGGAGACGCGTTTGGGCCGGTCGTCTAGCTCGGTTAGGACGTCGCTCTTACACGGCGAAAGCCGAGTGTTCAAATCACTCCCGGCCCACTTCGGCATCTCCGCGTTCGGCTAATTTATGAAGAGACTTGTGATGTCCTTGGCTCACCGCCAATGAGCACTAAGAGAGGAATGGCCGCCTACGCTCTTCCCTACGTGCTCGCGGCAAGCCTCCAATACTCCTTCGCCAAGGACGGCCTCCAATACGCCGACCCATTCGTCTTCATGGGCATCCGCTACTTCATCGCGTCGACAATTTGCTTCGCCATCGCCCGAAACTTCAGACCCATCCTGAACAGGGACACTCTTCTGCTGGGCGTGTTCGCATTCTTCAGCACCGCGTTCTGGGCTGTCGGTTTGCAGTATGTCTCAGCTGGAGAGTCTGCGGTCCTGAGTTATACCATGCCGCTCTTCGCAATCCCCCTCGCGGTACTGATACTGAAGGAGGGGACCACCAGGTTTGGAGCCATAGGGGCGTTGATTGGCTTCGCCGGGGTCGCGACCTACGGCTTCGCGTTGACCGACGTCGGAGGCTCAACGCTCGGGATAGTATTGAGCGTGACCAACGCGTTCTTCTGGGGGCTCTACACGGTCTACTACAGGAAGCTGAAGAACCAAGAGCCGGTCCGGACAGTGGCCACGCAGTTCCTCATCGGAGGAATCCTGTTCACTCCGTTCTTCCCCTTCACATTCTACCTGAACCCCGCTCCACTGTTCTTCGTCGACCTCGGTTATGTCTCGATCATCGGCGGGGCAATCACTCTTCTGCTCTGGAACGCTATGGCAAGGATGGAGTCGATAGGCAGAGTGACCACGATCGCGTTCGGGGTCCCGGCGACCTCTGTCGTCATCCAGGCTCTCCTGACCGGAGAGCTGACCGACCCCGATCGAGATACTGGGTGTCGCCGTGATGTTCGTCGGAATCTACATCTCGCGCATCCGTCCAGGGAGGGTCTTGGCGCCTCCAGAGCCAGAACACGCGGTCCTGCCAGACTCATCTTGAAGACTTTTTAGAGAGTCTCGGAGAAGCAGGCCAATTGCCGAAGCTTCGTTACCTGAGTTGGGCTCAGTATGGCGAACTGGTGACCAGACTTGCCGATGAGGTGGGTGCGAGCAGAGAGAAGTTTGACCTTGTCATAGGGATCGCCCGCGGCGGCATTCCCGTCGCCATGGTGGTATCGGACAGACTCGGGAGCAAGGTCGATTTCATCAATGTCAAGTCGTACACGGACGTGGGCGAGCGTGTGAAGCCAAAGATTCTCACGACCTTGACCGAACGCATGTCCGGCAAGAGGGTGTTGGTGGTCGACGACCTCATCGATGGTGGCGAGACGATGGAGACGGTCACTGAGTATCTCGGCTCCGAGAAGCCGCGCGTGATGAAGACCGCGGTCCTCTTCACAAAGCCTTGGAGCGCCTTCGTCCCCGATTTCTCTCTCCAGACCGTCGACACGTGGGTCGTCTTCCCTTACGAGCGCGGAGAGGTCAGGCGCTCGAGAACCCAGAGAAGGCAGAAGGAACTCGTTCCTACCCCTATAACGAAGTATACACCAGATACACGTTGAGGACGATTATGACCGTCGCCACTAATACGGCAACCACGGTGGTCAGATGATTGTTCACGAACTCTCCCATCACCCGTCGGCTGCTCGTGTAGATGAGGAGCGGTACCATCGGGAGAGGTATCAGTATGCTGAGAAGCACCTGGCTGTAGATCAGCAGCGCGAGCGGGCTTAGGCCGACCAGTATCGCAACCGTCGTCGGGAAGACGTTGATTACCCTCGTGACCAACCTCCTTAGGTTCGGGTTGATCTTCAGGCCGAGGAGACCCTCCATGACGTGCTGCCCTGCGATAGTTCCGGTGGCCGAAGAGGCGAGGCCCGAGCAGAGGAGCGTTATCGCGAAGACCGTCGCCGAGAGGGCTCCGAAGATCGGCTTCATGATGTTGAGCGCCTGATTGACCGTGACGATGGAGCAGTTTGCAGTATCGCTCGAGTTCTTGGCGTTGGCTAAGCAGGCCTGGGATACGGGATGGAGCACGGCTGCTGAGACGACTAGGATAGCCACGTTCACGAGGGCTGCGACCGTCAGGATGACTATGACCTCGTTCCTGTGGAGCTTCAACATGTTCCTCCGCTGGCTCTGAGACTTCCCCTCGGCCCTCGTCTTCGTCAGCGATGAGTGCACGAAGAGAGCGTGAGGCATTACCGTCGCTCCGATTATCCCGACAACGGTCAGTATGCTCAGCCCGCTGAGCTGGGTCGCCGTGAGCGGGAGCGAATTCATTACTATCGCGTTGAGGCTCGGCCTCACGATGATTATCTCATAGAGGAAGCCGAAGCCAATTATGGAGACGAAGAGCATGAAGAAGTATTCTAGGACCCTGAACCTTGCGGAGGTCAGCGCGAGCAAGATGACGACGTCGAAGGCCCCGAATATGGCGGCGTAGAGGAGTGGGACGCCGAACAGGATGTTGAGGGCGATGACAGTCCCAAGGAACTCGGCCAGGTCCGTAGCTGCGGCTGCGACCTCGGCGCTCAGCCAATACGGGAGGATATACCGCCGCTTCTTCAGCGAGTTCCTGATCATCTCGGGCAGGCCTTTTTCGGTGGCGATTCCCAGTTTTCCCGACATGTACTGCAGAATCATCGCGAACGCGCTGGCGGCCCAGACCGACCACACCAGTGTGTAGCCGAAGGTCGAGCCCGCCTGGATCGCCGTGCCAAAGTTCCCGGGATCCATGTATGCCATGCTGACAATGAGGGTCGGCCCGAGGTAGGTGAAGAAGCGCCTGAACCTCCAGACGGCGCCTCCCTGCTCCTCCTTCTCCGGACTCTCCTGTTCCTGCAATTTAGAGTAATCAAAACATGTTAGATTATACGAAGTTATAAGCCTTTTAAGGCGGACGACATCCGAACTCTAGGATGCCGGGGGGGACACGGAAAAAACAGGAGACGCCTCGAGCGGAGGACTACCTTGAGACAGTCTACCATCTCCTTGAGGACAAGGGGTACGCAAACACAGTCGACATTTCGGACAAGCTCGAGGTGACGCCACCGACCGTCTCCAGCATGGTGGGCAAACTCAAGTCCCGCGGCTACCTGCTCCACGAACCCTACCGCGGGATGAAACTAACCGAGTCCGGCGAGAAGATGAGCTCGGTCCGTCATCCGCCGCCACAAGATAATCTCCGAGTTCCTGTCGATGATCGGCGTGGAAGGCAAGGTCGCCTACGAGGACACAGAGGGGATGGAACACCACGTGCAGCCGACGACGATTTACCGCATCGAGAGGCTCGTAGAATTCCTCCGCAGGAACCCGGCCGACCTGGCAGAAATCAAGAAGTACGTCTCGAAGTAGTCTGGTCGCCTGTCCTTCTTGCCGATTCTGCCAGAGATGAGAGGATTCTCTCTGTCAGGCCCCAGATTAGGAATCCCCGGATGCTGAACGATGGAACGAGTCTCTCGTCGGCGCCGCGCACCGGGCTGTAGGTCGAGCGGTTCTCGCGCCCGAGGAGATTCTGCAGCGCGACCCAAATGTGGGACGACACCTCGCCGTTGGGCCTTACCTGGATCGGGCCGGTGAGCAGAAAGACGGCGGGGACAACCCGGATGCTTCTCCCTCTCATCCGAAACGGCCCCATGTAGCCAAGGAATCTGGCGCCTGCAGCTAGGTCAGCGCCGACCTCTTCGCGTGCCTCCCGTGCTGCGGCATCCCTGAAGCTTGGGTCCTCTGCCTCGACCCGGCCACCCGGGAAGGCCACGTGTCCCGACCAAGGATCGTCCTCCCTCTCGGCGCGCCTGATCAGCAACACTTCCTCCCCAGAAGCACCCCTCTTGATCATCACCGCGACGGCCGCGGTCTCCCGACTGACCCTCTCGATGGGCTCTTCCTGGGTGAGTCCTTCGGTGATAGCGGCCAGTCGGACCTCCAATGAGTCGGTCAACCGTTCGCCAACTGAGAATCTTAAAATACGCTTTTCAGTTTGACATAAAGATGTTGTCCGATCCAGAGCTTACGAAGATTCTAAACGAGAAGGCCAGAAGAATGACGCTGGAGGCATCCTCTAAACACGCGTCGATAGTCACGCTCACCTCCTCCGACTTCGACAGATATGTGAACGACGGGCGGCCAGTCTTCGTCGACTTCTGGGCCGTCTGGTGCGGTCCCTGCAGGACAATGGAACCCGTGGTTGAGCGTCTTGCGGCGAGGTACGATGGGAAGGTTGTCTTCGGAAAGTTGAACGTCGACGAGCAGTCCGACATAGCGACCAAGTACGATGTCCAGTCGATACCGACCTTCATGGTCTTCAAGAAAGGCCAGCCAGTCGACGCCGCTATCGGAGCGGTCGGCGAAGTCGCGCTGGACCGGCTGATCCAGAGGTCCTTGAACGGGACTGCAACGTACCGCTAGGCTCAGACGCGGGTCCCGTCGAGAAGGAAGATATCGGCGTCGGCGACATCTACCGTACCGGACGATAGCACAGGTCCGAAGTCAAAGCCTCCCTTCGCGTTGATGGCCTGCCCCCCCACCAGGTTGTTGAAAGGAGGCATAACGATTACTCCCCGACTCGCTCCGCGCCGCCATCGTAACCTGCCTTGACGAGTCAGCTTGTCCACACCGTACTTCGCAAAGAGCCAGACCGCTTCCTTGCTCTTCGCCCCGAACCGGTCCCTCATCTCGTACCTGAAGTGCGAGTGCCCCATGACCATTCTCCCGCAGGATATCACGTCCTGCGCTGGCCAGGAATGGCCGTGCGTGACCCCGACCTTCTCCTCTGTACCGATTACCATCCCTGTGGAGGGGTGAACCGTGACCCTGCTGGGCAGTAGTGACCTTATTCCACCGTCGTGGTTGCCCGGGACAACCTCGACCGAAGCGAAGACGTCGAGGAGGGTCTCGAAGAACCAGGGGAGGACGTTCCAGTCGATGTCCTCGACCTTCCCGATTGAGTGTTTCACGTCGCCAAGGACGATGATCCTGTTCGCCCTGTATCGCTCGGCCAGGGAGTTTATTCTGTCCATGATCTTGTTCGAGTATGACGGGATTCTGAAACCCTTCTTGGCCATCTCCTTCTCCAGTCCGAGATGGAGGTCCGAAATCAGGATGGTTCGCTCCTCCTGCTCCTTGAAGACAAGCGCAGCCTCTCCGGGAACCACCTTCAGCAAGGTCTCGCGCGGCTCAGACGAGGGGCCTAATTACACTACCTGATGGATGCAAGCCAGTCTGGTGGTCTGCGCGCCATTCCTGCCCTCACTTGAGGAGCGGGAGAATCTCTGACTTGACGTAGACCTTGAACTCGGGCAGGTCAGCCCTGCTAAAACATGTCACGACAGCGTTTCTTGTGACCCCGACCACATAGCCGAACTTCCTCGATTTCACGACCGCGTACCAGATCTGGCCGTGTTCGAGGTAGTCGTTGTAGAGCGTCGTTGTGCCGAGCGCCTCCCCATAGAGAGAGCTTGGAGATGTTGGGCAGGTCCACGGAGTCGAAGAAGAGGATCTTGGTGTTCTCAAAATTCTCCTCGTGGAATCTCTTCAGGACCTCGGGCGGGATTCTCGCCTCGACGATCTGACCCAGACTCATGAACAGAGCCTTGCTCATCTCGTTGGCCACGTTGTTCGCCCTGCTCTTCTTGTCGAAGATTGTGAGGTAGAGGTTATCTCCGAAAAGGTTGAAGGTGAACTGCGCCTGGAAAGTCCTGGTCACCGGAATCGAGTTTCCCCTCTGGTTCACCATGAACACCGTATCGAAGGAGAACGTCCCTTCGAGCGTGTCCTTGGAGATGCTGATGTCTGAAATCTCCGAGAGCAGGTTGAAGCTCTGCTCCTCCACCCTCATCTCCTGTTCGAGCTTGAAGTTCTTGAGCTTCGTCGCCAGGAGGGGCAGGTTCCTCTCCTCCTTGACCACGAAGAGTTTCGCCGCGAGGACCAAGACGCAGACAGGCCAGACTACTAAGGTAAAAGTCCATCGCGTTTTTCGTCCGCGGACACCGCAGGCCTAAAATACCTAAACGGTTTGCCTTTCCGACCCTTGTCGAAGCCTCTTGGAGAGTTATCAGCTCGGGAGAAGGTCTTCTCTCCCCCGATCAAGGAGATAATCCTAGAGAACTTCATGAGCTACGAATACGCGAGAATCCCGCTCACCGGCGGGCTGAACCTCATCGTGGGTCCTAACGGCGCCGGCAAGTCTTCTGTCCTGTTGGCCATCTCCGTCGCCTTCGGTCAGGCCTACACGGAGAGGTCGAGGAAGCTCAGCGACCTGATACGGCGCGGCAAGGAGATAGCCAGGGTCTCTCTCATCTTTGACAACAGGGAGAGAGCTGGGGCGAGGCCGATTCCGTATTCCAAGTCTGACACGTTCATGCTCTCCCGGTATCTAAGGAAGGACGGTTCTTACTGGTACGAGGCAGACTACAAGGAGATAGACAAGAGCGAGGTCGTGAGGCTGCTGAGGGAGTTCGGGATCAACCCAGACAACCTCCTGATTATAATGCATCAGGGGATGATCGAGGAACTGGGCGCGATCTCTACACAACAGAGGCTCACCATGGTGGAAGAAGCCGTCGGGTTCCGGGAATACAGGGAGAGGATCTTCCAATCCGAGAACGACTTGAAGAGCATGATAAGCGAGGAAGGTTCGCTCATCCAGCTCATCGAGAATGCCAACCAGACCATCGAGTACTGGAAGCAGATCTACGACCGCTATCTTGAAAGAAAGAAGTTGCTGGACCATCGGGGACTTCTCGCGAGCGAGCTTCTCTGGGCCCAGGAAGGAAAACTCTCCAAATCTATTCAGTCCGTCCGCGAGAAGCTCGCGATGAGGAGGGAGAGCCTCAACGATCTCTCCGACCAGCAGGAGAAGTCAGGGGCCGAATCCGAGTCGCTCCACAGAGCTCTTCTCGACCGTCAGGTAGAACTCGGGAAGCTCTATGGCGCTGTGGTCCGCGCAGAGAAGGAGCGGGCTGCTGACGAAGGCACGCGGAGCGCGATGGAGAGTCTCAGAGTCGAGCTCGAGACAATCAGGGAAGACCTCAACGCTCTGAAGAGCGGGATGGACGCGAAGAGGCTGAAGCACGTCCAGGAGTTCTTGGACTTCTCCTCTCAGAAGTCGAAGAGCGCATCCGACGAGGCGGCTCGAAAGAAGGTCGACTTGGACAGGGAGGTAGCTTCGCTACAGGCCGAAGTGGGCGGCGTGGGGGAACTCATCAGGAAGACGACCGACGAGTACATCTCGCAGCGCGTGAAGTTCGAGGTGCTCGCCTACAGGATAAAGATTACAGAGTCCGAGATACGGGAGCTGGAGCGTTCAGAGAAGGAAGTGGTGGCAGAGCTGGAGGCGCTCCGACCCGACCTGGAGAGGGCCGGCGAGAGGATAATCACCGAGAGGCAGCCGTACGAGGTCTCCGAGGAGCTGAAGCTCGTCTCGGCCCAGATCCAGAAGCTCCAGGACCTCCCCGAGGACGCGGAGAGGATCTACAGAGACTACATGGGGAACATCGAGGGTCTGAAGGACAAGCTGACCCAGCTTCAGGAGAACAAGGGACTCATGCTCAAGGAGCTAGAGGAGCGCAAGAAGGCTTGGAGGACGGCAATCCAGAACCTCATCGACGAGATCGCGCCTGTCTACCAGCACGTCCTGTCGACGGTCGGGGCCACCGGGGCCATCAGACTGGAAGAGGGGGACAGCATAGAGGAGACGGGATTCCAGCTGCTCGTCGGGTACAAGGGTGCGCCCCCGAGCGTGCTGGACCCGTACACGCAGAGCGGGGGAGAGAGGTCGGTGGCCCTCGTGGCGTTCATCCTCTCGCTTCAGAGCAGGATAATCTCGCCGCTGCGGGCGATGGACGAGTTCGACATCCACATGGACCCGAGGAACAGGGAGGCCGTCTTCAGGATGATTCTCGAGGGCTCGAAGGACAACCGCAACTCGCAGAACATAGTAATCACGCCTTCGATAATAACGGTCATAGACAGGTCCGCCCACGTCATAACTGTGCAGTCGGTACATGGAGCTTCGGAGGTGAAGGAGTTCGCCGGAAAAGGAAGATAGGAAGCTGGAGGACATCCTCCGGCTGATCGAGCCTGTGCAAGTCGGTCCAGTCATCCAGCGTGAACCCCTTCGAGGTCGACATCAGGGAGAAGCTCCTGATGCTCAAGAAGCACCTCCCTGAGTGGAAACTCATCGATGTCATGCTGAAGGACTCGGAGGCCCTGCAGCAGCTGGTCCAGATAGTGAAGCTTCAGGACCAATGGATCAAGCACAGGGCATCCTCCCTGTACATAGACCCCCTCCTTCTGGAGCTGAAGATTCGTCTCCTCACGCGGGAGGACCTAGCGGACAGTTTCGTAAAGTGCTGGCACCCGGTGGCCCAGGTGGACCAGCTTACGGCAAGAGGGCTGGAGAGAGCATTCACGTACTGGCGGGAACTGGTGCCCATGTCTGAACGATTCAAGGAAGTCCTGGGAAACTACGCCGTCGCCCCCGGCCAGATGGACTTCGAGGAACTCCAGGCGCTCAATATGTTCAGCAAGGAGGAGTTCGAGACGAAGCTCAACGTAATCCATGGCGAGCTGCTGCAAAAGTCAGCTGACGGCGAGATGGATTACAGACGGTTCATACGCGCTCCGACGTTCGAGGAGACCGCCGTGCGCGCCTACCTCGTAGCCTTTGTCGTGACCGAGGGCCGTGCCAACATCAGAATTGACCCCCTGACCGAGGAGATATTCCTCTCCCCGAACATCGGACCCGCGGGCAATGAGACGAAATCGGTGGCGATAGAGATAACATGAGTACTGGGGACGGAGAGAGGGCTCTCCTGGAGAGGAAGATGCGCAAGGCACTGCAGGTCCTGATACTGCAGCGAGGGAGGAACCCCGGCGTGAAGGGTTGGGAGATGAAGAGGTACCTGGGGAAGGACTACAAGACGATCCTCCAGGTGCTTTCGGGGGATCTGAAGCAGCTCGGGCTCGAGGTCCACGAGGTCCCAGGGATTGAAGGGACCGACGACTCCACTAGGTACCTCCTCAGGTTCAGGGACAGCCCGACACTCAGCGAGGCCGAGAGCGCCGGGTTCCGCATCGACGACCTGGCCGTGCTCGCTTCATCCATCGCCATGGTCAACTCCAAACAGGGTCGCGTCGGGCGCAAGGAGCTCGAGACCTTCCTGAGGGAGAAGTTCCCGCGCTGGAGGGTGGATTACTCCCTGGAGCGGTTTATAAAGCGAGGCTACCTCGACCAAGACGAGAAGGGGCTACTCCGGATAGGCTGGAGGACGAGAGCGGAAGTCGACGAGAAGTCCCTGATGACCCTGATCCTCGCAAGAGGCGAGGCTGCCCCGTAATCGCACCCGTCGTCTCAAATCCGACAAGGCGGTGACCGCTTTCGACAATCTGATGAGCGGCCAGAGATCACCCATTCAAGGGCGCGCTCTTTCTCCGTCCGCTGAATCCGCGGAATCACGAAGCGAAGTAGCGCCTCTTCAGCGCCTCTCTCTCGCCCTCAATGACGTAGTCGATGATGTCCCCGCCCTCCTTCCTCTTCCGCGCGAGCAGACCTGGGATGTCCGCGAGTCTGATCCCCCTCCCTCCCATGAGGACAAGGCAGTCGATGCCGTACTCCTTCGAGACTCCGGCGGACTTCTTCAGGACCTCGACCATCCTCAGGCTCTTGCCGCGCAGGTCGGTCCTGCTCCTCGCCTTCAGGGCCAGGCTGAAGACCGTCTCGTAAGACTCGGTCGAGAAACCGACCGACTCGCGCCCGCATTTGGGGCAGCCGCGGAGCTCCGCGTCCCCAATCCTCTCCGGTTCGATGTACTCCCAGCAGTTGAAGCAGACGGCAGTCAGGAAGTCTGTCCATCACCCGCGCCTCCGTCGACTGCCGGATGATGGCCCTGAGCCTCTCGGGAGAGACGATCTCGCCCCTGCGGCTCACCTCCTCGACCCCTATACGGGCCAGCGGGCTGATGGCATCCGCCTCTATCAGCTCGACGGCAATCTCCTTGCCCTTGATCTTCAGCAGCACATCCCGCGCCGCCTGCACATCAAAGTCGTCGTGGAAGATCACGCTGATCGCCTCTTCATACACGGGGGTGCCCCTGAGGGCCTCCATGAGTCCGGAGATTGAGACGCTGGCGTAGTCCGCCTCCTTTGCTATAGCGCCGCATTTCTTGCCGACGTGGATGAGGCGTCGCTTGAAGATACCAGACCGCTCGACGGCGACCCGTGCGAGCTCCCCTAGGTCCTTGTCGACCAGCCCCTCGAACGTGGTCCGCACCAGCTCGGGAGACGCGTCCACCTCCAGTATCATCCGGTACGGGTCCTGGTGGACCGCGACCGACTGACCGAGCCTCTCTGATATCGCATGGGCGAGGACCCTCGCGAGGACCCGGTTCACCCTGTGCCCGAACGAAGCCTGCACAATCACGTACCTGTCCCACCTCTCTATTGTGACCAGCCTGTCCGAGGGGATGGGGAGGTTCATCGAATGCTGCTCGACGACCTCCTTGAGAGACGCGGCCGCAGCGTGGGCGTCTATGGGATACTTCTCGCACAGCTGCTTGATGAAGACCTCACCCTTCGACTCCGCGACGTGTTCGGCGTACTCCCTCCGTATCGCGCCGACCTCGAGCGCGACCTCAAGGGGCACGGGTATCTCGTCCCCGACCCAGCTCGGCACGGCTCCGGTCGGGTCCTCCTCCGGCGACACGTACACCTTGTTCTCGTAGATTTCCAATATCTTCCAGCACCTTCCCGCTTCGACGAACTTCACTCCGACTTGGCCGTACTCGGAGACGAACGCTTCATCCAGCACGCCGACCGGTTTGTCCCCTTCTGCAATGACGATGTACTGCTTCTCGTCGGGAATCATGGAGAGGTTCTCGAAGTAGTAGTCGAACAGAGGTTTGAAGTCCCTCGCCCTCCTGACGATGTTCTCGCCCTCGGCGAAGTGGAGCAACTTCGGGTACCTGTCCCTCATGTAGGCCAGGATGTTCTTCAGGCTCTCTAGGCTAAGGGTGGAGTACGGGTACGCGCTCCTGATCAGAGTGTACATGTCTTCGAGCCTCCAGGAACTCGTCTCGACCAGCAGGCCTGCGATCTGGTGTATCGCGGCGTCGTTAGCGTTCTTGAAGGGCGCCAGCGGCTCGAGGAGCCCCAGGAGAGACCGCCTGCAGAGTACCATCGCCTCCAGCGTGTCGTCGGAGTCCTGAGTTATGATTAACCCCTTCGAGGTCTTCCCTATCTTGTGCCCGCTCCTCCCGACCCTCTGTATCAGCCTCGACACCTGCCTGGGCGAGTTGTACTGGATGACGTAGTCGAGGAAACCGATGTCGATGCCGAGCTCGAGGCTGCTCGTGCAGATGACCCCCCGGGTGTTCCCCTCCCTCAGACTCCTCTCCACCGCCTCCCTCGTCGCGCGTGAGAGGGAGCTGTGGTGAATTCCGATGGGCAGTTTGGAGTCCCAGACTCTGAACCTGTTTGCGAGCGCTTCGGCCTCGCTCCTGGTGTTCGTGAATATCAGGACTGACCTGTACTTCTCGACTATCTCCCTGATTACCCTGAGGCGGGCCGCGACCTCCGGGAACGTGAAGATCGTCTCTGCGAAGACCTTGTCGTCGGCGGTCGGCTCCGGACTTACGACTGTGAGTTCAAGGCTCTTCTCCACGGGCACCCTTACGACGTCGCACTCGCCAGCCTGGCCGACGAGGAACTTTGCAATCGTCTCGGGCGAACCGACCGTGGCCGAGAGTCCGATGATCTGGAAGGGCCTCCCAGCAGTCCTCTTGAGCCTCTCCATCGCGATCGAGAGCTGGCTTCCCCTCTTGTCCTCGGCGAGCTCGTGGACCTCGTCCACGACGACCCACCTGAGCGATGTGAGGGCTTCTCTGATCCTCCTCCCCGTCAGCATGGCCTGCAGCGTCTCTGGCGTAGTGATCAGTATGTCCGGCGGTACCATGCTCTGGCTGGCCCTCTCCGCCCCAGTGGTGTCGCCATGCCTGACTCCAAGCCGGACGTCGAACCTCTTGCACCACCACTTCATCCTCTCAAGCATGTCTCGGTTGAGGGCCCGGAGAGGGGTGATGTAGAGCAGTTTGATTCCCTTTGTCCTCGCGAGACCGTTGCGAATGATGTTGTCCAGTATGGGGAGGAAAGCGGCCTCCGTCTTCCCGGTCCCGGTTGGCGACATCAGGAGAGCGTTCCTCCCGCTCATCACGAGGGGCGAGAGCTTCATCTGCGGGTCCGTCGGCGAGACGAATCCCTTCTCTTGAAGCGCCTTGACTAGGGGTGGCGAGAACAGCTCGAAGACGTTGACCTCGCTCACCTAGAATCACGCTCTACGGTCTGTCCCTTCCCCCTAGAAGATAACGTTGGTGGGTGGATGTCGGGCGGACTCAGACCACGCAGACAGCGCCCTTCGAAGCGGAGGTCACGAGCTTGGCGTACTTGGCAAAGACCCCGTGCGTGTAGCGGGGGGCTGGGGCCTTCCACTCTGCCCTCCTCGCCCCGAGCTCAGCGTCCGAGAGCTCTACACTGAGGTTCCTCCTCTCGACGTCCACGTTCACGATGTCCCCCTCTCTCAGCAGGGCGATTGGTCCGCCGACGGCCGCCTCCGGGGAGACGTGCCCTATCATGAGCCCGTGGGTCGCGCCCGAGAACCTGCCGTCTGTGATCAGCGCGACCGAGTCCTTGAACCCCTGCCCCACTATCGCAGAGGTGACCATGAGCATCTCTCTCATCCCTGGGCCGCCCTTCGGCCCCTCGTAGCGCACGACGACCACGTCTCCCGGGACTATCTTCTTCTCCATGATTGCATGGAACGCGTCCTCCTCCCTGTCGAAGACCTTCGCGGGTCCTCGGTGGCTGTTCCTGGAAGCGCCCGTGACCTTCAGCACCGCTCCTTCGGGCGCTAGGTTCCCCCTCATTATCGCGAAACCCCCATTTTTCCTCACCGGGCTGGCCAGCGTGTGGATGACGTCCTGATCGGAGGGGTACGTAACCCCCTCGAGGCGGTCCCCGAGCGTCTCTCCGGTGACTGTCCTGACACTACCCCTGATCAAGTGGGCGTCATTCAGAAGTTTCATCACGACCGGCACCCCTCCGACCGTGTCGACGTCGGACATGACGTACCTGCCCGCAGGCTTCAGGTCAGCGAGTTCGGGGACGCTCGAGCCCATCCTCTCGATGTCGTCCAGATCGAGCTTGACCCCCGCCTCGAACGCTATGGCGAGCAGGTGAAGGACAGCGTTGGTCGAGCCCCCCATCGCCGCGACGACCGCAACCGCGTTCTCAAACGCCTCTCGGGTCAGGATGTCCCTGGGCCTCGTGTTCGACTCGAGTATCTTCATCACTGCCCGGCCGCTCTCGTAGGCCTTCTGCATCCTGAGCTCGCTCGGAGCTATCGGGGCAGCGCAGTTGTGCACCGTAAGCCCAAGCGCCTCGATGGCCGACGACATCGTGTTCGCCGTGAACATCCCGCCGCACGCCCCGTACGTCGGACAGGCGCTGCACTCCAGGTCGTGGAGCTGCTCCACGGTCATCGTACCCCTCGAGACCGCGCCGGCGCCCTCGAAGACGTCCTGTATCGTGACCCTCTTCCCGTTCCACTCGCCGGGCGGAATGCTCCCCCCGTACAGGTAGATGCTTGGGAGGTTGGTCCTCGCCATCGCCATCACGCAGGCCGGCTGCGTCTTGTCGCAGCCTCCAATGGTCACAAGCGCGTCGAACTGGTACCCCACTGCGCCCAGCTCGATCGAGTCCGCGATCACCTCCCTGCTGATCAGCGAGGCCTTCATCCCCTCGTGCCCCATGCCTATAGCATCGTTCACCGCTATGGTGTTGAACTCCAACGGCGTCCCTCCGGCGTCTCGCACCCCCTCCTTCACCTTCTGGGCGACCTCGCGGAGGTTGTAGTTGCAGGGCTGCGCCTCGACCCAAGTGTTGGCGATCCCGATTATCGGCCGCTCCAGGTCCTCATCCGTGAGCCCGATGGCCCTGAGCATGGCCCTCTGAGGTGCCCGTTCGACACCAGCGGTCAGTCTGTTGCGCACACTCCCTGACATGGAAATCTCACCCGTTCGCGCAACCAGATGGATATAAGCGAAATGCAAAAAGATTCGCCCCGCCTAGGCTTATATCTGCAGCCACGGACGCAGAATCGTACGAATCATGGTCAGAATCTGGCACGATGAACAGCTCAGCCTCGCCCCTGTCAAGGGTGAGACCATCGCGGTAATCGGCTACGGGATACAGGGCTCGGCGCAGGCGAGCAACATGCGGGACTCTGGCCTCAAGGTCATAGTCGGCTTACGCAAGGGAGGCAAGAGCTGGGACAGGGCGAAGAAGGATGGTCATAAGGTCATGACAGTCGCGGAGGCCGTAAGGAAGGCGGACATCGTCCACATCCTGGCTCCCGATATGCAGCAGGCCAGCGTCTACAAGGAAGAGATTGCTCCGAACCTGCGCAAGGGCGCGGCGCTCTCTTTCTCGCACGGAGCCGCCATCCACTGGAAGTGGATCGTGCCGCCGAAGACGGCCGACGTCATAATGCTCGCCCCGAAGGCCCCGGGCCAGAGGGTGCGCGAGCTCTACCTGCAGAATTTCGGAACCCCCGCCCTCGTCGCCGTCGACAAGGACTACTCCGGCAGGGCGTGGGACAGGATTCTCGGCATGGCCAAGGCTACGGGATGCTCAAGGGCTGGCATACTGGAGACCACGTTCCGGGAGGAGGTCGAGACAGACTGGTTCGGCGAACAGGTAGACCTCTGCGGGGGCGTCGAGAACATGGTGAAGAACTCGTTCGAGACCCTCGTCGAGGCCGGGTACAGTCCTGAGGGAGCCTACTTCGAGTGCCTGCACGAGCTGAAACTGATCGTCGACCTCATCCAGAGGTACGGCATCGCGGGCATGTACCGGAGGGTAAGCGAGACGGCCAGGTACGGTGGCCTAACCAGGGGCAAGGTCGCTATCGACAAGAACGTGAAGAAGAACATGAAGGAGGTTCTCAAGCAGATTCAGGATGGAACCTTCGCGAAGGAGTGGGTGAGTGCCTTCGAAAGAGAGGGCAAGGGGTCGTTTGACAAATACATGGACGAACTGGACAAACACCAGATTGAAGTCGTTGGAAAGAAGCTCCGAAAGATGATGTGGCCCGGCGAAGCGGTAGCCTGACCAGTCGCACCCCAACACTACAGCGAAGCTGTCCGATTCGTTCCGCTGTCAACAACGTCCTGTGATCCTGCCCTCAGAATCTCTCTCTTCGATCCGACTTTCTCGAGAATCGAATCTAGGTCGTCAGGGCCTGGTTGCAGGAGGAAAAGGATGGGCTAGGGCTAGCTCGGCAGAACGAAGCCATTCATCTGTGAAACGATCCAGTCCCATTCCCGAGCCTTGGAAGCACCTTGCTGCCGTAGAACTCAATCACCTCCTCCTGATTTGGAGTTGCAGTGGTGATTACCACATGTGTCGCGCCATTCGCGGCGGTCTCTCGAATCGCGTTCACGTGTACCTCGGGGTCCGTGCCAACAGGCCAGTCCTTGTAGACGGCCTCCAACGGGATTTCGCGCTCGGCGTTTTCCTGTATGCGGACTGGGCTGACCTCATCGAAGTAGCCGTGCTTCCAAGAATTCGGCGTGAAATGCCACAGGTCCGCGCTCTGCCTCGCTTCTCTCTCCCCTCCCACGACGGCGTACAACTCCACTATTATTGGAAGCGTCGCCGGGTTCTTGCCCGACTCTCGCGCTCCTTCCTCCCAAGCGGCCCTGTACAGCGGGTTGGAACCCAGAGGCCCACCCTCCGCAATCAGGCCATCGCCGTAGAGTCCTGCGATCCGTGCACTCTTCGGGCCACCAGCGGCGATGTAGATGGGGATGGGTGACGCTGGCTTGTCGTAGAGCCTCGCGTCTACATCCCAGTACCTTCCCTTGAACTTCACCCGTTCTCCGGACCATAGTTCCCGAATGATCTTGATGGCTTCGACAAGTCGCTCGGAGCGCTCTCGGTACTTCCCCCATCCGCCGCCCGAAGCCCCCTCGTTAAGGTTCTCACCCGTGCCCAGTCCGAGAAAGACGCGGCCCGGGGCCAGATGGCTAAGCGACGCCCATGCCTCCGCGACTATTGCCGGGAGGTAGCGAAATGTCGGACACGTCACGCCCGTGCCGAAGGCTATCTGGGAGGTACGCTGGCTCAGCGCCGCGAGCGTAACCCAGGCCAGCCCGGAGTGGCCCTGATTGTCCTGCCAGGGCTGGAAGTGATCGCTGGTCCATGCCATCCTGAACCCCGCTCGCTCAGCCGCGACGCCGTATTCGAGAAGCTGAGGCACGGTGTAAGTTTCGTGCGAAAGGGCGTAGGCTACGACCGGCCCCTCTGTAGAGACGTCCAGCGGACTCCTCGGGTCCGTATCGCTTTCTGTCCTCGCGTGTACGCTTGCTGAGACTGACATCGTGTGTTCTGACCATGACAGGGAGAAATGACGGTTTTGAACCTATTCCTGACACCGTCTCGGAGATGGCACGGAGCATGGCGACTCTCCAATTCCCAAGAGTGCTCTCAAGGTTGTTCTTCCTGCCGTAGGATCAATGATGAAGGGCGATGGAGACGGTCGGCAGGAAGCTGCGTGCGACGCGGCGGCCCGCGAAGAGATGACGCAGTCCGTCTCGGGAACCGTTTATTAGCTGAGGCCGCGCGATAACCACCGGTCAACTTGATTTCCGCATGCGTGTTGATTAGGGCAGAGCGAGGGAAGTTTGACGCCGTCGCCAAGAATCTGAAGCAGATTCCACAGGTCAGGAGCGCCTTCTCGGTGCTCGGCCGGTATGACATCGTCGCCGACTTCGAGGCCGCCAACAGCAAGGGCCTCGCGCGCGCTATCTTGCAGGCGAACAGGCTCTCAGGGGTCGTCTTCACGGAGACACTGCCTGAGGTAGAGGTGCACTAGAATGACCCTCAGCGCCTGCATCCTAATCAAGACCGTACCACTTCAGACCGAGTCCGTCCTCGAGAAGACCAAGACGTTGAAGGGCGTGAGGAAGGCCTTCGTCGCCTACGGAAGGTACGACATGGTCGCGTTCGTCGAAGCGTCGGGCTATCCCGAGATCAGGAAACTAACGAGCGAAATCAACTCTGCCCGCGGCGTCAGAAGCACCGAGACGCTGGTCCAGGCCTGAGCTCAGAGTATCTCTGAGAGTATCTTCTTCGGGTCCTGTATGATGTCGATGATTCTGCTCATGAACTTCGCGCCGTAGGCCCCGTCCATCACCCTGTGGTCGAAGCTCAGGGAGAGGTACATCATGTCCCTCACTTCGACTCTCCCGTCCCTGACGACAGGCCTCTTCGAAATCCGGTGCAAACCCAGTATGGCGACCTCAGGATAGTTGACTATTGGGGTTGCGAACAGCCCCCCGATGGAGCCCAGGTTCGTGATGGTGAACGTCGAACCCTGGACCTCTGCGAGGCCAAGCTCGCCCGCCCTCGCCTTCCCTGCAATGGCCTCTATCTCTGCCGAGAGCTCGAAGATGTCCTTCCTGTCCGCGTCCTTCACGACCGGGACCATAAGCCCGCTCGGGGTGTCCGTCGCGATGCCCAAGTTGTAGTGCTTCTTCAGTACAATCTCGCCTTTGCTCTCGTCCAGCATCGAGTTTACGTAGGGAAACTCCTTCAGAGCGGGAATCACTGCCTTGATTACCAGGGGCAGGAAAGTGAGTCTTGACACCCCTCTTGCCGGCACTGCCCTTGAACGCCTCCCGGAGAAGGACCAGTTCGGTCATGTCCACCTCGTCGACTAGCGTCAACTGAGCTGTGGTCTGGAGCGACTTTACCAGCCTCTCGGCGATGATCTTCCTCACGCCCCGGAGTGGTACACGCTCTTCTACGTCAGAGGCCGCGGGGGCCAACTCGCGGGCCTGCGATGTCGAGGAGGGCCCTCCTCTCACATCATCGTCGGTGATGCGGCCGTTGGGGCCGGTCCCCCTCACGCGGGTGATGTCGACGCCCAGTTCCCTTGCGAGCCTCCGGGTCGCCGGAGCCGCCAGGACTTGCTCAGGGGAGGTGGATGGCCGCATCGTCTCCTCCGCCGGTGGGGCCGCAGGCTGCGGTCTGACCTCAGCTTCGGTCGACAGCGTTGGGGCTGGCTCCGCGATTCTCGATCACGAGTATCCCTCGCCCGACCTCGACGATTTCCCCCTCCTTGACCAGTATCCTTGCAACCGTACCGTCCTTCGGAGAAGGAATCTGGACGTTTACCTTGTCCGTCATCACTTCGACGAGCGACTGGTCCTCCTTCACGGTCTCGCCCTCTCTGACGAGCCACTTGAGAATCTCGCCCTCTGCCACACCCTCGCCTATGTCGGGCAGCTTGAGCTCGTATTGAACCAACGACGAATCAGTAGCTCGAGGCCTTTCTGATGGCTCTAAGTATTCTTTCTGGTGAAGGCATGTAGACGCTCTCCAGGGCGTAGGGGAACGGCGTGTCGTAGCCGGCGACTCTCACGATCGGGGCCTTCAACGAGTCGATGGCCCTCTCGCTGATCTGCGCGGAGATCTCGGCGCCGAACCCCGCTATCTTCGTCGCCTCGTGGGCCACAACCACCCTCCCTGTCTTCTTCACCGACTGGATTACTGTCTCGATGTCGAAGGGGAGGAGCGACCGCAGGTCGATCAGCTCTATGCTCAGGTTCTCCTTGGCTGCGAGACCGACGGCTTCCCTGCAGGTCTGGACCATCGCACCCCAGCTCACAAGCGTGAGGTCGCTCCCCTCCTGGACCACCTTGGCTTTGCCGATGGGAACCAGGTACTCCTCGGCGGGGACCTCCTCCCTCACAGTCCTGTAGATTCGTTTCGGTTCCAGGAAAATCACCGGGTCCGGCGACCTCATCGCCGAGAGGAGCAGGCCCTTTGTGTCGTAGGGCGTCGATGGCGCAAGGACCACGAGCCCCGGCGTGTGGATGAAGTAGGCCTCGGTGCTCTGGGAGTGGTAGTGCCCTCCCCTCACCCCGCCCCCGTACGGCGTGCGGATGACGATGTGGGCCGGGAACTGACCCCCTGACCTGTACCTGAACTTGGCCAGCTCATTCACTATCTCGTTGAACGCCGGGTAGATGAAGTCCAAGAACTGGATCTCCGCGACGGGCTGAAGCCCGTAGAGGGCCATCCCTATTGCCATCCCCACTATAGCATCCTCTGCAAGAGGTGTGTCTACGACCCTCTCTCCGCCGAACTCGTCCAAGAGCCCCTCGGTCGCCCTGAAGACCCCTCCGTCCCTTCCAACGTCTTCTCCTAGGACGACCATGTTCCCGTTCCTGCGCATTTCGTCGCGCAGAGTCTGGTTGACCGCTTGGACGATGGTCTGCAGGACCATCTAACTCCTCTCCCCCGCGAGCTCGTCGGCCTCCTCTTTGATGTGCCAGGGCATCTCCGCGTAGACGTCCGTGAACATCGAAAAGACGGTCGGGGCCGGGACCTTCTCGCTGTCCTTGATGGTCCCCACCAGCTCAGAGTCGACTTCGTCGTGCATCTTCCTGTCCTCCTGATCGGTGAGCAGACCTTTCTTCATCAGGTAGACCCGGTACCTCTTGATCGGGTCTCTGGACTTCCAGAGCTCCAGCTCCTCGGTGCTCCTGTACTTGCTGGGATCGTCCGAAGAGGAGTGACCCCCGAGCCTGTAGGTGACCGCCTCAATCAGGGTTGAACCTCCACCCGATCTGGCCTTGTCAACGGCCGCCTTCGTGGCCTTGTACACTGCTAGGACATCGTTGCCATCCACAAGGACGCCCTCGAATCCGTAGGCTTCGGCCTTGACCGCGATGTTCTCGCTCGCGGTCTGCCGCCTCACAGGCAGAGAGATGGCGTACTGATTGTTCTCGCAGAAGAATATGACCGGGACCTTGAAGACTCCGGCGAAGTTCATCGCCGAGTGGAATTCACCCTGGGAGGTGGCCCCGTCACCGAAGCTCGTGAGACAGACTATGTTGTCCTTCTTGATCTTGGCAGCGTAGGCCGTTCCGACAGCCTGGGAGAGGCGACATGCAACCGGGCTGGACAGACTAACGATGTTCCAGTCCTTGTAGCCCCAGTGGACTCCCATCTGTCTGCCTTTGTTGGGATCGTCCGCGTTCGCCATCAGCTGGTCGACGAGGGCCTTGAGCGGTACCCCCCTCACGAGACAGATTCCCGGGTCCCTGTAGCCCTCGTACACCCAGTCACTCCGTGTGAGCGGGAATGCGCACCCTATCTGGCATGCCTCCTGCCCCGTCGATTCTATGAAGAACCCAATCCTCCCCTGCCTCTGGAGCAGGAGCATTCTCTCGTTGAACCTCCTGACCATGAGCATCTGTCTGTACATCTCCCGGAGGTCTTCGTCACGGAGATTGGGCTCCAGCTTGGAGTCGTATTCGCCATCCGCCCTGACGATTTGCAGCATCTCCATTCGAATATTAGACCTTAACTTGGGGTCGGTTTCTCTCTGATAAGACTTTCCAATCCTACCTTCAAACTTCGCTGATTGTCTTCTCTTTCGTCACTATCGACCGGACGAAGAACTCGCCTGCCCTGTAGCTGCTTCTCACGAGCGGACCCGAGGCGACGTTTTTGAATCCCATCTCCGCACCCATCCTTCCGTACGCCTCGAAGGTCTCCGGTTTGACATACTCCTTCACGGGGAGATGCCTCTTGGACGGCCTGAGGTACTGCCCCACCGTCAGGAAATCGACGCCCGCCTCCCTGAGGTGCATCATGGCCAGTCGCATCTCCTCCTCCTGTTCACCCAGACCGACCATGATTGACGACTTTGTGAACATCCTGCGGTCCAGCTTCTTCACGGTCCTCAGGACCGAGAGCGACTGCCAGTAGCTGGCCCGGGGGTCCCTCGCTCTCTCGCTGAGGAAGAGTGTCGTCTCTATGTTGTGGGCGATGACGTCCGGCCGCGCTTCCACCACGGTCCTGATTGCGTCCAAGTCATTCTGGAAATCGGGTATGAGAACCTCGACCATCATGCCAGGGCTGGTCTCCCTGATCTTCCGAATCGTCCTCGCAAAGTGAGAGGCGCCGCCGTCTGGGATGTCGTCCCTGTCGACGGAAGTCAGGACGACGTAGTTCAGGTTCATCTGGGATAGGGCGAAGGCCACGTTGTCGGGCTCGAGCGCGTCCAGGGGAGAAGTCGGTCTGCCGGGCGTGACCATGCAGAACCTGCACGCCCGTGAGCACATGTCTCCCATGAGCATGAGTGTAGCCGTGCCGCCGCCCCAGCATTCGCCCACATTCGGGCAGCGCGCCTCTTCGCAGACGGTGTGAAGATTCAGGTTTCCAAAGAGCTCCTTGAGTTTCAGATAGTCTTGGCCCCCAGAGGGCAGTACCGTCAGCCACTCGGGCTTTCTGTCCAATTCGTTCTTGCCCTTAGGCGCTGAGTCTCGCGTTTATGTGGCTGCTCTCGAGCGGGAGACCCCCCACACATGCGTAGCAACCTTCGGTCCTGAAACCGGGCTCGAGGTCCTTGTGGAGCCTGCACATCACGTGGTTGAACCTGATGTAGTCGCAGACCTCCGTCATCATCCGGAGCGCCTCCCTCTGATTGGGGTTCTCCGAGGAGAGCACCTCCGCGACCTGGTCCGCCGCTTTGGCAAGGTTAGGGTCGACCTCAAGGTTCACCATCATGCCTCGGGCTTTCCTCGCGTAATTGCTGATTGAGGCTTGGGTCACTCCCAACCTCGCTGCGACCTCCTGTTGCGTCAAATCGTAATTGTCAGTGAGTCTCTTCGAGACCATCGCCCTGAATGCCGGCAGGGCGCTTTTGGATATCATCTCGTACGGGTTAATCATCTTCTCTTATCCATCATATAAGGCCGTTATATAAGTGTACGCGACGGGAGAGGCTGCGTTCCCAGGGAGATTCGCTGGTTTCTGCATGAAAAAACCCATTAATTCTTAAATAGAACTCGTACCTACCTTTTGGCAATGCAACGCGGCAGCGCTACTACATCGACGGTTCTTGCACAAGTAGCGTTGATTATTTTACTCTAGAGCTCCTCGCTCCAGGGTTCAAGCGAGTGATTTCTAATGGTGTATGATTGCTACCATGGCTGAAAAGATGTCCGGTGCGCGGGCCATCGTGGAGGCCCTTGAGAGGGAGAAGGTACAGTACATCTTCGGGATGCCAGGAGGTGCTAACCTTCCCTTCTACGACGCGCTCTGGGACTCGAAGATCAAGCACGTGTTGGTCAGGCATGAGCAGATTGCCGCCCATATGGCCGACGCCTACGGCAGGGTCTCGAGGAGAGCAGGGGTCTGCTCCGCCACCTCAGGCCCTGGGGCGACCAACCTCGTTACGGGAATAGCGACGGCCTTCGCGGACTCCTCCCCCGTGGTCGCAATCACCGGACAGGTATCGAAGAGCATGACCGGGAAGAGCGGGTTCCAGGAGACGGACGTCGTCGGCGTGCTCACCCCGGTGACAAAGTACACTCTGCAGCCCCTCTCTGCGGTCGAGATACCCTCCGATGTGAAGAAGAGCTTCTTCATCGCGCAGACAGGCAGGCCCGGTCCAGTCCTGCTCGACATACCAAAGGACGTCCAGCAGGAAGAAGAGGAGATCACGTTCCCAGAGTCGATCGAGATTAGAGGATACAGGCCCAGCGTAGCGGTCGATCCCCAGGATATCGAGAGGGCAGCCGACATGTTGGTGAAGGCCGAGAGGCCCATGCTCTTTGGCGGAGGGGGAATAAGGATAGCCGACGCCTCGCTTCAGTTCAAGGCCATAGCCGAGCTTCTGAGTGGCCCCTGTAATCACGACTCTCCAAGGCAAGGGGACCTTCCCCGAGGATCATCCGCTCTCCGTGGGCCCGATAGGGATGCACGGTAGGGCCGAGGCGAACAAGCTCGTCGGGGAGTGCGACGTCCTGCTCGCCGTGGGTGTTCGATTCTCCGATAGATCCACCGGCACCTTCAGCGAGTTCGCGGCCGATGCCAAGATCATCCACATCGACGCGGACCCGACCGAGTTCAACAAGAACAAACTCGTCACACTCAGCATACTCGGCGATGCCAACCGCGTGCTCAGCATGCTCTTCGACGGCGCTAGTTCGGCGCATGTCAAAGCGGACCGATGACAACGCCTGGCTGTCGCGGCTAGAGCAGGTCAGAGAGGAGATGAAGGGCATCCCGGCCTACAAGGACTCCTACGCGGAGCTGTCCGGGCCGAAGATAGTGAAGCTGATGAGGGACATCCTCCCTCCAGAGGCCATCCTGACTACGGGAGTGGGCAGGCACCAGATGTGGTGCGAAATCCACTACCGCGTCATACAGCCCAGGACTTGGGTGACGTCAACGGGCCTAGGTACCATGGGGTTCGGACTCCCGGCTGCCATAGGCGCGAAGTTGGCCATGCCGGGCGTCCCGGTCGTCGACTTCGACGGCGACGGCAGTTTCGTGATGACCGAGCAGGCTCTTGCGACTGCCGTAGAAGAAAGGATTCCAGTGGTCGCAATCGTCATGAACGACAGGAGCTTGGGTATGGTCGAGCAGTGGCAGAGGCTGATCTACAACCGCCGCTTCATCGGCATCAGGTTCCAGAACGTCCCCGATTTCGTGAAACTTGCCGATTCATATGGCGTGCAGGGCACGCGGGTCGGCTCGCTCGACGAGTTCGGGAAGGCTCTGAGGGAGGGCATCCGGAGCGACTCCCCCACACTCATAGAGATTCCCGTCTCCCACGAAGAGGATGTGTTCCCGTTCTTGCCTCCTAGCAAGAGCATCAAGGAAACGGTCTACGGGACGTCGAAGGAGTTGTCTGTGTTCTGAGAGCATCGAAGATTCTCTCGGCCTTGGTCGAGAACAAGCCTGGCGCCCTGTTCAGGGTGGTCCACCTTGTGAGGTTGATGCGCCTTAACATCGATGGACTGACGCTGGGCGCGACCAACGGGGGCGAAGACGTTCGAATGACCATTACCCTTGAGGGTGACGACGCTGCGGTGGAGCACGTCGCCAGACAGTTGATGAAGGTGATAGACGTCCTCGAGGCCCACACCTACAGTCCCGAGGAGGTGACGGCCAGAGAGCTGGCCCTCGTGAGGATCAACACCGACAAGATGTCCACCGTCGACATTCAGAAGATTCAATTCTGTCGCATCGTAGACTCGTCGGCCCGGTCCGCCGTGGTCGAGGTCGTCGGAAGTGCCAGCCAGATTGACGATTTTGTTTCCAGCCTCAAGACCAACGTCCTCGACATAGCTAGGACCGGCGTCGCGGCCCTGCCCAAGGAAACCCAGACATGACCAGCGCTCGTCTGATCAGGATCTTCGACACGACGCTCAGGGACGGCGAGCAGACTCCGGGGGTCTCCCTGACACCGCAGGAGAAGCTCGAGATCGCCCAGGTGCTGGACAAGCTCGGGGTCGACGTCATAGAGGGTGGATTTCCAGTCACCTCCAAGGGCGAGCAGGAAGTCGTCCGGATGATCGCCAAGGCGGGACTCCGGGCCGAGGTGTGCGGCCTCGCAAGGGCCGAGAAGGCCGACATCGACACGGCGATCAACTGCGGCATAGGTGGGATTCACGTCTTCCTTGCCTCATCCGACATCCACCTGGAGCACAAGCTCCGCATCACCAGGGAAAAGATGCTGAAGCAGGCTACGGACGCCGTGAGGTACGCCAAGAGCTTCGGGGTCAAGGTCGAGTTCTCAGCAGAGGACGCCACGAGGACAGACATCGAGTTCTTCAAGCAGGTGGTGAAGGCCGTCTCTGACGCAGGCATAGACAGGTTCGACATACCCGACACCGTCGGGATCGCGACCCCCCAGAGAATAACCGAGTGCGTCAAGGCCGCGAAGTCCGTCTCGAACGTCATGGTCAGCATGCACTGCCACAACGACTACGGGCTCGCCGTCGCGAACAGTCTGGCCGGGATCCTTGCGGGCGCGGACCAAGCCCACGTTACCATAAACGGAATCGGCGAACGGTCCGGGAACACCTCGCTCGAGGAGTTCGCGCTCGGATGCCACAACCTCTATGGATGGCGAACCAACGTTGACTACTCGCTCCTCTACGAGACCTCTAGGCTCGTCGCGGGCCTGACCGGCGTCGTGATCCAGCCGAACAAGGCAATAGTGGGGGACAACGCGTTCGGCCACGAGTCGGGGATACACACCCACGGGATACTCAGCAACCCCTCGACCTACGAGCCTTTCGACCCCTCAATGGTTGGGAGAACTAGGTGGCTGCAGGCCGGCAAGCACGCGGGCCGGCACGGGGTCGCGGCCCAGCTCCGCGGGATGGGGCTTAAGCCGAAGGAAGAGAGCCTGAGGCTGATACTCGACAGGGTAAAGGAGATTGGTGACAAAGGTTCGAGCGTGACCGACTCGGACCTGTACCAGATAGCGGTTCAGATTATGGGCGGCGGGAGCGCGGAGAAGAACGAGCTTGTCGAGCTGGAGGGACTGGAGGTCGTGACAGGCATCAAGAGGCTCCCAACAGCCACCGTTCGGCTGCTCGTCCGCGGCCACCTCCACGAAGCCACGGAGGTCGGCTCAGGGGCCGTCGATGCCGCGGTCAACGCCATCCAGAAGATCTTCAGCAACATAGAGACGGTCCGGCTCAGGGGCTACAGGCTCGAGGCTCTAACCGGGGAGTCGGGCGCGGTCGCGGACGTGACGGTCAAGGTCGAGGACGACGCGGGTAACTGGGCCTCAGGCAGGGGCATGAAGAGGGACATTGTGGTGGCAAGCGTGGAAGCAATAGTCGCAGGGACGAACGCGCTTCTCTCGAAGAAGGTGGCCGCCCAGAGGATGAAGAGCTTGGAGGCGGAGGACCGCGCGGGACCCATGGAGGGATTGTAGAGTGGGCTCGACAATAACCGAGAAGATTGTCTCCCGTTCGGTCGGAAGGAAGGTCTCGGCAGGGGAGCTCATCGAAGCGCTGCCGGTCGACAAGCTGTACTTCAACGAGGTCATAGGACCGCCCGCCATTCTCAACTTCCAGAAAGACTTCGAAGACGTCTATCGGGACGCAGGGAGGAAGATGAAGGTCTTCGACCCGATGAGAGTCGCGTTCATGCCCGACCACACGGTCCCCTCGTGCTCGATAATGGTGAGCGCCGGGATCAAGCTGATGGCCGACTTCGCAAAGCAGCAGCAGATTACGATGTACAAGGAAGGCGACGGCATAGAGCACACCATCGCCTCCGAGGAGGGGTTCGTCCTGCCCGGAGAGATAGCCGTCGCGACGGACTCTCACACCTGCACGCAGGGGGCCCTTGGCGCACTCGCGTTCGGGATAGGAACGACGGAGGGCGAGAACCTTTTGGCGACCGGAGAGCTCTACTCGTTCACGGTGCCAGAGACTGTACTGTTCCATGTCGACGGGGAGCTCCAGCGCGGCGTCTACCCAAAGGATCTCGTCCTGAACATCCTCGGGCTGATGGGTGAAGGCGGCTGCTCCAAGCGGGTCGCCGAGTACGGGGGGTCCATGATCACATCGATGGAGATGGACGGTCGCTTCACGATCTGCAACCTCTCCGTTGAGATGAGCGCCAGGACCGCAATAATCAACCCGGACCAGAAGACGATGACCTATGTCGCCGACGCGCTGTCTGGCAAAGGTGCCTCGTTGACCAGCGAGCAGTCAGACTCGGTCATGACGAGCGACGAGGACGCGGGCTACTCCCAGACGGTCAAGGTCGACGCCTCCTCCATCGAGCCGACTGTCTCGCTGCCGCACTCTCCGGCGAACACCAAGCCTGTCAGCGAGGTCAGCGATCCCATCAACGTGGTCTTTCTCGGGTCGTGCGCCAACGCAAGGAGGAGCGATTTGACCGTGGCTGCCAAGATACTGAAGGGAAGGAAGGTCCACCGTGACACGAACCTGGTTGTAATCCCTGCGAGCAGGAAGGTGTACAACTGGGCAATGGACAGCGGCATTCTAAACACGATAGCGCAGAGCGGAGCCAACATCGAGTCCTCCAACTGCGGTCCATGCTTCGGGAAGCACATGGGCATCCTCGCGCCGGGGGACAGGTGCCTGAGCACGAGCAACCGGAACTACAAGGGGAGGATGGGTTCGCCCGACGCCTTCATCTACCTAGGCTCCCCAGCAGTCGCCGCGGCCACAGCCGTCGAGGGCAGAATCGCCGACCCCCGCCGGTACTTGGGTGATTGACATGCAGCTGAGAGGGAAGGTCGCCAAGAAGTACCCGGACGACATCAACACCGACTACATCATCCCTGCATATCTGCTACAGGAGAGCTGGGACAAGCAGTTCTTCGCGGACCACGCCTTCGAGTACTACGACCCTTCCTTCAAGACATCTTGCAGGGCCAACAAGGAAAGCATCGTCGTGGCTGGGAACAACTTCGGATGTGGAAGCTCGAGGGAGCAAGCCGTCTATGCGGTGAAGTACAACAACGTCGTCGCAGTCGTGGCCCAGTCGTTCCCCGACATCTTCCACAGGAACGCCCTCAACAACGGACTCCTACCAATCCAGGTCAGCGACACGAGCAAGATTGACACCGGAGACGAGCTCCTCATCGACCTCGACGCACGCACACTGAAGGACCTGACCAAGGGGTTGGAATACCCTTTGTTCGCGTCCGACTCGGCGGTAGAACAGATGAAGCGAGGCGGCTTCCTTGGCTTCGTCCGGGAGAGGCTCCGGCAGAAGCTGGAAGCGTCGAGCGCGACAGCGATGGAGCTGACTCATGATTGACGTCCTACACAATCGCGAGCATCGAAGGAGACGGCATTGGACCAGAGATATCCGCCGCGTCGCTCGGGGTCCTTGAGGCTCTGCGGGCTCGGTTCGACCTGAAGTTCGAGATCAGGCCTTCACCCGCCGGAGACGGCTGCAAGGCGAGGACGGGTGAGGCGCTCCCTCCAAGCTCACTCTCAACCATCCAGGATTCCGACGCCTGCCTCAAGGCCCCCGTGGGCGACACGGCCGCGGAGACTATCGTGAAGCTGAGACAGATGCTCAACCTATACGCCAACATTAGACCCTCCAAGACCCTCCCCCACGTGCCTTCCCTGATGCCCGACATCGACTTCGTAATCGTCAGGGAGAACACCGAGTGCCTGTACCGCGGAATGGAGTTCGAGTTTGAGGGAGGAGTAGTCGCGCTGCGCACGATAACAAGGAAGGCGTCCACAAGGATCGCCGAGTACGCCTTCGGACTGGCAGAGCAGAGGGACGGCCAGAGAAAGGTTGTGGCCGTGCACAAGTCCAACGTCCTCAGGAAGAGCGACGGCCTGTTCTCGCAGGTCTGCAGGGAGGTCTCCTCGCGGTATCCCTCCATCGCCTTCAGCGAGATGCTCGTCGATTCGGCGGCGATGAACTTAATCAGGATACCCGAGACCTTCGACGTGCTCGTCACCACGAACATGTATGGCGACATACTGTCGGACGAAGCGGCCCAGCTAGTGGGAGGATTGGGAGTGGCGCCCTCGGCGAACATAGGAGAGGAGTTCGCGATATTCGAACCCGTCCACGGCGCTGCGCCAGACATCGCAGGAAAGGGACTCGCCAATCCAGTGGCGATGATTCTAACGAACGCCATGATGCTGGAATGGCTCGCAAAGACCCGGGGCGACACCAGCTGCGCGGGGGCGGCATCCGCGATTAGGGTTGCCGTCAACCGGACGCTGGAGAGCGGGGTGAAGACCCCTGACTTGGGCGGAACTAGCAGTACGTCCGAGGTAGGTTCTGCCGTCGCCAGACAGCTCCGGCCCTGAGCGATATGTAAATAGCCTCCGGGCAGGAGAACTGGGTGATACAGATTGCAGCCGACAAAGTCAATCTGGTTCGACGGGAAGTTCGTGCCATGGGACGATGCCAAGATACACGTGCTCACTCACGCTCTGCACTACGGATACTCGATATTCGAGGGCATCCGCTGCAACGATACCGCAGACGGCCCTGCCATATTCAGGCTCAAGGAGCACATAGACCGCCTCTTCGACGGAGCGAAGGTCTACAGGATGAAGCTCCCGTACACCAAGGAGGAGCTCGTCAACGCGTGCTTGGACCTCGTGAGGGAGAACGGGTTGCAAGCGTGCTACGTCCGGCCAATCGTGTTCAGCTCCTACGGCGAGATGGGCCTCAACCCGCTGAGGAACCGGGTCGTCGGGGCCGTCGCGTGCTGGGAGTGGGGAGCCTACCTCGGCGACGAGGGGATGGAGAAGGGCATCCGGTGTGGGGTCTCCAGCTGGGCGAGGATAGACTCGCGCATTCTTCCTCCGCAGGCCAAGTGCGCGGCCAACTATGCCAATTCGATACTCGCAAAGATGGACTCCCTCGCGGCTGGTTACGACGAGGCCATCCTCCTGACGCTGGACGGCCATGTGGCGGAGGGCTCGGGCGAGAACATCTTCCGAGTCAGGAACGGGGTCGTCTACACCCCCACCTTGTCTTCCGGGATACTCGGTGGGTTGACAAGGGCATCGGTAATCCAAATCGCCAGGGACAACGGAATCGAGGTGCACGAGAAGGACTTCACGAGGGACGAGCTCTTCACGGCCGACGAACTGTTCTTCAGCGGGACCGCCGCCAATGTGACGCCAATAAGGGAGGTCGACGGAAGGACGATAGGTGACGGACAGTACCCTGTCACCAAGAAGATCCAGAAGGTCTACCTGGATGCCATCCACGGAAGAATCGAAAAGTACAAGCCCTGGCTCTCCTACGTCCGCTGAATCTCCAGACCCTGAGCAACGTTTAAGGAGAATGAGGGCGCCGCACCCAAGTCGTCTTAATTGAGAGAGGTAGACCTCGTCGTCATCGGCGGAGGGCCGGGCGGTTACGTGTGCGCCATCCGGGCATCGCAGCTGGGCCTCAAGACCATCTTGGTTGAGAAGGCAAGGCTCGGCGGCGAATGCGTCACGGCCGGGTGCATCCCTTCAAAGTCAATCATCTCGGTAGCGAAAGCGTACGACAAGGTCCGGGAAGGTGCCAAGTTCGGCATACACGCCGAGGGGCTGAGCATCGACCTCGCCGCCCTGCAGTCCTGGAAGGATGGGGTCGTCCGGGCCCTTGAGACCGGAGTCGCCACACTGTGCCTTGGAAACAAGGTGGAGGTGATCAAGGGAGAGGCCGAGCTCGTAGAGGTCGACAAGGTATCAGTGAAGACAGAGGGCGGCACCGAGGAGTTATCGGCCAAAAACGTCGTAATAGCAACTGGCTCGAGTACGATCTCGCTGCCCGGACTCGAGTTCGACGGAAGGACAGTGGTTAGTTCGAGGGAGGCGCTCGAGCTGACGAGTCTGCCGAAGAGGATGCTCGTTGTCGGCGGAGGTTACATCGGGCTGGAGATCGCTGGGATGTACCAGCGACTGGGGAGCCAGGTGACCGTGGTGGAGCTGATGGACCAGCTTCTTCCCGGGACCGAGCTGGACCTCGTCAGGTACGTACAGAAGAGCCTTGAACGCAGGGGCGCCTCCGTTCACCTGAAGTCCAAGGTCGTCTCTCTCGAGAGGACCGCGGAGGGAGCGCGCGCTTCCGTGGAGACACCTCAGGGCGAAGTTGTGGTCGAAGCTGACGTCGTCCTGGTGAGCGTCGGCAGGAGGCCGCTCACCCGCAACCTGAACCTGGACAGACTGGGTGTCGAGGTCGACCCCAAGGGGTACATCAAGACAGATCAGCAGATGCGTACGAACGTGAGGAACGTCTTCGCCATCGGAGACGTCCGGGGGATGCCACTCCTAGCGCACAAGGCCCAGAAGGAAGGGATCGTTGCCGCCGAATCCGCAGCGGGCCTGCCGACCGTCGCAGAATGGAAGGCCATCCCATGGGCGATCTTCACGGATCCAGAGATATCAGGGGTCGGCCTTACGGAGAAGCAGGCCGTGGAGGCAGGACATCAGGTGAAGGGGTCGAGGTTCCCCTTCGCCGCTCTGGGGAGGGCGAGGGCCGCAGGAGAGACCGAGGGGTTCGTCAGGATAATCTCGGACGCGAACACCCGCGTCGTCCTGGGGGTCCAGATAGTCGGACCTGACGCTTCGGACCTGATAAGCGAGGCTGCGCTGGCGATCGAAATGGGCGCGACCACTGAGGACCTGGCCCTGACGATCCATCCGCACCCGACACTCCCTGAGGCGATTATGGAAGCCGCAGAGGCTGCGACCGGCAGGCCGATACACCAGCTGAGACTATGAGCGTATCTCTGCTCGACCTGGGCGTGCGACCATATCCTGAAGTCTGGCAGCTTCAGAAGGAGCTTGTCGAGGCTAGGTCGAAGGGGGAGGTACAAGATACACTAATCTTGGTAGAACACGAGCACGTCATAACCCTGGGTAGAAAGACCACCCCCGAGAACTTCAAGCCCCTCGACGTGCCAGTCTTCGAGGTCGAGCGGGGAGGGGACGCGACATACCACGGCCCAGGGCAGCTCGTTGGGTACCCAGTCATCAAGATGAAAGTCCCCGACGTCAAGAACTTCCTGAGGGCGCTGGAAGAGGTGCTGATATTGGCCTCAAGGGAATTCTCCATAGATGCCATCCGCAGGGAGAACCACACCGGGGTGTGGGTGGGTGAGAAGAAACTCGCGTCGATTGGCGTTGCCGTGACCAACTGGGTCACCTACCACGGGTTCGCCCTCAATGTCAACACCGAGATGAGCTACTTCCACCTGATCAAGCCGTGCGGGCTCAAACCGGAGACGATGACCTCCATGGAGGTGCTCACCGGCAAGAAGCAAGACATGGAATCGGTGAAGCGGGAGGTCGTGAGCAACTTCTCAAGGGTCTTCGAGGTAGACATCGTGGAGGGAATCGTCCCGCTTGCGAAGCCCGCGGCTGACCCCGAGCGTCGTAAACATTAATTAGGCTAAGGGGGGCCAAAAGGTTCGTGCCCACAGAAGCACCCAAGATAACCTACGTCACTCTATTCGCCGACGAGAGCATCCATCCCAAGTACGAGGCAGCGGTCAAGAAGATGTCGAGGTCCCTAGGAAAGCACTATCGCATGCACATCGGAGACGAGACGGTCGAGTCCAAGGACGGCGAATTCGCGGTTCGGAGCCCCATCGACACATCCATCGTGGTGGGATACTTCCCCATCGGGAACAAGAAGCATGCCAAGGCGGCCGTCAACGCAGCGCGCACGGCTTTCCCTGCTTGGAGCCGGACACCGTGGAAGGAGCACGTGAAGATCCTGCTCAAGACCGCCCAGCTGATGGATGAGAGGAAGTTCGAAATCGCGGCCGCCATCAGCTTCGAGGTCGGGAAGAACCGGACGGAGGCGCTCGCCGAGGTGTGGGAGGCTGTGGACGCCATCCGTGTCTTCGCAAGGTCGATGGAGGAGAACGACGGCTACGTCCGGAGGACGGGCCCGGGAGGACCGGGAGAGGAGTGCACGGTTGTCATGAAGCCATACGGAGTCTGGCCCGTGATATCCCCCTTCAATTTCCCTTTCATGCTGGCCAACGGTATGGCGAGCGGAGCGCTGATAACCGGGAACACCGTGATTCTAAAGCCGACGAGCGCCGCGCCCCTCACGGGGCTGATGCTCTACCGGGTCTACCGCGAACGCGGGGGTCCCGGCGGGCGCAGTAAACTTCGTGACCGGCCCAGGATCGAATTACGAGAACGAGTTCACCGGGAACCGGCACGTTGCCGGGATAGCCTTCACTGGGTCGATGGATGTGGGCATGGGACTCTACCACGAATTTCAGCGAGGGGGCTGCATAAAGCCCGTAGTCATGGAGTCGGAAGCAAGAACCCAGTGATCATCACCGAGAAGGCAGACATGAAGAAGGCGGTGGAGGGAGTCGTGCGGGCCGCTTATGGCTTCTGCGGCCAGAAGTGCAGCGCCGCGTCCCGAGTGTACGTGCAGCGCTCGGTCAAGAACGTCTTCTTGGCGGCGCTGAAGAACCGGCTCAAGGAGGTCCGCGTCATGGACCCGCGGGCGCGGGACGCGTTCATGGGCCCCGTAATCAACAAGGCGGCGGTCGAGACCTTCGAGGGCGCGGTCAAGAGCGCCGAGAAGAAGGGGAAGATTTTCTTCGGCGGCAACGTCTTGAAGACGGGTCTCTATGGCAAGGGATACTACGTCGAACCCACAGTGGCCGTGGACCTGCCGAGCGGGCACCGGCTCTTCAGGGACGAGCTCTTCATCCCGTTCTTGGCGGTCGACGACTACAAGACCCTCGACGAGGCGCTTGAGAAGGCCAACGACACCGAGTACGGGCTCACGGCGGGAATCTTCAGCGAGGACAAGGCCGAGGTCAAGAAATTCCTCGATGAGATCCAGTTCGGGGTGGTCTACGCGAACAGGAAGGGTGGTGCGACCACGGGCGCCTGGCCCGGCGCTCAGACCTTCGTGGGATGGAACGCGAGCGGTGCGACGGGGAAGGGAGTCGGAGGACCGAGCTACCTCCTCTCCTACCTCAGAGAACAGTCACAGACAGTGGTCAACTAGCGGCATTCACTCGGCATCGATTCTGCGGGCGTAGGTCCCGTAGAAGAGTGCACCCAGAACGGCCCCCAACAGGATGGGAAGCAACAGAAGGCCTATCGTGCCTCCTCCCTGGCTAGTGAGACTGTCAAGGGACGAAATCGGCGTGGATCCGGAGCTCGCCGAGGCGACCTGCGTCGTCTGCTCGCCGGCCTGCGGTGCGACGGTCGTGCCTCCAACTTGTCCGCTGCTGGTCGACAACTCGCTTGAACCTGCACCGGGGCCGTTGGCCTTGACGAGATCGAGATGCAGCGACCCTCCACCCGCCAGGCTGACCCCCGCGATCAGGATCGCAGCGAGGACAAGGCCGGAGGCGGCGCCCACAATGGAGCGTCCGGGGTTCATCGGTGAGACTCCTCCATGGTTCCGGCTAGACCTGACAACTAGAAAGGCCTCCTCCTCCATATCCTGAACAGTTCGTACCAGAAGACGGCCGCGCCTCCGAGGCTCGCCACGAGGGCATAGACGTCTAGGAATCTGAGGTTCGATAGAACGTAGGCGGCGGCGATGGTACTGAAGAATACTGCGTAGAACCCTACTCTCGGCAGACTGAACTTGCCCACGTTCACAAAGGCCTGTAGTATGCCTGGATCCACCTTCTTCGCGATGACGTAGTTGCCGAGCTGGTCCTGCTCGACCACCCCGAGTCTGACCATCTTCTCAATGTGATGGAACGCCACGCTCGGACTCGAGAGCTGAAGATCTCGCTGGACCTCCCTGACCCCGACAGGCCTGTTCTGTTTGAGCATGTAGAGATAGATCTTCAGCGTCTTCCCCCGGAGCTCGTACTCTATCTTCTCCCTCTCAGACATTGGCCAGAGCCGTACTCGGGAGGTAAGATAGTTAAAGGTGCTTTTGGGTGGATGAAAACTGAAGCGAACGAAATTTGCGTGGGTGGCGATGACCAATGACCCTAGCCGGTAAGAAACTATCGATTGCCCTCCCGGACACGGTCCTGGAGGAGCACGACTCCCTCAGAGAGAAGACCGTCAAGGTAGGACAGGTCGCTAGAGCGTGTTCCGTCTTCGGGGTCGATTGTGTCCAGGTCTTTCACGACCCTCGGGGCGGAGGCGAGCCGGGTCTCATCAGACGGATCCTGGAGTACCTCGAGACGCCTCAGTACCTGAGGAGAAGGCTCTTCCCTCTGGACGAGTCCTTGAAGTACGCAGGCCTGCTCCCTCCGCTGAGGATACCCTCGCACAAGCCGAAGGTCCCGGTCGAGAACCTGCGCCCCGGAGACTACAGGGAAGGCGCGGTCTTGGAAGACGGGCTGACGGTGGACGTAGGCCTGGACAGGCCACTGACGCTGAGGCAGGCCGTCGGGAGGCAGGAGAGACTCACCGTGAGGATCACATCCGTTGCTCCCCTTCAGGGCATCCCCGCAGATCGGTCCCAAGTCCCCGAGTACTGGGGCTACTCCGTGGAAGACAGGAGCGTGGAGCAGGTCCTCTCGGATTCGAGGTTCGGGCTCAAGATTGCGACCTCGCGTCTCGGAGAGCCTCTGGCCAAGTGCCTCGGAGACCTCGGCGAACAGGTGAGAACCTCTGAGAGCGTGATGGCGCTCTTTGGCTCCCCTTTCCGCGGCCTATTCGATATGATTGGGGACCTCCCAAGGCGTGTGAGCTTCGTGGTCAACTTGTATCCTGAACAACACGTCGCGACCGTGCGGACAGAGGAGGCGATCAACTCCGCGCTCTATCTCCTCGAGGTGCTGGCCGTCTCGCAAAACACGAAAGTTTAAAGGCTAATGGAAAATCGGGGTAAACTCCAAAGTGTTTTGGGTTGGGGCACCGTAAACATTCCGCACCAAGGAGAGGTAGTCTTGCTTTCAGACCCAGGGCACGTGCCGGGAGTTTCGTCCCGACCGTCCACACGTGGCCCAAGATCGCTGCAGCTTCACCTATCCTACTCGGTTTTCCTGCCGTCAAGGTCGGCACCATGCACAGCATAACCCTCGACGACAGGGAGAAGACCCCCAACTTCGGAAAACCTCTTTTCAACCCGACGAGCGTGTTAGCAGTGCCAGAGACGGTCGTAGTAGGTCTCAGGCTCTACTCGCGGGAGAACGGAGCAGACAAAGCCGTCGCTGAGGTTTACTCAAAGAACCTCCCGAAGGGCCTCGATCTGAAGAGCTCCATCGAGCCTGAGAAGTTCGCCGAGGCTTGGAAGAGCAAGCTCGGGAGCATAGTCCGAATCGCCGCGCTGGTCTCCATAGTGCCGCGTGAAGCCGGTCTCTCCCAGAAGAGCCCGATCGTCTTCGAGGTCGGGGTGGGAGGCGGGAACGTCCAGGGACAGGTGGACTACGTGACCAAACTGTTGGGGAAGGGCGTGAAGTTTTCAGAAGTATTCAAGGCCGGCTCCTACGTCGACGTGATTGGGATAACCAAGGGTCAGGGTTTCGAGGGCCCGGTCACCAGAATGGGAATCAAGAGGAAGCAGCACAAGTCGAGGAAGAGCGTCAGGGCCGTCGGTGTAATCGGGCCTTGGCATCCCGCCGCAGTCATGTACACGGTCGCGAGGGCGGGGCAACATGGGTTCCACCAGAGGACCGAGACAGGAAAGAGGATCATATCGATTTCAAACCCGAAGGACGCTCCAATCAACCAGAAGGGAGGATTCATGCACTTCGGTGAGGTCAAGACCGACTACGCGCTCCTTCGAGGAACGGTTCCCGGCACACCCCGGAGGGTCGTCGTCGTGAGGCATCCGGTCCCGCGCGGTCAAGGGAAAGACCACGCCGGTGCAGGCTCATCGAGCTCGAGCACCAGAACGGGCAGATGAGCAAAATGGCGAAAATACTAGACCTGGAGGGCAAGCCCACCAAGGACGTCACGATTCCCAATGTCTTCTCCCGTCCTCTCCGGCCTGACCTCATCATCAGGGCCTTCTGGATACTGAGGTCCCATGGACTGCAATCCTACGGAAGAGACCCGGAGGCCGGAGAAAAGACCAGCGCAGAGAGCGGCTGGCCCCCCACAGGGCGTGGAATCTCTAGAATTCCAAGGGTCAAGGGTGAGCGCAGCCGACGTGCCGGACAGGCCGCGGGCGTCGCGAGCGTCGTGGGTGGACGGCTCCCGCACCCTCCGAGGTCCGAGAAGGTAATCTACAACAAGATCAACAGGAAGGAGAAGAAACTCGCACTCGAGACGGCCATGGCCTTCACAGCAGATGCGAACGCAGTTGCGTTGAGGGGTCACAGAATCGGGAGCCTGGGGCTCCCGCTGGTCGTAACCGACGACATCGAGAGCATCTCAAAGACCTCCGAACTCCACTCTTTCTTCGAGAAGGTCGGTCTCTCAGACGAGCTCAAGCGCCTTTATGGCGGAGTGAAGAGGCGTTCGGGCAAGGCGAGAATGCGAGGAAGGGCCTACAAGGAACCGATTGGGCCGCTGATTGTCGTGACCAACGACAGAGGCGTTGGCAGGGCCGCGGAGGCAATCCCGGGGGTCAGGGTCGTCACGGTCGACAGCCTGAGTGTCCTGCATCTTGCGCCAGCGGGCATGGCGGGAAGGCTCACCTTCTGGACAGAATCATCACTGGAATCGTTGCGGTCAGTTACCAAAGGAGTTGAGATGAAGATTGAGGCTTGAAGACGCTCAGAAGATTGTCCTGAGGCCCTACCTCACAGAGAGGACCTTCGAGCAGATAGAGCGAGAGAACAAACTCTGCTTCATCGTGCTGGACTCGGCATCCAAGACGCAGATAACGGGCGCCGTGGAGGCCCTCTACGAGGTCAAGGTCGAGGCGGTCAACACAACGAGGACCCTGACAGGAAAGAAGGCTTTTGTACGACTGACGGAGGAGAACTCAGCAGCGGCTCTCGCGACTAAACTGGGATTGGTGTAGTGAGTTGGGCAAGCGAATTCTACAGAGAAGGCGGGGAAAGGGCGGCATCCAGTGGCGCGTTCCCCACAAGGGCAAAATTGCCCCTGTCAGATATCCTAACCTTCCCACAGAGGGAGAGCAGAAGCTTCTGGTCAAGGCGATACTGGACGAACGTGGCCGATCGGCACCGCTCGCTCAGCTTGAATACGGTTCCGGGAACTATGCCTACATCCCGGCGGTGAGCGGGCTCGCTGTCGGGAACCAGATATCGCTGGGGTCGCTGGCACCGGCGTCTACGGGCAACATCCTCCCTCTCCAGACCATCCCCGAAGGCACCAGGGTCTCGAACATCGAGCTCAGGGTGGGGACGGTGGCAAGCTTGTCAGGGCTTCCGGAGGTTCGGCCGTCCTCTTCTCCAAGGGGAACGGCACGGCGATACTCAGGCTACCTTCAGGGAAGAGCATACTAGTCGACGAGAAGTGCAGAGCGACCGTCGGTGAGATAGCAGGCGGTGGAAGACTCGAGAAGCCTTTCATGCGAGCAGGTCCGAGGTTCCATGCCATGCAGGCAGCCGGGAGACCATACCCGAGGATGAGGGGCATCGCCATGGCGGTGGTCTACCACCCGTTCGGAGGAGGCAGGCACCAGCACCCAGGCAAGTCCACCAGCACCTCGAGAAACGCGCCCCCAGGAAGAAAGGTAGGGCTTATAGCCCCCAGAAAGACCGGGAGGAAACGGTTGGCTAGGACCAGCGTGGAGGTAGAACGATAGATGCCGAAGGAATTCAGATACCGCGGGTACTCGCTCGACCAGCTCAACTCTATGTCTACAGAGGCCATCCTTCAGCTTCTGCCATCCCGGGCCAGGCGGTCGCTTAACAGGGGCATCTCCGACGACAAGAGGAAGCTCCTCGAGGACATTCGCGCCCAGAGAGACGGCAAACTGGAGAGTCAGATTCGGACCCACGCGAGGGACATGATTATTCTCCCGGTCATGGTGGGTGCGAAGATCAGCGTGCACAGCGGGAAGGAGTTCGTCGCCCTCGAGGTCAAGCCGGACATGATCGGCCACTACCTCGGCGAGTATGTGATAACCAACAAGAAGGTCGTGCACGGGACCCCGGGTATCGGTGCAAGTCGCTCGAGTCTCTACGTCCCACTGAAGTAGCTTCGCGTTCAACGTCCACCACCCCAAACCTCCCGCAAGGGCACGAGACTAGGTGGCAAATACTATATCGGTATCAATATCGTTAAATAGGGAAAGCTTACCAAGTCCAAAGAGTTTAGCACTTGTCTAGCAACGTTTCCAGCCTCGTGCCGAGTATCAATCTGAGCAGCCTAGTCACCTTCATCACCTACGGCTTCTTCTTCGTCTTCATGCTCTACGGCCAGAGGATTCAGTTCTACGTTGCCGAGACGAGCGTCACACGGTCCCTGAAACGGCTCGTCGTAATGAAGGACTCTGCGGTGAGGCAGACCACCGACTACTTCCTCGGCATCACCAAGAACAGCCAAGGGGTCTCGGAACGTCTCACCCAGTTCCTGGAGTATGTCACGATCCCGCCGGTCAGCATGGATCCGGCAGGCCTGGTCAACAAGCTTGAGCACATAACCAAGACCGGCGAGGAGAGGATCCGGTCAGAGGTCCAGGCCCTTCTTGGGTCCGACGACCCCGTAAGAATCTCGGTCGCTTCGAATCTCGTGGAGATTTCCAGCACCCTGAACGTCATCCACAAGGTCGTGAGGCATTACTACCTGTCAAGCAAGAAGACGAACTCGTTCATCGCAATATTCCAGCTCCAGATGGTCCTTCCCCAGATAATGGAGATGGCCGGGGCCCTCTCAAAGGCGACGGAGACATTCAAGCTGGCCCAGCCCATTGGAGACGGAGTCGGGCCGCTGCTCGCGTCGAAGCTCATCAACGGAGCGCCGACCCAGCGGATAGCCAAGGATACGGTCATGGCGAAGACCGAGTACAACGGCAGGACGGTCTACGTGATGAAGGCGGAGGGACCCATGGGATGGGTGGGCGAACCCCATGTGGGTCTCCAGCGACTCGTCGAGGAGATGGCGGTCCCCCTCGACCTAATCGTGATGGTCGACGCGGCCCAGAAGTTCGAGGGCGAGCAGAGCGGCGAGATAGCCCAAGGCGTTGGCGCCGCGATAGGAGGACTGGGGGTCGAGAAGTTCGACATCGAGGAGATCTCCGCGAAGCACCATATCCCGGTCTACGCTGTCCTGATCAAGCAAGGCGACGTCGAGACGCTCACCGCGATGAAGAAGGAGCTGGCCGAAGCGGTGGACAAGGCGGTCGTCATGGTCAGGCGCCTGATCGACGAAAGGACCAAGGAAGGGGACAGGGTGCTAATTGCGGGAATAGGTAATACCCTCGGAATCGGACAGTAAGAGAGCGAGTGACGTGGAGTGACGAATCCTTCCATCGAGATAACAAACCTCTCGAAGGTCTACGGCTCTTTCACGGCAGTGTCGAACCTGAATCTTAAGATTGAGGGTCCGAAGTGCGTGGGGTTCCTAGGTCCCAACGGGGCAGGGAAGACAACCACACTGAAGATACTGACTGATCTAATCAGGGCGTCCAGTGGCAATGCGCTCATAAACGGCGCGGACGTACACACCGACAAGAAGACCGCTCTTGCCCACGTCGGGTCGGTAATCGAGACACCTGAAATCTACTCGTCGCTGACGCCGCGGGAGGCGCTGACCATGATTTGCGAGCAGAGGGGAGTCGCCAAGGCTGAGACGAGAAAGCGAGTGGAGGAAGTCGTAGAGGAGGTTAAGATGTCCGAGTGGCTCGACAAGAGGACTGGGAAGTTCTCTAAGGGGATGAAGCAGAGAATATGCGTCGCATCTTCCCTTTTGGGCGACCCCACGGTGCTTCTCCTGGACGAACCGACGACCGGGCTCGACCCGAGGGGTATGAGTGAGGTAAGAGAGATAGTCAAAGCGCTAAAGACAAGGGACAGGCTTGTATTCATGAGGCTCGCACCTGCTGGGCGAGGTCTCCGAAATCTGCGACGAAGTCGCAATGATCGACCACGGAAGCTCGCTCGTCTACGATACACTCTCGAACGTGACATCCAAGTTCTCCGGGGGGACGGGACCTAGTGGAGGTAGGCTTGAGTAGACCCCTCGCGCAGGGAGTACTCGAAGGTGGAATCGCGTCCCTTCCGGGGGTCGAGAAGACCTCTAAGATTGACGATAGGAACTTCAGGTTAGCTTCAGCGGAGGGCTGGGCTCCCAGGAGCGGTTGCTGGCTGAGCTGACCAAGCTGAACATCGGCGTGGTCAGCTACAAGCCGGCGGCCTCCGCGCTCGAGGACGTGTATCTCAACCTGATCAAGGAGACTCTCAGAATATGGCGGCCCCTCCACCCGAAAGCCCGAGCGTCGTGCCCGGAAGCTTCGCACAGGCCCTGATAGCTACCAAGTACACTTTCCTGGAGTACTTCGGATTCGCGCAGATTTGCGATACTACTGATTCTCATGCTGATTATCAGCGCCCTCCTGACATTTGTCTTCGCATACAAACGACCACCGACCGCTCTGGTGAATCCGCTTGCTTTCTACTCCACGTGGTGGGGAATGTCTGTCACCTTCGTGGTGATTCTCTCCGGCATATTCTTCGGGGGCGACGCAATTTCCAGCGAGTTCCAGAACAGGACGGGGTACTTCGTCATCCCGAACCCAGTGAGGAGGTCCTCAATCTACTTCGGGAAATTCCTAGCAGCACTGATTGCTGGCACGATAGTTCTTTTGATCTTTACAGCGATAACTGTGGTCAACGGCCTCTACTACTTCGGGTTTACCGTTCCTGGGGCCTTCTGGGAGTCTGCCTTCTTCGCTTGGGTCTACTTGTTGTCCGTACTCGGCTTCACCTTCTTCGTCAGTTCGGTATTCAAGAGCGGTTCCTACTCCATCCTCGTAAACGCCGTGTTCCTGCTCTTCGGATTCACCCTCATTGAAGGTCTCGTCTCGGCTCTTGTCGGAATAGAGCCCTGGTTCGTGCTCACCTACGGCTCTGAAATCGTCGGCAACGTGCTAGCGGCGACATATCCACAGCATGTGGTGACGGTAGTCGAGCAGTTCGGAAAGAGGACAATCAGCATAACCACCTTCAACGTTGGAATCACCGAGGGGCTGATAATACTGATCGCGTACTTCGTGGTCACGGGCGCGCTGGGGCTCCTCTTCTTCGAACGCAAGGAGTTCAGCTAGTTCGGAGCTCGGCAGTCTGTAGAGCCACGCGCTATCTATTTATCACGAATCCTCATGTTGGATTACCATGGGGTCAAATGGGACTCCGGTATACACCCAGACGTCCCTCAGGCGGGTCACATACGGGCTCTCTGGAATAGCGTTGGTGATGGTGGTGGGAGCCGTGGGGTTTCACCTCATCGAAGGCATGAACTGGGTCAACGCGGTCTACTTCGAGAGCATGCTCGCCACGGGTCAGGGACCTCCCCTTCAGCTGAACACTGACGCCGGGAAGATTTTTGCGTCGGTAATGGCGTTCGTCTCGGTAGGCTCGGTAATCACTACCCTCGTCTTCACGCTCGGGCCGCTATTGACGATGGTATGGAGGGAAGGGATAGAACGGGCGGAGCGTGAAGCCAGGGAGCTCGAGAAAGACCTAGAAGGAAAGAGGGACTAATCGCAAGGATGATAGAGGTGGACCGGGGGGGAAATTCGCCCACCGCCCGAAGTGCGACGGGACTCGAACCCCCGACCTCCCCCACTGTGGGAGTCTGTCTTGCCAAGGGGTTGGACGCCCTGCTGTATCCTACCAGACTAGACTACCGGCCCAACGTTAATCGGTTCTTTCTTTCTCTCTTTAAGGCTTATTTGAGCAGCCTCCAAAGGCACATCCGTGTCTGTATCGATCGACGTCTTTGCTCAGCTCGACATTAGGGTCGGGAGAATCATCGAGGTGGATGACATACCCCAGGCCAGGAAGCCACTCTACAGGTTCAAGATTGACTTTGGCCCGTTGGGCACCAAGCAGTGCGCCGGCGGAATCAAGGCCTACTACACCAAAGAGCAGCTGATGGGGAAACTGGTGGTTGCAGTGTTTAACCTCGAACCAAAATCGGTGGTGGGCGTCATCTCTGAATGCATGATGCTCTCCGCCTTCTCCGAGACCGACCTCTCATTAGTCATGCCTGACAAGGAGATGCCGCTCGGTACCAAGGTCGTCTGAGGGTGCCGCGTCACGTTTTTATCCAGTGTTTTTGAGTCACCCAGACTGCGCGGTCGTCGTCTAGATCTCTGATGAGAGAGGAAAGCCTGGTCTAGGACATTATGTCCTTAATTGGGCGTGTTGCTTGCCAAGCTAGTAACCCGGGTCCAAATCCCGGCGACCGCACTTCTATTATTCACCGGGCTTCAGTTTGA
>CAWDYS010000001.1:0-87440 GCA_963806765.1 uncultured Nitrososphaerota archaeon | reverse complement strand
TGCGGGGGGTGGGATTCGAACCCACGAACCCCTAGGGGATGGGATTTCTCAGCGAGTCCTATCTCCTTCGGCCTTAAGTCCCACGTCTCCAACGCCTCGCGGCGTCGTTGGCCAGGCTTGACTACCCCCGCGTTTGCTCGGGCCGCTGGCTAGGATGAAAAGCGTTTCGAAGCCATTCTGCGTCGAGTCTGTCCCTCGATCAGGCCAGCCTCTTCAACAGACTCTTCAGAGGTAGAGTGTTCGCGACGTCCTTCTTCTCCAACCAGGCCCTCCGGGCCACGATGGTGCCGTACTCGATGTTCTCCAGTTCACCCGTGCTGTGCGCGTCGGAGTCTACCACCAGGGTCACGCCCTCCTCCATTGCCTTCTTCGCCCAGATCTCGTCGAGGTCGAGCCTCATCGGAGATCCGTCTATCTCGAGCATCTTCCCGTTCTCCCTGGCTGTCGCGATGACCTTCGGGAGGTCGATGGGGTTGCCTTCCCTCTTCCCGATCAGCCTGTTGGTGGGATGGAAGAGCACGTCGACCGACGGGTGGGATAACGCCTTGACGGCGCGGTCCGTGAGCTTCTCCGGGCTCTGCCTGTATGCCTGGTGAATGGATGCACCTACCAAGTCGAAGTTCTCCAGGAAGCTCGGTCGTAGTCCAAGCTTCCATCCGACCTCACCTCTGCCTCCACCGCCTTGAGTATCCTGAACGGCTTCAGCTCCTCGTTCAGCTCGTCTATTGCCTTCCACTGCCTCCTGAAGCGCTCCTCGGAGAGGCCGTTCGCGATCCCGACCGAGAATGAATGGTCTGTCAAGGCGATGTACTCGTACCCCCTCGCCTTGGCCACCAGGGCCATCCGCTCCAGCTCGTCGGCGCCGTCGCTCCACGTGCTGTGCATCTGGAGGTCGCCTCTAAGGTCCTCGGCCTTGATGAGTTCCGGGAGATTACCCTCCCTTGCTGCGTCCACCTCCCCCGTCCCTTCTCTCAGCTCTGGTGGTATGAACTCGAGCCCGAGCTTCTGGTAGACGTCGGTCTCGCTCCTCCCCGCGATCATCTCTCCTGTCTTCACATCGAACAGGCCGTACTCGTTCAGCTTCCAGCCTCTCTCGATCGAGAGGTTGCGTAGGATGATGTTGTGCTCCTTCGACCCGGTGAAGTAGAGCAGGGAAGCTCCGTACTCCTCCTTCCCGACGACCCTGGCGTCCACCTGAATCCCGTTCTTCAGGAAGACGCTGGTCCTGGTCGGCCCCTTCTCTATCACCCTGTCCACGCCCTGGTAGCCGACCAGAAGCTCGGCGCCCTCCTTGTCGCTGCAGAGGATGTCGACGTCACCTATGGTGCTCTTGCCTCTTCTTAGGCTCCCCGCCACGTCGACAGTCAACCCGTGGGCCGCGAAGTACCCCACGAGGTCGCGGAAAGGTAGAGGGCCTCGACCAGGAGCATCCGTGACGGCCCGGTCCTCATCTTCTCGACCGACTCGAGAATCCTCTTCGACATCACCGCACCCAGAGCCTCGGTCAGCTCGCCCGCCGTCAGCTCTGCCTTGAGTTGGGTGACGCTCTTCACCCCGTAGTCCTTCGACAACTTGTACGCAGTCCGTGGTCCTATTCCCGGAACCTGCATGAGCTCGACCGCACCCTCGGGGACCTTCTTCTCGAGCTTCTCCAGGAACTCGAGCCTCCCCGTCCTGAGGTACTCGTCTATCTTCTTCGCTATGCCCTCGCCTATGTACTGGATCTCGGCGAGCTCGCCGCGCTTCCGGACGTCGTCTATGTCCTCGCCCAGGTTCCTTACGCTCGTCGCCGCCCTCCTGTAGGCTATCGCCTTGAACCTGTCCTCGCCGCTCGCCTCCGAGAGCAGTGAGAGTCTCTCAAGCAGCTCTGCGACGTCGTGGTTCTTCACTACCTCCACCAACCGAACTCCTTGGGCACCGACCTCGATATGACGTCGCAGCCCTCCTGTGTGACGATGACGTTGTCCTCAATCCTCACCCCGTATCTCCCGGCAAGATAGACGCCAGGCTCCACCGTGAAGACCATCCCTTCCTTGAGGGCTTTCTTCCCTCCGGAGACGATGTACGGCTCCTCATGAATCTCGAGACCGAGACCGTGTCCGGTCCTGTGGAAGAAGTACTTCCCGAGGCCTTTCGCCTCGAGAGGGTCCCTGGTTGCCGCGTCCACATCCCCGACGCTCTTCCCCGGACCTATGGCTCTGATGCCCTTCTTCTGGGCCTGCAGCACCTGTGTGTAGGCGTCCTCGAGCTCGGGATTGTTGCCGAGGAGGAAGGTCCTTGTTATGTCCGCGTTGTAGCCCGAGAGCGTGCACCCGGCGTCGATCACGACCCCGAGGCCCTTGGCGATCTTTCTCTTGGAAGGCGACCAGTGCGGGTCCGCCGCGTCCTCTCCCGCCTGTACCATACAGAAGTCGACGGTATCTCCACCAAATGCGAAGATCTGATTCCTGAGCGCCCCCGAGAGCTCGAGCTCGGTCATCCCTGCTCTCATCAGCTCAGGCACCTTCAGGAACGCCTTCCCAAGCATCTTCGCGGCTTCCCTGAGGAGCTCCAGCTCGACCGGCTCTTTGATCTCCCTTACGGACTGCAGGATCGGGTCAGCGGAGGTCAGCTCGATGCCCTTTCCGGTGATGTGCGACAGGTACCCGAAGGGGACCCGCCCTTCGCACCCCCAGCTCCCTGCAAGGTCTATCTGCCTGCGCAGCGAGGCAAACGACCCCGACGGTCCGCTGGCGTCGTCCCAGCTGTGCACGCGTATCTTGACCGGAGATTTCGTGTAGGGACCTGACTCAAGCGTCGGTGCGACGAGCTCGAGGCTCCCCCTCCCTCGGGACGAAGAGCAAGAAGGGCCGCTCCAGAAGCTGCGACCGAACGCCGGTATAGTATTCGATGTTCGGGCCGGGTGCGAGCACGACGCCGTCCAGCCCCTTCTTGGCGACCCTCTTGCGGAGCCGCTCAATCCTCGACTCAGGTGCCCCTTTTGCCATGGTCTGTTCCAGCATGAATCAGGCATATTTGGCTGTTGAGTCCTCGGGGTGCGATTGCTCCTCCGTGGGCTTCGAGGAAGCCGTCGACGCCCCGGGGAGCCCAAACGAGTTGGAGGCCGAGCCAGCCTGGTCTGGCCACAGGTCGATCGAATACACACCCCATGGGTACGGGGGGCACGCGTACCCCGCGCGGTAGGACTGAGGAGCGCCCGAGCGACTTCCGACATCTCCTTCACTTCGTGTTCTAGCCACTTTCCTTAAATAACCAGCAACGGCGGAAAACCAGCTGAACTCAAATGGCCTTGGATGTGCTTGAGTGGGGTGTTATCTTGGTCATGGGCGCCGGTATCCTGATCTGGGGCCCGGATAAGATTCCAGACATTGCAAAGCAGCTTGCAAGGGCGAAGAAGGAGTTTGACGGTGCGACCAAGCAGCTGCAGGGCATCACGAAGGAGCTGCAGACCGGCATCAACGCGGGGAACCTCAACCTGGACACCCTCAGCAATGCCATCTTGGGGGCTGGGACAGCCGCGGGAATCCCCGGAAACCCGAGCCCAGAGCAGGTTGCAAAAGCTACAGCAAGCTCTCCTGTTTCTGTCACTCCAACAGGGGTGGCGACCGGTGCCGCTGCCGGGGCCGTCACTAGTGGCGCCACAAGCGTCGAGCCCGCGCAGCTACCGGGGCCGGCCAAGAAGTCGGCGGATCAGATGCTCATCGACATGGCCAAGTCTCTGAAGATTTCGACCCAGGGCATGACGAGGGAGGAGATCTCGAAGGCGATAATGGACGCGGTCGACAAAAAGCCAGCGCAGGTCGCCACGGCGGAGTCTCCGGCCGCCGCACCGATGGACGCCCAACCGCCGGTCGAAGCGAAGCAGCCAGAGGCCAGCCGAGCTCCGGCGAACCAGTAGCCCTATCGCGGGTTGAATCTGTTCGCAGCGAATGCTCTAGTTGTATAGACCCCGTCCCCAAAATATCGCCTAGGCTGCGTCTTTCTACAAGGTAGAATAAAGATGAGTACCTACACAACCGGCCAGACGTGGGGGGCACTGAGGAAGGCTTGGAAGGCATACAAGATCGCCAAGGTCCAGAACGACGCGATCAGGATGAAGGAATACTCCGAGAGGATTAGGACTCTTCAGACGCAGCTCGGGGTTCCGCAGACAACCTTCCAGTTCTAATCAAGTGTAGTCTTCCAAAGGGAAGATTCCCCTTCTCTTCTTTTTAGGGATAGGACTCAGAGGTTCTTCTGAAGGTTCGAGATCACGCCTCTGACCCAGTCTTCTCTGAGCCTGAGCGTCCTCGATATCCCTTCGACACTGTTCTCGCGCTCGTTGATAAGCTGGTAGAGCGCCTTCTTCTCGTCCCAGGTCATGGGCATCCCGCTGATTGCCTTGGCAACCTCCTTCATGGCCAAGTGCCTGACGTAGAGCAACACCGATCGTTCGTCTTGGATGTTCGCAAGCCTCTTGTCTATCTCCGAGATTAGCGATCCGAGCGGGCGCATCTTTCCGCTCTCCTCGGGACGCTGCGCGACGTCGTTGAGGCTCCTGAAGAAATCGTTGGGATCGCCGCTGGTCTCGCTCTCAGGCGAGTCGAACGAGTAGAGCCTCGCCCTGAAGAGGTTCGGCGCAAAGTCAATGCTGAGCGAGATGCTCTTGTTGAGCAGGTACTCCCTCCTCCTCGGCCCGTGCGGGCTGTCCTCCATCAGGGACGAGACCAGACCAGTACCCTCCATCGCGTCCAGGTGCTTCGCGACCAGCTGCTGGCTGAAACCCAGCTCCTTTGACATCTGCAGCTGGTAGCTGGGCTGCTTGCTCAGCCTCCTGATTATCTTCCGCCTCACCGGATTCTCTATGGCCAGCAGTATCGAATCGAGACCATCTTCCTCAGAGGAATTGTCTGCTCCAGCACTAGGTCTCGACAAAGGAACCACTCTGTCTGCAAAAAAGCAGGGGTGAGATATATATGTGCCTACCCTCGCTCCGATTTCCATCTCTTCAGGAGCTTCTTTCCCCACAATTGGCCTTACCTGTAGGCGCGGACTGACCTGGATCTCAGAGCCTGACAAAGGGAAGGGCTCTTCATCCTGCTCCCCTCGTAGGGAGGTCCTGACGGACCGGTGTGAAACGGATTCAGTAGAACCCTGAAGCGACCATGAATATCGACGTCAGGATAAGGAGGACCACCGACAGAGTGGCCGTGTTCGAGGCCATCTTGAGCGTCTTTCCAAAGTCCGGCGGTGGCTGGTGTTGACCGGCGGCCTGCATTTCCTTTATCATCCTAACGGCCTTCGAGCTGGATTGGAACGGCCACGAATTCCGATATCAAGAACGCAACGAAACCAATGGAAAGCCCGATCGTCAGGTCCACTCCAAAGGACGTGGAGAAAGACAGAATCTCCTCCACGTGTCCGTTGGAGAAGCTATACAGGAAGAGTATCCCGAAGAGTATGGTCGAGCCGGCCGCTATTTGAAAGAACCGAACCACTCGGGGGACGACTTTCAGAAGGAACTCCCCTGAACTGGGAGGCGAGAGCTTCGCCAGGCCCGGCCCCCCCACAAAGGCGAACATAACGCCGCCGCCCAGCCATCCTATCGCCGAGAAGATGTGAAGCCAAGCGAGAATCGCAGTGACAAGCAACTGAAAGAGCTTCCCCGCTTCTGCATCTAAAGAAACTTCGCCTTTGATGACCTCGCCCGCAGCGAGTCGGGCGGACGTAGAGGATCCACTGCCAGGTTTGCATCTTGACTCTTCACTAAGCCTTTTGGAACATGACCCCTAGCTATATGGTGCAGGTCCACTTGGTTCAAGCAACCACAGCATCGTGAGATGACTACACACCGTTTAAGTAGAAGAATCTCCAACAACAATCCGATAACCCAATGAGCACAGTGGAACAAGATGTGAAGACAACGGTCGATGAGCTTCTGAAGGCCATTTCGACAAAGAATGTGGTTGCGGAGCCGATAGAGGTTGGCGACAACGTGCTGATCACAATCGCCAGGGTCGGCCTCGGCTTTGGCACGGCGGCAGGCGAAGGCAAAGGAGACAAGGGCATCGCAGGCACTGGCAGAGGGTCAGGAGGAGCGGCCGGGGTCAGCCCGGTGGCCGTAATCATAGTGCACAAGTCGATGACGGGGCCCGAGGGCGTCGAAGTCAAGTCGCTATCACACCTGAACCCGGTTGGAAAGGCAATCGGCGACATCGCCACGACGATGATGGGTCATCTTGGTCCATCAAAGCCCAAGACCGAAAAGACAGAGTAGCTCAGACTGAGAGAGGGTGCGGTCGCCCTTGCTCCTGGAGTTGCTGGCGATCGTCCTCCTCTCCCTTCTCGTCTTGATTCTGTGTGTGCTGCTGATTCCGTTTCAAGTGTTCCTGGAAGCGTCCATGACCGGTACTTCTGCTAAGAACAGCATCAAAGTCCGGTGGCTCGGTCTGACAGTCTGGCGAACCAAACCCCAGGAACGGAGGAGGGGGTCAGCAGAGGCGAAGACGACCAAGAAGAAACCTAGAAGGGAGTTCGATGCTCGCCGACTCCTGCGGATATTGAGACTGCTACGAGATTCCGGCTCGGCCTTCGCAATCATTGTGGGGTCGATTCGGAGGGCGGTGACCATCCGCAGGGTCTCCGCGGATGTCACCTTCGGGCTCGGTGACCCGGCCGAGACAGCTCTCCTTGCAGGGTACCTTTGGTCGGTCACTTGGATTCCAAACCTATCACCGAGGATTTCGCTTTCTGTCCGTCCCGACCTGGAGAGCGTTCGACTCGACGGTTCAATCTCAGCGCAGTCAAGCGTGACACTGTTTCCCCTCGTTGTGGGTTTCCTGAGAGCCTACAGCCAGAGGTCCTTCCGATTGCTCATCAAAGAGGTCAGAAGCTAGTTGATGGATGTCCGTCTGGAGAAGATAATGCAAGCAGACGCGTCCTTCACGGTAGGGAACAGAGTCTTCCATGTCGTTTGCGAGGTCCTCAGCATGAAAGCGTTCAGTGGGAAGGTGCACGGGATGATGGTCTCCCCGACCGCCCTCTTGGTAGAGGAGGAAGAGCGCCTCTATTCAATCTCCCTTGCCGGAGGGGAAATGGACGTAGAGGAGATACTCCGTCTTGTACCATCCCTGAAGGAGAAGGTCGGAAAGTCCTCAAGGACTCACTAGATAACGGAGTTGCTTCGAGGCACCGAGAGGATTTGGCATGCCATGTTCATCATGATCGGCACTAGATATTGAATTGACGATAGAATAGCCAGAATTGGGCTACATCAGACTAATCGGAGCGTATTCTGAGCGGATTGTAGCGGACCCGGGAGGGAATCGCCAAGTATACTCCGCGGGCCCGTCGGACGCCCATATTACGGTGAGATGGGATTCGTAGTCGGCGCGTTGCTTGAGGCACGACTTCGCAGATGGCGTCATCGCATCGACGGTTCATCACGGTCATCTTCGCCGCCGCGGCTGGTCTCGAACCTTCTTATCATGTCAATATCATCAGGCCTTGGACATTTACGCTCCACTTTTCGACGCGCCATGCATTCTAGGACTTCCTGCTAGACCAGCAGCAGCCAAGCTGCAAAGATGACTGACGTAGCGATGAAGAGTCCTGCCCAAAGACGCTTGCTGTTGTCGAAGACGTCCTTCCCGTTCAATGGGGAAATAGGAAAGGTGTAGAAAAAGGCGCCTATCACGCACATGGACAGGCCTGCTCCGCCAACTGCGGTGTAACCTCCCGTCAATAGCAAGAAGAACAGCCCTGCAAAGGCCAGGTAGATGAGAACTCCAGACGCAGAGACCAAGGCGCCTAACTTCTCCGTGAATTTCTTGGAGTTCACGTCCCGCGTAGGCGAAGAGAAAGGAACCTTGAAGACGAAGGTTGTGAAAAGAAAGAGGATGAGCCCCAGGGGCCAGATCACGTGCTCGCTCCACACGCCCTTCATTCGCAGGTACACTACGGAGAAGAAGCTCTGAACAAAGGCGACGACAAAGCTTGTAGCAAGGAAGACGGGGAGCAACGCCCAAATCTGGCTGATTGTAATGACCTTGACGTAGGAGAAGGAAACCGCCAGGACGACTATGGACACGATGTACGCTAGGATTTCAGGTTTGGTGGGCCTGAAGGGAGAACCTTTCTTCTCTTTTGCATCGAGCTTGCGCCTGGAGGAAAGTACTTCTTCGAACCACTCTCTTATCTTGTCAGGGATCACGCCCTCGGTTTTGTCGGCAACCGTTCCACCCACGCCACCCAGGGGGTTGCTTAAGGCGGCAAAGATCAGTGAAGCAGCCCCCACTATCGCTGCGGATATGACCACCGAGGCAACCGCATTCACTGGCTTGGGAACCCATACCTGCTGCACGATGTCTTGCGTGGAAGACGCTGACGTCGTCTGGACGGTACCTGATGTGGTGGTGGACGCTGACGCAGTTGAACTTGTAGACCCGGATGCGGCAGACGAGTCTGATATGACAGAGATCGTGCCGTCGCCTTCGTTGGCTACGAAGACCTCGCCTTTGGCAGAATCATAGGCACCGCCGTAAGGATTGGTTCCCACGGCTACGGTTGCGACGACGGAGTTGTTGCTGTCGGATATGACCGAAACCGAGGCCGAGCCTCTATTGAGCACGAACACCTCGCCCTTGGCGGGATCATAGATCGTGGCCCCGGGAGTGGTTCCCACCGTTGTGGTTGCGACGACGGAGTTGTTGCTGTCGGATATGACGGAGACGCTGCCTGAGATGGAATTGGCCACGAATACCTCGCCCTTGGCGGAGTCGTAGACTGTGCCCAGGGGACCGCTTCCCACAGAGATTGTCGCGACCACCTGATTGCTGCTGTCAGATATGACTGAGACGGAGCGGGAGTAGCTGTTGGCCACGAAGACCTCGCCTTTGGACGAATCATAGCCCAGGTCGTATGGACCGGTCCCCACGGGCACCGTGGCCACGACGGCGTTGGTCTTGTCCGAGATGACGGAGACGCTGCCGGCGCCGGAATTGGCCACGAACACCTCGCCCTTGGCGGAGTCGTAGGCAAAGGATGTAGGGAGGGCCCCCACAGGCACCGTCGCCACGACGGCGTTGGTCTTGTCCGAGATGACGGAGACGGAGTTGGCACCATAGTTGGCAACGAAGACCTCGCCTTGGCCGGAATCATAGATGTCCCTGTACGGCAAGTGCCCCACGGTCACCGTTGCCCGCACGGCATAGACTGCTGTCCGACAGTACTATGACGGTGCCCGCGCTGGAATTGACCACGAATATTTCGGCCCTGCCGGAATCGTAGGCGACTCCATAGGGAGCGCCTCCAACCTTTACTGTGGCGGTTACTCCGACGGCATGAGCTTCGTTGGCTGCCGACAGAGCAAAAATCAGAATGAGTACTAAACCCAAAAGCTTCGAGACTTTGACCTTCATCCAGCCGACACGTCGCGGACCTGATGTTCTCCTCTTTAGAAGTGTTCCTAGTCTCGTGGGGGTTTTGGCACAGAAGTGCAAAGTTAAGGAATCCCCCATACGTATTCGGGCTAACTCTCCGGAGTCACAATCGTCGAAACGCTTTGGCTCCAGGGCACTCACTTGCCTCTTTCTTCCCTCCTTGGCTAGATGTTACACGTCGTTATTGGTAGACGCATAATCGGCAATCCCGTGATGTAGGTGGTGCAAGAAGATGATTCTGAGGTAATCAGGTTCGTTCGGAATCTCGAACCAACCCTATTCTCACACACTATCAAGTGATAGCGGGCCCAGCTAGGCATGAACGGGAACCGAGAAGGTCCTTCCCGCGTGGACTGACAGAACGCCGTTCGGTATCGTCAGCACAAAGACGGCCTTCCGTACTACTCCAAGAACAACCCGCAGAATCCGATTTACAATCTTTCCGACCGGCATATGTCATAAGAGTCTCCTGAAACAACAACGTATGTTGTAGGAATTGCAAAAGTTCTATATCGGAGTAGTTCCGGCTCTGCGATGGGTGCGAGTCGTGAAGATGCGCATAACAAAGAGGCGGGCTATCAGCACCGCGGTGGTCGCGGTCGTTATCGTCGTTGTACTGGTAGTTGCGGGAGCTGCAGCTTACTACGCGACGAGGAGTTCGACGACTTCATCTGCATTCTCGAGCACAACGACTAGCTCGAACACAACAACTAGTTCGACCGCGTCGCCGAGCACGCTGACTTCATCGACCACTCCATCTTCGACTGCGAGCACCACTTCCGAGCCATCCACCTCGACCACGAGCGCTACCTCCACAACGAGTTCGACGCTGGCAAGCACGACACCCGCAAGTACAAGCTCCACGAGTCAGACTACTGCCACATCGACCGCCACAAGCTCTTCGATACCTACGACCAGCTCGACAACAACAACCTCGACTACCACCTCGACGACGTCAACGACAAGCAGCACCAGCACCACCCATTCCTCCTCATCTTCGAGCACGACTACCACCTCGACTACCAGCACGACGACATCAACGACAAGCAGCACCAGCACCACCCATTCCTCCTCATCTTCGACGTCGAGTACCACCACGGCGATTTTATGCCTGGGGGTTCCCTCCTTCGCATCCCAGCCTTCTGGCATCTTCATCCCGATGTTCAACGCCTATTCAGCCATGTCCCAGAGCATCCAGATGACGATTAATGGGACGACCATCAGCTACACGGCGAGTTACACGACGTCGTACGTGAGTTCGACGACGTACAAGGTCGTCATCGTATCATCAGCGTACGCGAATCCGTTCACGATGTGGCTTCTCAAGAACGGGACCATCGCTGGCATAAACTACGCAGGGTCGAACTACACCGGCGCGGCAGCTGGCGCGTATTACCAATCGTCTCGCCTCTTCACCGTCTGGGGATCAAGCGTGTCATTCGGGCTGCTGCTGGGGACCCAGTACACGGGGGCGACATCATACTTCCACTCCACCGGGACCTCGACGGAGACGCTGGGACCGAGCACGTTCACTGTGACAGGATACGCTGCAAATTCGCTTCCGGAGACCATCCAGAGCTGCGGGGGCGTGAGCGACACCCTGACCACGGCCAGCATGAGTGTTGGGTCGGCAAAGGAGTCAACCTACATCTTCCCAACCTACGTAGATGTCGCAGGGTCGATTTCGGCCTTAGGGACGGAGACTACCTACAGCATCGTCTCCCAAGTAACCTCAGTCACAGTGGCCTGAGAGAGCGCCGGCGAAGCGATATGGGTTCCGCCCGAACTCGCGGCGCGGGAAGGGACGAAAGCCGAGGTTTTGAACGTCTTTCATACTACAAGAGTTGACACCCGACAACTTGCAGAAAGTGCCTGCAGATTTGAACACTAAAGTGGTCAAGTCTCCTCGGATTCGCTTAATACTCCAAGCGAATCCATAAAACCCACGGTCAAGGAAAACAAAGCGGGCCCGGAGGGATTTGAACCCTCGGCTTCTGCGAGTCGAACGCTCTCTACAGCTCTTCCCCAGTAAGGATAGGGGGCTGCCACTCTGTCCGTACTGAGCTACGGGCCCAATCCGGAGCCCGTTGGCACTCCAATATCTTGTTTTCCCGTCCGGTTGCTACAGCTTTGACAGCTTCAGCAGGTCGGAGAGCCTTGTCTTCATCCCGAACCTCTTCTCGTTGCCCCGCATGTAGAGGTAGACCGAGAACAGCCTTGGGAATGAGCTCATCAGGCTGAACTTGCCCTCGATCTTCGACATCACGAACCTGAACCCCTTGGTGTAGACCTCCGTGTGCCTGAGTACCTCCGCCGTGTAGGCCTCCATGTTGTCGATGTTCTTGATGAGTATCTCGGCGCACTGCATGCTCGGTATGATTCCCTCGCCGAGCATCGGGAACACGGTCCCTATGCTTTCCCCTACGCCAACTACGGCCGGCCTGTCAGGCAGGGGTTCTTGACAGTTGCAATAGCTTTCTCCTTTGTTCTGGGTGGTACTGTAGCCACGTGACTTGCTGATGACAGGCGGGACAGAGAGGCGTGACCCATGAGGGATGCTTATCTGCTTGGTCGATTGCTTTCCGATAAGCGGTCCTGGAGTTTCTATGGATCTTGTATCTCTGGAGATCGGTTCCGTATCTCTTGTGGTGAAGTTGGAGCTGATCGCGGCTTCCGCAGAGGTAACATTTGCCCCCGAGTTTGTCAATGAGATGGAGGCGGATGGATCGGAGTTGCTCCCACTGTCTTCGGCCTCTTTCCCTTTGATGTTTTTTCCTCCGTTCGGGGTCCCTATACGGCGTAGCTGCCTACCACACTTTTTGCATCTTCCCAGGACATAAAAGGGCCCACACATTGAGGGGGGCACAATCCTTACAGGCCGACCTATCTTCCTTATCACCTCGCAGTCGTACTTCTTCAGCATCGCCTCGATCTCTCCCTTGTAACCGCCGTGAATCTCTCCCGCCCCGATGTGGGCCACCCCATCCCACAGAGGGAAATACCAGAGGTACCCCGAGAGCCCGGGATACGGCTTGATGTAGAAGTCGTCCCAGGGGAACTTCTTCGACTTCACCTGGTACTCGATGCAAGGGACGATGATGTCGTTCTTGACCTTGGGGAGCAGCGCCCGCTGCATGCCGGTGGCGTCCACCACGAGGTCGAAGTCCTCAAATTTGCCGTCGAGCTGCTTCACCTGCGTCCCCCAGTGCACTGTGTGGCCCTTGAGCATGTCCTCGCAAAGCCTGTGCTTGTCGTAGCTGACCATGCCCCTGAGGGGCAGGTCGAACGTCCCGTGGCCCGAGTCAACGGTCATCTTGGTGCCTCTGTGGAGAACGTAATCCGAGAAGTTGAACCCGGCTTTCTTGACCATCTCAGTGATGTAGGGCTCGCTCGTCCCCCACGCGCAGACGGTGTACCACTTGTCCTGGGGACGCATCTCGAAGCATTCGACCTGGTGCCCGTCAAGCCTGTTCAGAAGGTAGGAACCAGCGACGCCAGCACCCACGATTGCGATCCTCAAGATTCTCAAGCCGAGCCCGCGGCAGCTTCTAAACCTTTTCAGTAATCTCGGGTTCTATTTCTGCGGAATGGGTCGAGACTGTATCTCGACCACGACGGAACGGTCGCCTACGGTTGTCTTCGGGTCGCAATCCACCAGCTTGAATGCAGCGTTCACGAAGCTTCGGATGAACACCGACCACTTGGGACCGAGTTCATGGGTCAGGACGATGACCCTCTTGCCGGTGGACTCTATCTCGCTGTACCGCGCGAAGTCGCTGAACTCAGAGAGCTCGGAGATGGTTTCCATTACCGTCTCCATGGTTATAGTCCCGCTTCTTCCGAGGGTTATGGTCCTGACGGTCTCCGAGCCCGAAGTTTGGCCGGCCTCCATGAGCGCCTGATCGCTCGTTCCTTCAAGTATCCGGTGGAACGTGAGTCTGTTGACCCTCATGAAGTCCAGACTTCTCTTGGAAGATACGAGCGTTGACGTGGCTGTCGAAGACCTGATTCACCAGGGTGTTTAGGCTGGTGTCCTGCCTCTCGGCTTCGTTCTGAAGCGCGTGATATGCCTTCTCGCTAATCCTGAAAGTTGCAGATGCTGTCCTCTTCGACCTGTCATGTTCTGCTTCGAACATGAGCTTTATTCTCCGCCCGTGAACGCCCATCTTGTGACAGGGTTCTCACTGTAGATTTGAAATGGTTCCAATGGGCATAATAAGGATGGGATGCCTTTCTCAAACTTGGGAATCGTAGAGGGAGACCGTCTGGGAGGTCGAACCTCTGACGACCGCAGAATCACATCAGCCCCGGCCGACGAATGCATCGCGACCGAGTCGCCATCAAACTCGGTTCCTTCAACTGCAAGCATTGTAGTTGCTATGCAAGCGACTTGTTTGCGTCTGTTACGTCTGTGTTAAGTATCTACACTGTTCCAATCCCACTGAAGGAGTGATAATTGCCGCCCCATGTTCAGTTTGACCTAGATTATGCGATTCCGCCAACCAAGGTGCCGTCGGTGAGAGTCTCGGACCTGATGACAAAGCGCGTGATACAGGCCATCGGACCGGATGCCACGGTCGCGGAGGCCGTGAAGAAGATGAAGGAAGTGCGGAAGGGGTGCCTCCTGATACTGGACGGAGCGCGACCGATTGGCATCCTCACAGAGTGGGACCTCGTCCACAAGGTCTTGGCTCAGAATCTCCCCCCCGACGGTCTCGAGGTCTCGCGAGTCATGACGAAGGAGTTGATCACGATTGCACCCGAAGAATCGGTCTCTGAGGCTGCCAAGCTCATGGTGAAGAACGGGATACGGCGGCTGGTGGTGATGGTTGGCGGGCAGGTGGTGGGCATCCTGACCACGACCGATCTCGCAAGACTCCTAGCAGTGTAGTCGAGCACCGCCTTGATGCTGTGATGGCCGGGAAGAACTCCAGAGAACCTAGAGACACTGTAGGCGCGCTTCGTCGGGTAGATTCACGCTCAGTTCACCTGCGCGATTTCCTGGGAGGGGGGATACTCTCACTTGCGATGGTTGGTGTGTCTTGCCCACAGGTCCAATCGCTGCGGCCACACATCTTTACACCGTGCCCGGAGGAACCGTCCCGATGAACGTCTGTGAAGCATGGGCTCCCCGCTACGCTGAACCAATACAGACACCGCCATTCTGCCCTATGGCCACGCGCCGGGGGGACCAAACACTCAGGGTGGTCCGATAGTGCGGCAATGGAACTCCCAATGTCTTAGACCAGATGCTTGGGAAGTTCCTCACCGGGGCTGCCACCTTTCATTTCTGTCGAGCCACATGTGTTCTGGGTCCTTCACTCCGCGGTCGGCCACGAGAGTGCCTCGTTGCCCGCCCACCATCTTGGAGTCACATACTCGTTCCTTTCTGCCCCCTTGCTGTACCCATTGGGAATCGAGGCCTGCCGGATGACCCCAACCTTGCTCTTCTACGGTTCTCAACATTGAAAATCGTCTGCCCGCTTTAAATATGCACCAGAGGCCCAATGCTTCAGGATAAGAATGACTAAAGAGTCAATTACGAACACGAAGCTTTCTAGGCGGCAGTTCATGGGAACTGCAGCCGCAGGAGCCGCGGCTCTTGGAGCCGTGGCAGGTGCATCGTCGCTCATCCCGCAGGTTCTTGGGGCGCCGTCAGCAGCTACGAAGGGGCTCCACGCCGCAGGAGGGCTCAAAGCGCAGCCGGTCCCGGTGCCGACCAACTGGTCTCAGACCACCGACGTTGTAGTGGTTGGATATGGAGGCGCAGGCGCAGTCGCAGCAATAAGCGCATTCGACGCTGGGGCCAACGTGATTGTCCTTGAGAAATCTCCGAGCCTCGCAAGCCTAGGGGTGTCCACGACCAATCCACCCAATGTCAACTACACCATCTCGGGAGGCGGCGGCAACACACACATGAGTGGTGGCCAATGCGTTTGGCCCAGCGACATAATCCTTGGCACAGAACACGTCCACGCTATCTCCTGGGGCGAGACGCCATACGACGTCTGCGAGGCGTGGGCGACGGTTGCAAACCAAAACCAGGCGTGGTACAAGAAGATGGGCATACCCTTCACCGTCACTGCGGGCACAGCCGAGTTCCCGAACCTCGTTGGCGCTTCGGCCATCAGCCGCATAAACACGACTGGGAGTGGCGCGGCCCTCTTCGCGGCAATGGACAAGGCCGTCCAGTCTAGAGGAATACCCGTCCTGTTCAACACGCCGGGGACGCACCTGATTCAGGATCCGACGACGCGGGAGGTACTCGGCGTTCAGGCATTCGCCAACAGCAGCGAAACGCTGAACATCAAAGCGAACAAGGCCGTGATTCTCTGCACCGGCGGCTTCGAGAATAACGAGGCCATGATGGCAAACTACCTGAAGGCCTATCCGAACCACTTCTGGGGCTGGCAGTACAACACAGGCGACGGGATCAACATGGCACTGGAAGCGGGAGCAGGTCTCTGGCACATGAACGCCGCATCGTCAACCGCGAACGCTTGGAACCCGGCCTACGTTGCGTCCTACAGCCTGCTCCGTCAAGAACAACGCGTACATCTTCGTCAACAAGTACGGTCAGAGGTGGGTCAACGAGTCGACGAAGTCAACATTCACCCACACTTGGGCGTACTATCTGGCAGACTTCAACCTCGCTGAACCAGGATACACCCGCATCCCGTACTTCATCATCTTCGACTCGACTGCAATGAAGGCCGGCGCGCTCGGAAGCACCAGTCAGAATCCGGGACTGGGCATCACCGTGATTCCGCCTCAGGTGGGCGGCGGACCGACCTGGAGCACGGACAACAGCGCCGAACTCAAGGCAGGATTGATCATCCAGGGAGCCACGAGTCTATCCGACCTGGTCAACTCCATCAACTCCGCGAAGATAGTCAGCTCCAATTGGGCCGACGCGCAACCCATAACAATCAACGTGTCCCTGGCCAACCTCACCGCAGCCGTGAACCAGTGGAACGCCGACTGCGCAGCCGGCAAGGGCGACACTGTGTTCGGGAGAGCGGCAACGACGATGCTGCCGATCTCGACGCCACCGTTCTACGCAATCCCCCAGTGGCCCGGCGGACCTAACACGCAGGGCGGTCCCATCAGGAACGCTAAGGCCCAAGTGTGCGACCCCGCAGGCAACCCCATCCCGCGCCTCTACAGCAACGGCGAGTGCGGTTCGATCTGGGGCTTCCTGTACGCGTCAGGCGGAGGCGACATCAGCGAACTCGTCGCGTTCGGCCAGATCGCGGGGAACAACGCCGCTGCCGAGAACCCCCAGACATCCTAGGCTCGACGCTTCGGAAGCTCCTGAGAAAGGAGCTTCCTCCCTTCTCTTTCTGCTGCGCACCCTACAGACCGGGTTCGACAAGCTTTCAACGCCACAGCTCCGGTCTGAATCGCAGATTCGGGTCGGTCGATAGCCTCTGTTTGGACTGCACGGCTCGTGAATCGCCTGCGGCGCGAGGCCTGCATGTCCATGGGTGCTCATGTCTCAATATTCGGACCCCAAATCTCGTCCCAATCTCGGAAACGCATGACTGGCGAGCCTTACTTGGCACGCGCACACTCGCTTCTACTATTCTCAAAGTTGAGAATCGTGTGCTCTCGTTAAATATTCACCCTGGGTTTTTACGGTCGGGTTTCAATGACAGAAACAATTGGGGACAAGAGGGTTTCAAGACGGCAGTTCGTCGGAACCGCAGCCGCGGGAGCTGCGACGCTGGGAGTCGTGGCAGGGACGGCAGCACTGGTACCAGGAGCCGGAGCAACACCGGTCGCCGACGCCAAGTCGGGAACAAGTCTGTCTCTAGTCGCCAAGACTCGCACGGCTGTGCGGGGTCAGCCAATCCCGGTGCCGGTGAATTGGTCCATTTCGGCCGACGTCGTCGTGGTAGGGACAGGAATCGCTGGCCTGTCCGCTGCGGTCACGGCCAACGATGCCGGAGCCAACGTGCTGATACTTGAGAAGCTCAGCCAGGCGCTCGAGGGGGGAAGCAGCAAGGTGTCAGGCAATCAGGTCTTTGCGCCCACATTTCCGACCTCCTTGGCCCCTGATGTGGTCGATGGAGCCATCTACCTCATGGCTAATGCTTCCGGGACGGTCGAGGATAAGCGGATCTTCTCGGCTCAGGCCCAAGGGTATTATGACAATCTCGCGATGATCGAGGCGTTGGGCGGGAACCTAGGGACATCGTCCGGAGGGTCGTCGTACCCGACCGCGCCCGGGGCTTCGTGTTACCACACATTCGCAATAGCTCCAGCGGGGGCAACAATCCAGAGCAATGGGTATCCCCTCGGAAGCACGGGGGACGGCGGCCTCTGGAAGGTCTTCCGAGCCGCAGCAGCCAGCCGGAACATCAACGTGATGTACCAAACCCCCGCTACGGACCTGATCCAGGACCCAACGACCGGGGAGATACTGGGCGTCAGGGCCCTCGCCAACGCCAGCGAAATTGTGAACATCCAGGCCAAGAGAGCCGTGGTTCTCGCGTGCGGAAGCATTGAATTCGCAGCCGACCTACAGAAGCAGTACTACCCGATGTCTCCGGTCTACTCGACTGGGTGCCCTGGCAACACGGGAGATGGGGTCAGGATGGCACAGAAGGTCGGTGCTGACCTTTGGCACATGAACGCCATATTCCCGAGCTACGGCGCCTTTGTCATTCCCGGAACCGACCCTACGGTTGTGGGTGTGGCCCCCGTCGGAGTAAGGGGCATCGCAGTGAACAAGCAAGGGAACAGGTTCAACATGGGGACGGCTGTGAACGGACCGGTGGGGGGCTTCGCAAACGAAACCAACGTCAGCTTCACTTACGACACCACGACGTTTGACTGGGACTCCGTACCATGCTGGGCCATCATGGACAGCTCCCGCGCTTGGGAAGGGCCCAATCATGGCGACCACGACGGTCCCGTCCCCCGCGCCCGGTGTGGGGGGGACTAGCAGCTGGTTTGTCGACCATTCGGGCCTGACTTGGAGCAAGGATAACAGCGCCGAGGTCGCGAAAGGTTGGATTCTGAGCGCGAATGACCTCAACACATTGGCCGCTGCTATAGCCGCGGACCCTGACAACGGCGGCAGAATGACCGGCGCGCAACTTCAGGCGACCATCACCGCCTACAACTTGGACTGCACGAACAAGGCTGATGCCCAGTTCCTTACGAGTGCATCGCTACTGACACCGATAAACGGACCTCCGTTCTACGCCATGAAGGTCTGGCCCAACTCAACGAACGCAGCGGCCGGTCCAAGGCGCAACATTGAGTGTCAAGTAGTGGACCCCTCTAAGCAGCCGATTCCACGGTTGTACTCCGCAGGCGAACTCGGCGCCTTCTGGGGCTGGCTGAACAGCAGCGGTACCCACTTGGCTGAAGGCATCTGGACTGGCCGAGTAGCTGGCAATAACGCCGCAATGGAAATCCCTTGGGCGTAGACTCGATGCCTGGGAGGCTCCTCTTCGGGCTTCCCCCCATCCGTTTTCGTCGTGCCACTGATGTGATGGCTTTGTCGCCTCTGCCGCCGGCTTGGACCCGATTGGAGTCGCTTCTTCGACCCACTACGTGACGTCGACGCTCGAAGCTTGAGACTTAGGTGACGGAAACCCCAGCGACTCGATTGATGGGATGCGTTTCACTCAGAGACCATTCAGTACTATGAGGTTGTTGAGGACTGGCGCGGCGGCTCCCACCAGCAGGGCAATGGAGAGCACAAGATAGAAATCGAAGACATACTCGTTCATTCTGTGCCACCACCGCCACACGACGATTGACACCACCGCGAACGATACCGAGGCCGCCAACTTCGCGATGACGTATCCCTCTATTCCGAACGTGGCAATGAAAGAAGCCGAGATTACGTTGATTTCCCGTCCGCCATTAGAGAGTCCGACCTCGGTCGTGTATGCGTCGACCGCGTTGAGCACGCAGAAGATGGCTATCATCGCCGATGCCACTTTTATGGTAGTGCTTACAACCCTGGGCTGGTTCTCAGCTTCTGCTGTGTCTGTCTTGGCTACCTGCACACTCGTCTCCGCCGCCTTGGAGCCTGAGAGGTCGCTTTCATGGTGAAAATCTCAAACCGCGCGTGATCGTCGATGATTTTGTACATGCTATCGTGATTTATAGGTTCCGCACCCGAGTTGCGCACCTTACTTTGGTCATCGAGTCGATACTGCTCTTCCGCTCTGAGAACCATCTGTACGCCGAACGAAACCACAAGTAGCTCGCTAGAGCAGGCGGTAGTGGTAGTATTACCGTTGAACCAACGCCGTTCAGGGCGACGTTGCCAGACTCATTCGACTCCTTACCTCCGAGAAACTCAATCAGGAAGATCAGGATCAAGATTGCGGCCATCAAGATGTAGTCGTAGGGAGGTGGAAAGGCTGTGGAGACCGACCCTAGGTATGGAATTGACATCATGACCTCCCCCCTCACACAGTCTGCCATGACGTAAGGCCACTGCGTCGGCTCATCCGGCATCGGGTTCGTCTGTCTGTCGTCCCCTTGGGTGACGAGGCCACCATTGCTTGCGATTCCGACCACTCGATGGACTAGGATTTCATCCCCGCAGGTCCCTCCCGCTGTAGGCCTGGCAAACACGACAACGTCTCCCACATGGATGCTGCTGAAGGATACGCTCCGGACCAACACTAGATCCCCAACTTCGAGCGTCGGGGCCATGCTCGGGGAGACGATGACATAGACCGGCGAACCACCTGAAGTGGCGCCGATTATCAGTTCGGCGCCCAGAACCAACACCACCACTAAGAAGACGTAGAAGATTGCTCCTCTAACGTTTCTCTTCAAAGCACCATTTCAGTATCCTCCTTGGTTGTTAAGTCTTAGGCACGGCGATGCAACACGCGGTCCACCACCTCCGGTTGACGGTTGTAGACGGCTGATTCTCAAGTTCTGGAATCGACTCCGAGACTTTATACCTTCACAAAAGGAGAAGGTGCGAGATAGCACATGTTGTGGGAAACTTGGGTCGTCTACCTTGCGATGGCGACCTATCTTGGCGGGCTAGCTCTCCTCATAGCCAGGAGGGTCAAACCTGCGCGCTACCTCCTGTCCGCCGCGGTGGTCCCCAGTCTGGTCCTGCTCCTCGACTATTCCTATGCGTTTCTGTCAGACAACTTCTCCCTGGAGGATGTCTACAAGAGCAGTTCGACGGGGCTTCCACAGTTCTACAAGCTGACGGCGTCGTGGACGACCGCCGGTGGGTCGATCCTCCTCCTCATCGTGATGATGGGAGCTGGATTGCTGGTCCACGAGCTGAGGGCGCTGTCCACCCACAAAGAGGACCGCGTGACGAGCATGGTCGTGTCCTTCCTCATCTTCTACTTCTTCGTCGCAGTCATCATGGTCAACCCCTTCGGTCAGCTCGGCTCCTCTCCGTCGAACGGGTTGGGTCTGACCCCCTCGCTCCAGAGCTACTGGGCGGCGATTCACCCTCCCACGGTCTTCGGCGCTTACGTTGTGGCGCTGTTCGCGTACTGCAGTGTCCTAAGCAACCGGTTCTCCAATAGGGACCGTCGTCTCGGGGATGGGCGACTGCTCACGGGGGCGTGGGTCCTTCTGGGCCTGGGAATTGCTCTGGGCGGACTATGGGCCTATCAGACGCTCGGGTGGGGTGGGTACTGGTCGTGGGATCCGATAGAGACGTCTGCGCTCATCCCTTGGCTCGCACTGTCGGCCGTCCTCTTCGCGAGACGTCAGGGCAACGGGAACCTAGAGCTCTTCGGCATGACCCTGGCGACATCCACATTGCTCCTGATTTCGTACGTCGCTAGGGGTTCTTCAGTCGAATCGCTTCACTCCTACGGGGACCTGGCAACTGGGTTGCCATTCATCCTGCTGGCGCTTTTCCCCGTGTTCTTCTCACTGGCGGCCTTCCTCAAGTCCCGTCCGTCATCCTCCCTCAAGTCGACGCCGCCCAAGAGCGAGTTCTACCTCCTCGAGTTCTGGTGCCTCATACTCCTTGCAGTTGCGAACTTGGCGCTGTTGCTCCTCGAAGTCTTCGCCGGAGACTTTGGGGTGATGTTCGCCCCCAGCCCAGCGCTCCACAACTACGCCAGCTTTATGTTTGTCTTGGTGTTTGCGACACTGCTCACCGTGGAGGGCAGCATGGAGAGACCCTCGGTGAAGTACGCTGTGATCCTGGGCCCGATCCTCCTTGCTCTCGGCGCCGGACTCTGGTTCGCGGGGATTGTGACCGCAAGCCCCTACCTCGCAGTCGGGCTTCCATTCTTCTTGGCACTGTCTGCCGGCGGCGGCCTCGGCGTCGTGAGTACTCTCTCGTCGCTGCCGAAGAGCGCTCCCACCGCGTCTACTGTACGGTATCTGACCGTCCTGGGCATCGGCATCCTCCTGATCGGAGTCCTCGTCAGCGCTTCAACGAGGACCACGGCCACAGTGAACCTGGGGGTCGGGGAGAGCGTCAGCGTGGGCGACACCAAGCTCACGCTCCTCAGCATCACGACGACGCCCGGTGCAGGCACTGTGGACATGCCTGGTCACGGCATAGTCCCTGCAACGACAGACACACTGGTGACCTATACCATAAGCGGGCAAACGGGAACATCCAGCACCCTTCTCAAGTTCTTCCCCGTTCCGGACCAGTTCTTCTCAATTCCTTCCATCTACTACTCGCTGACTCAGGACGTCTACGTCGTGGCCAACCCGACGACGAGCGTCGACCAGGCGACCGGCCAGGTCTTCGGGAATGGAGGTTCGGCATCCCCTGCTCTCGTTGAGATCACGGTTCAGACCATCCCAGGCATCTGGCTCGTCTGGGTGGGCGTGGGACTCATGCTCCTGGTGAACCTCTACTTCGTTCTCAGACGAGAGCCCTACGTTGCATCGGAACTCGAAGCTGGCGTGGTCCCGGACGATAATGATAGTATCTCCTCTCGTCGATGACAGACCGAAGGCGAGCGCTATGCCAAAGTCCTCGCAAAGAGGCCCCTGATTCATACACATCGCTGTCGGATTCCCGGACCCTTCCTGCAGTTCATCTGGTGGTGAACTCCGATTGGGGATTTCGTATCCCTGCTCCCTGAGGTGAGTGCAAATGTTGTCATACTGGGTGCAGATGTTACGCCTCGCACAAATACGAAACTAGCTGCGCTGTAACCAGTAATCCGATTTGACACAAATAACTACTGATTCTAAACCGTCGAGGCAGCGGCGCAGGTGATAGGGTACGCGATCAAGAGACAATCCGCCAGACAGGTCTGACGTTGGAATCGCTCTCGCAGAACTGGCTCGGTACTCTGAGAAACTCTCGGCCCCTGACGCCGTGACAGACGAGGCTGCCCGCATTTGCACAAGGGGTCTGGAAAGAGGTCTTTCCAAGCGCAGACCAATCAACCAAATCACGGCCTCGTCGCTGTACGCCGCCTGCAGAGAGAAGGAAGTACCCATGACAATCGCCGACATGGCAGCGGCCAGCGGACTAGACAGGGACGAGATTGCGAGGTGCTACAGACTGCTGGTCAATGAACTCGACCTGAACATGCCCGTCGCGGACCCCGCGGAGTACTTGGGCAGAGTGGCGTTCAATGCGGGCGCCGACGCAAAGGTGAAGGCCGATGCCCTAGAGATACTGTCGAAAGCCGCGAAAGCGGGCATCACCGGCGGCGTCTACCCGCCGGGGCTCGTGGCTTCGGCCCTTTACATGGCGTCGATCCTCGAGGGCCAGAAGTTGACCGAGAAAGGTGCCGCAGACGCGGCCGGGGTGGCAGAGTCCACCGTCCGGAAGGAGAACAAGCGCCTCAGGAAGGTCCTTGGGGCATAGTTGGCACGAATACCGCTGAAGAGGACACTTGGCTAATCCTAGCTTGAAGAAGGGTGCACCAGTTCGTCGGAATAAGGTAACGGAACAGGGTAGCATTCTGATCCAAGAGTGCCGTAATCGGAGATGTTCGTCTGGCAGTCTCGAATCGCTGCCGCGGACGACGAGTGCAAATGAAGTCAGATTGGGTGCACATGTTACATCTCGTTTAACTACAAATTGAACTGCCACGATGTTACGACTAGAAATGACAAACGAGTCAACAGGGTAAGAAGATATCCAGGCGCAGGTTCGTCGCCGGGACAGTAGCCGGCGCCGCTGTTGGATTGGTGGTGGGCGCGGCAGGCGGATACTTGGGCGCACCCAACAAGACGACCACAGAAACGGCTACGCAGGTGAACACCACGACGCAGTCTGTGACGACGACTGCCCAGCCGTGGCTGCCCGCCAAGTGGGACTACACCACAGATGTGGTAGTCTTGGGGACAGGGTTGTCGGGATTGGCAACATCCATATCGGCTGCTGATGCGGGAGCCAATGTGTTGCTGCTAGAGAAACTAGACCAAGCACACGAAGGAGGGAATAGCCGTGTCTCGGGGAACATGTTCTGGGCCCCCAACGATGTCACTCTAGGTGCCCAGTACATAACAGCGATGGAGAAGGGCTCACTGACAGACCAGAACATCATAGTATACATGGCGCAGGGACTCGTGGATAACCTTGCAAAAATCACGTCCTTTGGCGGTGCATACGCGCCCATAAACATCGGATCTGCTCCAGAGTGGCCAGTCTATCCTGGAAGCTCGACCGTCCAGACCTACGGAATCTCGCTAGACGGTGGCAAGACCAGCGTGTTGGGAGGAGGGCATCTATGGCAGCTCTATCGTGACCAGGTGACGAGCCGCTCGAGCAAGATCACCGTGATGTACAGCACGCCAGCGACCGGACTCATTCAAGACGACGATACGAAGATGATCCTAGGAGTAACCGCAACGAGCAACGGAAGCACAATAAACATCAAGGCAAACAAAGGCGTCGTCCTGGCGTGTGGCGCCTTCGAATTCAATCCAGACATGCAACGCCAGTACCTACCAGCATGGCCCATCTACGGGTACGGAACCCCGGGCAACACCGGCGATGGAACTCTGATGGCGGAAGCGGCGGGGGCGGACCTATGGCACATGAACGTCGCCAACGGGGGCTCGCCGAGTGTCATAGTAGTCCCAGACTTCGACTACCCCGTGGACTTCGTGGAGATGCCAGCGAACGGCTTCATCTACGTTGACAAACACGGCAACCGGTACATGAATGAAGACGGGCTCAACCGGCACGGATGGGGCCAAACAGAATGGACCTGCCAATTCAATGGCGCGGAGGGAGACTTCCTCCGCATCCCCACGTACGCAATCCTCGATGCTACGGCCCTAAAGGCAGGACCATTGGTGCCAGCCACGCTGCTAGGCGGCGTGATGGGCTGGTTCAACTGGCACTCCGGCTACACTTGGAGCTCCGACAACAGCACTGAAGTAGCCAAGGGCTGGATCATGCAGGGCACGAGCCTCGCAGACCTCGCCTCGAAGATTGCAGCAGATCCGGACAACCAGAACCCCATGGGGAAGCCGACGATTGACCCTACCGGCGCTGGCCTTCAAGCGACCGTCAGCAGATGGAATGGCTTCGTGGCCGCGAAGGCGGATTCAGACTTCGGTAGACCTTCGGCCGCGATGGCAGCAATCCAGACAGCACCATTCTACGCAGTGAAGCTCTGGCCTGCAACTGTGAATAACCAAGGCGGTCCAAGGCGCAATATCAAATGCCAGATCGTTGACAGGAGCGGAAATCCGATTCCGCACTTCTACTCTGCTGGTGAGTGTGGTTCGTTCTGGGGTTGGACTTACAACGCCGGCGGCAACCTAGGAGAGGACCAGTTCAGCGGCCGCACCGCAGGGCAGAATGCGGCACAAGAGACACCTGTCTAGGAAGCTCCTCCGCGGAGCCTCCTCCTCTTTTTTTAAACCCTGAAGTGAAACGAGCAATGAACAAGCGTAGGATGTATACTATTGGTCTGACTGCCTTGCTGCTGGGCATCATGTTCACCACCTACGGCGTTTGGACACAGAGCAGTTTCTCGCACGCCGAGCCGGGCTACGACCAGGGCTGCTACTGCCACAACTACAACATTGAAGTCTTCGTCAACTCCTCGGGAGATGGTTTGGGAGGCGCGTCATTCGGTCCGATTCAGGCCGGGGCGACGTTCCACCTCCGCATCTCTACTAACGACGAGCAGGCCACCAGCGTTGTTCCAGGACTTCAAGATTGGAAATCCAACCAGACTGATAACGCGATTTTCACTTTCTCCCCCACCCAAGTCACCGACAACTCGCCTCAGGACCTCAATTCGACGGCAGGAAATATCACGGCGATTTACGCAATTACCGCACCAACGACTTCCGGCTTGTACGTGCTCACCATTTACGCACAGGGCTCGCTTATGCAGCCCATCTCCGTCCAAGTGACTGGTGGATCCACCACATCGACCACACGCTCGACATCGACGACAACCTCTACCACATCGACCACGACATTAGCCACCACTTCAACGTCGACAACAACAAGCACATCTACGCCTATTAGCACGACGACCACCATGTCGGCGACCGACGCCGCAACAAAGCTCTTCGAGCTCCTTCCCAATCTCGTATCTCGCGATTGTCGGAATTGGCGTCGCGGTTCTCGCAGTCCTGGGGCTCTCCGGCAGAGCGGCGAGGAGCCGAATTCGACCCGACACGAGACGCTGACCAAAGAAGAGACCAATTAGAAATCGCCACGATTAATAGATCGTCGACCTGAAAGAGCTGAAGTGGGAATTGCTCTGGGAGAACTCACCAGTTCTTCGAACAAACTCTCCGTTCGGAACGCCATGACAGACAAGGGCTGCCTGCACGGCATCTCCTCCACCACGATGAATGGTCCACTATCCATAAATGGGGTTTTCTCTGGCGGTTCGGCTGGCATTGAGCAAACGAAGAACCTACATTCTCTCTCTGTCGCTGCTGGTGTGTCTTTCGATCACGGCGTTCGCCCTTCCAGTGGTCGGCGGCACGGCTCAGGCGAGCCAGGGAACTGCATCCAATGCGCAGGTTCATCACATGGCCGTCGCGTTGAAGCAGGCCGCGACAGCGGCAGGCGCAAACGTTTCTCTGAATTATGACGAACAGCTGAGGCCTGACCTACACCCAGAACCTCCCAAGGCTCGGGTTCAATGTCACGGCTGTGGAGCAGTCATTCAACGACTCCTTCGGCGCAGGGCCGGGATACCTCGTGTGTGGCCTGTCGAACTCGGGCTACTGGTACGAAGTGGGCCTCGGGTGGAACTGGCCGCTCGACAACGGCGGTTACAGCCCTGGTTTCTCGTTCATGTACGAAGTGTTTGATCTGGCAGGCAACTCCATATTCCCGACCGACGGTGGACTGGGCCTCCTCAATTTCTCTGCCCCAGTGAACGCCAACGACAACGTGTACCTCTCCCTATCAATCTCCGGTGGCAATGTCACCATGACCGGGCATGACTGGAACACCAATGCAAACGCCGCCATGAGCTACAGCGCCGAAGGAGCGACGTACTTTGCTGGCTCCCCGTCAGACGTAGCCGATTCCAACGGCTACTTCACAGGCCTCCTGACCGAGCAGTACCACGCCAGTGCGTACTACGGGAACATGAAGGAGGTGGTCTACAGCGAGTCTGGCACAACATACTCCTCCGCCTGGATGTGGATGGATGAGTTTAACTCGGTCACCGGCCAAACCCAGTTCTTCGACCAGACAATTCTGCCGGTGAGCTGACGCCAGCCCGACGCAGCTCCAGCAATTCTCCTCACACGGCGCGACCGAGTACAGCGACGCGTTTGGGTTCATAACGGGCCTGATGAGTAGCACCACATCCACGTCATCCACGTCATCCACAACCACCTCTACGACGACAGCGCAGACTACATCATCTGCCCAGACCACCACCACAACCACCACGACCACAGTGACCTCCACTTCTACCCAGACACTGACCACAACAACCACCAGTATCGTGACGTCGACGCTGCCTGGAACGACTACGACTGTGACCACTATCCTGGCCATAACTGGACCCTCGACGACGGTGCTCGAACCTGGACCGACCGTAACAAGCACCAGCACCAGCACCGCAACGCAGACTATAACCTCCACAACAACGCTGAACTCCTCATCTGCGCCGGCATGGGTCTTTGCGATGATGACCGTTCTTCTAATCGCCGGAGTTGCGGCCGGCTACCTCATCAGGAGTTCATCAACGAGCAAACCGTAGCATCCACATTCATGCCGGATCGATAGGGCGTCAGTCGGCCCTTGACAGGGTCAATCCATCTTCTTCCAGCCCACCTGGAACAACCTCAGCCCGTTCGCGCGGGCCTTGCTTCTTCTTCCCGCGGCGGGCATCCTCTTTGGAGTCATCTGCCCACATCCTTCCCCCTGTCGTCGAGACACTTGAGAAGCGAAGCCGGCCAATTGCCCTCGACAGCGCGCTTCTACGTTTCTCAATCTTGATAATCGTCTACCCGCCTTAAATATGCGCCAACGGCCCGATGCCTCCAGGATAAGAATGACTAAAGAGTCAATCACGGACACGAAGCTTTCTAGGCGGCAGTTCATGGGAACTGCAGCCGCAGGTGCCGCGGCTCTTGGAGCCGTGGCAGGAGCATCAGCACTGGTCCCCAAGGTCTCAGCGGCACCATTCTCAGCAGGCGGACTCGAAGGGAGCCCCGCCGTCGCGAAGTCTGGCGCGGCCTATAGAGGCGGAAGGGTCCCAATGCCGACTAGCTGGACGTTCTCGTCAGACGTTGTCGTGGTCGGGTATGGTGGCGCAGGCGCGGTCAGCGCAATCACTGCCTTCGACCAAGGAGCCAACGTGCTGGTACTCGAGAAGACACCGAGCCTCGCAAGCTTGGGCGTCGCCAAGACCAGCTCGCTCACAACCCAAGTCTCGGGAGGCGGAGGCAATACCCACATCTCGGGAGGACTCGTTGTCTGGCCTACCGACCCGATCGGAGGAGCCCAGCACCTGTACAACCTCTCCTTCGGCGCTACCCCGATGGACGTCTGTATGGCTTGGGGTACGATGGCGAACCAGAACAGGGCGTGGCTCGACCAGATGGGCATTAAGGCTACAGTCAACAGCCTGAGCGGCGAGTTCCCGAACGTTCCCGGCTGGTCATCCATCAGCAACTACAACGTGGTGGGAGGCGGCGCACAGATGTTCTATTCCCTCGACCAGATGGTTCAGCAGAGAGGCATCCCTGTCTTGTTCAACACCAGGGGAACAGCCTTGATCCAGGACCCCGTCACCCAGGAGATAAAGGGAGTTCAGTGCCTCCAGAACCAGAGCGAAGTCGTGAACGTCCAGGCCAAGAGAGCCGTGGTCATGTGCACCGGAGGCTTCGAGTACGACGACAACATGAAGGTAAGATTCTCGAAGGCCTATCCCGAGCACTTCTACGGCTGGCAGTACAACACCGGCGACGGCATCAAGATGGGTCAGCAGGTCGGCGCAGCCATCTGGCACATGAACGCCGTCTCTGGGCGGCCTGAGCCTTGGGTACCAAGGATCAACCAGGGATGGAGCTACTCGTTCCCAACCAACAACTACATCTGGGTCGACAGGTACGGAAACCGCTTCCTCAACGAGAGCGGTTATCCTTCGCACAGCGGATGGTGCGCAATGAACGACTTCAACCTGACCATCGGCGAGTACACGCGGCTTCCCTCCTTCCAGGTCTTCGACGAGACCTGCAGGCTGAAGGGCGCCGTAGCAGGCGGAGGCCCGACATCGACGCCATACCAGCTGGGAGGCGTGCTGGGCGGAACCGGGTGGAGTGCCGACAACAGCGCTGAAATCGCCGCAGGGTACATCATCAAGGGCGCGGACATCCCGACCCTCGCAGCGAACATCCAAGCGGCAACTATCTACGGCTCCAACCAGGGAATGGCTGTCCCGGCGAGCTGGAACGCCATCGAGAGCATGGACGCAGTGTCCATCCCCGACGGCACCAACGCACCCAACCTCACCGCGGCTAACCTGACCGCAACCGTGAACAAGTTCAACGCAGACTGCGCTGCCGGCAAGGGCGACACGGTCTTCGGCAGGACTGCGGCAACCATGGCTCCTGTACAGACGCCACCCTTCTACGCGCTTCCGCTCTGGGTAGGCGGTCCGAACACCCAGGGAGGCCTCCAGCGCAACGCCAAGGCACAAATCACAGACCCATACAACAACCCGATTCCCAGGCTCTATGGTAACGGCGAGAATGGCTCGGTCTATGGGTTCCTGTATCCGACCGGTGGCGGTGACGACTGCGAACTGATCGCATTCGGCCGCATCTCCGGCACCAACGCCGCAGCAGAAGTTCCTTGGGCGTAGGAAGCTAACGCCCTGTGGGGGAGAGTCTCTCTCCCCACACTTTCTCTTTTTTCCCTTCACAGTCCACAATGATATAGGGTACTCAGAGGGTACTCAGAGGGTGCTCAGGCTAAGACTCGTGCCGGTACCTCCCAGTTCGATTTGTGTTTCAATTCGAGACTCCACTCGCCTCGGCGACGGGCGGTGGTAACCCAACAATCGGCGGGGAGGTTCCCAAGGGAAGCTGAGCTGAATGCTAGGCCGCAGGGGAAACACATTCTGCCGCGTTAGTTTCTCCGGAATTGTCTCGGAAGGCTTCCGAAGTCCCGTCAGTTCCCGCTGGACGGCTCCAACTTTAAATAACGAAAAAAGGCGTCGTTGAGAAAGGAGATACATCCGCTTGGACACTACCAGCAACTGGACAGGCAACGTGACCGCGAAGAGCACCATAGACGGTGAGAACGCGCTTTCCTTGACCTTCACCGGAAGCTTTGGGTTTGCCATTCTTCTTACGCAGCAAGAGAGCCCGGAAGGGAGTGGGGCGCCGGCTGTCCCGGTGAACTCGACCGTGGGAAGGATGGCTGGCGTCGTGGACGCTCAGCTCTCGACTCCGAAAAGGAAGGTCAACGGGAACGGGAGCGGAGAATGGACCGTAGCGGGCGCCTACGACCCCGCCACTGAGTCTGTCCACATCGCATTGCGCAGTTCGGGAATGTCCGTGAAGGGGTTTGACATTGACTTGGGGGCAAGCTCTGGCGACAGGGCTACTGCCCCGACTCCGTTCACCGCGAACTGGAAGTGGGGGTGGCCCGCTCCTAGGATGGAGGAGCCTGCAACAATCCTTGATGTGCTGAAACCTCCCGTGACGCCGGTAATCCCCACTGAGCGGGAAGCGGACAACTACATGATGAACAGTCTTCCCCAGACCGGTCGGAACGAGTTCCAGTATCTGACTCTGGATTTGAAGAACCCGAAGCCGCAGACAGTCACCCAGACGTTCCAGGATGAGACTGGCTGGGGTACGCGCACCACGACATGGGTGTTCATGCTCACCCCGATATTCGAAATCGAGAGAATCGACAGGCCTACGGACGGGCGCAACTCAATGATTTCAACCGACACGGTCAGTCTTCGGATGGGGATCCCCGGCGTGACGGTCGCGAAATCGGGCTGGTCAAACTTGGCATCGTGGGACGTCAAGGGAGTTGGACCATTCAGCGGTAGCGGAACCCCCAGTCAGCTTCCGCGCAGCCCGGTGTTCAGCTTCCGGGCCGTTCCAGGAGCACGACCGACCGCCGGATCGATGGTACGCAACAGACCCCTGCAGTACACCGTAACCGCAACGTTCGAAGGTGCCGTTGAGTACTTCCTTCTCACACAGGACGACATCGACCTCTTGCGGCAGGAGTACATCGACCTCGGGGAGGTGACGATTCCGTCGCGGAGTGATTGCGCCGCCCATCCCATCGACAACGCCTTCAACCACGGGAACTACAACGTGATGGTCGACGGAGGGATGGAGGCCGCCCTGGGCAAGGTCACCACGGAGTTCGCCAAGGATTCCAAGTGCACTGTCCGAGTGGTAAACGGCTTCCGATGCCCTCAGAGGAACATTGCGATGGGCGACATCCACCCCAACAACCCACACATCTATGGCCGGGCCCTCGATCTTGTGCCAGAGCCCTCCGACAAGGGGTCGTTGACCGCCCTGCACCTGGCCTGCCTGAGGGCCGGCTATCGCAGCGTCCTTGAGGCTTCCCCGGGCAAGGAAGTCCCCTTGGGGAGTCCCGAGGCAAGACACGTACACATAGACTGGTGAGGCCGTCCCCAAGAGACGGAGCCCCATGCCAATCGTTCTGCAAGTCGCAAGGTAGTCGTCTGTGACCCACTTGCTCTCGAGGGTCAAGAGGGGACAGGGCAGCGACCATAATTGCAGCTCTCGGAGCCCAGAATCGGTCAAGTCATTCTTCGCTGCATTTGATTGCAGCCATCTTAAATTGTGACTGACGGTGGTCACCGATGATGGCCGGGCAGGATGTGAACTCGCTTTCGCACTCTGGTGCCTCATGTGGAAACCACAGTCTCATCAAACTTTGCACCGCCGGGATATGGCAGCTCCTTGTGAGGGCTCTGGAGCAAGTCGTCGCCCCGATTCGGCTCAAAGAACGGGCGAGCAGTCGTTAGAGAGGAGACGCCTTAAGTGGAGCACAACATCTGGATAAAGGAAATCAGGGCACCTTTCCTGCTCCTTCCGGTGGTCCTGGTCCCGGTTGGGCTGGCCATGTCCTGGGACAAAGGAAGTCTTCAATCCACTAACGGCGCTTCTCACCCTTGTCGGCGTCTTCTCTGTCCACGCGAGCGTTAATGTTCTCAACGACTACTTCGACTTCCGCAGCGGCCTCGACATTGCGACGACGCCCACTCCGTTCAGTGGGGGAAGCCGGGTGCTCCCTGCCAAGGAGCTTACCCCGTCCAACGTCCTCTACGGCGGACTCCTCTTTCTGGGGCTCGGAGCCGGGATAGGGTCCTACCTCATATACGCGACTGGATTGAGCCCGATTCTAATTGCAATCCTCTCCTTGGCTGTAATCTCGGCGGTCGGCTACACCACAGTGATTTCCCGCTTGGGTCTGGGGGAGCTCGCCGCCGGCCTGAACTTCGGGCCGCTCCTCTTCATTGGGACTTACTATGTCCAAACGGGAACCGTCGCGCTCCAGCCAGTCTTCGTAGGGACCACTCTCGGAATACTGGTAGCGGGGATTCTCTACATCAACGAGTTCCCGGACACGGCCGCGGACGAGAAGACAGGACGCCGCCACCTCGTGATAAGATGGGGAAAGAAGAAAGCAGCGTCCAGGTTCCGGATACTGATCGCCAGCGCATACGCCGTAATAGTCGTGGGTGTCGTCGGAGGCATCGTCACTCCAATCGCATTGATCTCCTTACTCGCGCTTCCCAAGGCGTGGTCGGGCACCAGGGTTCTAACCCAGAACTACGACAAGACGATGGAACTGATACCCGGAATGGCGTCCACAGTAGTGGCCACTCTCCTGACCGGCGTGCTCCTGTTCATTGCATATCTTGCACTCCATTTCGTCTAGATAGCAGGGAAAGTCGCGCTCATTCCCCTCCCCTTGGACTGCCGCAGACGATTGCCCGTGTCCAGAGACCCTCCTGGCACCTCTTGTCAGGCGATGCGGTTTCGAACGCCCTTCTGCTAGGTGTCTGTCAGCGCGGCTGCGACGGTCTGAGGCGACGGCCGGTTGGCGATGGAATACACGATCAGCGCGAAAGCGGCGAAGAGCGGTACGAGTATGAAGTCGGGCGGGGAGCTGAAGGCTTCGCCGAACCAGAAGACGGCGAACGAAAGGAGGAGCGCAGACACCACGACCTTGGAATCGGCCTGCTTCACCTTCCGGACCTGGGCGCGCAGCAGGTAGGTCGCGATGACCACCAGCGCGATACCACTACCCAGCCCGCCAATGGTCGCGACAAAACCGTTCGGCAGGAGCCCCACGAGGACTATCGCTGCCTCGAACGCCTCAATCGCGCCCACCGAGAACCCGGTCGCCATTATGCCTCTTTCGAAGTGCTCGGGATGGCCGCCACCCTTCCTGCTGTTCAGAACCGCCCTCCTGGCGCTCCTCGCCAGCCTGATGCCGAAGTACAGGAGGAGGACCGCTCCGACCAACCTGACGTAGACGCTCGGCAGCAGACCGATTAGCGAGCCGATGAGGACGGTCGGGATCAGGACCAACAATGAACCGAGGGCCACATAGAGGAACGCCGCGTGCTTGCCCGACTCAGCGTAGAGGGCCAACCCGACCGCGGCGGCCTCCGTGAACTCCAGGACGGTTATCCCGAAGGCGGCGAAGAAGATCGCCGGATCAAGGGCCAAGGCGCAGAGCCTTACTCCGCGGTGGTAAAAGCCCTGCCGCTCGCTTCAACGACCCGTCGCTGGGGATTCCAAACCGGTCGATGGCATTCGTGCCTCTTTGAGCAACAAGTCAAGAATTGTTGTCTGACGCTGGTATCATCATATCATCTCTCACGAGATACCGCGATATCAATTTGAGTAAGTTCGAAAAGAACTGGAAGCCGCAACAGAATCAGGGGTCCTTCGGCCAGAAGACGAAGGAGGCCATCAGAGGCACTCAGCCGATGAAGCCCCAGATCCAGAAGGCCACGAGCCAGCTCCAGCAGGAGATAACCCGCCTGGACCGGTCCATGGATCGCCTGAAGCAGAGAGAACAGGCGATATTCAAGAAGACGGTGACCGCCGTCCAGCAGCACGACGAGCAGACCAGCAAGGCCTACTCGAACGAGCTCGCCGAAGTGAGGAAGATGGCGAAGATCGTCACCCAGTCCAAGATTGCTCTAGAGCAGATAACCACGAGGCTGCAGACCGTCACCGATATCGGCGACTTCGCGGCCACGCTGGCGCCGGCTATCGGCGTAATCAGGAACGTCCGCACGACGCTGGGAACCGCCATGCCCGACGCGCAGTCGGCTCTTGGCGACATCGGAGCGTCGCTGAGCTCACTGATGAGCGACGTCGGCGGCCTGAGTGGTACCAACTTCTTCACACCGGAGAGCAGCGAAGAGGCCGACAAGATCATGGCCGAAGCTGCCGCGGTCGCGGAGAAGCGGATGAGCGATTCGTTCCCCGAGATCCCCTCGGCATCGAACGAATCGGTCTTCAGCAGTTAGGCTGCAAAAGGCCAGTCCGGTTGCATTCTTACGCAGCCGGGCTGCCTACGGTCTCTTTTTGATGGACAAACTCTGACGTCCTTTTCCTTCTGCTGGTCACTATCCCTCCCAGAATTATTAGTACGACCGCCGCAACTACTATCATGATGGCAGCGTAGTTGTATGACGAGCCGGCCGCCAGGGACTCGGGCCCGCTGACCGCCAGTGAGATGCTGGATTCGCTTGCGGTGCTGGCGCCGCTCCAGCCGTTGAATGAATAGAAGAAGGGTGTCGTCGACGCCTTTAGCGACATGGTCGAATTGGGAGGCACGTAGATGACGGCGCTCTTTCCCGCCGAGATCGTGCCGGAGTTCGAGCCGTCCGAATAAGAAACCGGCACCGGCCCGTTCGAAGTCACGGTAACACCAGGATAGAACGTCGCAGTCTCGTTGGCGGGGCCGTTGACGAGGAGAGAGAGGGCTGCAATGGAACCTTGCGCGGACCCCTGTCCAGCGCCAGTCCAACCTTCGAACTTCCAGCCCGAGTTGGGGGCAGCTGTAATCTGCAGGCTGGTTCCTGGAGGGTACCAGCCGGAGGTCGACGAGGTCGTGCCTCCAGCCGCCGCGTTGGTACCAATCGCCACATAGTCTTGGTATTCGTAAACGAGTGAGATTGTGAGTTGGTTCGAGACGCTTCCGACGGCTGACGCGTTTGTGGCCCAACGCTCCCCTGGAGAAAGAGACGCGGTCTTCGGTATGAGATACGTCCAGTGGGCGTCCAGCCAGAATGAATTCGTCCCCTCCACGAGCGTGCCTACAAAGGGCGATCCTTCGCTGGTCGACCTTAGCGTGACCGAAGGAAACACTTCACTCCCAACGAAAGAGACCTTGGCCGCAATGAGATACTGGTTGTAGTAGCCAACCGTTATGGTCCCTATCGAGTCAACAGAACCTGAAGGAAGACTTGAGTCCCACCTCTCGCCTGAGGAAGAACCGGGAAGCGGGTTGGTGAAGTCATAGCGCGATCCAGAATCGACCCATACCGCCGGAGCCAACGAAGTCTGGTTGTTCGCTCCAGTAGGTAAGGTGACCGATTGGGATGAGCCGAAGGATTGGTACGTGACGACCGGTGAAGAATAGCCCGTCCCGCCTCCCGAGACGCTGAAGCCAAACTCGACCTGATACTGATGATAGTATTGGAAAGTCATCGTCGCCGTCGAGGCTGCAATTCCGGAGGTGGGCTGCTGCGTCTGCCATCTCTGGGTGGGTGATGATCCGGCAAGGTCTCCGGGGACGCTCCACGTGCTGCCGACGTCCACCTGGTACGTAACCTGCGAGGAGTTCAGGAGCGCGGTGAGCTGGGCCCCGTCCGACACGTAGGTCAAGACTGAAGCGGAATACCCCGACCCCCCGCCCAGAATCGAGGAGCTGAAGGTCAGCGGAACCGTGGATGTTGTTGTCGTGCCAGTCAGATTCCCAGTAACGAACTCGTAGGCGTCGCTGTACTCCACGGTGCCGTTGTAAGAGAACTCCTGCAGCTTGGTCGGGTCCGTGTACGCGACGGGCGAGGGCGTGTTTGCAGAGAAGAGGGGCTGGTTGTTGTTCGCGTTGAACTCGTCCATCCACATCCACGCCGAAGTCAGTCTGAAATTGCGGATCCGAGTAGGTCACCTGCTTTCCGTTCGCGAAGAACGGGTTTCCGTGGTACCATTCGGTCATGAGACCCGTGAAGTAGCCGTTCGAGTTCGCGACGGAGTTTGGAGAGCCCGTGAAGAACGTCCCCTGAGCCGCATACGACTCGGAAGCAAAGGCGCCTGTGCTGACGTCCTCGGCCGCCATTACGATCTGGCTGGAATTCGTGAAGTAGAGGTTCAGAAGGACCAAGTCTCCTTGGTTGACCTTCCCAGAGAAGCCCTGGACGCCTCCGCCTCCGTTAGAGGGGAAGATTGAGTTCTGGGCACGGTCGAACACTTCGTAGTTCATGTCGAAACCGGTGCCCGGGGTCTGCCCTGGTGACCAGTTCCACGAGAGCCCCACTTGGTACCAGTATCCCGTGTTGGAAAGCCCGTTCAGCAGATAGCCCGGTCCGGTGCTCAGAGTGGCGTCGGTCTGCGCGACCGCCGTCACGTTGTACTCGAGGGAGGTGAAGCTCTGGGTGAACGTCATTCCAATCTGTTCATCATAGGCGGCACCGGTGTGGGGTGGCCCGCGTAGGACCCTGGGGGTGGCCGGGGTCGACGACCCTCCCGAATCTGACTGGCAGACGCACACCGCCGTCGGGACTAGCTGAGGCGCCGCTTGTGTGGTTCCGTGGATGGGGCTGAGCGAACCTAGGGAGAGCAAGAGGACTGCGAGAGAGACAAAGGCTAACCCCCCTGTCGAGACTCTCATTTGATTCGAATGGGCTCTACAGGTATAAACGCCTTCTCAGCCCTGAATTCATCGGAAGGGCCGGTTTGATGTCGCTGGAATCCCGGTCCCTTCGGCTTGATGCGGAATGGCGCATCTTACTTTCGAGTCCACGCTCGCCTTTTTAAGCGGAAACGAAAGGGTTCTGACGTTTGAAGACCGACTATGACGTGATAATCGCCGGTGGCGGAATGGCAGGACTCATCACGGCGTCCGCCATCGGTTTCTACTCGAAGAAGTCGGCGAGGATCCTCGTCATGGACAGGAACTCGTCCGAGGAGCCGGGGAAGAAGACGAACAACGGCTGGACCTGCGGTGACGCTACCAGCCTGAACAGTCTCCGGTACCTCGAGAAGAACATAGGTATCAAGTACGGAAGTCCGGAACTCGAGCACCCGGTAAAAGGCGTCCTCGTCTATTCGCCCGACCACAGGACGAAGGTCCGATTCGAGGGGGAGGGTTACATCCTCAACAGGAAACTCCTTCCCCAGAGGCAGGTGCGGGACGCAGAGAGCTTCGGCGTCGAGTTCAAGTTCAACACGAGCGCAGATCGGTTGCTATCCGAAAACGGATTCGTCACAGGAGTGACAGGGAGGGAACATGACGGCAGCGCTTTCAAGGCAACCGCCAAGATCGTGATCGACGCGACAGGCTCGTCGTCTGTCCTGAGGAAGTTCCTGCCGATAGATAGCGACATCCAGAAGGAGATCGACATGGGTGACATCGAGGCCACAGGAAGGTACATCCTAGATTTCGAGGAAGGCAAGCAAGACGAGACATACTTCTCGCCGGACTACTGCCTCATCCACCTTGATCAGTTCCTCGCGCCCGCAGGGTATTGCGTCGCCCCAGGGACGCCCATCGTCTGTAAGAATAGTCTCAAGAGCGTGGAGGTGGTTAAGATGGGCGACGAAGTACTAACCTCGGAGGGATGGATGCCGGTGTCCGCTACCAGCGCTCGGAACTTCACGGGTGAGCTCGTTGCAATAACTCCATTCATGCTGAATCGGTCAATCCGCGTAACCTCTGAGCACCTCATACGGGTCTGGAACCCGCGAAGGGGTGAATCCTGGAAGAGAGCCGACGATCTTGTGAGGGGCACGAGGGGTTATCACCGAAATGGCGACTACTTGGTGGTACCTCTGCCAAAAAAACAGTCGTTGCCCGTGACCCAGCTAGATTCTCTTCAGTACCTGAAGGGAATCGTAATTGGGGGCTATGTGTACCTCGCGATAAGGAGGTCATTCTTCGATGGTCGTGCCCCGGATGGGTCTTACAGACGAAAGACCACAACAGCGGTGCATCCGAAGCGTACGAGAATGCCGCTCAAGTTGCATATTGATGAAACACTGATGGAGCTTTGCGGATGGTATCTCTCTGAAGGTTCGATAAAGAAGCACCACGTTACTTTGTCAAATACCAATAGGAGGATTGTCAGCAAGTTCTGCGCCCTCGCAAAGGATCTCGGGAACAATTACGTCATCTGGAAAGGAAAGCGACAAGGCAGAAGGAAGTTGTGCTACAATGTTGAGATAACGAATTCCCTTCTGGCCGACTTCATGGTCGCGTCCTTCGGAAAGGGAGCGCGCAACAAGAAGCTGCCCTCTTGGATCCACGACATCGCCGATGAGTGCAAAGTTGCATTCCTAAGAGGCGCCTACCTTGGCGACGGATCCATCGAGAGGGACAAGCGGGGAGAAAGATCAGATGCAAGGTCATTGACGACAACCTCTGACGCAGTGGCGATAGACCTGTGGATGCTCCTCGCCGGGATGAAGGTCGTCGCCTCAATCAATCGCAACAAGACCAAGCAGGCTTGGTCGGTCAGAGTCTTCGGTCGCCAGGCTGGGTTCCTCGGCGAAAGGCTCCGGAAGGCAGGCCGAAAGCAAACTCGCGGCTACTTCTTGGGAGATGGAAGGGTGTACCTAGGGATTAGAAGCTGGGCCGGGACCCGTATTCAGGACCAGTATATGATTCTGAATTCGGCGGGAGACTTCACGCCGCTATTCAACGTCCACAACTGCTGGGTCTTCCCGAAGGGGAAGAACAGGGTCAACATCGGCCTGGGGGTCTCCAAGTCCGGTCTCTCCCGCAGGAACAAGAAGTTCAAGCTCAACGACAACCTCCAGACTCTCATAGACAAGTACGTGAAGGACAACCCAGCGATCACCAACGGAAGGCTTTCAGCCGGTCCGGCTTTCGACGGGAACTCCAAGGGCAACTGGCAGGTTCCAGTCCGAAGGCACAACGACTGCATGGTGGCAAACGGTTTCGCCTTGGTCGGTGACGCGGCATGGCTGCCGCGGCCGCTCGACGCGGGAGGGATAGGCCCATCGATGTACGCAGGGGTGATCCTCGGGAAGGTCGTGGCCCACGCCCTCGAGGCCAACGACTACAGTCAGGAGTCGCTCTGGGGGTACAACGTCGAGTACATGACGACTCACGGCTATCAGATGGCCAGTTTCGAAGTGCTAAGGAGGTACCTGCAGACGCTCACCAACGAGCAGATAAACTACGGCATGAAGCACTTCCTCTCGGAAGAGGACGTCAGGGCGATAAGCGAGAGGCGCCATCCAGACTTCAACAGGGTGCAGATGATGAACCCCCTCCTCCTCCTCAGGGCCCTGAGCGAGTACGACCTGGCCAAGGGGTTGAGATACACCGCCAAGAAGAGCCAGACTCTTGTTCAGCACAACCTCGACTACCCCAAGACCCCGGCCGGTTTCCTCGGGTGGAGGAAGACCCTCCTCGCCGAGATCGAGGAGACCACCGAGCGGTTCAAGCCCATAGAGGTGGCCGAGTAGCATGTACAAGTCTCTCGACAACGAGATAATCGCGCTCTGGAAGGACCTGAGCCCCTCGGGGGCGTACATCCTGGGATGGAACGAGTACGCGGGCAGGCTCTTCATCCCGAGCGAGCAGAACCTCAAGGGCGCACTAGAAAGGGTCAGAGCCCTCAGGCGCAGGGCCGAGAACGACGTCCAGGCGAAGGTCCTGGACAGCATCGAGGTCACACTGCTCTTCGCCGAGCCCCAGCCAGTTCTGGACGAAATCGTGGGGGCCATATTCGCACACCTGACCAAGGAGGGCATCAACGAGAAGCACATGGCATCTCTCCTCAGCGACGCCTCCAAGTCCATCGACGCCACACAGAGGAGGTTCAGGGCCGTCAAGGTGCCGGTTGCTGTCAAGGCGCTCACCCTCTACAGGCTGGACGGCATCATCGAGATTCTTGACTCCGTCAAGAAAGCGACCAAGAGCAAGGCGCTGAGGAAGGACTGCGACCGTCTGACCGAAAAGGCCAGGAAGTTCGTCGCCCTCTTCCAGCTCGAGGGGTTCGGGAAAGGGACATTCGAAGAGGTGGAACGGGTCTTCAGGAAATACAAGTTCGACCTTGGACGGGAGAAGTTCTACAGGCTCGCGATCGAGGCGGGGTTCGACTACAGCGAGACCCCCGACGAGCTCGAGCGGAACGCCCTCTCCTGGATAGACGAGGAGCTGCCGAAATACCGCGACGTGGTAAGGAGACTGGCCGAGCACTACAAGTGCGCGGCGACGCCCGACGCGGTCGAGAAGAAGGTCGTGGAGAGGCAGAGGTTGAACCCGGGACAGCTCCTGAGGATGACGAACTCTTTCAGAAAGGCAATCCAGGAGTTCACAAACGAGTCCGTGGTCAGGATAAACTCTCATTACAAGACCAAGGTCATAGAGACTCCTCCATTCCTCAGCGGGGTCCTCCCGACCGGTGCCGCGCAGTTCTTCGACACGTTCACCAAGAAGCCGTTCCAGCTCTACTACCTGACGACCGACCCGAAGCGCGACCCCGCCAAGTCCGTCTCCCAGCTGATCAATCTATTGGTCCACGAGGAGTACGGCCACTGCGTCCATCACTCAAACAGCGCCTTCAGGTTCGGGGGCAAGGCCTCGGAGCTGGAGCTCCTCCCCACGCTGCTCTCGGGGCCGATTACCGAAGGGCTCTCCTTCAACAGGGAGTCGGAGTTCCTGGAGGCGTCGCTCGCCCTCGAGGGGAAGAAGGGCCTCACAGCCGCCGAGAGGAAGTACGTCAGCGTCCTCGCGAAGCACGGAGGCCTCCACTTGGTCAACATGGAACTCGAGCTCGAGACGAGGAAGTGGAGGCTGATCCGTTTCCTCAGGGTCATCGGCGACGTCCGCATCAACACGGGCAAGCAGGGTCTCTTCGAGTTCATCGACTGGGCTCACAAGCACACCGGCGTCCCGCGGAGCAACGTCTACTACCAGCTCTTCCCCGCACACGAGGGGATGTTTCCCGGATACGCCACGGCCTACGCGGTCGTCGGCGAGGAGATACGCAGGATAGAGGGGACACTCTCCGACCGGAGGAAGAAGGTGAAGTTCTCCACCTACCTGACAGGGATGGGCTTCCCTCCCAGGAGCATATACAGGAAGAGGCTCGAAGACTTCGCGGCCGGCTTGAACTCGGAGACCTGACGCTCTAGTTCGCGTTCTCGGGGGGCTGCTTGCTCCTGATTCTCCGCCGTCGTACTAGTAGTCCCGTTGGACCGAGAAGTCGGTGAGTTCCCTCAGGAGACTGCGCGCCTTCCCCTCGGGCAGGAGCGAGAGCTGCTCCTTCGCCTTCTTCGTGTAGTTGACGGTCAGGGACCTCGAGCTCCGTCAGTATCGAGCTCTCCTCGTTCCCCTGCTTCAGCGCGAGCGTGACCTTGTCCTTCTCGCCCCAGTCTAGCATGTCGTCGTGGACCTGATAGGCTATGCCAAGGTACTTGCCGTAGCTCGAGAGTGCCTCGATCTGCTCGTTGGTGCCCCCGCCGATGATCGCGCCTCAGCTGAGTAGCGGTCTGGAAGAGGGCACCAGTCTTGTTGTAGATTATGTCGACGTACTCGTCCCAGCCGAGCCTGTAGGTGATCGGATCGATGTTGCACTCCATGTACTCGCCTTCGCACATCTGCAGCGCCGCGGTGCTCAGGGTGTGCGCGACCCTCCTGTCCTGATACCTTGAAGCGATAGCGAGGATCATGGCGAAGACGAAGTCCGCTGTGAGGAGCGACGCGCTGTAGCCATGCCGAACGTGGAAGGCGGCCCTGCCTCTCCTAGAAACCTCCTGATCTATGATGTCGTCATGGATTATCGATTCAGCATGAAGCAGCTCCACCGCGACCGCCGCGTCGAGCACGCTGTCGTCCTTCGACCCCACGCTTTCGGCCGAGAGCAGTGCAATCACGGGCCTTATCCTCTTCCCGCCCTCGAGGGCGTACTTCAGGGGACCGAAGAAGCGGGAGCTGGAATACCTCTCAACTCCCGGTCGACTGCGATGCTGGTCCGATCTAGGTATTCCTTAGTCTTCAGTGTGATTTCCTCTAGGAACGTCGGGTCTCTCTCGACCAAGAATTGGAACCTTTTCGACACCACTCTCTGCAGTTGTTATTTAACGGTTGTCGAGGCGGCGTCCTGCTTAGTCAATCCCCGAAGTCTCCTCGCGAGGCGCCACTCTTATCTCTCGAGATGGACATCCTGCTCCGTTGTTGCGCTTCACTCTGCATCAGATTCATCTGGAGGGCCCTGAGGGGTTCTACCTTCCCCTTCCCAAGCTCACCGGGGAGCAAATGCGGACCTTGGAAGTCCGCCTCCTGAGTAACGGTTATTCTGTCAAGACCGACGCAGGAAAGCTGAGGGCCGAGGGTGGTTCCGGGAATATAACGATCGTACGGTCCGGTCTCGCAAGGTCGGCAGGCGAAATGCTCGACGCGCTGGCGCCGGCTATCCCGGAGCTGCTGCTTCTTCCCCGAGAACCGACCTCGGTCAATCCATACTTCGTGGTGAAGAAATTCCACCGAGGGTTCGAGGTCCAGTTCTTTCCTAGGATGGAAGGACTTCGGCTCTGGACGGCACTTCGGCAAGCGGGGGAATGCGGGTTGACCCCGGACGAAAAGACGGTCGTTTCGCAGGTCCTGCATGATGTCGACCAGCCCTTGGAGTGCGTGACAGACTATCCGACCGAAGGATGCTCCGTCCTGCAGCTGGAAAAAGAGCAGTACTTCCGCTCGCTGGTGCCTGCGGAGGAGTTCGTCTCCCGGCTGCGTACGATTTCTAGCTCCTCTGCCAAGAACTGCTTTCTGCCAAGATCATCGATCATCAGGGTTAACACAGAGACGCTCCCTTCGAATTTGATGGGGGATGAGTTGGGAGAATGGTGTTATCTCAGGTCCATCCCCAAAAGCCTCTAATCCAGGAGCCCGAAGGGGTGTCCAGCCCCGGTAGTACAGAGTTGTGAAACGTGCAGCCCGGTCAAACTCAGCAAAGTGTCGAGAGTATGTCGGCCTTTCGAGTCGATGAGCGCGGGTCCAAATCCCGCCCGGGGCATCCCTTCTCAATTAAGAACGATGTCAGTGGACAAAGTAATTGTCACTGGACAAACCTCCTGCCATTATTGGACAAACCTTTTGTCAGATGGAATCTATATCAACCGCGTACCAAGAGTAGCTTGTGCGTGGTATGGTGACTCCCAAAGCCTACTCGGCGCGTTCAGGGCCGACGGAAGTGCATCTTGACGTAGACTCGACGGCCGACCGAGTGTGCAATAAGATGATAAATCAGCTCACCGAACATTTGAAGAGGCGGGCGTGAAAGCACTGAGGCCGAAGTTAGTCCCAAATGAAGAAGCCCTCAAGGCTGTAGCAGAGCAGTGGAAGAAGAGAGGTCTTGAGATTATCCCCGGGGTGAACGGCTCCGTAGAAGGGTGGAAGGATGGACATCATATTTGCACAGCAAAGATTAGCGAGGAAATTCCCCCATGAATCTTCATCCATGGTACTAACACCGCATAGGAAAGTCCTCCATGGCTTATGGTTCACGTGAGGCACTGAAATCTCATGCCGTATCTTCTCAAAGGAATTGGACAGGGATGATTTTGAAGTACGGCGCGAACAAGGAAGCGGTTTTCTTCTAAGAACCGTTCCAACCGTGTAGGATAATCCAATAGCATCGACCATGCCTTTCCAACCAGGACAACACTTCCACGGTCATCACGCGCAGCGGTTTGTCGGCCCGTCGTTTCCTCTTGCCTCAACAAACAAAGAAGCCGGAACACAAACAATAGTGAATTGAGCCATTGACTTGTGGAATATGGCCAGCTTAACCCATCAGGCATCTCCCCCTTTTTCAGGACCTTCATCATGTTAGAAACAGCAATGTATCCTTCTTCCCGTTTCCCTATCTTGTCGATTGCGGTCTCTGACAGCGCGTGACCACAATCAGCACATACACCTACTTGGGTTCCTTCATCAAGGTGCGTGAACAGAACCGGAGCTCGACACATTTCACATTGTGATTTCAGGATCAAGGTGTGTTTGAGGCAGATTGGAAGGAGGCTAACTCTCCAGGCCAACCTAAAGTAGGGAGTCTCGTCTTCGGATAGACAGGCTGGACAGAACCTCCGGCCCTCCTTTACCGGTGTTGCCCAAGATCGCGACTCTCCTCGTTGCCAACACAACGCCGATTGTAACGACGAGAAGGTCATGGATTGAGGTTCGACGACCTTCCTGCCCCCTTGCAAATCCATGCATTTCGAAATCACTTTGAACGATTTGGACTCTGGACTCAAGAATTCGTAGTCTGTGACGATAGTAAGGTCTTGAAGATACCTCGCGATGAAAACCCGGAAGGCATAACCGTTTCCGAATGCCTGTCTTGCGATCCAAGAGGACATCGATTCCCCTCTCAAAGGGTGCGGGTGAATCGGCCATGGAGCGTTTACATCATACCTATTCGGAGGGTAATCGAGGCTCCAAAAATCGGAAGGGAGTTCGTTTGGCGTCTCCTGCATTAACACCACCCTGAATTAGAACATCCGCAAGTTAGGTATGGGATCGGCTATCATCTCCCCAGTCCTAACGGGGGATTTTTTCAACAATTCCAATGTGATCTTGGATTCGTTGCCAAGAACGGCACGTCTCGCCGCTTCCTTCACAGTTAGGACAATATCGGCCAAGACGCCATTTGACCTTTTCAGGACATACTCTGCTTTCTCACCTTCGTGCAAGCGGCTTGGGCTTGGCAAAGGAAGCGTTGATTCCAGCATTTGAAGGAAGTATCTGAAAGTCTCGCCATCCTTCCAAAGCGGTAACCTGACTATTGGAAAGCGTTTCACCAATTGAGAATCGTACCTGAAAACGTTCTCGGCTCGCTCTGTGCCTGCAAGGATAATGGGTATGTCAAAAGTGTTGGACAGATTCTTCAAGAGGTTGGCTGTCTCTTCTTTCAGTTTCCCCGATCCGGCGAGTAGATTGTGAATTTCGTCCACGAGGATCAACTTGACTCCAGTGCCTTTCAGTTCCCTCATTACTCTCAGCCTTCTCAGTTCGAATTTGTCCCGGGCATAATCTTCGAATCCGAAAGCCTCGAGGATCGCGCCGAGGAATCTCTTACCTCCAGCTACTTCTGGCGTCTCGACTCTCAAAACGGATATCAGTTCACAATTGGGAGTGGTGCGAGAGGCATGTTTCTTCATGAAAGCCTTGAATATCGTGCTCTTTCCATTCCCAGATGGCGCAACTATCAGCCTTCCAGATGAACCGCCATACGTGAACAAACGTTCCATTTCGCTGAGGATTTCTTCCGATTTCGGATATGGAATATACACCTCCCGCTCCACCGCCCTCAATCGCTGCTCCAGAGATTCGCTCAGCAGGACTCTTACTTCTGGTAGGAGATGGTCTTGCTCAGGCATTTGTATCATCCTCTTCGCTCAGGTGGAGGTCAATTCTTCCCAATAGTCCAGCTGGATTGAATTCAGGGTCGGACTTCGGAGTTTCTTGAGCTACGGATGGAGGAACGAGTCGACTTCGCGTTTCTTCTTCTCTCCTTCCTCACGCGAGGCCCTGGCGGGCCCTCTTGCTATCATCAGCCGCGCTCAGAATATATCTTCGACGCCTGGAAATTGTTTCCATTATCGTGTCCTCGTCGACTAATGAAGCACCTTCCTCCTTCGATTCCGCTCTGGCGCTAACGAGTTGTCGTAGACTGATAGGCTGGAGGGGCCTTGAGTTCATGATTACTTGTAGTAAACGTTATGCGTGCCATCGAAGATATGTAGAACACGCACGTCTGTTGGATCGAATCTTACGAGGTACCTTTCCTTCAAACCATGTTCATTCTGAAGCGCCCTAAGTTCGTCAGCCCAGTAAGGTATGTCCTTGAAATGCACGCCGTCCTTTTCGATTGCTCGTAACCCATCCGGGTCGACGAACGGTAGGAAATCCTGCCGGAACCGTTCTCCATTCGCTGGTTCTTTCGGAGTAATCGAAAAATCGATGGCTTTCCCCTCAAGCCCCCGCTTCCATTTTTCGAGGGGGGTCATGCCTATGCCTCTGTGAATTGTTATGTGATACTGATTCACTATGTATTCGAGGAGTGCTTCTCGAACTCTCTGACCGTTAGTTTTGCGTGGCTCGCTGAATTGTAACTCCCTTTCTGGTGAATGTTTGACATAGTTGTGCCGGGGAGGGTGTGGACGAATTGTTCCTCCAGGGTCCCGAAGAAACGCTCCACGTATGGACCGTATTCGGGGGTCTTGACAGGCCTTCTCATTATGTTGATTTGGTTATCGACGCATCCTCTTTCAAGGGCTCTTGAGCGGAAATCCTTGCCGTTGTCTGTGTGGATTTGGTATGGAACTCCATAGACGGGCCATTCTGCCAGGTGGAACAGATCCACGATGTTTTGCTTGCTGAAGCAGCCATTTATCATCGTGAGGCCCACGGTGTCGGCATTGGGATGTTGTAGCCCAAGATAATAACCCCAGATACACCTGCTGTACACATCGATTCCGATTGTTAACCACGGTCTTCCGATTTCTCTGCCTGTCCATTCATCGAGCAGGATGATATCCAGTTTCGAATGATCTATCTGGATTGTCTGTAGCGGGTATTCCTTATCCGCGAATGTTCTCCTCGAAGTGAAGCCTGTAGGCCTCGAATTTTTCCCAGATCTTGTCTCAACAGCAAGCCTTTGTTTGACTTTCCCAAGCCGACGACTGACAGTCTTGTAGGAAAGGTGGGCCTTTACTCCTGTGTTCCAGCACTCTGTTCGATACCGTCGGTAGAATTCGGCATTGCTCGGAAGAGGGTCCTGATAATCGCTATCGACAAGGTGGTTAAGTACTGACTCGGCGAGCTCGTCTGTTCTGACCTGCCCTTTGCCTCCGAACGCTTCAGAGGTGATCAGCCCTCTGAACCCCCACTTCTTGTATCTCTCAATCCAGCGGAAGATGGTCCTGGGGGCCACGCCTGAATTCTCGGCGATGTCCTCGATATCACGGAGAGTCCTGCCCGATAGATTCACGTAAGGGAGGACCGCGTTGTAGCGACGACGAGCGTGCTGAAAGCTCTCTTTCACTCAATGATAGGATTCCTCGTTTGGATAGTCCATTTCCATCCTTCCCATCCAAAGTTGACACGAAGTTCCCCGATTCGAGCTTGTTCAGGAGATTGATCCAATAGACTACACCATTTTCTTCGCTCTTGACTTCAACATGTTGCGGATCCTCCCCGTTGATCACCGTGTACTCGAGATTGTCGATGGCGACCCTCGTGCCTGGATCAAGATACAATTCTGACGCCTCCATCCAATCTACTGCAAGGATGGGTTAGGATTCGTTTTTCCAAAGACTCAAAACTTAGGAGCCGACTGGAGGACAGATCGCTTTCATGGTTGTTTGAGAACGAGATGACGCAATCGAGAAGGCTTGCGGTTGGTGTCTCGACAGCATAGTCCACTCCGGTGGCCAGAAGGGAGCAGGTTGCTTTGATGACCGACACAGGATCGAGTCTTGAATTGATTCTCTTGGCGAGCGATCTGAGTGTTGTCGATCCACTGGAACCTATCTCTTCGTCAATCTGCTCCTTCAGTGCGCCCAGGTGAGATTTGTCGCTCGTGCGGCCGAGAAATTGTATTTTCTTCAGCAGACTGACTCTGTCAGTTTCTGGGTAGTAGACTTGGCTGTCTGTGATGATCCTGAATTCCAAACCTTTCGGACATTGCTGACTCAACATCAAGTATTTGGCGGAGAGTTCGGGCCATCTCGCAACCAGCTCGCTCTCATATTTTACTTCAACGAGAATGTCCTGCTTTGCCGTCCTGACGAGGCAGTCCGGGTACCAGTTGAGGAGCAGTAACGGTTGGGTGTACATGCGCTTGACGGATGGCTCGAAATCGAGAATGAGGTAAGCATCTCTTTCGAGTTGGGATTCGTACTCCAGGACTTCCCCGGTTCTGGTTATGTATATCCCCGTAACGCTCCTCCGATTCGGCCTGACTTTTCTTGCTGGCAGCAGCTTTGTACCGTTTGTTGTGTTCATCATGCTATGTATGCACAGTATCAACCCATAGTATGGGAACATATATAAATGCTATGGACCGATAGTATTTTGCCTTGATGCCCACCAAAACGGAGAAGGAATATGCAACCTATCTTCATAATCGCCCCTTGGCGCTCGACCTCTGTTTTCTCGTTAGCACGAACGGCCACCTGACCGCAACCGAGGCCGCCGAAACGCTGAAGGTTTCTATTGGGACTGCCAACAATGGGTTGCGAGAATTGGAAGTCAACGGTTTGATTGTAAGCAGGAAATCAGGGAGGACACGAACGTATGTTCCAAAGGATCTCGCTACCTTGCAGCGAGCGTTGAATCACTCAATCCCCGTCGATAGAAAAGGACGTTCTGGTGAAAGGGTCTTTCCTCTTGCAACATTCCAGAAGCAATTGGCGGGACAACTCGCTCAAATGAAGGGAGTCGAAATCGTAGAGAGCCCGCGACATCAACAGGTAGCCATGACGAGCTTAACATTTCATCATGCGGAGGGATTTGTGCTATCAAAGTCCATCGAGAAGGATCTTGATGTAGCACCTTTGGTCAATGTCAATTTGGACCTCGTCTTGCGGTTGAACCAAGACAGAGTCTACTATGTTCTCGTTTCTCGGATAGTGGATGAAACTACCATGCTCGCGTCCCTCGGGAGGCTCGTACTCCTGTCGAGTGTACCTGAAGTGTTTGAATCACTTATCACGGTGAACCTGTACAAGTGGCCGCTGAGCTGACAACTATTTCAGGAGTAAGTATCGGCAAAATCCAGGGGATTTCGAGCAGGACTCTGCCGCGCTGACTAAGGACCGGCAAGGCCTCAGCGCCAAGTTCAACCTCATAGAGGACCATGTCTCGGACTCCGTACTAACGCGACCTGACTTTGCGAGATATGTCGCGGAGAGCATTTTGGACTTGATCAATGTGAATAGGCCTGCACCAGCAGTGACGAAAAACTTCTTGAAATACGAGAGCCAATTTTGGAAACTCCATCACGAGAACCAACTTCAAGATTTCAACTTATGTAAGCGTCTCTTCGTAACGGCTTTCTAAGCGGGTCAAGAATGCTCGGAAACCCGTTTTTGTACTCTCGCCACAACCGATTGTACTTCGGTTGATCGTTTCGGACGAATCGGTCGATGTTCTTCGGCCAGTCTTGCATTAATTGCAGTGACCGATCTAAGAGCACGCACGCAACTTCATCATTCTTGCGCCAGTCATGAAACCCATGATCAGGAAGAGTGTTCGAGTTCTTCAAGGGCACCCGGCCCTCGTGTTGCGATCCGAACCAGCTGAAGTATCGCATGAGAAACCTCAGGACATCGAAGAACTCCGTCGCCGTGAAAGGCCATCCAAACTTCTTGATGGCCCGATCTCCGTCGAGAACATCATCGACAGTCGAAACAAAATCCTCAAGGGCTCGGCAATCGCTCAGATGAGGGACAGGGCCGCCTCCAAGAGGAGAACCGCAGGTCCTGCATGCCCCCGATCTGCCTTCTGAATGGAAGGAGATGATTGGTTGAGGTCGATTGCATTTCCAACAGCATCTTCGCAGGACTACCCTGTGTTCCCTGCAAATGGGGATGAAATGCAGGCGCCACGACAGCCTCAGGTACGGAATCTCATCCTCGGCCAAGCACAAAGGGCAATATCGAGTTACCCAAAGCGAAGTGATCCAGGACTTCTTGTCGGCGCAGCTATTGCTTCCTATCGCATCATTCCATCTCGTCAAGGACATCCTGCAAAGGGTATCCGCGCCACCCTGGACATGGCCGAGTTGTGCCAACAACTGCAACCTCCCCTCATCAATGAGGTCAAGGTCCCTCCTTCTCCATTCCCCGTCTCCGAGATAGGACAAGAGGAAGCTGCGGGCGAGTACCCCGTTCGATTGCGCCTGTCGGGTAAGCCAAGAGGTCACTGATTCTTCTTTGAGGGGTTGGGGGTGAATCGGCCAGGGATTCATGGAATCAACTCCGATTCGCCTTGAAGTCGTGAGCAGTGCTCCATTCCACAGCGACAAGAATCCATCCGTACTTGTGACAAGTTTGATTGAGCGCAAGACGTAATTCTGTGAGCGCTTCGAGGTCTGATGCCGTCCTTGGTACATTTGGCACATGTGGGGATAAGTTTAGAACCCTTTTCCCGCCCGAATCTTCCCTTATCGTATCGGCGTGGCGCAAATCTACCAACCTCTACCAACCCCTACCATCATACATTAATAAATGCGTTGGTAGGGCTACCAACAAGCAATGCCAGAGAAATTGGTGGGGTTGGTGAAACCCTACGAGCATAAGACCGGCACATGGATGGTCACAGTGCCAAAGGCCGTCGCCTCCAAGATGGGGCTGGAAAACGCGGTCAAAAAGGGCGACAAGATATCCGTGTTCTACGATGAAGAGAAGAAGAGATTGATTTACCAGCTATGAAGTCGCCTCGGAGTTCGATTTGCTCTATCTCTTTCCCTGTATATGTACATGTCAGTATGTGTGTATATTGAATTCGCTCTGACTTCCTACACACATCCATTCATCCTTATATACTGATATGGGTATGGATGGATGGGCGGCCATGAAGAGATTGCAGATTGTGCTCAATGACGATACCGAACGGAGACTCCGTGATACCATCTACCGGATCAGGGGGAGTTGGAAGAAGGGCTACATCAGCGAGGCGGTTGAGGAAGCCATCCTGGATTGGGTTCACAGAAAGAACTCAGAGAGCAAAGGGAAGGGGAAGTAGTGAATGGCTTCAGTTGAGAAAACTGACACTCATCCAGACACCTTGAGGGAATGGGATTCCCCGACGAATCAGCCAGAGAAAGAAGGTCCACGCGCTGACAACAAGATGAACGACCTGAACGGGAAGGAGTGGATTCAGGAAACCGCGAGTGTTTGGTTCTCGAAAGGCCTCGGTGTTAATCATCCACACGCGGAGATCGAGCGTCAGCACCCAGCACCATTCTCGTATCAGGATGTCATGAGGCTCATTCGCTTCTTTACGAAATCAGGAGACAACGTGCTCGACCCGTTCAGTGGAGTTGCTTCCTCGATGAAGGCGGCGATTCTGACGGGGAGGCGAGGAACAGGAATCGAACTTATTCCGAAGTGGGCGATGCTCGGACGAAAGAGGTTGAGGGAAGAGACCCCAAACCCCAAAGGAGCTATCGTCATAATCGGCGATGCCCGGATCGTGCTCAAGAGGATGAAGAAGGATTCATTCGACTATGCCGTGACCAGCCCTCCGTACTGGCGAATACTCGGCAAGAAGCCAGACCACAAGATGAAACAGGAGAGGATAGCCAACGGATTCGCGACCAAGTACAGCAACAACAGAAAGGACTTGGCGAACATCTCGGACTACCCAACGTTCCTGAAGGAATTGAAGAAGATTCTCAGGCAGACCTTCAGGGTCTTGAAGAACGGCAAGTATGCCTCGATCATCGTGAGCGACTTCCGCCACAACTCGACCTTCACTCCCTATCACGTCGACGTAACCAGATTGATGGAAGCGGTCGGGTTCAAGCTCAAAGGGATAACGATACTCTATCAGAATTCAAAGTCTCTCTATCCCTATGGGTATCCTTACGCCTACGTCCCGAACATCCATCACCAATACATCCTCAACTTTCAAAAACCCAACGGAGACGGGTCAGCGGTCGACCATGTCCCAAGATGAGGACTTGAAGAAGGAGATTGAACTCTTCTCTGCTCTGGAATACAAGTCCGCGCAGTATCAGCATCGGAACTGGGGACACCCCCTCCATTCTCTCTGCTCCTACCCAAGCAAACTGAAACCGTCAATCGCCTACTTTCTTGTGAATATCTTCACGCGAGAGGGCCAGACGATACTCGACCCGTTCAGCGGGGTCGGGACGATTCCGTTCGAGGCTTGCGCTCAAGGGAGGATTGGAATCGGTTCGGACATCAACCCCCTCGCCTTCCACGTCACCAGAGCCAAGGTAGACCGAGCGTCGGACGAGGAGATTTGGAGCCAGATGGACAGGCTTGAGCATTTCATCAATGAGAACAAGTCCACCGTGGCGATGAATGTCGAGGAAGAGATAGTCTCGTTCTACCACCCCGACACTCTGAAGGAGATTCTGGCCGCACGACAGTTCTTCGAGCTGAATGAGGAGAAGAACATCTCATTCCTCATGGCCTGCATCCTCCACATTCTACACGGGAACAGACCCTACGCCCTGAGTAGAAGATCGCACAACATCATACCTTGGTCCCCGAAGGGGGAGACGGTCTACAAGCCAGTCCCCAAGCTCGTCCGCGAGAAGGTTCAGCGGGCTCTGAAGGCGAGCCTGCCTATGAACTTCGTGAAGGGAGAGGCTCTGCAAGACGATGTATTCAGCCTCAGCCTCGCCGATAAGAGCGTGGATTGCATACTCACCTCGCCCCCGTTCTACGTGAACAGGGACTTCGTTCGGATGAACAGAATTAGGTTGTGGTTCTGCGGGTGGGACTACAAGGAGCAGAGCGAGATGAAGGCTAAGTTCCTCGAACAACGGAAGGATATAGGAGTCTACGACAAGGTGTTCAAGGAGTTCAACCGCGTGCTGAGGCCGAGTTCGACGTGCGTGATGCACTTGGGAGTGGTCAAGACGGTGGACATGGCAAGAGACTTCACGCCACACGCCGAGAACCAAGGGTTCGAGGCTTTCGAACCGATTTACGAGGACACGTCGAAGCTTGAGAGCCACGGGATAGTGGACCGTGGAGCGACTTCGAAGCATCAGTTCTTGGTGCTACGCAAGCGGTAACCGAAGCGGCAAGTAAATAGGTTCAGCCCCGCCATCCTCTGCCGTTGCCATTCGTCGCCTTCCCCCATCCGATGAACGACCTCATCAAGATGAGAAGGAACTTGCAACTCGCCGACCGACTCATCAAAGGGGGAGCCGACATCGACGACGATGGGACGCTTGGAGACGCGATGTTCATGGAGGGACTTTATGGCAACGTACGAGGTTCGAACGCCTCGCTCACTCGACAGACTCCAAGAAATGCATCACAAGTCAAGCGACCAACAAGGGCAACGCACCGTGGCGAGGGAACTCAAGCGGGTGTTCAAGCTTGTCGGGTTCGTGGAAGAAAGCAACGGAAGATTCACAATAACGAGTCGGGGTGAAAGGATAGTTTCGGCTTCAGGCCCGACGCTGACCAATCAGGAGAAGAAGGCTTGGCTCAAAGGCTTGAAAGGTCTGACGATGGAGCAGACGGACTCAGGGAGAGAATTTCACCCCTTGAAGGTGATGCTCAACATCCTCTCGCTTGGTGAGACTGAATCACGCTTCCTGACCTTTTCATTCTGTGCAGACGGGGACTCGGATGCCGAACTTCTCAGGATACGTAACATAGTGGAGGGTTTGAACGAGGGCAGTTCAGATTTCGAGCGAGAGACAGCCCGAGAGGGTATCAGCGAATCCAACGCGAGGAACAGCGTCAAGATTCTGCCCGCAGTCGCGGAACAAATCGGCCTCATCAAGCGGAGAGGGGGTATGGCGTCTCTGACGGCCTTCGGCAGGACTGTTCTCGACGAAACGACCCGCCACGGGCCGATCCCGCACAGGGCGCGTCCACGCAGACGTGACCCCTTCTTCAGGATAATCACGGACGAGGACGAGCTGGACGTGGATTGGAATCCGACTGATGCTGAAGAGGGAGATGTCGATTTTGATTCTTCGAACGACGATAAGAGAGCAGAGAAATTGAAGGAGAGAACAGACCTACATCAAGAGACGCTCAAGAGACTGTTCAACTTCTTCGACGGGTGGAGAAGAGGCAAGGGCAATTTCGATTTGCTCACCGAAAAGAACGGGACGGCCCTGCTTCACGAGGTCAAGACGCTTAGAGAGGGGGACACGGCAGACGAACGGCTCAGGATAATCGACGGAGTTGGGAAGCTCCTCCTTTACGAGAGATTTGACGTTCCCTCTCTTCTTCAGGATAGGAGCGCCCATGTCCAGAAGGTGATGGTATTCAGTCGGAAGCCGAGCATCGAAGAACATATCGACTTCCTGAAGGGTCTCGGAATTTGGGTGCTATGGTTCGCCGAGGACGGAGACCTTGCTGGCGAGAGCGATTCGTTGGCGGGCGTGTCTGCCTTGATTGAGTGAATGACGGAAGGTTCGAGCAGGTCTAAATATCCCCATCACGAAACTCTTGTCTGGGAACGCTCGTGGACACAATGTTCGAGGAGATTCTAAGAGAAAGTGAGGTAGCTTGGGGCTACATAGCCATTGACTACAGCCACAGAGAAATTCTTGGCGACTCCCCTACGCTAACCTATTCTGGTAACGAATATCGAGTGCGAGTAAACACGGTTGGAAGGATTGTATCGAAGAAGCTGCTCCATGACCTTGGAGCAATCTCTGGGATGAAGCTGACGTTCAAGAAGGAAAGAGCAGGCCAATTCTCAATCACCAAGAGATAACCTGCCCATGCCCGACGCTTGACGGCCTTGAAATGACCCACTATCTTGACAGGGCCGAAAAAGTTGAGTTGAAGGCCAATCGACAACACAAAGGCTGAGGAGCGAACGCGCAAGACTTGGAGATTCTTTGGGGTGTGCATAGTTTGTGGATGGGCGACCCCACCTGGAAGAAGTTGGATAATTACAGGAAACTCGGTTGCGGGCCACGCTGGGAGAGAACATCCAGAATCCGATGGTCTTGTCGGCTACTTCTTCAGAAAGAAGGTTCCTGTCTCATCGACCGCGAGTTAACAGGGAGAACACGCAGGGCATTCAACCGTCAAGTGAGCAGCACCCGACTGCCGAATACGGGATAGAGCCATTGAGAACGCTTCAAAGAATAAATAGCATCACGCTCCTCGGTGGAACGTGACAACAACTCGAACTTATGTGAAACATAGAGGATTCAAGTATGATGAGGAGAAGGACATAGATTCAGTTCTCGACGCAGTAATCCTGAATGAGACAGGCACAGGGGCGACCTTCAAGACTATTACTTCTTGTAGGGAAGAAGGATTCACCCTCTATACGATTGTATTTCAACGCACATCCTGAGTAAAGCCGCGCTCATGTCCCGACGCTTAACATCGACAAGAAGTCAGGCGATGTCCCGCTGATTTAACAGAGCCTATTCGCCCCAGGTTTCTATACGACCTCAGAGCCAATTGACCTGATGTCCCGAATCTACGTACGGCAGGTCGTTGTTGAACTTACCAATTACAAGAACGCCGAGGCCTTACTCGACGAAGCCATTCAAAAGGAGACCAAAACAGGTGCCGTTTTCAGGACCATTACCTCACTTACGGAGGGAAGCGCTGCAACCTACGTGATCGTATTCGAGCGGACGTAAGGTTCTGGAGCCGAATAACTTATGGCCGATTCAAGTGTTTGACTTGGATGAACTTACAGAGGCCTGAAAGAAGAAGCCGAAGTCCCTTGACCAGTCAATGGCTACGAACAAAGAATCTTCGCCGCTAAATCGAGGAATCTCAATAACCGGGACACGCATCGAACTTCCGGCGATAGCCAGATCGTCAAGCGTGTGCACCTCAAAGAAGTTATTGGGAGTAGGGGACTTTCTCGTATTGTTCTTCAGCCGAATTGCCTGCACCTTCGAGGTAATTTGACCTGGACCACGCAACGCAGAAGTTTGAGCGGTCGCTTCTTCGAAAAGTTGCCGGAAAACTTCCGCGTTCGTTCTTGCGCGCCTAATTGATTTGAGTTTAACGAGGTATTCAGCCTCTAACTTATTCAAACCTATTGTTACCTTAACTGCTGAACCATGACCGCCCCTGGGTGGTGGAAGCTTGGAGATTGCTTCGGCCTTCCTTCTTCTCACCTCTTCACTCTGCTCGCTTGAGCCTCTGATCGAATCCGTCATGGAAGCCAAACGCTTCTCAGCTTCTTCCACGGGAATCTTGAATTGGTCCACGATTTCCTGTATCGCCCTCCTTCTCTCTTCAGGGCTTGGTTCTCGGGTGCTACTCATGGCGTCTTTCATCACTCAGGGCGGAATCCGTGCTTCGAACTCGACTGAAAGCGCAAGATAGTCACTCGAACCGTTGGAGCCGGGCGCATACGCGCGGATGGGTTGATTGTACTCGCCCATCAGGGCGAGTTGCTGGTCAAGTCGTACCTCCTGCGGGAACAACCAGCTGGGATTAAGCGCGTTGATTTGTGCCCTTATGCTTGCCGGCAGGTATCTACGGTTCCCAGGGGCTCGGTTCACCAAGACCACCCCCCCTACCTTTAGCGTTGGGTTGTACATGAGGACGAAGTCCTTGAGTATCTGCCCGACAAACTCCTGAAGCCCACGAAACGGCAGCGGTTCCGGTTCCATCGGCATCACCACGTAGTCGCTCGCCATAAGCGCGTTTTTCGTAAAGTGCATTAGGTTTGGTGGACAGTCGAGGAAGATGTAATCATATTTTTCACTTATGGGCGCCAGAGCCCGTTTTAGCGCTATCGTTGACAGCCCGCTGTAATCGCCGAAGTACTCTTGGAGGAGCACTTCCGTCTTGGCAGGGAGAAGATCCATGGCGGGTAATGCTGGCGCTGGAATGATCGCTTCGTCGATTCCACACTTCCTCAAGAGAACGTCCCCGATCGTCTTGTCCACGAGACTCGGGTCCATGAAGCACTCTGTCGCATTGGCCTGCGGGTCCATGTCAATCAGCAGCACCTTGCGGTCCGGAAAACCCTGGCGCCCCCCGCCGAACCAGGCTGCGAGGTTTACTGCAGTTGTCGTCTTCCCAGCACCCCCTTTGTGGATGGCAAAACTGACTACTTTCATTGGTAATCTGTTTGTTGTCAGCCTTCGCTTGACTTAAGCTTTTGGTAGTTGTTTAGGTTCTAATCTGCGGGGTTTCAGACCGAACAAGGGCAAATAGAGAACCAGCTACTCTAATGTATCCAGTCGACATGAAGAACAAGGCATCCATGGCGCGGGACCGAGTAAGACAAGCTGGCTTGTTAGCGAGCCCCTTCGAACTCCTCCAGCTTTTCTTCGAACTCAGCATGAAGGTTCCTGGCCGTCACGACGAGATCGTCATATCTACGGACATACATTCTCCTATTCTCAATTAGTTTGATCTTCTCAGTCGTGACTCTGTCGTCCGATATTTCGCCCGCCACAATGTAACCGGCGGGGTCCCTGTACCCCCTCGTCTTGTCCGTCCCGAGTCGCTCCTTCACGAATGTCGTGTAATCAATGAGCTGGTCAATATCACCTAAGTTGACCTTGTGGCTGGGCCTCTTCAGTTCTATCACGTGTACCGTGTCACCAACTCCGATGCAGACGAAGTCGATCCGTCTGTTTCGCTCTTCCAGTTTCGCCTCTGGAAATTCCTTCCGCAGCAACTCTGAATACCAGACTTCGTCCTGCCAGCGCGTCCACGTCGGGTCGAGTATCCACGGCCATTTCTTGAAATAGTTATGCATCGTCGGCACCTCCCTCGCGTGCCCCTTCACCAGTCTTTCGAATCGTTCGATTACGTCTATTCGCCCCTTGACCAACCTAAGGATCTCCCTCGCCTCAATGACATCCCACGTCTCGAACATCTCGAGTAGCTTGACGTTTTCCGGGTCTGGTCCCATGTTCGCGACCAAGTCTTTGAAAACCTTCTGCTCGAAGGACTCCTTCATGAAGGACGCCAGTTCTTTTCTCCTGTCGTCGGTTATCACTTCGCTGCCGGTGATGATTCCGATCACCTTGTCAGCGATTGCAGACTTCGGGCTTGTCGAGACTTCTTTAACCAGTCCTTGAACGCCGGGTCCTCCCGAATCACCTTTTCCCTTTTCTCTCTTCTCTCTGAGTTCAGCTGCTCACTTATCTGCCTAAGCTTCTTCTGACCCCAGTTAGTGAGCGCCACACCCTGGGGACTGTCCCATAGAATCGACTGTCTATTGGTTGAGATGAGGTCCTCTTCTTGGTCGAGGAACTCCGCGTCGAGCCGTCCCACCAAATACGAGTAAGTGTACTTCTCCCCGACTTTCACGTCAAAAAAAGTATTGGCCTGGATGAGCTTGCCCCGGGCCATCACGACCACACCCCGGTCCTTTTCGTTAAGGGGATCCACGGTCGCGCTGATTCTCCCGGTCACAATCCAATCAGGATGTTCTGAATTGACGGACTCATTGATGTCCCAGTCCCTTACGAACTTCTCTTTTTTGAATTTCTCGAGTGGGGTTACTTCATTGCCATTGACTAAGACATGAAATTCCTTTCCCAATACCGAGAAGGAACCTGCAATGTTCCTTCGGACGGAATCAATCTCTATCTGAGATGCCCTCTTCAGGTCTTTCAGTCGTACCGTGGTTCCGCTCTCTTTAGCGACCTCTTGGTCAAAAGCGAGGACCTTCGGCTTGTACTTGCCCTTGGTCCTTGCGTCAGCCAATATATCGTCGAGCCTCATCTCGAAGCATGACAGCAGGTGATTCCTAACCGTCTCAACGTCGACCACCTTTGCAACGCCGAAGCCAGCGAGCCTACCTATTCCCTTGCTCCCCATCACTCGTCTCTTCTTTGGCGTGATTTCGCCTTCTTCTTCCCGTCTCTTGCGGCCGATTCTCAGGTATTTGCGCTGGATTTAATCGTAGGTCATTCCGATTCCGTAGTCCTCGATTACGATTTCGGAATTCGGAAGTATTGCCCCGACTGGAATTGTCACTTCGACTTTGTGCGAATCGCCGTCCCATGCATTCGCAATAATCTCCGAAAGCGCGGGGGCAATCTGGGTATACAACTTGATTCCGAGATCCTCGATTACGGTGAGCTCAATCTTCATGGAGAGCGGCTTCGGAGGCTTGCGAGCTCTTGGCAACGAGTTCGCAGCCGGCTTCGCTCTTTTAAGGATTGGCAGAAACAGCCGCCGACACGAGCCCCTCCACGACCTTTCTCAAAACGATGGGAGGAACCGCATTTCCGATGTGGGCTGCCGCCGTGGTCATGGCTTCGTCAAAGACGAAGTCATCCGCAAACCCTTGGATTGCCGCCGCCTCTCGCACGCTTATGGCGCGGTCTTGTTCCGGATGTCCGTATCTTCCGTTGGACAGACTGATGCAGCGTGTCGTAAGCGTCGGAGCGGCCGCACTCCATTTCATTCTGCCGTAAGCATCTGACCTGATTACTCTGGGGTTTTCGTGGCATTTCAGCCTAGCTTCTTCTCCCACCCGTCTCTTCCTCCGCCGTCCTTCTGAGTAAATCTTATTCGAAGGAGGTTCTTAGGGGACAGCCGGGCCGACGTGTGATTTGGAACCGTAGGGTCGGTTTCGCCTTGGTTTAAGGGAGGGAAACGCGAAATCGCATCGCGTACTGTTCGCGAAGGGAAGCTTTCCGACACCATGTGTCGGTTCCGGAAAGTCGACTGACCCTTTCAACGCGGCAAGCAGGAAGAATCTTCGCCTGGATTGGGGAAGTCCATAGACTCTACAATCGACAACTCTGTACAAATATCGGTAGCCAAGCTTGTCCAGCATGGCTGTCATCTTGCTGAGGATTTCGCCGTTTTGTGCTGAAACGAACTCCGGAACATTCTCCGCAATAATGTAGTCCGGTCGGCGCTGTCTCACAAAGCGCAGTAGAGAAAACATCAGTCTCGCGCGTCGATCGACCTTGACGCCGCGGTGTTGCCTTGAAAACGGTTGACAGGGGGCGCAAAGGGAGAAAAGTAACTTGTCGCCCGGTTTCGGATTGATTCCAGACATTACTTCCTTTGTCGAGAGCTTTCGAATGTCGCGTCGAATGAATTTCGCCGGCTTACAATTACGTTCGTAGGTGGTCCTGCACCTCTCGTCGATATCAATTCCTTTGGCCACCCTAATTCCAGCGTCAAGAAACCTTTGCTCACGCCGCCGATTCCACAGCAGAAATCTACTCCGTAGATGGTCATTCTTCCTCGCGTCTTTTGGTCAATTCCTTTCCGATTCTGTTGATGCACATGGAGGGTCTTTCCTTGATTTCGAAGTCCCAGAACCGAAGTACCCTCCACCCAGATGCGGCGAGGGCGCGGTTCACCTCGTGATCTCTCTGAATGTTGCGTTCTATCTTGGGAATCCAAAAGTCCCTCCGGACCTTGACTCTGTCCCGTCCACCGCGAGCCCAGTTGTATCCGTGCCAAAAACCTGAATCGCAAAAGACCGCAACTCGCTCCTTGGGAAATGCAAAGTCCGGCTTTCCCTCAACGATGTATTGTTTCTCGAATTCCAGTCCGGCCGTGGACATAAGGTGTTCCAACAATCGCTCGGGCTCGGTGCCCTTTGAACGAATCTTGGACATGTTGTAACTTACAATCGAGCCTCGGCCGGCTGGCCATTTTGCACCGATGACGAACCTAATTCCGCGGATTTATTCCTTCCGGAGAGACCTGCCGCGCCTTGGACCTTGGACCTCCTTCATAATGTTTAAGAGCTGAAATGGTCTACCAGACTAACGGTGATAGAGTGACTTCCACAAAGACGACGACGAAAACAAGACCAAAGAGGAATACGATGCGGATAACCACGCTGATCAAGAGAACCCTAACAACGACGAATATGACAAAGATGATTGAGTCAGGGTTTCCTCAACCCTGACTTCCTTCTTTTTCACGCTTACTCCTTACCAAGTATCCCGCTGTCAACAACATTCCTGAGGTGAATCCGTAGAGGTGGGCGGGCAGATTACCTTGAAATAGGAAGTCTCCAATGAATACCCAAACCAAGCCGCCGACGAGGATCATACAGAAAAGCGCCGCAGCGGTGGAATTCTGATCCCACAGATTCGCCGCAGCTACTAACGAAAGGGCGAGGGTGACTCCTGTCATCGACGCAGCGATTATCGAGCTCCCTGCGCCCGCCGATGGGATTGATGTCAAGGCGATCCGGACAAAGTAGACAAAGGAGCCTATGATCCCGCCAAGTATCGGAGCCGCACAGAAGAAGAGGCGGAGCCGAGGGCGATACTTCAAGTTGGAATCCAGAAACAGTAAGAACCAGAAGATCACGACGTAGAATGCTATGTGGGGAGCGCTCCCTGCGAAGTCGGACCAGTTATTGGCGAAGGGAGCGGTCAGGATTGAAATCGGATTGGACGACCTTAGGTCGTAAGAGGAGGTTGGAGGGCTTTCAATCCCGATTATCCAGGCGATGCCCCCAAGACCCAGTAGCACAACCGTGTAGAACAAAACGACGGGTTTGAGGTAGTCAAGACCAAGACCCTGCCTCGTCCCATGTTTCAAGCCGGTAGCAGACCCCCCCTTGCCCTACTTATTCGTCCTTGCCCTCGATAGTTGCCGAGATTCCTCGCTATGGTTCTCCTATTAGGCCTGGCGTGCCTAAGCCGAGGTCGTGTGCCAAGGGAATGAATCGCTTGCGGCCGGATTCGAAGGGAGCGCTCTTGGCGGTCAGACGCGAGAGCAGTCCGAAAGGGATATACGACAGTAACCGAATACTTGTACAACCTGAAAGGTATTGCACGGGGTTGATCGGGTTATAGCGATGATGTAAGCATCGCTGTCCGCGCCTCCCTTGAGAGTTGGTGAGACCTCCGCGGTCACCCCTTTGTGCACCTTTCAGGTTGCACTCGGTTCCTCGAACCCCCTGTATCTGCCGAGCAGTTCTGCCCATCGCTGGATTACGGTTTGTCCTCCGGTTTGTGTGTGAGAACCTGCTTCAGGTATGCAAGGGCAGCGTCAAATTGAGCCTTGACCGTGGCATAGTCATCAGCGGGGATCCTCAGTTCGTAGGCTCCATACTTGATTTGCACTACGTTACTCGGCATTTCTTCTGTTTTTGGTTTCTCCCCCCTGCCCAATCGCTCCAAGGGGGTGGCGGGAACGTTGGTGTTGCCCTCCTACATCCGGGTTTTGGCTGAGCGATACATAGGGCGCGTGTTTTTAGTGAGCAGTTTTCCAATCCGTTCCGATAAAATCGGGATTTGCTGTAAATCCGAAACCATCGCTTTCTGTCGGAGGAATGCGCGGACCGGTCGTTGGTCGGTGCGTAGCCGTAAGTGTCGTATATGTCTCTGAACAATTCTATGCCGGTTATGGCCTTGGCCTTGGCGTCGTGGATTTCATCTGGCTCTCCGAACAAGACTTTCTGTCCAAGATCGGTGATACGAACCTCTCCCCCACCAGTGTCGACCAACCCATACGTCGCCATTGACGAGATTACATGATGAGTCTGCCCCCCAACACCCTTGAGTCCCATAGCTTCCGCGAATACCTCACGTTTAGCCTACGTAGTCTGGCAGATTGTTCTTCGCCTTAGCCAGCCTTTGGACGACATCGTCAATGTCAGACCAAGGCATATCATACCGCCCGATTTTTGCCATGTTGTTCGTATTACTGTTCAAATCGCCTTTTATTTATACTTTCGTTCCGATGGCCGAGTCAGACGAAATGGACCTATGGGGCACTCTCATCCGACGGACGCAACAGAATGAGTTGACGCGGCGTTTATATAGGAAAACCCCAAGTTCAACTATGAGGCGTTCTTCTTGAGTGCAAGCCAGCTTAGAGCCAGCAACCTGAAAGCTTTGCTTGAGCTATCTGGCGTTGACGTGTCACAAGTAACCAGGAAGTTTGCGATAAGACTCGAGGCTCAGAAGAAGGTCTTTCTTCTCCAGCTCCACCCGAGCATCTCTGACATTCTTGGCTATTCATTTAACATGTATATTCGCGGCCCATATTCCCCGGCACTTGCTGGTCATTACTACGACTTCGATCGAGTGACATCTGCTAATGTTCGGCTTGACGATAGCGCTCGGGCTTATGTCACCGAAATCTCAACGCTTGATAACTGGAGTTTGGAACTACTCGCGACGGTGTTCTCCGTCCTTGAATATGGCAGAGGGGCAGACAGGAACTCGATAATCGCTCGCGTCAAGGATCTGAAGCCGAAGTATTCGGGAGATGAAATAGAACGAGCTATTGCCACTGCCAGAGAACTCACAGCTCGATACGACTTGCAATCTAAGCGTGTCCTACCGTGCCTCACCCGATAGTGAAACACGTAGACACCGAAATATTCGTAGCAGCCTTCATACCCGATGAGAAAATCGACTCGACCACAATGACGCGGTCTGTAAATCATTTCTAACTCGAGTATTGGAGCGTGAACAAAACACCAGACTGAGAGTTTCATTTACAGCACTCGGGGAGTTCTTCTTTATCTATTCAAGAAGGCGGATGCGCACCGCAGTAAGTCTCGATCAATTTCTCGCATTTTCAGATCAAATGCGGGATAGGCTTGAACCCTACTCCCGGAGCTGAAGGGACCCACAGAAAAACTGCACGAAGCGCTGAAAATAGCAGGCTCTTGTTGTGAGACCAGCAAAAAGTCGCATGCTGACGTGCTGATCTCAGCGTACGCGATGGTTGATTCGGAAGCGGTCAGCTTGTACACGCTTGATCGCCACATGTTAAGCTGTCCGATACTACACGACCGGATTAGGGAGTTCAGAAAGGAAAACCAACTGATTAAGTTGACGATAAGGCCAGTCTGATATCTACCAGATGGCAGCTATCAGAACCTCCGAATCACACCTCGAACTCGCAAAGGTGGGTAATTAGAACAAGATCGGGAGCCCGATTATCGAAAGCGGGGATGCTGACTAATCAATCGGATCTATAGGGAACCTCTTTCCTATCGGTAATTCGCAACACATCAAAAAGGCCCGTGGATAAGCCTTAACAGAGACCGGTCCTCACCAACATGCGCCTTGGCAAAGCGAAAGGTCAGAAAAGGAGTTGCGATTCGACTGAATCTGATGCCCCTTGATTGGTATCTCCAATCAGAGGAGGGACGAAGAGCGGCAAAGCATGTCCTCGAAGGCACGTTGACTGATGAAGAAACTGGTGAAAGGGTCACATTCACTGGAGCTCACAAGCTTCTGGAGGTCATTTACGATCTGCAGAAGAAGAAGACGTCACAATACCGTAAGGGACTAATCAAGAAATCATAACCGCCGACAGTTAGCGCCAGTTGACGAGCTGGATCTTCCTACGGAAATGAGTGACAAAAGGTTTGGCCGTGAGACCCTGGAACACGATTTTAATGACGGAAGGTTTGTCCACCGCACGGTCAGACAGAGATGTTTTACTGACAGTTAGTTTGTCCATCGACAAACGAAATATCGCTCATCGGGTAGGGATTTGAACCGTAAAGTCGGAGATTTGAATCCAAAGTGACCTGCCCTACCCAGCTGATGGACAGCGGGCCCGGTGGGAATCGCTCTGACGTCTTTCACAGACTGGAATTAGATTATCCGCAGTCCAGGGAAGGCTGCGTCACTGGGTCACACCTGGCGGCACGTAGTATCTGGTCGATTAGGTCGATGTATCCGTTGCTGCATCGGATGTCCTCCTGCGTTATGATGGCGTCGCCCACCCTCACGACACCAGAACTTGATGTGACCGGCAGCGCCTGGCCTGCCAGCATGGTCACGTATCCAGCATTCACGAGCTGCGCCGATGTGAAGTTGCCGGAAGCGATGTTGTCCCGCATTACAAGAGTTATGGCAGTCTGGTTAGAAAAGAGGTTCATGAGGTCTGCGAGGCAGTTGTTGAACGGGTTCCCGCACGAGAAAGCCGTCATCGCGGGGTTCGTCGGTGCGAACAACGTGTATTGGCCGGGCAACGACAGGGTGGAAGCGAGGGCGGCCGTCTCTAGGCCCTCTACTAGGTAGTTGAGGCCGAGGGATTCAGCGGTCTGGAATATGGTCGTGATTCCCGGCGTGACATTGACTGGCGAGGGCGGAATCAGGACCGTGCCGATTGGGTAGATGATTCCGTTGGTGCAAGGTATCTCCGCAGCAGTGAGTGAAGCGTTTCCACCTACCTCCATGCCGGTGTTTGTCTCGCCTATGGGCAGAGAGCTTCCCTGAAGCGTCACCAGCGAGGTCAGACTCGAAGATGTCTGTCGAGTTGATTCGCCCGGCGACAATGTGGTATTCGAGCACCGAGACCAGCTGCGTCAAGTTGCCAAGAAGAGTGGGGAGAACCCCGGACGGCAGGCTGGAGAACGCTTCGTTCGTGGGAGCGAACAAAGTGTACGTCGCAGAACTCGAGAGCAGGCCAGACAGACCCGCATCAGAGAGAGCGCTAACGAGGGAGCTGAAGTCGCTGTTGGACTTCAGGGTGGCGAGTACGGTGGCCTCCCCAGGAGCGTCCTTGTAGGCTACGACGGCGATTGCTCCGGCCATCACCAGGACAACTGCGACGATGACGGAGGCGACCTTTGAAATCGCCGTCGATCTCTTCTTCAGCAGGAGCAATCGAGAATCAAGGCTTCTGCCATGATACATAAGGCCTCTGGCTCACGACCCTTCCAATGCAGGTTCGGTCGGCTGCGGTCAAGTCAGCACTTGCCAAGTTGAACATGCTACCGAGGTTTTTTATCGATTCGAAGGTTCTGAGTCCCTGTGGGACTCGTTCCGGCTGGGCAACTACGACCAGACTTCCAGACGGCCGAGAGAACCTCCGAATCACTCAGATATTGACGCGTGCAGCGTTTGTTGGTCCGAGCCTACCCTGGGTTGGTTGTGAGCGGGCCTGACGGGGCTAGGACCATTGCCAAACTTGGATTAAGGATAGAGAAGATTCTCCGCAATTCCCAAAGAGTCAGCGCCCTTGTAGTAGAAGATAGCCTAGCGTGGTGGTTGCCTTGGGCTATCAGTTAAACCAGATGTAATGTGCGCACCTAAATGCACGCATCTGCACCCAAACCACATGATAGCACCGGGGGGCTACCCCAACTGGTTCGGGCAATTAGAGATATATGCCGTTCTTTGTTTCCGATGACAGGAGAGCGAAATTCTAGAATGGATCCGTTAAGCGTTCTACAGTCAACTATACTGCAATCCAGCAGCACGACGAACTCCTCCGGAGGTAGACTTCCGGTTGATTGGGCAGCAGCGATAGTCCTGTTCTTCGTCGCAGTCTTTGCGGTGCACTTTGTAAGGAGGGCCTACAGGCAGCCGCCACGTTCAGGCGGGACGCCCGTGGAGGTCCCCGGAAACGTAGTCAAGGCCTTCGACCTGGTCGAGAGGCTCTTCCACTGGGCTCTGTTCATGACACTGGGACTGGTGATGGTGAGCGGTATAGCGCTGTACATTCCAGGCTCGTTCAACTTCATCCTGCAGGCGTTCGGTGTGGCAGGAACCTCGGCCCAGGACACGGCGGCGAATCTGCTTTGGCACACCGACATGCTCTGGCTCCTCTTGGGTCTGATCGTAATCCATGTCGTTTGGGATCTTGCAGTGGCCAGGTCCTTCAAGCAAATCATGCCGTGGAAGGCCGACGTCAGCGACACTTGGACCCGCCTGCTGGGCTTCTTCGGTTTCGGTCCGAAGACGCAGCCGAGGCACGGCAAGTACGACGCTTTCATGAAGCTGTTCCACTGGGGACTCGCCCTCTGCCTCGTCGCTCTCGGCATCAGCGGACTCTACCTGTGGAGCCCCTACGGCATAATGCCGACTATGACTCCGGGCTTCGAGAACACGCTGAGGCTCCTTCACGACATCTTCGCATTCCTGCTCGTCGGGCTCGTCGCAGGACACGTCTACTTCGCAGTCCTCCCGGTCAACTGGCCGGTGCTCAGAAGCATCCTCACCGGTACGATATCGGGCGACGCATACAACCATGATATCGACAGCAGCAGGTGGCCGTTGAAGAAGAAGCAGGCCCCCGCACCAGCACCCGCACCCGCACCCGCACCCGCACCAGCGTCAACTCCTGCCAAACCTGCAATGGCGGCCGAGCCACCAATGGCTGATAGCGATGACAACAAGGAATTGGAGGTGAAGTGATCGTGGCAGCACGCACTCGGTTCGAAATGGGAATAATGGCTGGGGTACTGTCTACCGTGGTCATGTCGATTGCTGTCATAACAGTGACTGCAGTCTCATCGGCCTGGAACGGGTTCTTCCCGATCCAGTGGTACTCTTGGCTTGGCGCGGTCTTCGGAGCCACAGGAACTAGTGGCCAGCTCGCCGAGATGGGTGTGGTCTGGTTCATCGCCCTTGCGATCATAGCCGGCCTCATCTTCTCCTTCGGCTTCAAGCAACACACCGTGTTCCAGGGGCTTGCATTCGGAGGGGTAGCCTGGCTGCTACTGGTCCTCTACATGCTGCTCTACACCGCCCCCCAACTGTCAGGAACTCTGGGCACGATGTCCATCACCACTTCGGTGGAGCTGCTGCTCCCCCTAGCGGTCTGCTTCGGGCTCTGGGGCCTGACGATAGGGTACGTCGGGAAGAAGTACGTATAGGGTGAGGTAACCATTGTTCAAGTCGCATAATACCGCTCTTGGGTGCTATGCGGCTTGAGCAGGGATGCCAAGTATCCAGACTCGACCAGACCACCGCACGCCCATGCAAAGCCGACACGCTCAGGGAGTGTGTGACATCTGCCTCTCACGAGACTGAGATTGGTAAACGAAGTGGTAAGGCGAAATGACAGAGAAGACCAGTGACTTCATATCGATTATTGTCCTCGCCGCAGGCCTCTCTACCAGATTTGGACGAAACAAGCTGCTCGAACCGATAGGAAGGAGCACGATGATAGAGCACGTCGTGTCGGAGGCCGTGAAGTCCAAGGCGAATCAGGTCATCGTTGTCTGCGGACATGACTCGGCGAAGATCAAGCGCGAGCTCAAGGACTACCGGTGCGAAGTCGTCTTCAACGAGGATTTCGAGAAAGGTCAGAGCTTCTCAGTGAGGAAGGGGCTGTCAAAGGTGAAGAAGAACGCCGACGCCGTCATGGTCCTCCCAGGAGACGTTGCGCTTGTGGACCGCTCGATGATCAACGCCGTAATCGACGAGTACTCCACATGCTATGCCCCCATCGTGACCGCGGCATACCATGGGAGCTTCGGTCACCCTATCCTCTTCGACAGGAATCTATTCGAAGAGATATCGAACATAAATGAGGAGACGAGAGGCCTCAAGAGCGTCGTATCCGGACACAGGTCACAGGTCCGGCTCGTCGAGACCTCAGAAGCGGCCCTGCTCGACGTCGACAAGCAGGATGACTTGGCTCGGCTTGCTGCAGTCTCTTCGGGCGCTGGTGAAGCGTAGAGCGTCCTGATCGTCCCCTTGTTTGCTGCGTCAGAACCGTGACACCTGAAATCTGGTAGCCCGTGCGCGCGTTAGATGCGGGTCAACCGACACTGAACCCGGCGCGACGCGCGACCTCGGAGTCGGAGTGGGCAGACCTTAGGTGGTACGAACTCCGTCGCATTCAACTCAATCCTGCCGCTCTACTGTTTCGAATCTTGGGGAGGCACCGGCGGTTTGCTGCTGATTACGAACTTGAAGCCACCATAGACGTCGTATGTGGAGGCAACGTCGTAGTCTGTTCCGACCAGCTCGCTGAGGAGGCCAGGCAGCGGATACGACCTTAGTCTGCCTCTCGTTATCTTGTTCTCAGTAAAGATTGGCTCAAAGGGGAAGTCAACAACTTCCTCGTTTGGCGTCAGTAGCCAGTACTCCGAAGGGTTAACGTCCCGGGCCCTTTCCAGGTACGAGACCGCGAACTCTGCCAGTTGCCTCCCCTCAGGCACGAATTTCAGGTATATAGTGCGACTCGGCAGATTGAGTTCAGCGTCGTGGTCCTTCTCTCCGCCTTCGCCCGCGTCGACCTTGAACGTGGCGGTCATGGCTGCCTCCTGCCTCGCAAGGGATTTCTTTAGCATGTTTTCAATCAGCTCAAGGACAGTGGCCTTGTCGACGTGCACCACAAGTCTTCCATTTTCGAAGGTCGCCCTGAGGTTCTGGATCTGGCTCACCATCGCCCTCATCTCAGCCTCCTTCCTCGCGAGATCCTCCTTCTCCTTCCTGTCGAGCTGCTCTCCATACTGATTGAGCGCGCTCACGGCCAAACCCGTGGGGTTGAGCAGGCTGCGGGACTTCAGGATTGAGTTAAGAGCGACCCCCAGTCCTTCAGCCAGCGCGGTCCTTCTAACGACCTTGTTATCCTCGTCGGGCTCGGATGACAACATCTATCACGATGACGACTTCGTTTCGTGTTTCTGGCGTTTAAAGTAGTTACCCCAATAGGTTCGGGGAATCGGAGATATAGCTCGGTCTAATCGATAACTCGGCCAACATGAATGTAAAGAAGGAACGTAAGAAAGGATCTTCTCTCTCACAAAGAGCGAAGACCGATTCGAAAATCAGTGTAAAGCCCGCCTCAGGGGTGGGTAGCGCGATAGCGGATGTCGCGAACACCAAAGTCAGCAGAAGAACTCTGCTGAAAGGCACCGCAACCGCGGTGGCCGTCGTAGGCGTTTCCTCAGTTGCCATGAGGAGCATGCAGTTTGAACCGTTGAAGGAGCAGTCTTCGTCCACTTCAACGGCTTCCACCAGCACGATTCAGACCAACACTGCAACTCTACCTGCTCCAGCACCTGTGATGCCCACCGACGAATTCTCAATGCGGACGATTACTCTCAACGTCAACGGCACGAACACCAGCGTCCTCGTGGAACCGAGGAGCATGCTGGTCGACGTACTGAGAGATACCATGGGCCTCATCGCGGCGAAACGGCCGTGCAACAGGATGTCGTGCGGCGGGTGCACCGTCCTGATCGATGGTGTGCCACACGAGTCCTGTACAATCATGGCGATGCGGGCTGTGGGTCACACGATCACCACTGCGGAGATAGCCGCGAAGGACCCGGTAGTGAACGCGTTGCAGCAGGCCTGGGTCACGGCGGACGGAGCCCAGTGCGGCTACTGCGGACCAGGCTACATCATGGCGGCGACGGCCCTGCTGAAGGCGAACCCGAATCCATCGGTCGCTGACATCAAGGCCGCCACCAGCGGGAATCTGTGTCGATGTGGGAACTACATGCACATAATAGCAGCAATACAACTCGCTGCTCAGAACCTAGGAGGTGCCTAGAGAGATGAGTTCAACTCCAACACCCTCTCTCGTCGGGAACCCCAAGATTGGCAGGCGTGATACCCTGGCGAAGGTCACCGGCGCGAAGAAATTCACGAGCGACATCCAGCCTGCAGACATCGGCATCTCCGCGACCACAGGTTTCGTCTACATGGGCTACGTGACCTGTCCGTATCCCAACGCCCTCATAAAGAGCATAGACGTTAGCGCGGCAGAAGCAGCCGGCGCGGTGACGCTGACCGGCATGGACACGGACTTTCTGCCCACTTACACCTACTACTCGACCTCCGGGAACAGAGTTCGCGGGCCGTTGCCGACGACGCAGGCTCGCTATGCCGGCTGCCCCGTGGTGGCTGTCGGCGCTGCCTCGCCCAGCCTTGTCAACGACGCAATCGACCTGGTCAAGGTGGAATTTGAGCCGCTCCCCTACGTCTTCGACGTCGAGGGCGCGCTGGCCGCTGATGCCCCGGCAATCTGGCCAGGCGGAAACTCGCCAGGCGGATCGATCGTGGAAGGGGTTGCCAACCCATCCTCTGCGCAGGTCGCCTTCGGTGATGCGGACGGCGCCATAGCGGCCGCCGACGCAGTCGTCACGATAAGACTGGACACGCAATTCATCCAGCACATGGACATCGAGCCTCGCGGGTGCCTCGCGCAGTGGACAGGAGGAAACGTCAACGTCTGGGGTAACACCCAGTACGCCGCATCGCTCAAGACCACCATCGCCAACTACTTCGCTATTCCTGCGGCCAACGTGACTGTCAGGACCGCTCTGGGAGGCGCCGAGAGCGCGTCCATCGGCAACGGGCTTGGCAACAAGTCCTCTGGAGAGGAGTACATCATCGCCACGGCCTTGTCCAAGAAGGCGGGAGGAGTCGTGAAGTTCATGCACACGCGGTACACCAACGCCCTGGCCACGACCAACCGCTATCCGGAACGCGCCTACCTCACGGGTGCAGCCAAGAACGGAAAGCTGACCGCTCTCAAAGCCGTCATCTACGCGAACGTGGGCGCAAACGGCGGCGCGAACTCGGACTTGGGTGCATTCTACGCAATCTACAACGTCGACAACATGAACCTCGTGAGCTACTCTGCCAACAGCAACGCCTACGGCCTTGCCGGACCAATGAGGGATGTCGGAGAGAGCCAGAACCACTGGTTCGTCGAAACGGTCGTCGACATGCTCGCGGAGAAGCTCAACATCGACCCACAAGTATTCAGACTCAACAACATGAGGACCTCGGCGTTCACCGACACTGGAACCTCCCCACCCACCGTCTACCCCAACACCGCTTTCGACCACACCACCGGATACCCCTATAGCGGGTACGGACAGCCGGACGCCCACCTGAAGGCCGTCAGAGCTTTCAACTGGACTGGCAGGTGGAAGGGCTGGGGGACTCCCAGCAACGTGGTGACGAACTCAGGAGGCACGGTTGGCACAGGCAAGAAGCTGAGAGGAATCGGAATAGCCCTCACATCAGGAGCCAAAGGCGCTCTGTCAGCGCCAGACACCGGCCAGATCAAGGTCCTGCCTTCGGGTGCAATAACCATGTACTCCGGAGGGATGGACCACGGAGCAGGCGGGGTCACGGCCCTGCCAATCATCACGGCAGAGCTCCTTGGCCAGCCGGACATGAGCAATCTCACGGCGGTCATGTCAGACACCTCCCAAACAACGGACACAGGAGTCACGGCCGGTAGCAGGATGACCCGCAACGGAGGCATAGGACTGGTTGCAGCCGCGCAGAACTTGGGGACCCAGTGGTTCCCGCTCATCGCCGCGAAGCTGGCGGCCGGGACCAAATCGACGAACCTAGCCTTCGGAGGTGGCTTCACAGGCCAGCCCGCAGGCATAATCTACGACACCACCAACCCCAAGAACCAGATGACCTTCAAGGCGGCGTGCGCGCTCCTACCGACAGCCGGACTTACGGGCGTCGGGACGTTCACTCCACCGGCGAAGACAGCCTATCGCGTCGGTGGCACGAAGATCTGCGAAGTCGAGGTCGATACCGAGACAGCGGACGTGCGTGTGATAGACTACGTGGGCGGACTGGGTCTAGGGCGCGTCATATTCGCCGCGGGCGCTGACGCCCAGAACCAAGGAGGATTCCTCGGGCTGGGAGTCGGTGAGACCTTCTACGAGCAGAGTCTGAACGACTCGTCGACCGGCCTCAAATACTCGGGAGGCACCCTGAACCCGAACTATCTCGACAACAAGATCCCAACCATCTACCAGGCACCCGACCGTGCCCTGTCGCTCTGGTCGGAGTACAACGACGCGTACGGCCCGTTCGGCGCAGTGGGAATCGGCGAGAACACCCTCATGAGCGTCATCCCCTGTATTCTGAACGCCCTGAGCAACGCGATGGGCGGATACAGGTTCATCCACGTCCCAGTAAGGAAGGAGGACATAGTCACTGCACTTCAGTGGATGAAAACGAATGGGTTACTATAGGGTGGATGGTGAATAGAAATGAGAAACGAACTAGGCAAATTCGGCTACCTGCAACCAACCTCGGTGAGTGACGCGGTCTCACTTCTGAGCAAGTACGGAGGCAACGCGAGGGTCATCGCCGGAGGAACAGACCTGCTCTACCAGATGAAGGAGCACATCGAGCTCCTCACCCCACAAAGGGTCATAGACATCTCACAACTCGGGCTCAGTGGTGTAGGCTTCAGCCAGAGCGGCGGGCTGACCATCGGTGCCACCACCAACATCAGCACACTGAAGGACGATCCCAACGTAATCCAGTACTTCCCTGCCCTCGCTCAGGCGGCAACAGGACACCCCATCCAGATAGCCGCCCAGGCTACGGTCGCGGGTGACATCAACCAGGAGGTCTGGTGCTGGTACCTGCGCAACAACTACGACTGCTGGAGGAACGGAGGGACCGTCTGCTACGCAGTGGTCGGGGACAACCGCTACTACCACAGCCTGTTCGGAGGCAACCTCTGCTACGCGGTCCACGCGGCCGACCTGTCCGCTCCGCTCGATGGCACTGGGCGCCACCCTGACGGTCCAGGGGCCCGGAGGCTCAAAGACCATGTCGATGGAGCAGTTCCTACCCGGAGTCAGCATCGTCGACGGCCGAGTCAAAGAGAACAGCCTTCGCTTCAACGAGATAGTGACTTCGATCAACGTGCCAACGCCAGCGTCCGGGACTCAACAGGCCTACTTCAGGATCGCCGACAGGACAGCCATCGACTTCCCGCTCGCGAGCGCTGCGGTCGTAGTGGGCTTCAACGGCAGCACGGTATCCAGCGCCAAGATTGTGCTGGGACACGTCGCCACCAAACCAATCAGAGCAACCTCTGCGGAGTCGGCCATCGTCGGCCAGCAGCTGACAGAGTCAGTCATCGCCAACGCGGCGCAGAAGGCCTTCGCGGGCGCGACGCCACTGACGCACGCCAGTCTGGGCGCGAACGGAGCTGGCTCGGGCAACGCGTTCCGAACATACATTGGACAGGGAGCCGTAATCAACGCGCTCCGAAGCCTGCCAGGCGCCGTACCCGGAGTACAACCCGTCACTAGCACAAACCCAATCACGGTCTGACTAGCACAGGTTGAAATAGCTCGAGCTCATGGGCAAGACGTTTCTCATGAGTTCGAGCATCGGTGCTCCATCAGCAGGAGGGCAGGATGAGCCGGAGGACCTTGCTCTCCCCGAAATCATCAAGAGATACAAGGGCAGATGGGTCGGCATGGTGGTCACGGGAAGGGACAAGAACATGCAGCCGGTAAGAGGCAAGGTCGTGGCGGAGGACCTTGACCGCTACATGCTGAGGCCCAAATTGCGCGCGTACAAGGACATCTGCATCTATTACGCCGGTGAACCGCCATATCCTCTGCTCCTGTAGTCGCGTCTCCTGCCCCCCTGGCTGAGCATGGTTTCGGAAGATTCCCGACCGTGTTCGTCCGGCTGAGAGGAAGGAGCGGCGCTGTCAGGGAGTACAACGCTCTCGTGGACCCCGGTGCGGAGTACTGCGTCATACCAAAGGTCGACGCCTACGGACTCGGCTATCCCGAAGCCGCGAACGATGATCCCATATCGCCGGCCGAGAACACGCTAACATTTACAAGCTATGACGGATACCTGAAGACTGCGTTGATTCAGATAGCGCAGGTGGAGATTGGAGCGATGTCCTTCGGGAACGTCGATTTCGTCGCCCTCGACCTTCCTCAGGTGACAGGTTTCGACGTAGTGCTCGGCAGGAGCCTCCTCCAGTTCATGAAGGTTGAATTCGATTACTCGGTCGGACAGTTGAAGATGGAACGAATAACCAAGAGAGTGGAAGAATGAAGTTCGCCCTGAAGGACCCCATGCTGGTGAGCACCCGGGTCGAAGGAGTGGGAGGCGCCGTCAGAGAGCTCGAGCTCGGTCATCGATTTCAATTCTCACTACTGCGTGATTCTCAACCAGGACGCGATAGACCTGGGCTATCCGAATGCGGGCAACAAGCATCCAGATGAAGAGAGGCTCCATCCGGAGACTGTTCACAGGTTCACCAGCATGCGCGGCATAGACAGGGGCATAGAGGTGAAGCTTCGGAAGGTGTCTCTGGGCGGACTGGTTGCGAGGAACGTGAGCGCCGTGGTGCTCGAGCTGGAACATCCCCGCCACATCACGTTCGACTTCGTTCTGGGCCGGACCTTCCTGAAGAACTTCAAGCTCACGGTCGACGTGAAGAAGGGCTACGTTTCCCTGGTCTAGCTGGACACAATTCTTCCGATTGTCGGGAGGACACACCGAAGTGGCAACAGATGTCATCGAGTCGCGGTTCCCCGAACCTATTAGGGATGGCTTTTTATAATCCAACGGGCCAAGCGCTCCTAGTACCAGGTCAGATGGCAAGTGATATGGAAGTTGAAAATGACTGAGGTTCGCAGAATTGGGTTTGGCGACACCTACTTGGCCGACCTACTAGCGAGCCAACCTGAGTCGTACACGCGGCGGCACCGACGGACTCTCCGAGTCTAATGACCGAGAGGAAGCGGCGCGCCAAGTGAACGGGGGACGTTCGCAATGAAGGAAATCACCATCGAGGCAGAAGACAAGGTCGACAGGTGGGCTGCCTCTGTTCTGAGCAAGTCAAACGCTGTCATAAAGATGGTGGACTGCAGGCCTTTCGGAAGAAAAGGGATGATAGAGCTCATCGAGATCACCAGCCACGCCTCTGTGAAGGACGTCCTCCGTCTGATAAGCTCAGAACCGAACATCGTTTACACCAGTTTCACAGTATTCGACAAGCACAGAGCCTCTGGCATAATAGTCACTAAAGTTTCTCCCGTTTGCAGGGCCATGTCCTCGATGATGGGCTTCTGCACGGAGTGTGCAATGGTGGCCAACCCAGGGCCGCAGTCGACCACGAAGTGGCAGGTGGTCTTCCCCGGGAAGATCTCCTTGAAGAGCTTCCTTGCGGAGCTGAAGCGCGAGGGCATAAACGCAAGCGTCACGGAAGTCGGCAAGCCGACAGGGAATCGGTCGTTGACCTTCGAACAGGAGCGGGCCGTCGGGCTCGCCGAGGAGGAAGGTTACTTCCGCTTCCCACGCAGCACAAGCCTGAAGGAACTCTCGGCAACGCTGGGCATATCTCCATCGACCCTCGACGAGGTGCTCAGGCGCGCAGAGGGAAAGATAGTCGCCGACCACGTTGGCAAACCGCGCCGTTCGCCGCGCCGCTGAGGCCTCAACGCCAAGGCTCGACTTCAGACGTCTGACTGGTCAAACGGCCGCGCGCAGCGTTGCCGCAGCCTGCGAGATTGCGGCGAGTTTCTGGGTCGCGATTTCAGGAGTGTTGAGGGGCCTCTGCGCGAAGGTTCCGAAGCCGCAGTCAGGGTTCAGGAAGAGCCGGTCGGCAGGAACAAGACGCAGGGCCTCCAGCGCCTTTCCTACGATCTGAGCGGGGGATTCGACCACATGGGTGCGTGGGTTGACCACGCCCAGGCCCAGCTCCTTTCCTTTCAGCAGCTCAGCGATGGCCTCCAGACCTCCCGCACGAGGCGTCGCAAACTCAAGGACGAACTGCTGCACGTTCATCCGCTTCAGGTAAGGCAGCAGCGGATGGTAGGAGCCTTCGAGCAGGACCTTCTCATTCTGGCTCCAGTTGCCCCGGCAGATGTGCAGTCCCACCCTGACGCCGTCAAGCCCGTCGACCACTCTGTTCAGGAGGGAGGTGGCGAACTCCAGCTCCTCCGCCGGGTCCTGGCGGGCTGCGAGCGCGGCGCACATGAACGTGCGGGTCTGCCCCTGGGTGAAGACGAGTTCCGTCAGGACCGGCTCGTCAAACTGGATGAAGTCAACCCCCGCGTCGCGAAGCGCGAACACCTCTTCTCGCAAGATGCGGACGACATCCTCCCCCAGTTCCTCCTTCGTGGCATAGGCGGCCCGTGACACCTCCTTGACCCACATCGCGCGGGTCAGCAGATAGGGCCCCGGCAGCGGGACCTTGATCTGTCTGCTTGGTGTGCCGGCGGAGAAAACGGTATTCGTCCAGGGCCAGTGGTTGCCGGCGCCCTATCCTCCCGACGCAGGTCGCCGTCTTCATGGCGAACGCTGGAACGTCCAGTGTCTGCAGGATTCGCTCGAACCTGGCCTTGTCCTCTACGACTTCGAGCATCTCAGCCAGAGTCATCAGCCGCACGCCATCCATCCTCTCGGCCACGAACGAGTAGAAGTTGTCCCGTCGCTGCTCCCCGTCGGTGACCAGGTCGACGCCCGCCGTCTCCTGGGCGTGCAACGCCTCCAGAACGGCAGCGTCGGCCACGCGCTCAAATGCCTCCGGAGAGATCCGGCCGCTGTGCTTCTGTCGCAGTGCCCGAAGTACCTCCGGAGGGCGCGGCCAGCTTCCCACCATGGTTACCGGAAAGAGCGGCAGGCTTGTTCGTCATCGACGGGGGCTCTCTTCGAAGAACCTCTGCTCTTCCGCAGCCGCGGTCAGCGCGGCGTAACCCGAGGTACGGCCGGGCAGCCACGCCTTCAGCCCCTCCAAGTCCATCATCTCCCTGTGCGACGGGTTGTCGTACGTCGTGGAGAAGAGCGTCGTCGTCCAGCGCCTTACCTCTTCCGCTGGAAAGGTGTCGAGCACGCTGAAATTGCAGTGATCGAACGGGGCCGTCGTCCCCAGCGACACGAGGTCGGTCGCGTCTGCCACTCCCTCGGCCTGCCAGCGCACCCAGTTGAGATCGAGGATCGCGCAGGCGTCGCTCTCGCCCCGCTGGACGCTGCGCAGGGCTTCGAGCTCGCCGCCCACATGATCTCCGTGTTTGCCGACCAACAGATCGAAGCGCCGGACCCTGAAGTCCTTGCCCGCGGTCAGGCCCTTCTGCTGCAGGGTGTGCAGAGGCAGCAGGTTTGACTGAGGAGAATCCCTGGCTCCGGTAGCCAGCGTCCTCCCGCGCAGGTCTTCCGGGCGCAGCATACCACTGCCCTTGCGCGCGATGAAGTGGGTCTTCCTGTCCCGGTCCGTGTCGCGCATGGCGATGGCCCGGCACGCACCACCCGTGCGCCGAACGACGTCGACCCAGGCGAGGGGCGAGTTCCATGCGACCTGTATGTGGCCCGCCACGAGCGCGTCCGTCATCAGCTCGTAGTCGTTGTAGAAGACACAGTCCATGGGGTATCCCTGGGCCGCAAAGAAATCGCGGATGATCTCCCAGATGGTCACGACCTTGGGGTCGTAGATCACGGCCCCGACGAGGGCGCGCGGCTTCGTGGCGAAGAGACCTCGGGCTAGAAGAGCGGCATGCCGCACAGCGCCCTGCCGATGAACTCCTGAAGGACGTCCGAGGTGGGTGCCATGACGTAGCCAGCCCGGGCATCACGGAAGTTGCGCTCCAGACTCAGGTGCCTGCTGAAGGCCGCGCCCCCGCACGCCTTCATCCCCAGGTCCGTCACGCGAAGGGCTGCCTCGGCGCCGACGGCCTTTGACTCCAGGACCATCAGGGTGGTCTGGGGGCCCGGCTGCTCGACAGCGTCGATTACCGAGCCAAGGTGCGCGCGAGCGATATCCGTCTCGATGCGCATCTGCGCCAGACGGGCACGCAGCGTGGGCAGGTCTGACAGGGGCGCGTTATTCATGTCCGAGAAGCGCCTCGAGGTGAGGTGCGTTGTGGTCGCAGCCACTGCGGCCTCCGCAATCCCGACGGAGATGGCCTCGTTGCCGAGGTTGAACCACGGCAGCACCACCCCGAGCATGGTCGGGAACCCCTCACCCTTCTTGCAGAGCGCCGCGGTCGGCAGGGATGACGCAGTTCTCCAGAACCATGGGGTTGCTTGCGTTGCCGCGCATGCCCAGGCCGTTCCAAGTGCCGGCGATTCGCGCGCCCTTGTCATCCTTCAGAACCAGATAGAGCATGGTGTCGGTCGCACCGGTGCCTGCGGCCGTGCGCGTGGAGACCACGTATCCGTCGGCTTCTCCGGCCGATGTCACCCAGGACTTCTGGGCGTTCAGGACAACGCTGCCGTCGTCCTCCGTTGCTTGGCTGGCGGGGGCCCAGAAGTGGCTTCGCGAACCCTGCTCGCTCCATGCCAGGGTGGTCAGGTGTTTTCCGGCGACGATCTGGGGGAAGTACTTCTCCCCCGTCTGAGGGAAAGCAACGTAACATGCACAGCCGCAGAGGTGCATCTTGTAGACCATCGCCAGTGAAGCGTCACGTTGGGCAACTTCGTCGAGCACCGCGGCTGCCACACGCAGGCCCTGGCCCATCCCGCCCTTCTCGCTCGGGATGCTCAGCCCGAGGAACCCAGCGCGCCCAAGCGCCTCCATGCCCTCCCGAGGATATCGCCCCTTGGCATCTACATCAGCGGCGTAGGGAGCGATCTGCTCGTCGGCGATCTTGCGAACGCGTTCGACAACTGCGGTTTGTTCGGCATTCAATCGGTAGCTTGTCATGATTGGGCGTGCTGGTCACGCACGGTATATAGGCCTGAGAGGAGTAGCCAACAACCATGCGCATTCGCCTGCACTCTCCCTGTGTTCGCAAAACAAGAGGTTGCGAGAGAGACCTGCGAGGAACAGGTCGGCGGACTCCCACCGGCTGGAGCTGCGAACGGACTCCTCTCCTGGGTTCTAGGGCGTAACCTGCAGGTGAAGTGATAGAGCGACGCAGTGTTCGAGCGTATTGACCAACGGCGAAGTGGCCAGAGTCGCACGCCAGATTCCCGCTACTTCGGATTCCTCGGCGTCGCTCGTGACGTACAGCGTGGCGGCGATTGACCCGAAGCCGGAGCCGCCTTCAGCGCCGACAACTCCAAGGAAGACGAGTGGGTTGTCGAGGTGCCCAGTGACGACCGATTCTACGGTGTCGATAGGGACGCCCTGTTTTGCCGCCTGACGCTGAAAACCGCTGACAAGGTCACCCCCTAGTGCCCCAAGCAGATACTCGACAGCGCTGGGGTGGGCGCCACCTTGCTTGAATCTGGCCTGTTCCCCAACGGAGAACGCGTTCTTGCCCGCGTACACCCTAGACGCTTGAACATCCACCCCGCGAACACGCACAGACCAACCATGGTCGTTCGAATCTCGCTTGTTCTCGCGCCCTTCGTCCATCCCTAGCCCTCTGGTCCTCCACACGCGTGAATTGTATATATTCTCGAAGGAGAGAGCACCCACCTATCCTCGCCGTGGCCCACGATGGATCTTCGAATTGATGTGGATGGGGTTCTTCTCCGACACGCCGTCCTCGAAGGTCGAGGGGCCGAGAGCTGCCCAGCAGTTCCATTCTCTTCGAGCGTCTGCCCTGCTCAGGGCCGACCCGGAGCTCAGCCATAGCGATTCCTCTTCTTCTCGGTCTGTTCCACGGAACGGCTCGAACCCTTATAAACGAGAGAATAGTCGAACCCATATCGATCCCCATGGCTAAGACACCAAAATGCGGCTTCTGCGGCGGCGTGATAGCGTATGACCCTTACACCGAGACGATTGGAGGGAAGAAGTACGCGTTTCACGCGAAGCAATGTGCGGTGGCTTTCAAGGCACGGAAGTGCGGGTTTTGCGGGGGAGCCATAGTGTACGAGCCCTATACAGAGACTATTGGGAAGAAAGAGATGACCTTCCACGCGAAGGCCTGCGCCGAAGCCTACAAGAAGAAGCTTTCCGCCGTAGCGTAGGAGCCAATCCGGGGCCGAAGTGGCCCTTCAAGCAGTATCGGAACGCGAACCGGGTCACAGAGTCAGGGTCATCCAAGAGTCCATACTGCTCTAGCCCGAGCCCCGTCACCGCGCCAGTTATCCTCGTCCTGCTCCGCTTTGAATCAGAGATAGGAAGTCGCGCCCGTTGCAAGCTGGAAAATCAGTCTTCAATCAAAAGAGGAGGAAACCTGAATCTGCGGCGACGATGACGCCACTGGCCGAAGACGAATGGGGCCTTCGGTCACTGGTGCGACTATTGGTTTCTGACTATGACCACGCCGGCCATGCTTGGGTGGTAGGAGCAGTAGTATGGATAGGTTCCTGCCTGCGTGAAGGTGTAGGTGTAGGTTGAGCCTGGTGACATGTCCCCAGACGCGAAGAGCCCGCTCGCTGTCAGTATGTTGTGCACGATTACGTCATGGTTGGTCCACACCACCGTGTTGTTCACTCCGATGACAACGAGGATGACCTGGGGCGTGTACTGGGCGAAGGGGTATCCATTGTCACTGGGGATGTCCACGTTCACAACAATGCCCGAAGTCGGGGCAGAAGTCGCGCTCGTGGTCGTCGTAGTAGCATTGGCGCCGAGGTTCGTGAAAGTGAGTTCACTTGATGGTACGGTCTGCGCAGAGGTGGATGGCGGCGGGTTAACGTAAAGGTAGGTGGCACCGGCTGCGAGGATCAGGACGATGACGACCACCGAAACGATCGCCCGACTGATTGCATGACTTCCAGTATGTGACGTAGCTTTCGAGGTATTCATTCTAGAATCTCGTTCTCCTGCGGGGGTTCAAGACTCCCGCATATATATCTCTAATATCCCAAACCAATTGGGGTATGCTCTTATATGAAATTCGCTGTTGCGGTCCTGATTAACACCGTTACCCTTATTACGTAACGAATTGCCATTTTTCCGCGGCTGCTAAGATGTCATCGCCGGACGAGGGCGGAAGGAAAGTCCCGAGAAGGCGTTTCGTCAAGCTGGCGGGCGCCTTTGCAATCGTTGCTGTAGCAGGAACGGCGCTTGGGTACGCCGCAGACGTAATCTTGAAACCAGTCACCGACAAGAAGATTTCCGACCCTGGTGCTCTGACTTCAACGACCACGGTATCCACTTCGTCCCCCGGCGCGACCACGACAACGTTGACCGTGAGTACGAATCAATACACTGTCCAAACGGGAACCGCCTCTGCGACCACCGCGACCGCGGCGACCAGCAGCACCGTCACATCGGCGACGACCCAGGCACCGGAGAACACCTTTTCCATATTTTGGATTACCGATACGCAGTTCCTCTCCGAGTCAAATCCTGCGCTCTTCAGGATGACAACAGACTGGATTGTCAATAACTGGTCTGCTTACAACGGCAAGATGGTCATCCACACAGGGGACTTGGTGCAGACGGGCAATCAACAGGTGGAGTGGCAAAATGCCCACGAGGCCATGTCACTGCTGTCGGACAACGGTATCCCCTACACTTGGTGCGCCGGGAATCACGACGACCTTGTCGGCGACGATACAACTTCTGGTTGGATGGGAAACCTGTGGACATCCGCCTTCAACCCGTTGGTAGCGAAGAGCAGGGTAAACGCGCTGGAGAACACTAGCTGGGTGGGTGACTATCACAGCGGGATGAACACGGCGGTCACTTTCTCTGCTAACGACGTGAACTTCCTCATAATCAATGTCGAGTGGAATGGAGGCCCCGACGTGTTGGGATGGGTCGGGAGCCTCCTGAACGACTCCACCTATGCGGACTACCGTGTCATTGTGGCTCCGCACGCCTACGTTGACGCCTTCGGCAGCACCAGCGACGCGAGATGGGGGCCGATGCTGGCAGACTTCAGGAGCGGATTGACCACCCTTCTGGATCAGCACTCATCTAGCGTGTTCCTGACGCTGAACGGCCACTTCGCCAGCGACCAAGGATACAACACGACGAAACCGCTGAACCATCGGAACCTGCTCATGTTCGACAGGCAAGATTGCAGGGATGCGCCAGACTCCCTGACTGGCCGGGGGGTCGACGACTCGGATTCGACGACGCCTGATTCAGACAAGGTGGGAGGAGCCACGGTCACGATTCTCACCTTTGACACGGTCAAGAATCAGGTCAGTGTCAGGACATACGATGTCTACACAGGCAGATGGAGGAACAGCCCATATGAACAGTACACCTTCACGATGTTCACGGATCCGCCAGGGGCTCAGATAAACAAGCTTCCCAGTCCCGGGTGAGAAGCGCAGACCATTCGTCGTGCTATCCATGCGTGATGTTCCGAAGATTGTCGCGTCATCTGTCACCGTGCTGACGCGGTCAGATTCAGGGCGAATCTTTCTGGCGTTGTATCCAAGAACCATCCAGCCGCGACTTCTGGTGCCGATTTTTGCTCATCTTTCAGTCTGCCTCCCGCGGCCGCTCGGCTAGCGGCTCTCGGTGCTCCCAGAGAGGCTGGTCGCTGCCCATTCGAAGGTCTTCTTCAATCCCTCCGAGAATCGAGTCTTGGGGCTCCACCCCAGGACCCCGGTGATTCTGCTGAGGTCGGGCATCCTGTTCAGTGCGCCCGTGGGCTTGGTCTCGTCGAATCTGAGGGGGATCTTCTTACCCGAGAGTGAAAGAACCATGTTAGCCAGCTCGCGGATCGTCACCTCCTCCGTCGACCCGATGTTGACTGTGAGGTTTCCCCGCTTCTCCGCATGATCCCGGAGCTTAACCAAAGCGTCGATTGCATCATCGACATACACGAAGCACCGTCTTTGGCTTCCGTTCCCCCAGACCACGAAGTCCTCGTGGGGATACCTGACGGCCTTCCTGATCAGCGAGGCGATGACCTGGCTCCTGTCCGATTTCAGGTAGATGTTCCTGCCATAGGCGTGGAAGATCCGTGCTATGCCAAAGGTCGTGTCCGGCATCAGGGCGAGCTGTTTCTCGCCGATGTACTTCGACCACCCGTATCCCCCTTCTGGGTTCACTCGCCGCTCCGCGTCCTCCTCCTTGAACTGGACGTGTGACCCCAGCTGCTGGTCGAAGGGATAGACCGAGACGCTCGATGCGTAGATTACGCTGCGCACCCGGTTCTCGAGGCAGGCCCTGAAGACGTTGGCGTCAATCACAAGGTTGGCCTGGAGGGTTGCAAGCTCCCTGGCGTCCGACCCGTGAAGGTACGCGACGCTTCCCACCTCCGCGGCGAAATGAAAAACTGTCTCGGCTCCCCGGATCGAGTCCTTCGCGAATCTGTACTCCTTGAGGTCCCCAATCAGGCACTCATTGTCCAGGCCTAGGCTCTTCAGGTTCTCCATGGAGCCGGATGAGAGGTCGTCGGCGATCGAGACCTCGTGGCCTTCGTCGACGAGGCGCCTGGCCAGGTTGCTCCCAAGGAATCCCGCACCGCCCGTTATTGTGACTCTTGTCAAGCCAATCGACCGACCGGTCCTAGTCCCCCCCTGTCGTTCCGCCGATCTCGTTCAGGGTCCATCTCGCAGTCAGCCTTATCGCCTCCTTGGGCGGGACCCTCGGCTTCCAGCCCAGCTCCTGGATCTTCTTGATGGACAGGTAGACCACCGGATTGTCGCCTATCCACCCTCTCTGTCCTCCAGTGTGACTCTTCCTGACGTTGGAGAGCCCCATCTCTCGAATGACTATGTCCGCCAGCTCGTCGACCGTAGTCTGTTCCTGAAGTCCCAGGTTGAATATGTTGACTGGCTGCGAGCTCCTCTCGTATCCCAACATGATTCCGTCGATGCAGTCGCTGACCGAGAGGTAGTCCTTGCTCTGCTTCCCGTCTCCGAGTATCTCGAGCTCCCCGGGTTCTTCAGCAGCTTGTGTTCGAAGTCCCAGACGGCCCCCCTTCTGCACCGCTCTCCCAACACCGTCCCGAACCTGAACGCCCAGAACTTCATCGGAACGAGCTGCACGAACGCCGATGCGTAGGCTTCGCCCGCCAGCTTCGCCGCGCCGTAGAGCGACGTCTGGATGCCCGAGTAGTCCTCTGGCGTTGGCACGATTTGGGCTTCCCCGTAGAGGGCCGAGGTCGAGGCGAAGACGAGGTCGGGGACCCTGTTTGCGGCCATGCCCTCAAGGACGTTCAGGGTCCCCACGACGTTGTGCTCCAGGTCCGCCCTGTGGTCGTTAACGCTTACGCGCATGAGGGCATGCGCGGCCAGATGGAAGACCGCATCGCACCCCCTCGACGCGGCGGAAACCGCCCGAACGTCCCTGACATCGCCCTCCCTGACCTCCAGCCTGGGGTTGTCCTTATGCTGCGCCAGATTGGAACGATGACCCGTCAGGAGGCTGTCAAGGACGACGACCTCCCACTGGTCTGCCAGCAGCCGATCGACCAGGTGGCTCCCGATGAACCCCAAGCCACCCGTGACTAGGGCTCTTCTCATCGATGCAAGGCTCCCTCTTCCTGTTGTTATAAATGAAAGGCCTGAAGCGGGGAATTGCCTATGATGGTCTCGACTTGCCGGCGGCTAGGAAGTCCTGCCACGCCTTGTCGAACTCCGCGATGGTCTCCTCGCTCCTCTTGTTGAACGGCATCTGCTTGAGAATCTTTGACGGAATCGTCATCACGTGGGCGCCAGCGGCCATGGCCGTCGCGACGTCCTCCGGGGTCCGGATGCTCCCTACGATCAGCTTCGCAAGGATGCCCTGCTCCTTCGCCGCTGTGACGTAGTCCCTGATAATCTGCACTGGGTTCTCCCCTGCTTCCTTCGACCGGTTGTAGAAGAGCGAGACGTAGGTGGCTCCGGCCTTTGCCGCTGAGCATCGAGCTGGTTGAAGGTCATCATCACGGTCATGTTTGTCTTGACGCCAGACCACGCGAGCTGGTTCACCACCTGGAGGCCCCGGCCGTCGCCGAACATTGCCACCTTCACGACGATGTTCCCGTGCCACGAAGCGTACTCCATCCCCTCAGCAATCAGTTCGGGGACGGTGCTCTTCGTCGTCTCCACGCTTATGGGTCCGTTCACGAGATTGCAGATGTCCAGGACTCGCTTCTTGAAGTCCACGCCTCCCTCTGAGAGGAAGATCTTCTGGTTCGTGGTCACCCCGTCAGCTATACCCCACTTTGTGAACTCTTCGATTTCGGTCAGTGAAGCGGTATCGAGGAAGATTTGTACCAACCGTGGACACTTGTCGTCTGGGTTTCAACGGCGGGACTATAAGAATTGCTGACCCTGAGGCATTTCCAAAGACGGGCCAAAGAGGCGCCGCCGCCCCTGCCCCTCGGACATCAGTAGCGGGCCTTTCCTGGTTCCTTCCTCTTGACCGAGATCTTCTTCCTCAGCTGCTCGCAGATTAGATGCGTCAGGACAAGGTGCATCCCCTCCACGTGGGGCGTAGAGTTCGCTGGCACGACCACGCAGGCGTCAGAAACGGTCCTCAGCAGGCCACCGTCAAAGCCCGAGAGGCCTATGACCTTTCCCCCATGGTCCTTCGCGTACTTGACTGCCTTCAGCAGGTTCTGGGACCACGGTCCTGCCTTGTCGCTCCCGGAGCCACCGTGGACACTGATTGCGACCACCACATCCCCCTTCCTGAAGAAGTTGCGCAGCTGTTCATAGTAGATGTCGCCCCAACCGTTGTCGTTCGTCAGGGCGCTCACGAGGGGGATGTTGTCGACCAACGAGAATGCCCTGAACTTCCTGGCGGCCGCGTCCGATACCCACTTGTTGAGGTCGCAGGCAAGATGCGTCGCAGTAGATGCGGACCCGCCATTTCCTATGGTGAACACCTGGTTGTCCGTCTTCCAGGCACGGTAGAGTATGGAGATTGCATTGTCGATGGACCTCCTGTCCAACTTCTCGGCTATCTCTGAGACCTCTTCGAGGTACTGGTTCGTGCGCGGCAAGTTCGGCTGACCGTTCCCCCAAGGCTTCATTAATTAGTCTTGTCTGTCCGGACGGAGTTCGGCCCAGCCTTCGCCCAAGACTCACGGTTTCGGACATCGAGCATCGGTTATATTCTAGGCCCAAAGTCGCCAAACAGGAGAGTAACGGGCCCCCATTGATAGTCTCAAGGACGCCATTCAGATTGCCACTCGGCGGGGGTGGTACGGACCTTCCCGCCTACTACACGAAGCACGGCGGCTTCTTCCTCTCTGGGGCCGTCGACAAGTACATGCACATCGTGCTAAATGACCGCTTCGATCCGGGCATCAGGGTGAGCTACTCTCAGACGGAGATTGTCGAGAGACCCGAGAACATCCGCCACCCTCTGGTCAGAGAGGCTCTTAGGATGTTGGACTTCAAGGATAGGATCGAGATAGTCTCGCTGGCTGACGTCCCGGCGGCCACGGGACTCGGGTCTTCGGGGAGCTTCACGGTCGGGCTCCTGAATGCACTCTACGCGCATCAGAGGATAGTGAAGACGCCAGAGGAGATTGCCGAGGAGTCCTGCTATATCGCCCAGAACAGGCTCCACGAACCCTCCGGGAAACAGGACGAGTACGCAGCAAGTCTCGGGGGATTGCGGTGCTACAGAATAGACAGGAGCGGAAAGGTGACGGCTGAGGAACTCAAGATAGCCGACGACACTCTTGCAGAGCTCGAGCACGGCATCATGATGTTCTACACGGGAATCACGAGACGTGCGAGCGTCATACTGGGCAGGCAGCAGAAGAGGGTAGCCGAGGACAACGACGCGGTTGAGAGGATGCACCGAATCAAGGCGATAGGACTGGAGAGCAAGAAGTCCCTAGAGGGGGGCGACCTGAGGCGGTTCGGGGAACTCCTGCACGAGCACTGGTCCATCAAGCGTGGAGTCACAAAGAACATGTCGACCGAGAACATCGACTCGTGGTACTCCGTGGCCAGGGCGAACGGAGCGCTCGGGGGGAAGGTGGTCGGCGCTGGCGGGGGAGGCTTCCTGATGCTGTACTGCGAAGAGGGGAGGCACAACGTCCGGGCGGCCCTAAAGAAGGAAGGGCTCGTCGAGTACAGGTTCAGGTTTGATTTCGAGGGCAGCAAGGTAATCTACAACATCTAGCCGGAATACCTCAGGAAGCCCTTCGAACCTTCGGCTCAGATTAGGTGTAGGAGTTGATGACCTCTGCGCATCTCTGAATCCCGTTGTACTTCTTGGAAATCGCCCTCAGCTTCTCCACGTTCGCCCTGTACTTCGGGTCGCTGGCACACGTCTCGACCGACTCCGAAAGGGTCTGGACAGTCAGCTTCTCAGACCTGATGTCAATCCCCAAGCCAAGACTTCTGAACTTGTTCGCGTTTCCTATCTGCTCAGAGTGATTGTGAATCGGCACGAGCACAGCCGGCTTCCCGGCATCGATGCACTGCCCTATCGTCCTGTGTCCCGCCCTTGCGACCACCAGACTTGAGA